>CALMZV010000050.1 GCA_937870755.1 uncultured Methylocystaceae bacterium
CTGCTGTTGCTGCTGTTGCTGCTGGATCGCGCGCTGCTGTTGCAACTGCTGCTGCTGGAGCGCGCGCTGCTGTTGCTGCTGTTGCTGCTGGATCGCGCGCTGCTGTTGCAACTGCTGCTGCGCGCCTAGCGGCGCTGTCGGGCGCGCAGCGTTCGGAGCGGCGATCGGCGGTTGACCGACGACCGGCGGTCCCAGGGGACGCACGCCGGTCGCAGGCGGCGCAACCACGGCCGGCCCGACAGGGCGCACGCCGGGGGCGGCGGGCAGGCCGCCGACGCCGGGCGCCGGCAACGGGCCCCGCGCCCCGGTCGGGGGCTGGACGCCGGGCGGCTGGCCCACGACGCCGGGGCCGACAGGACGCATGCCCGGCCCGACAGGACGCACGCCGGGGGCGGCGGGCAGGCCGCCGACGCCGGGCGCCGGCAACGGGCCCCGCGCCCCGGTCGGGGGCTGGACGCCGGGCGGCTGGCCCACGACGCCGGGGCCGACAGGACGCATGCCGGGGCCGACAGGACGCACGCCGGGAGCGGCCGGCAGGCCGCCGACGCCGGGCGCCGGCAACGGGCCCCGCGCCCCGGTCGGAGGCTGGACGCCGGGCGGCTGGCCCACGACGCCGGGGCCGACAGGACGCACGCCGGGCGGCAGGCCGGTGGGAAGGCCTTGGGCCGGTCCGACCGGCGGACGCACGCCCGGCGGCAGGCCGATGGGAAGGCCTTGCCCCGGTCCGACCGGCGGACGCACGCCGGGCGGCAGTCCGACCGGCATGCCCGGCCCCGGCCCGACCGGCGGCCGGACGCCCGGCTGCGCGCCGACGAAGCCCGGCCCCGGCGGCAGGGCGACCGGCGGGCGGATTCGCCCGCCGCCGAACTGACGGTTGAGGGGAATGGGGATGGGGATCGGCGCCAGCGCGGGCAATGCGAAGCCTGCGGGCGGGGGCGGCGGCGGCAGCGCGATCAGATCGGGCGGCGGCGGCGGCAGCAGCGCCAGCGGCAAGGGCGGCGGCGGCGCATCCACGAAATCGTCGACGATCACCACGGGCCGGTCGACGAAGAACACATCTTCCTCCGGCGGGGGCGGCGGCACGTCGTAGACGATCATGTCGAATTCGGACGGCGGTTCGAGCGCCGCCTGCAGAAGCGACAGGCGACGGCGCGCATCCGCCGCGTGCGGCCCGCGCGGATAGCGCTTGAGATAGGTCCAGTAAGCGTTCGGGGTGTTGCGGACGACCGTGCGACGCCAGATCAGCGCCTCGCGCCGCTGGGCCGCCATCGCGCGCACCCGGCGCGCCTGCGGGTCGTTGGGGTAGAGGGTCAGAAATTCCTCGTAGCCCTCGATCGTATCGCGCTGGAGCGCCGCGCCGTAAGCTTCGCCGGCGGACAATTCGCGCATGGGCTTGCCGAGCATGTCCCGGCGCGCCTCCACCGCCTTCTGCTGCTCCGGCGCTTCCTGCGCCTCGGGCGCAGGCGCAAACAGCGTCACGTCCGGCGCAAGGCGACTTGCGCTCCACGGCGTCTGCGCGCCTTGCGTTTCGGCCGCCACGCGCAACCGCGCCTCGGCGAAAGCCTCGGCGACCGGCATGCCCGGCTTGCGCAGCATTTCGGCGAGCGCACGCGCATAGACTCCGTATGGCCCCTGCCCTTCGACCGCCACCGCGCCGGGCGCGGCGTTGAAGGCGTATAGGACGTTGTCCTCCGGCTCGATCAACGCCAGGCCGCCGGCGACCGGCTGGCCCTGGGCGGCGAAGGAATTCGGCCGCTCGAGATCGAGCGCGAAGATGCGCGCGCGGGCCGGCAGGCTCGCCAGCGGACGCAGGAAATCAGACAACCGCACGGTTTCGACCGGAATCGCCACGGCGCTGGCGACGGTCGCCTCGACCGGGGCGAAATAGTTCTCGCCCTCGTATTGCAGGCCACGGCCGGCGAGATAGACGAAGATTTCCGCCTGAGGCCCGGCGGCGATCGCGCGTTCGAGAAACTCGCGGAAGACGGCGCGCATCTGTTCCTGCGAGAGGTTGGCGGCGCCGGTCACCTCGTAGCCTGCCTGCCGCAGCACATCGGCGATCAGCCCGGCGTCGTTGGCGGCGGTGACGAGCGCGCCGGACGCATATTGCGCATTGCCGACGACAAGCGCGACGCGGGACGCCGGCGGCGCCGGCTGCGATGCGCCGGACTCCTGCGCGCGCGCGCCGATCCCCACCAGACCGAGCGCGGCCAGACCCATGGCGAGACCGCGCGCGAGAAACCGCAACCGACGATGCATTTGCGCCTCCAACCCCGCGCCATCGCCGGACATGACGACCGCGCGCCTGAACCACCCGTGAACGGACGGCCGCAATGTGTTCTTTGCAGAAAACCTTCGCGCGGGCCTTGCGCGGGCGCAATGCCGGGCGCGGTCCGGTCAGGCGATGGCGGCGGCGACCGCGCGTCGCAGGTCCGGCAGCAGGTCGGTTTCGAACCACGGGTTGCGCTTCAGCCAGCCGGCGTTGCGCCACGACGGATGCGGCAGCGGAAACAGGCGCGGCGCGGCGGCCTCCATCTCCCGCCACGCGCGCACGATCGTATCGACCTTCGCCGGCTTGGGAAGCGCCCGGCCGAGCCGTGCGAAATGGTAGCGCTGCGCGTGGCCGCCTATGGCCAGCACGATTTCGATCCGCGGCATGAGCGCGAACAATCCGTCGTGCCACAGCGCGCGGCACTCGGGGCGCGGCGGCAGATCGCCGCCGGCCGCGTCGAGACCCGGAAAGCAGAATCCCATCGGCGCGATGGCGATGCGGCGCGTGTCGTAGAACGTGTCGCGATCGACGCCCATCCAGGCGCGCAGCCGCTCGCCGGAGGCGTCGTCGAACGGCAGGCCGGAGCGATGCACGCGCACGCCCGGCGCCTGGCTGGCGACGAGCAGGCGCGCGGTTTGCGATACGCGCAGCACGGGGCGCGGCTCGTGCGGCAGGCGCGCGCTGGCCGGCGCCTCCACGCAGCGGCGGCAGGCGCGGATCCGCGCGGCGTAGCGGTCGAGATCAGAGATCGAGGATGAGGCCATCTTCCGCCAGATCGACGCCGGCGGCGCGCATCTCGTCGGCGAGCGCGAGCGCGGCGGCGCTCAAATGGGTCAGCCGGACCCGCCTTGCGGTCAGGCGCGGCAATTGCGGCTTGAGCGTCGCCCAGTCGATATGGCCTGGCGCGACCGGCGTCGCGCCGTAGCATTCGCAGACGAACAGGTCGGCCTCGTGCGACAGTTCGATCAGCTCGTCCGTCCAGGATGTGTCGCCGCTGTAGACGAAGGTCTTGCCGCCCGCCGTCAGGCGCAGCGCGGTCGCCGGCGCGCCGGCGGCATGGCGCACCTGGGTGGATCGGCCGACGAAGCCGGCGGCCTCGAAATCCGCGCCCGGCCCCAGTTCGCGCACAGTCCACTGGAAACGCCACTGCGCGCCGGTGGAGCCGGGGAAGAACGCCTCCATCGCCATGGCCAGACGCGCGCGCAGTCCCGGCGGGCCGAATATCTCCAGCGGCTTGCTGCGGCCGGACACGTATTGCGATTCCAGAAACAGGAACGGCAGCGCGCCGAAATGGTCGCCATGAAGATGCGAGACGACGATGGCGTCGACGTCGTTGTAGGAAAAGCCGAGCCGGCGCCAGCTCACGATCGAGGATGCGCCGATGTCGACGAGGATCGTGCGGCCGCCCGCGTCGAGCCGAAAACAGGTATGGGCGCGCGCGCCCGTTCCGAAAGCGTCTCCGGTGCCGACGAAAACGACGCGCACGGCCGCCTCAGGCCGCCGCGCTCGGGCGCGCGGACACTTCCGCATACCACCGCGCAAGGTTTTTCAGATCCTCGGGCGCCTTGATCTTGGCGGGACGCATGAAATCCATCGCCACGAGGCCGGTGATGTCGGCGATCGAATATTCGTCGCCGGCGATGAAGCGCGTTTCGGCGAGCCGCGCGTCCAGCAGTTTCAGAAACTCCATCACGCGCGGGCGACTGGTTTCGGCCACCTGCGGAATTTGCGGGATCTCCATGGCCGCCATCGCGGGGTGGGAATGGCGGAAGGCCATCGCCACGGGCAGGAGGAAGCTCAGCTCCATGCGGCGCTGCCACATTTCGGTCAGCGCGCGGCCGACCGCGCCGCGGCCGAACAGCGGCGGCTCGGGCTGGGTTTCCTCGAAATAGCGGCAGATGGCCACCGATTCGGCGATCCTCGTTCCGTCGTCGAGCACCAGCGTGGGGGTGCGCTGCAACTCGTTGACTTCCGCGTAGTCCGGGTTCTTGTGCTCCATCTTCCCGAGATCGATCTCGCGGGTGGGCACGGAAATCCTCTTCTCGGCGAGAAAAATCCGCACGCGCCGGGGATTGGGCGCGACCTTGGTGTCGTAGAGCAGCATGCGGCGTTCTCTCCCTGAATTGCGCCCGGTTTGAGCGCGCCGGGCGTCGCTTGCGCTCTAACTACCATCGGCCGCGCCGCCGGCAAATGGCCGTCGAAAAACAAGAAGGGCGCGCACCGCGCGCCCTGAAGTCTGGGGGTCAATAGATAAGTAGGTAGCGCGCCGGGCGGGCGCCAGAGGTGCGCGGGCGCACAGACCGCATTTGCAGAACGCGCCGGGGCGTGGCCGCGCCCTGCCGGAAGCACCTCCTTAACCTCTTTGTCCCAAAGTAGGCGGGCCGTCAGCCGGCTGGTCTCGAGTTTGCGTCCAATGAGTGAAGTCACCGCCGAGATGATCGCGCGCGGGCGTGGGAACGTTCCCAAGCTCTCGAACGAGCGGCGGCGTCTTGCCTACAAGGTGCGCGAGGCGCGCGAGAAGCTGACCTCCGGCGGCGAGGGCCATGGCGCCTTCGAGACCGATCTCGTGCGCATCTACGCCGAGAACCGTTTCAACGGCACGCTGCGCTCCATTCTGCTGGTTCTGGTCGTCGCGGGCCTGACGATGTTCTGGGCGCCGAGCGTGTTCGTGCTCGGGTGGGCCTCGGCCGCGCTGATGGCGGTCGGCGCGTGCTATCTGGCGACACGCGCGTTCCTGCGCCGCGCCGACCCCAGCCCCATCTCGCCATGGCGGCGGCGCTTCGTGCTGCTGGAATTCGTGTCGGGACTGGTGTGGGCGGGCCTCGCCTTCATCCTCATGCGCGACGGCGCGGCGGACGCCAGTTCCGGCCTGCTGGCGGTGCTGCTGCTGGTCGGCGCGTTCAACGCGATGACGACCGCCGCCATCCCCTACGCGGTCCACGCGGTCGTGGGACCGCTGAGCGCGACCATCATCGCGCTGGAGCTGCTCGGTCCGCCGCATGCATCGCTGATGACGACGGTGGCGTTCGTCATCGGCGCCGAAGTCTTCTTCCTGACGCTCGCGCGCCGGCTCTACGACACCTCGCTCGGCGCGCTCTATGCGCAGGCCGAAAAGGACGGGCTGATCGCCGAACTGGAACAGGCCAAATCCAACTCCGACGAAGCCCGGCGGCGCGCGGAGGAAGCCAACCTCGCCAAATCGCGTTTTCTCGCCACGATGAGCCACGAGCTGCGCACGCCGCTCAACGCCATTCTCGGCTTTTCGGAAGTGATGAAGAACGAACTGTTCGGCGCGCATACGGTGGGCGCCTATCGCGACTATTCCAACGACATTCATGCCAGCGGCCAGCATCTGCTGGCGCTGATCAACGAAATTCTCGACCTGTCGCGCGTGGAGGCCGGGCGCTACGAACTGAAGGAAGACGCCATTTCGCTCAGCGCGATCATCGAGGACTGCCGGCGCCTGCTCACGCTGCGCGCGGAAAAGCGCGCCATCGCCATCGACGAGATGATCGAGCCGGACCTGCCGCGCATCTGGGCGGACGAACGCGCGATCCGCCAGGTGGCGCTCAACCTCCTGACCAACGCGATCAAGTTCACCCCGCAGGGCGGACAGGTGCTCATCAAGGTCGGCTGGACCTCGACCGGCGGGCAGTATTTCTCCGTCAAGGACACGGGACCGGGCATTCCCGAAAGCGAGATACCGATCGTCATGTCCTCGTTCGGGCGCGGCACGCTCGCGCAGAAGAACGCCGACGAAGGCTCCGGCCTCGGCCTGCCGATCGTGAAGGGTCTGGTGGAGCTGCACGGCGGCGCGTTCACCCTGCGCTCGAAAGTGCGCGAGGGCACGGAAGTGATCGTCATCCTGCCGCCCGAACGCGTCATGACCGCCCTGCCGCAGCTCGGCGGCGAGCGCGCGCGCGAGACCGCGCGCGCCGGCCGGCGTCCCGCCGCCTGATTGCGGCGCGCCCCCGCGCGCTGCATGATGCCCGCGGCGATGCGGAAGGTCGCGGGAGGGAACATGGTCTGGTCCACAAGGACGGTCAAAGCCAACGGAATCGACATCGCCTTCGCCGAACGGGGTTCGGGACCGCTCGTCGTTCTGTGCCACGGGTGGCCGGAGCTTTCCTATTCGTGGCGCCATCAGCTGCCGGCGCTGGCGGCGGCCGGCTACCGCGTCGTCGCGCCCGACATGCGCGGCTACGGCGGCACGAGCGCGCCGCAGGAGATCGACGCCTATACGATCTTCCACAATGTCGGCGACATGACCGCGCTGGTCGAAGCGCTCGGCGAGAAACAGGCCATCGTGGTCGGTCACGACTGGGGCGCGCCCGTCGCGTGGCATTGCGCGATGTTCCGCCCTGACGTGTTCCGCGCGGTGGCGGCGCTGTCGGTGCCGCACGGCTGGCGCGGCAAGGCGCGGCCGCTCGAAACGCTGTCGAAGAAGGGCATCGAGAATTTCTACTGGCAGTATTTCCAGAAGCCCGGCGTGGTGGAGGCGGAATTCGCGCGCGACTGGAACCACGCCGTTCGCGCCGTTCTCTACGGCAGCGGCCTGCGGCTCGACCTGCAACCGGGACGCGGGATGGTGGAGGACGCGCGCGTGCCGGACCGGCCGCCGGCCTGGATCAGCGAGGAGGAAATCGCGTTCTACGTTGAAACTTTCCAGCGCACGGGCCTGCGCGGCGGCTTCAACTGGTATCGCAATCTCGACCGCAACTGGGATCTGACGGCGGCCTGGCAGAGCGCGCGCATCGCGCAACCGGCCCTGTTCATCGCGGGATCGAAAGACCCGGTCATCACCGGCATCATCGGCGAGGGGCGCCTGCGCGACATGGAGACGACCGTGCCCGGCCTGCGCGGCAAGATCATCATCGAGGGCGCGGGCCACTGGATTCAGCAGGAGAAGCCGGCCGAGGTGAACGCGGCGCTGATCCATTTCCTGCGCGGGATCGACGGCGACCTGACGAAGGCGTGATCGTCAGGCGGCGCCGCCGGACACGCCCGCGCTTTCGAACGTCGCCATGTCGCGCCAGCAGGCGAGCGCGGCCTGCGCGACGCCGATAGCGAGACCCGCCCCGGACCCCTCGCCCAGACGCATGCCGAGATCGAGCAGCGGCTTCTTGCCCAGCCGACGCAGCACATCGCCATGCGCGCCCTCCGCCGACAGATGCGCGGCCATGCAATGGTCGAGGGTCGCGGGATCGAGCGCCTGCAGCACGGCGGCGGCGGCGCAGACGACGTATCCGTCGAGCAGCACCGGCACCCGCTCCATGCGGGCGGCCAGAATGGCGCCGGCGAGGGCGGCGATCTCGCGTCCGCCGAGCCGGCGCAACAGTTCGAGCGGGTCGTCGCGATGGGCGCCATGCAGCGCCACCGCGCGTTCGACCGCCGCGATCTTGCGCGCCAGCCCCGCATCGTCCACGCCGGCGCCGCGCCCGACCCAGTCCTGCGCCCGCCCGCCATACAGCGCGCAATAGAGGGCTGCGGCGGACGTGGTGTTGGCGACGCCCATCTCGCCCAGGCCGAGCAGATCGGCGCCCGAAATCGCCTCCATGCCGAAGGCGATGGTGGCGGCGCATTCGGCCTCCGTCATCGCCGGCTCCTGCGTGATGTCCCTGGTGGGAATGTCGAGCGCGAGTTCGAACACTTTCAGCCCCGCGCCGTAGGCGCCGCAGATCTGGTTGATGGCCGCGCCGCCCGCGCCGAAATTCGTCACCATCTGGCGCGTGACCGAGGACGGCCAGGCCGACACGCCCTGCGCGGCCACGCCGTGGTTGGCGGCGAACACCGCCACCGTCGGCCGCTCGACGGTCGGCTGCGCCTTCGCCTGCCAGGCGGCGAGAAACTCCACGATCTCCTCCAGCCGTCCGAGCGAACCGGCCGGCTTGGTCAACCGGGCGTCGCGCGCGCGCACGGCGGCGACGGAGACCTCGGAGGCCTCGGGCAGGAGCGGCAGCAGCGCGCGGAAATCGTCGAAGGGGCGAGCGGTCATGGTCGGGTTCCGGTGGATGGCCGGTTGGATAGAGGGCCGGGGCGCGGTTGGGAAGCGGCGATTTCCCGGAATCGCCGCCGTGGCGGTCCGCGCCGGCCCCGCCCGCGCCGCGCATCGCCAGCGCCGCGCATTGCCAGCGCCATCGCGAGCGGCAATAAAGCGCCGATGTCCGCCCCCAAGACTTTCACCGACGATCTGTGCGCGTGCCTGCGCTTCTGGTCGCGGCTTCCCGTTCCGATGTGCGGACAGGACTACGGCCTGCCCGACTTCGCGCGCGTGGTGCGCGCGCTGCCGCTCGCCGGACTGATCATCGCCGCGCCGGGCGCGATCGTCCTGGTCCTTGCCCACGCGCTCGGCCTGCCGCCGCTGGTGTGCGCGGGGCTCGCGCTGGTGGCGCTGGTCGCCACGACCGGCGGCTTCCACGAGGACGGACTGGCCGATTGCGCCGACGCGCTGGGCGGCTACACCGTCGAACGGCGGCTCGACATCATGAAGGATTCGCGCGTCGGGGCGTTCGGCGCGCTGGCGCTGGCCTTCACGGTCCTGTTGCGGGCCGGCGCGCTCGCGGCCCTGCTGAACGTATCGGCGGAGGCGGCCCTGCTCGCCTTTATCGGGGCGGCGGGGCTGGCGCGCGTGGCGGGGCTGCTGCCGCTCGCGCTTCTGCCGCCGGCGCGCGCCGACGGGTTCGGCCCGCTGGCCCAGCAACGCGGCCCGGCGTTCGCCGCCGCCTGGGTCGGGGCGGGACTGTGCGCGCTCGTCCCCGCGCTCGGCGACGCCACCCTCGCCCGCGCGATGGTCGCCGGCGCGCTCGGCGTCGGCGCGGCCGCTCTGACCATTCCGTTCGCGCGCGCGCGGTTCGGCGGGGCGACCGGCGACGTGGCGGGCGCGGCCGAACAGATTTGCGAGATCATGTTTCTTCTCACGCTCGCCGCGAGGCCTTGACCATGATCCAGACCGCCCGCTTCCGGCCCGCCCTGTCGCCGTGCGTCGGAACCTGCCGGATGGACGAGGCGAGCGGCCTGTGCGTCGGCTGCGGGCGCAAGCTCGACGAGATCGCCGACTGGGGCGCGATGGACGAGGCGCGGCGCGCGGCGATCATGCAGAGCCTGCCGGCGCGACTCGAAGCGCTCAAATCTCGTAGATCAGCGACACCACGAAGCGACCGATGATGAGCACCAGAAACGCGCCGAACGCGCGTTCGAGCATGCGCTTGCTCCAGGAATGGGCGATCTTCGCGCCATAGGGCGCGCACAGCGTCGCCATCGGCGCGATCAGCGCGAAGCCGACGAGCGACACGAAGCCGACCGACCCCGGCGGCAGACCCGCCTTGCCCGCCCCGGCCAGCATGAAGCCGATGGCGCCGGGCGCGGCCACCAGCGTGCCGACCGCCGCCGCCGTGCCGACCGCGCGATGGATGGAGGCGCCGTACAGCGTCATGTAAAGATTGACGAGCTGGCCGCCGCCAACCCCCATCAGCGAGCACAACAGGCCGATGGCCCAGCCCACCGTCCATTCGATGGGGCCGCGCGGACGCTGGTCGCCCAGCGACCAGTTGGTGTAGCCGCCCAGCATCCGCACCGCCGTGAAGGCGCAGATGCCGATGAAAACGATCTTGAACAGCGCGGCCGGCGCATACCGCGCGATGAGCGCGCCCGTCGCGACCCCCGCCACCACCGGCAGCGCCCACGCCTTCACCAGATCCATCTCGACCGAGCCGCGCTGCAAATGCGCGCGCGCCGAATTGATGGACGTCGGCACGATGACGGCGAGCGAGGTGCCGACCGAAATGGGCATGGCGACGGCGTCCGCCACGCCCGCGAACCGCAACGTCTGATACAGAACCGGCACGATGATCCCGCCGCCGCCGATGCCGAACAGGCCGGCCAGCACGCCGGTGACCACCCCGGCCGCCGCCAGGAGCGGCGCGAGCCACAGCAGATCGGACGCGCCGAGCGCAGCGCCCATCAGAGGGCGACGCCCATCATCGTCGCCAGCATGGCGACGACGGGCTTGCGCGCGCCGTCGGCGGCCACGCCGAACACCTCGCCTTCAACCACGAAAATCTGCTGGCCCGGACGTTTCACGCGGCCGCGCGCGAGAAAGGACGGCGTGCGCGCCGGCGCGAGAAAATTCGCCTTGAATTCGACCGTCAGCACCTCGCGGTCGGGCGGCATCAGCGTTTGCGCCGCAAATCCGCAGGCGCTGTCGACGATCGCCGTGAGCGCCGCGGCGTGGACGAAGCCGTGATGCTGATGCAGCGCGTCGCTCTGCCGCAGCGCGATCTCCACCTCGCCCGCCCGCACGCAGACGAGCGAGGCGCCGATGGTCCGCATGAACGGCTGGCGCGCAAAGGCGGTTTCGACGCGCCGGGCGAAATCGGGATCGAGGGTGGCCAGTTGGCTCATGCCGCCGCTCGTTGCGTCTCGAAATCCACATGCGCGACCGCCGCGCGCAGCACCGACAGATCCGCGCCCGGCCTGACCGCCTCGGTCGCCAGATGGCGGCGGAAGCCGCGCGCCCCGCGCCGCCCGGCGAACAGCCCCAGCATGTGGCGCGTGAACGAGGACAGGCGCACGCCGCGCGCCAGCTGCCCCTCGATATGCGCAAACAGCGATTCCAGCGCCGCGCGCGCGTCCTCGTGCGGCGCCGCCACGCCGAACAGGTCGCCGTCCACGCGCAGCAGCAGTTCCGGATTCTGGTAGGCGGCGCGGCCGACCATGACGCCGTCGACATGCGCCAGATGCGCGCGCGCGTCGGCCAGCGAGACGACGCCGCCGTTGATGGCGACCGACACATGCGGCAGGGCCCGCTTCAGTTCGTACACCAGCGGATAGTCGAGCGGGGGAATGTCGCGATTCTCGCGCGGCGAAAGCCCCTGCAGCCACGCCTTGCGCGCATGCACGATCAGCCCGTCGGCCCCCGCGGCCACCACTTTCTCGGCAAGGTCGAACAAGGCCGCGCGCGGCTCCTGATCGTCGACGCCGATGCGACACTTGACGGTGACGGGAACGGCGACCGCCGCCTTCATCGCAGCCACGCAGTCGGCCACCAACTGCGGCCGCAACATGAGACAGGCGCCGAAGCGCCCGTCCTGCACGCGGTCGGACGGACATCCGACATTGAGATTGATTTCGTCGTAGCCGTAGCCCGCCGCAATGCGGGCGGCGGCGGCGAGTTCGCGCGGATCGGCGCCGCCCAGTTGCACGGCCACCGGATGTTCGATGTCGTCAAATCCGAGAAGACGGTCGCGGTCGCCGTGGGCGATGGCGGCGGAGGTGACCATTTCCGTGTATAGCCGCGCGCGGCGCGTGAGCGCGCGATGGAACACGCGGCAATGCCGGTCGGTCCAGTCCATCATCGGGGCCACCGAGAATGTTTTTCCCTCTAGATTCAATAGTTTGCCCTTATGATGGACTGGGAGGAGACCATGCGGGGATTTGCACACGAATACCCGGTTGTTGGCGCTGAATAGTTCTGTCACCGCACACGAAATGCACCCGTAATAGGGGCGCGCACGCATCGTCGCAATCGTGAAGTTAACCCAGGGAAGCTGGCGCGCCCAGGTGCGGCGGAAAGGCGGACATGTCGCTTGCAGCCTCACCTCAGGCGCAAGGACACCGGAACACAAGGCGCATGCACCCAGACTGTCGACTTAAAGTCGATCTCGTGTGAGCGCACCCGCCGCCTTTTTTGCGTATCGGTTCACCGAAACCGACATGCGTAACCTTAAGATGGCAAATGCGCCGCGCCTTCAACAGGTCCGCACAAGTCGGAGGCGGCCGCGTGCGAGCATATTCAAATAAATAGCCGAAAATTCACCTTAAACACGCGTAAACGGCCAGCCGTCTCGCAAAACAACTGGTTTTAGCGCAGATTTACCGGTGAAGGCATAGTTTGCCGGCGCCTATCGCGCGCTCTTCCAGCGCGCCCGCCGCGTGATGGAGCGCCTTATGGACCGCATTCGACAGATCATCGACAAACACGGCCGGCTGCCGGCGAAGGCGGAGACGCTCAGGCCGCAACAGGACCTCTACGCCGCGGGCCTGACCTCGTTCGCCGCCGTGCAGCTGATGCTGGCTCTCGAAGAGGCGTTCGACATCGAGTTTCCGGAGCGCATGCTCAACCGCCGCAGCTTCTCGACGATCGAGCAGATCGCCGCGTGCATCAACGAACTCTCGCCGAAGGCGCTTGCATCGTGACCAGCCTCCAGGATCGTGCGGCGCTCGTCGCCGCTGTCGCCGCCCAATACACAGAGCAGGTGGACCGCGACGGTCGCTTCCCGACCGAAGCGCTGCGCGCCATGAAGGAACACCGCCTTCTGTCCGCCTTCATCCCGAAGGAATTCGGCGGCGAAGGCGCCGCCCTGGCCGACATCGCGGATGTCGTGTCGATTCTTTCGCAGAGCTGCGGCTCGACCGGCATGGTCTACGCCATGCACCAGATCAAGACGTCGAGTCTCGTCACGCACGGCGGCGCGAGCGCCTGGCATCGCGCCTTCATGGAGCGCATTTGCGACGAACAGTTGCTGCTCGGCTCCGCGACGACGGAAGGCGGCGGCATCGGCGGCAACCTGCGCAACTCCATCTGCGCCGTCGAACGCAAGGGCGAGCGTTTCTCGCTCGAGAAGGTCGGCGCGCTCATCTCCTACGGCATCCAGTCGGACGCCATTCTCATCACCGCGCGCTCGGGGCCGGATGCGCCGCCCTCCGACCAGGTGATGGCCGTCTTCACCAAGGACCAGTATACGCTCGAACAGACGATGAAGTGGGACGCGCTGGGCATGCGCGGCACCTGTTCCGACGGGTTCACCTTCCGCGGCGAAGGCGACGCGGCGCAGATCTTTCCGAACGATTTCGGCGATATCGCCGCCAAATCCATGCTGCCGATCTGCCACATATTGTGGAGCGCGGTCTGGTATGGCGTGGCCTACGCCGCGTTTGCGCGCGCGCAGAATTTCGTGCGCGCCGAAGCCCGCCGCACGCCAAACGTCGTTCCGCCCGGCGCCCTGCGCGTGGCGGAGGCGGCCAACATGCTGCAATTGATGAAATCCAACACGACCGCCGCCATTCACCGGTTCGAAAAGGCCGAACAGGGCGGCGAGGATCTCGGCTCGGTCGGCTTCATCGTGGCGATGAACAACGTGAAGATCGGCGCATCGCGCATGGCGTGCGACGTCATCAACCACGCGATGCTGATCACCGGCATCAACGGCTATCGCAACGACACGCCCTACAGCGTCGGCCGTCACATGCGCGACGCCATGTCCGCGCCGATCATGATTTCGAACGACCGCATATTCGGCAACATGTCGAACCTGCTGCTGATGCACCGCATCGAACCCTCGCTGGTGGCCTGACATGTGCGAAGCCTGCCCGACGCTGCTCGACAAGCTCATCCGCGCCGGTCTGCTGATTGAAACCGGCGTCGACGGCCTCTACGGACGCTCCGGCGAATTCGAGCGGATCGTCGACGGGTTCGACCGGCTCGTCAGCCGCCTCGGCCAGGGAGACGGCGCGGAAGTGGTGCGCTTTCCGCCGGGCATGAATCGCGCGCTGTTCGAAAAGAGCGGCTATCTGAAAAGCTTTCCCCAGCTTGCCGGCACGGTCCATGCGTTTTCGGGCGACGACCGGCGCCACGCCGCGCTCGTCGCGCATCTGGAGGCGGGAGAGGACTGGTCGGGCGATCAGAAGATGACCGACGTCGTCCTCACCCCGGCCGCCTGCTATCCCCTCTATCCGACAGTCGCGCGGCGCGGGCCTTTGCCCGCCGACGGGCTGGTGTTCGATCTCAACTCGTATTGCTTCCGCCACGAACCATCCAGGGAACCGACGCGAATGCAGATGTTCCGCATGCGCGAATATGTGCGCATCGGCGCGCCCGACCAGGTCGTCGCATTCCGCGCGATGTGGCTGGAGCGCGGCAAGAAGATGATCGAAACCCTGCGCCTGCCCTGTCACGTCGATCTCGCCAACGATCCGTTCTTCGGCCGCGCGGGGCGCGTGATGGCTTCGAGCCAGCGCGATCTGGGTCTGAAATTCGAACTGCTCGTGCCGGTCAACAGCGACGAAAACCCCACCGCCTGCCTCAGCTTCAACTATCATCAGGAACATTTCGGCGCGCTGTGGGGCATTCGCACCGCGTCCGGCGAAACCGCGCATACGGCCTGCGTGGGCTTCGGCATGGAGCGCGTGACGATCGCGCTGCTGAAACACCATGGCCTCGACATCGCGGCCTGGCCGCGCGAGGTGCGCGATGCCCTCGCCCTCTAGCGCCTTCGCGCCCGGGATCGATCCGGCGACCTACGTGACGCATGCGTTGCACGACGCCGCACGCGACTGGCCGCAGACCAATTGCTACGCCGATCTGTGGATCGAAGCCGTGGCCGCGCGCGGCGGCGACCCGCGCGCGATGTTCGGCTTTACCGCGGCGCTCGATTTCGAAGGCGACCAGTTCACATTCTTCAAACCGTCGCTCGACGAAATCGAGACGCTCTACGGTCTCGGCGTGTTCGAACTGTCGGTCTACGACAATTTGCCGGCGCACATCGCCGCGCAATGCGCGCGCGGGCGCCTCGTCATGGTGGAGGTGGACGCGTTCCATCTCCCCGACACGCGCGGCGTCTCCTATCGGATCGAACATTCCAAGACGACGATCGGCGTCAACGCGTTCGATCCCGCCGCCCGGCGCGCGGACTTCTTTCACAACGAGGGTTATTTCCGCGCGGACGGGGAGGATTTCGTCCGCCTGTTCCGACTTGCGCCGGAGCCCGAAGAGGCGCTCCCGCCCTATGCGGAAATCGTCAAGCCGCTCGGCGCGGCCCTCGCGCCGGATGCGGCGCGCGACGCCGCGCGCGCGATGCTGCAACGGCATCTGGCGCGCCGGCCAGCGCGCAACCCGATCCTTGCGTTCGCGGATGCGGCGCCGTCGCTGATCGAAGCGGCGCGCGCGCGCGATCCCGGTTTCTTTCACAAGCTGGCGTTCAACACGCTTCGCCAGCTGGGCGCGAATTTCGAACTGCTGGCCGACCATCTCGTCTGGCTCGACGCCGCGCCATTCGCGCAGGCGAGCGAACTCTCGCGGTCCGTTTCGGCCGGCGCCAAGGCGCAGCAGTTCGTGCTCGCACGCGCGATGATGCGCAACAAGCCTTTCGACGACAGCGCGCTGCGCGAGCTGGCCCGGATCTACGACGATCTGTTCGACGCTCTCGCCGGCGCACGCGCGTGGCGCCTGCGCGCGTCCTGACCATGGCGGGCGCCGACATCGTTCCGGAAAACTGGGCGTTTGCGCTCTGCGACGCCGACAGCGCCGCCGACCCGGCCGGCGCCGCGCGTCTCGCCTTTCGCCCCGCGCCTGTTCCCGGCACGGTCGCGCAGGCGCTCATCGCTTGCGGCGACTGGAATCCGGATGCGCCGCCGCCGCTCGATGCGATGGACGTCTGGTATCGCGCGCCCGTTTCCGGCGACGGCCCGTTTCGCCTCGTATGCGATGGGCTCGCGACATTCGCCGACATATTTCTCGACAATGCGCTCGTCGGAGGAACGCAGTCGATGTTCACGCCGGCGCATTTCGACATTGCGCTTGGCGGCGACCATACGCTGTGGTTCCGGTTTCGCGCGCTGTCCACCGCGGTGGCGGACCAGAAAGGCCGTGCGCGCTGGCGTCCGCGCATGATCCAGCCAGGCGCGCTGCGCTTCGCGCGCACGAGCGCGCTGGGACATATGCCGGGTTTCGCCCCGCCCGCGCCGCCGGTCGGCCCGTGGCGCGGCGTGCGCCTCCTCCATCGCGCACGTCCGCGCATGATCGAACGCAGCGTGCGCGCGCGGCTCGACGGCGCCGACGGCGCGCTGGACATTCAGCTGGTTTTCGATCGCGCGCCCGACCATGCGCCGCGCGCCGCATGCGAGGGCGCCAGCATTCTCCTGCATGCGGAAACGCCGACGCGCTACTTCGGCCGCCTGACCATTCCGAACGTCGAGCCCTGGTTTCCGCATACGCACGGCGCGCCGCGGCTCTACGATGTGATCGTGCACGACGCAGACGCGCGCGAAACCATTCGCACGGGATTTCGCACGATCGACGTCGCCGACGACGAGCGGTTCGCGCTGGCGATCAACGGCGTTCCTGTGTTCTGCCGGGGCGCGGTGTGGACGCCGCTCGACGTCATCTCGCTCCAGAACGAACCGAGCGCGCTGGCCGGGCAGATCGCGCTCGCGCGGGCGGCGGGCGTCAACATGTTCCGTGTCGCCGGGCCGTTCGTCTACGAGGACGAGGATTTTCATCGCGCCTGCGACGAGGCCGGCATTCTTGTCTGGCAGGATTTCATGTTCGCCAATTTCGACTATCCGGCGACGGACGAAACGTTCGTCGCGCTGGTCGAACAGGAGGCGCATGCGTTCCTGCGGCGCACGGCATTCTCGCCTTCTCTGGCGGTTGTGTGCGGCGGCAGCGAAGTCTATCAGCAGGCCGCGATGTTCGGCCTCGCGCCGGACACATGGCGATCCGCGCTGTTCGAGGACATTCTGCCGCGCGCGGTCCGACGCCTGCGCGAGGACGTCGCCTATGTCGTCAATTCGCCTTCCGGCGGCGCGCTGCCGTTCCATGCGGATACGGGCGTCGCGCACTACTATGGCGTCGGCGCCTATCGGCGACACCTCGACGACGCGCGGCGCGCCGATGTGCGTTTCGCGTCCGAATGCCTGGGCTTCGCCAACGTGCCTGAAACGCGCACGCTGCGCGAGGATTTCGGCGCCGCCCCGCTCGCCGCCCCACTGTGGCGCGCGCGCATTCCGCGCGATCAGGGCGCGATGCAGGATTTCGAGGACGTGCGCGATCACTATGTCGGCCTTCTCTACGATGTGGATGCGCGCGCGCTGAAGAAGGACGATCCCGAGGCTTATCTCGATCTGTCGCGCGCGGCGGTCGCGGAAACGATCGAGGCGACTATCGCCGAATGGCGGCGCGCGGGATCGACCTGCGCCGGCGCGCTCGTCTGGTTCTGGAAAGACCTGTGGCCGTCGAGCGGCTGGGGCATGGTGGACTGGAGAGGCAGGCCGAAATCGGCCTGGCATGCGGCGCGGCGCGCGTTCCGCCCGGTGCAGGTCGCGCTGATCGACGAAGGCGTCAACGGGCTGCACGTGCATTGCCTCAACGAGCGCGCGGCGCCGTTCGAGGGCGCAATCGCGCTTTGCTGCTACAAGGACGGCGCCACCGTAGTCATGCATGGCGAGCGCGCGATTTCGATCGGCCCGCGCGCGCGGCTTGTCGTGAAGGATTGCGACGTGTGGGGTGCGTTCTTCGATACGCCTTACGCCTATCGCTTCGGCCCGCCGTCGCACGAGGCGACGCATGTCGTGCTGCGCGATGCGGACGGCGCGCACGTCGCCGAAAGCTGGCATTTTCCGCTCGGCCGCAAGGCGGCGTCGTTTCAAGCGCAATTGCAGGCGACGGCCTTCCGCGATGCGCAGGGGTGGGGCCTTCGGATCTCGACCGATGCGGTCGCGCAATCGGTCAAGATAGAAGACGCCTGCGCGACGCCGTTCGACAACTGGTTCCATCTTGCGCCGGGTCAACCGCGCGTCGTGCGCTTTCCCGACGCCGGCGAACCCATTGCGGGGAAGGTTGCGGCCCTCGGCCGCCCGCCTCTATCCTATCGCGGCGAAGAATGAGGACGCCCGATGGGAACGCCCGTGCTGCCGAACCCGCTCAACACGATGCCGGTGCAGAAAGACTGGATCGACTACAACGGCCATATGAACGACGCCTATTACGCGCTCGTCTTCAGCCGCAGTCTCGACAGGATGATGGAGGCGCTCGGCCTCGATACGCACGACCGCACGCGCGATTCGCTGACCATCTACACGCTCACGCTCACCGTCCACTATCTGCGCGAGGCGCACGAGGGCGAGACGTTGTTCGTGGAAGGGCGCGTGCTCGATCACGACGAGAAGCGCGTGCGCGTGTGGATGTCGATGCGGCGTGAGAACGGCGAGGAATGCGCGCAGAGCGAACAGGTTCTGCTGTGCGTGGATCAATCCGGCGACAAGCCGCGCGGCGCGCCATTTCCGCCGGCCGTGCTGGCGCGGTTGCGGGAAGCCCATCGCGCGCAGCAGCACGAGCCGACGCCGGCCGCCGCCGGGCGCGGCATCAGCCTGCAGAAACGTTCGTAAGCAGGCCGGACCGCTCCAGCCGGTCGACGTCCTGCGGGCGGTCGACATCCCAGACCGTCGCCGGCTCCGCCAGCGCAAGACCGAGGGCGCGCGCGCGCGCGGGTTTGCGCCATCACATCTGCGCCTCCCCATTGCAGGGGCGCGAACAGCGCAGGGTGCGGCGCGTTCAGCCCGACGAGGCCGTAGCCGCCATCCTCCGCCGGCAGAAACACGGCGTCCGCGTGCTGCAGCGCCTGCGCGCAACGCAGCAGCAAGGCGGCGTCGACGATCGGGCAGTCGGTTCCCACCAGCAGCGTCGGCGCCTGCATGGCCGCGAACGCATGCGCCATCCGCGCGCCGATGTCGCCTGCGCATTGGGCGGCGCACGCCACGCCGAAATCGCGCGCGGCCTCCTCGAAGAACGGATGATCGCAATCGGGCGAGCACCAGAGCGTGACGGTAAGGCCGCTCGCGCGCGCCTGCGTGAGCGTATGACGCACGAGGCGCGCGTGCAGGCGCGCGGCCCCGTCCGCACCGAGACGGGGCGCCAGCCGCGTCTTGGCCTCGCCCGCGACCGGCGCGCGCGCCAGCACGGCGATCTCAGTCGGTCTGCGGTCTGTAGCCATAGCGTCGCGCAAGGTCGTTGGGATCGGCGCCGAAGAAATACGAAAGCCGCAGGCGCCACATCAACATGATCGTGCGCAGCGCGCCGTTGTCGTCCCAGCGCCGTCCGGACGTTCGCGCGCGCGCGGAAAGGCAGAGCGGCGCGGCATGTCGCTTCAGGCGCCTCGACAGCGCGACGTCCTCCATCAGCGCGATGTCGGGAAAGCCGCCAACGTCTTCGAAGACATCGCGGCGCACAAAGATCGCCTGATCGCCGGTGGCGACGCCCGTGAGGCGCGAGCGCGCGTTCATGAGCGCGGCGACGAGCGGCAGCAGCCGGCTGCGGCCGACGATCACGATATCGAACCGCCCCCAGACGGCGCCCGCGCGCACGCCTTCGCGCACGAGCGCCAATGCATCGCCCGGCAGGCGCGTGTCGACATGGAGAAAGAGCAACGTTTCGCCCCGCGCCGCGCGCGCCCCGGCGTTCATCTGGCGCGCCCTGCCTCGCGCGGCGACGATCATCCGGTCGGCGAACGGCGCGGCGCGAGCGGCGCTGTCGTCCGCGCTTGCGCCGTCGACCACTATGATTTCGGCGCCGGCCGCACGCAGCGGCGCGAGCGCCGCGAGATTTTCGGCGATGGTCGTCGCCTCGTTCAGCACGGGCACGACGATCGACACGCAGGGTCGCCGTTCGCAGGAGATCAAAATTCTCGCTCCCGTTGCGGACCATGGAGAAACCGTCTCCCGACTCGCCGCAAATGGAAAGTACAGCCCCGCTGGCGCGATGCTACCACAAGCGTGGATTTAGCAGCCCACGAGGATTGATCGCACATGGTCCGCACAGCGTTTCTCGCGCTCGCCGCCGCTCTCGCCACCGCGCCCGCCGCCGCCCAGACACCGGCGCGCGTCGGCTACATACCGGTCATCGGCGCCTCGCAGATTTTCGTCGCCGACAAGGAAGGGCTGACGAAGGCCGCCGGGCTCGACGTGAAATTCATCGTGTTCGAATCCGGCCCCGCCATGATCCAGGCGCTCGCCTCGGGCACGCTCGACGTCTATGTGGCGGGCGTCGCGCCGCTGGCCGTCGCACGTTCCAAGGGCGTGGACGTGAAGGTGATTTCGGCCACCGCCATCGACGAGATGACCACCATCGCGGGCGTGAAGCTCGCGCCGTTCTTCAAGGACGGCGTGGCGCCCGCGCAGGCCTTGAAGGATTTCAGGGCCGCCAACGGCAAGCCCGCGCGGTTCGCCACGCAGCCGCCGGGATCGGTGCCGCATACGACGCTCGTCCACTGGCTTTCGGAGGTCGCCAGGGCCGACAGGGCCGATTACGAGATCGTGACGATGGGGATCGACGCCACGCAGCAGGCGCTGCTGGCCGGCGCGGTCGACGGGTCGACGCTGCGCGAGCCGGCGCTGACCGTCTCCATGCAGCGCGAGCCGCGGCTGAAGCTGGTGGCCACCGGCAGTCAGATGTTCCCCAACCAGCCCGGCACGGTCGTGGCGGTCGCCGGCGCGTTCGCCGCGAAAAATCCGGATGCGGTGCAGAAGCTGGTGACGGGACTCGTCGAGGCGACGCGCATCATCGAGAAAGAGCCGAAACGCGCCGCCGCCCCCGTGGAGGCCGCGCTCGGCAAGGGACTCGTCGACCGCGCCACCATCGAAAAGGCGCTGGCCTCGCCCGCCTCCAAATTCGTGAGCGACCCGCGCACGATCGTCGACTCCTTCAAGGCCATGCAGGCCTATCAGGTGAAGATCGGCTCGCTGGAAAAGGAACTGCCGCTCGATGGGCTGTTCGACGCTTCCTATTACACGAAAGCGACCGGGAAATAATGCATTGACGAAGGTCTCCGCCGCACGGCCGCTGGCGCTCGGCGCGCTCGGCCTTGCGCTCTTCCTGGGCCTGTGGGAACTCGTCCCGCGGCTCGGCCTTGCGCCGCCGACGCTCCTGCCGATGCCCAGCCTGCTGCCGGCGGCGTTCCTGCGCGAAGTGCAAAACGGCATCTGGCCGACGGCTGTCGCGCAGAGCCTCGGGCACTATCTCATCGGCCTGGCTTGCGGCGTGGCCGCCGGCGTGGCGCTCGGCGTGGCGACCGGCCTCTGGCGGCCGCTCGAAGAAGCGCTCGCCTGGGTGGTGCGTGTGTTGCGGCCCATTCCCGGCCTCGCCTGGGTGCCGTTCGCGATCCTGTGGTTCGGCGTGGATCAGGCCGCCGCCGTCTTCATCATCGCGGTCGGCGTGTTCTGGATCGTGTTCTTCGCCGCGCAGGGCGCGATCCGGTCGGTCGACCGCGACCTGATCGAAGTGGCGGAGGCGTTCGGCTTTTCCGGCGCGTGGGACAAATTGCGCAAGGTGCTGCTGCCGGCCGCCCTGCCGGGCGTGCTGGTGGGCGTGCGCACCGCGCTCGGGCAGGCGTGGATGGCCGTGGTGGCGGCCGAACTGTTCGGCGTGCCGGGCCTCGGCCAGCGCATGAACCAGGCGTCCAGCCTGCTCGCCACCGATATCGTGGTCGTTTACATGCTGACGATGGCCGCCCTCTACGGGCTGATCGACACGCTGTTCGTCGGCATACAGTCGCGAGCGCTCGCATGGAAAAAGTGATGAATGCGGCGAACGGCGACACGGTGATCGAGATCGCCGATCTCGGCATTTCGTTCGGCGCGGGGGCTGAGCGCGCGGAAGTGCTGAAACGGCTGGATCTGACGGTTCACCGCGGCGAATTCGTCGCGATCGTGGGCGCCTCCGGCGTCGGAAAATCCACCCTGCTGCGGGTTCTGATGGGGCTCGCCGCGCCTTCGCACGGCACGGTGCGGATGACGCGGGCGCAGGGATTCGACCGCGACATGGCGCTGGTCTTTCAGGACGCGCGCCTGCTGCCGTGGCGGCGCATTCTGGGCAATGTGGCGCTCGGCCTCGAGAAACTGCCGCTGTCGCGCGCGCAAAGGCTGGAACGGGCGCAGGCGGCGCTGGCGCTGGTGGGGCTGCGCGACCTCGCCCGGCGATATCCACACCAATTGTCGGGCGGACAGCGCCAGCGCGTCGCCCTCGCACGGGCGCTGGCGGTGCGGCCCGCCATTCTGCTGATGGACGAACCGTTCAGCGCGCTCGACGTCGCCACGCGCGAGGGTTTGCAGGACGAAATCGCCCGCATTCACGGCGAAACCCGCAAAACCGTGCTGTTCGTGACGCACGACATCGACGAGGCGGTCTATCTCGCCGACCGGGTGGTTGCGCTCGGCGGACGGCCGGGAGAGGTGCGTTCGTCCGTCGCGATCGACGCGCCGCGGCCGCGCGGCCGCAACAATCAGCGCTTGATCGCGCAAGCCGCTTCGATCAAACAGGCGATCGCGGCCGAGGCCGCCGCCCGGGACGACTGGGTGATCTGATGGGGGGACGGAGCGCACGCGCGGCGCGATCGGCGCGCGGATGTTTCAACGCCCCTTGATTCTGGCGGTTCTGCCGCTAAGGTCCGGTCCAACGAAGGCGAAGGCCTCGTGGGGAGGTGAAAGCGTGAACGACGATTGCGTTCTCGAAACGAGTGGTCTGACCAAGGAATTCGCGGGATTCACGGCGGTCAAGGACGTCAGCCTGCGCGTGAGGCGCGGCACGATCCATGCGCTCATCGGCCCCAACGGCGCCGGCAAGACGACCTGTTTCAATCTTCTGACCAAGTTCCTCGAGCCCACTACGGGTTCGATCAAATATAACGGCCGCGACATCACCTCGATGAAGCCGGCGGACGTGGCGCGGCTGGGGCTGGTGCGTTCGTTCCAGATTTCGGCGGTGTTTCCGCACCTGACCGCGATGGAGAACGTGCGCGTGGCGCTGCAACGCCAGCGCGGCGACAATTTCGATTTCTGGCGCTCGAAAAAGGCGCTCGACGTGTTCAACGGCCGCGCGCGCGAACTGCTCGACGACGTGGGCCTGACCGAATACGCCGACACGGTGGCGGTCGAGATGCCCTACGGACGCAAGCGCGCGCTCGAAATCGCCACCACGCTCGCGCTGGAACCGGACATGATGCTGCTCGACGAGCCGATGGCGGGCATGGGCCACGAGGACATCGACAAGATCTCCGCGCTCATCAAGCGCGTTTCGGCCAATCGCACCATTCTCATGGTGGAGCACAATCTCAACGTGGTCTCGCATCTGTCGGACACCATCACGGTGCTGACGCGCGGCCAGGTTCTTGCCGAAGGCGACTACGACACCGTGTCCAAGAATCCAGAAGTGCAGCAGGCCTACATGGGAGCAAGCCATGCGTGACGTGGCCCAGGGCCCGCTTCTCGACCTGTCCGGCCTGGAGGCCTGGTACGGCGAATCCCACATCCTCCACGGCGTCGACATGAATGTGCGGCGCGGCGAGGTGGTCTGCCTGCTCGGACGCAACGGCGCCGGCAAGAGCACGACGCTGCGCTCGATCATGGGCATCGTCGGCAAGCGCAAGGGATCGGTGAAATTCGAAGGCGTCGAGACGATCTCGATGGCTTCGGACCGCATTGCGCGGCTCGGCCTCGCCTTCTGCCCGGAAGAGCGCGCGATCTTTTCCTCGCTCGACGTGAAGGAAAACCTGCTGCTGCCGCCGCAGGTGAAACCCGGCGGCCTGAGCCTTGACCAGATTTTCGAGCTGTTTCCGAACCTGAAAGAGCGTCTCTCCAGCCAGGGCACGAAACTTTCGGGCGGCGAGCAGCAGATGCTGGCGATCGGGCGCATTCTGCGCACGGGCGCGCAGTTGCTGCTGCTCGACGAGCCGACCGAGGGTCTGGCGCCGGTCATCATCCAGCAGATCGGCGTGACGATCCGGAAGCTCAAGGAACAGGGTTTCACCATTCTGCTCGTGGAGCAGAACTTCCGCTTCGCCGCGACTCTCGCCGACCGCTACTACGTGATGGAGCACGGCAAGATCATCGACTCGTTCGCCAACAGCGAACTTGAGGCGAATATGGAGAAGCTGCACGACTATCTCGGCGTGTAGCCATGAACACGCCCGCCCACCCCCTTCTCACCCTCGGCCATAAGGCCCGCGCGCGGTCCCGCGCCTGAAGCCCCCGCCGGAGAAAAGATGATCCAGATTCTAGGCATCTCGTCGCAGGCCCTGTTCGGACAATTGCTGCTCGGCCTCATCAACGGCGCGTTCTACGCGCTGCTGTCGCTCGGCCTCGCCGTCATTTTCGGCATGCTGAACATCGTCAATTTCGCACACGGCGCGCTCTACATGGTGGGCGCCTTCTGCGCGTATTTCCTTCTGAACTGGTTCGGCATCGGCTACTGGCCGGCGCTGCTGATCGCGCCGCTGGTGGTGGGCCTGTTTGGCGTCATCATCGAGCGCACGATGCTCCAGCGGCTGGCGGGGCTCGACCACCTCTACGGCCTGCTGCTGACGTTCGGCGTGGCGCTGATCGTGCAGGGCGTGTTCCAGTATCAATACGGCTCCTCGGGCCTGCCCTACGAGATTCCGGATTCGCTGAAGGGCGGCCGCAATCTGGGCTTCATGTATCTGCCGAACTACCGGGCCTGGGTGGTCATCTTCTCGCTCGTGGTGTGCCTGGCCACCTGGTATGTGATCGAGAAGACGAAGCTCGGCGCCTATCTGCGCGCGGCGACCGAGAACCCGACCATCGTGCGGGCCTTCGGCGTGAACGTGCCCCTGATGATCACGCTCACCTACGGGTTCGGCGTGGCGCTGGCGGCGCTCGCGGGCGTGCTGGCCGCGCCGATCAATCAGGTTCGGCCGCTGATGGGCGCCGACTTCATCATCGTGGTGTTCGCGGTGGTCGTCATCGGCGGCATGGGCTCGATCATGGGATCGATCCTCACCGGCTTCTTGCTCGGCCTGATCGAGGGCCTGACGAAGGTTTTCTATCCCGAAGCCTCCAACACCGTCGTTTTCGTCATCATGGCCATCGTGCTGCTGATCAAGCCGGCAGGCCTCTTTGGAAGGACCGCCTGACATGGCCGCGGTTGCTCATTCTCCGTCCGCCGCGCGCGACGCCAGCCATCGCCGCGACGAAATGATCGCATTCGCGATCATGGCGATCCTGCTGGCGATCGCTCCGCTTTTCGCCTATCCCGTGTTTCTCATGCAGGCGATCTGCTTCGCGCTCTATGCCTGCGCATTCAATTTGCTGCTGGGCTACGTGGGCCTGCTCTCGTTCGGCCACGCGATGTTCATGGGTTCGGCGAGCTATTTCAGCGCGCACATCGCCAAGGTGTGGGGATGGCCGCCGGAACTCGCGATCATCGCCGCCACGCTCGGCGCGGCGGCGATCGGCGTGGTGACCGGCGCGCTGTCGATCCGTCGTCAGGGCATCTATTTCGCCATGGTGACGCTCGCCCTGTCGCAGATGATCTATTTCTTCTGCCTCCAGGCACCGTTCACCCACGGCGAGGACGGCATTCAGGGCGTGCCGCAGGGGAGGATGTTCGGCCTGTTCGACCTGTCGCACCAGATGACGCTGTATTTCGTGGTGCTGGGGATATTCCTGCTGGCGTTCCTGTTCATCCACCGCATCATCAACTCGCCGTTCGGCGACGTGCTGAAGGCGATCCGCGAGAACGAACCGCGCGCCATTTCGCTTGGCTACAAGGCGGACCAGTACAAGCTCGCCGCGTTCGTGCTGTCGGCCGCGCTCGCGGGGCTCGCGGGCGCGACCAAGGCGCTCGTCTCGCAGAACGCGTCGCTGACCGACGTGCACTGGTCGATGTCGGGCGAGGCCGTGCTGATGGTGCTGGTCGGCGGCCTGGGCACGATTTTCGGCCCCGTGGTGGGCGCCTTCGTCATCATCGCCATGCAGAACTATCTGGCGAGCTACGGCCAGCTCGTGACGATCATGCAGGGGTTGATCTTCGTGGTCTGCGTGCTGGTGTTCCGTCGCGGCATCGTCGGCGAGATCGCCCACCGCTTCAACAAGTCGCTGTAGAAGCGTCATCGCCTGGCGCATGAAGTGCGGCCGCCGGTCCCCGGCGGCCGTTTTTTCATGCCTGCGGATCACGGGGCCGGGATGCGCCGCGTTTCTGCGCTTCGAGTTCCGCGATCGCGCGATCCTCGAACAGGCGCTCCTGCCGGCGCATGATCCACCAGCCGCCGATCAGGCCGGCGACCGCGAAGGCGAGCGCGATCATGCCGGCGGGTCCGGCCACGCGATGCACGGCATCGCCGAAGAAATACCCGCCGACGCCGAAAATCAGCGCCCAGCAGACGCCGCCGGCCGCGTTGTAGAAGAGGAAGGCGCGCCAGCCGAAATTGTTCACGCCCGCCAGCAGCGCAGCGAATATCCGCAGCACCGCGATGAACCGGCCGAAGAACACGATCTTGGCGCCGTGGCGGGCGAACAGGTATTGCCCGAACGCGAGCCGCTTTGCGTCGAGGCCCACGCGCGCCCCGTAGCGTTCGATGAGCGGCAGGCCGTAATGGCGCCCGACCAGAAAGCCGATGTTGTCGCCGATGATCGCCGCCGCCGCGGCGGTTGCGATCACCCAGCGGATGTCGAGGTTTCCGGTCAGACCCGCATAGATGGAGGCCAGCACCAGCGCCGTTTCGCCGGGCAACGGCACCCCGGCGCTCTCCAGCATGACGATCAGAAATACCGCGTAGAGCCCGTACTGCACGACGAGCGGCTGAATCCATTCGTGAAACATGCATCTCCCCGGAACTAGCCCTCGCCCGCCTGCATGGCTTGTTCGGCGCGGGCCAGCAAACGTTCTTCGTTTTTCTTATAAAATCGCCAAAGCAGAATAGCCGCCGCCGCCCCCAACGTCAGCAGCGCCCAACCGAGCGGTCCGGAAATTTCGCGCACGCGCGCGCCGGCCAGAAAGGCGGAAAAGCCGAAAAGGCTGGCCCAGGCGAGGCCACCCGCCGCGTTGAAGAGGAAAAACCGCCAAGGCGCCAGGCCGTTGACGCCGGCGAGCAGCGCCGCGAACGCGCGCAGCACCGCGACGAACCGGCCGAAGAAGACGATCTTGCCGCCATGCTTGCGGAACAGAAACCGGCCCAGTCGCAGTCGGCGTTCGTCGAGCCCGAGCGCGCTCCCGTAGCGCGCCAGCAACGGGCCGCCGGCGCGACGCCCGACCCAATAGCCGATATTGTCGCCCAGGATCGCGCCCGCGGCCGCCGCCAGCACCACATAACCAATGTCGAGATCGTGCGTTGCTCCCGCATAGATCGCGGCGCTGACCAGCGTGGTTTCGCCCGGCGCGGGAAGACCCGCGCTCTCGACCGCGACGGCCAGGACGATGAGCCAATAGCCGTATTGCGCAATCCAGTGCGAAACAGTCGCGGGATCGAACAGGTGCACGCGCTCAGCAGGCCGCGCAGCGCGCCTCCTGCGCCAGCCGCCGTTCGAGAATGAGGCGCAAGCCCTTCAGAACAGGCTGGTCCGCGCCGCGAATGGCGCTGTGCAGTTCGGCGTAGTCGTTCAGCTGGGCGCGCGAGCGGAACTGCGAAACGGACGCCGCCGCATAGGCGCCGGGGCTCTGCGATTTGCAGCGGGCGGCCGCGCGCACATCGGCCAGAAACTGCGTGCCGATCGAGGCGAGCGCCGCCTCCGCGACTTTCTCGTGCGCGCAGGAATTGACGATGTCGTTCACGACCATACCCGTTCCTCCTCGCGTCTGATTGTTTGCGGCCCACGTGTCGTGCAAGCTCATGGCGTGCCGTATAGCGGCCAAAAGCGACGACAAATTGACAAAGGCAATCTGACGCAAAGAGCGCGATGCGCCGGTGCGGTGGCGCACAACGCGATTTGTGCGGCGCGAAAACGACGAAAGCGGCGCGATCAGTTGGCGCCGACGCTCATCGTCGTGCGACCCTGGCCGTTTTCGCTCCACGTTTCCACGCCGCCATTGGCGCGCTTGCCGGCGATGGAAAACGGACCGGAATCGAACAGGGGCGAGACGGCGCGAATAGCAGCCTCCCTCAGCGGCGCGCCTTTGATCTCGGCCGCCAGGCGCAGCAGGAAGGTCGCCTGCAACGGTCCGTGCACCACAAGGCCCGGGTAGCGCTCGGTCTCCATCGTGTATTTGCGATCGTAGTGGATGCGATGGGCGTTGAACGTGAGCGCGGAGTAGCGAAAGAGCAGCGCGGCGGTCGGCTCGATGGCGCGCCGCACATCGGCCGCCGATGGCGCCCCGGCTCCCTTCTCCTGCGGCGCGGCGCTTGCGGCCGGCGCCTCCAGCGCGCGATAGACGGCGTCCAGCTCCTCGCGCACGGCGATTCCGCGCGCGGTCTCGTATTCGTGCGAAACCTGCACGAACACCAGTTCGCCGGTGCGCCCCTGCTTGTAGTCGACCTTTTCGACGCGTGAGCGGCGCGCGACGCGATCGCCGACGCGCAGGTCGCCGCGGAAATCGATGCGCGATCCGGCCCACATGCGGCGCGGCAAAGGAACAGGCGGCAGAAAACCGCCCTTGCCCGCGTGTCCGTCGCTTGCGATTTCCGACTGGCGCGCGGCCGAGGGCGCAAGGCACCAGTGGATCGCCTGCGGCGCGGGCTCGCCGTCGCGGGCGGGCGGCGCACCTTCGTCCATCGTCGCGCGGAACCGGTCGACGAGACCGGCGGAGAGCACGTCCTCGGCGACATCCGTATTGCCGATCCATGTGCGCAGATGGTCGATATCGATCGTCATTGTTCCCTGCCTCCCAAACGCGGCTTATTTCGCCAGAAATTCCCTGCGCACGGCCGCATCGTCCGCGCCGAGCGCGGGGACGTGGCCATAGGCGCGTTGCGCGCCGACGAACGTGGCGCCGGGCGCGGGCATGCGCACCGGTCCGCCTTCGGTCGCGACCTCGATCGCCTTCAATTCGGGATGCGCAAGCAAATCCGTCACCTCGTTGACGAAGGCGAACGCAATGTCGGCCGCGTTCAGCCGCCGCGCCAGTTCCGCGCTGTCGCGCCGCGCGAAGTGCGAGGCCACGCGCGCGTCCGTTTCCGCACGATGGCGCACGCGCTCGACATTGACGACGAATTTGGGGTCACTCTTGAAATCGGGATCCTCCAGCACGCGGTCGCACAGGATCGCCCATTCGCGTTCGTTCTGGATGGAGATCAGCATGGGCCGGCCATCGGCCGCCGCAAACACGCCGTAAGGCGCAATGGAGGGATGGGCGAGGCCGATGCGCCGTGGCGGTTTGCCGGCTGCGGCGTGCAGGAACGGCACGGCCATCCAGTCCGCCGTCACGTCGAACATCGAGACGCGAATGTCGGCGCCCTGCCCCGTCCGCTCGCGCGCGAACAGCGCCTCCATGATCGCCTGCAACGCGGCGCCGCCGGTCGCGATATCGACAATCGACACGCCCACGCGCGCCGGCGCCTCCGGCCCGCCGGTCACAGCCGCAAGCCCCGCCTCCGCCTGAATGAGCAGATCGTACGCCTTGCGCTTTTCGTTCGGCCCGCCTTCCGCGAAACCGGAAATCGAACACACGACGAGTCGCGGGTGGCGCCTGCGCAATTCGTCCGGCGCGCGGCCGAATTTGGCGAGCACGCCCGGTTTGAGGTTTTGCACGAACACGTCCGCGCGCGCGACGAGCGCGTCGAACAACGCAAGGTCCTCGGCGCGCGCCAGATCGCACAGAACGGATTGCTTACCGCGATTGAGCCAGACGAAATAGGACGACTGGCCGGCCGCGACCGTGTCGTAACCGCGGCCGAAATCGCCTTCGGGCCGCTCGAGCTTGATCACGCGCGCGCCGGCGTCGGCGAGCCGCGACGTGCACCACGGCGCCGCCACCGCCTGTTCCATGGCGACAACCAGAAGTCCGGACAACGGCTGCGGCGCGGCGCTCAAACGACCCCCCTATTGCGAAAAACCCGCCAGAAAAACTCGCACTGCCCTTCTAGAGGTTTTTCGCGGCGGCTGGAATCCGGCGCCCGACTTTTCGCTTGCCAGCCGGCGACCCGGAGTCGAGACTGGCCATACGGGGCAGAAACCGGCCAAAGGAGGCGTTTATGGATAGACGCGGATTTCTGGCATTTGCTCTCGGCGCGTTCGGCGCGGCCGCGGTCGTGGCGACCTCGCCCGCCGCGGCGCTGCCCGTCGCGCCGCCACCCGCGCCACCGGCCGGGCGCACCGGTCCGGCGGTCGCAACCGACAAGGATTTGAACAGCGCGGTCATCGAGCCCGTGCATTGGCGCCGGCGGCGCTGGCGGCGGCGTCGCTATTATCGCCGGCACTATTATCGGCCGCGCTACTACCGCCGGCGCTACTACTACCGGCCGCGGTACTATTATCGGTCGTGGTGGTAGCGAACGGGCAGGCGGTCGCCGCCCGGCCATGGCTCCGGGCGGCGCTGCCTGATCTGCGCTCGCTCACCAGGTTCCGGCATTCGGCATCGACGCCCACGGTTCGGCCGGCGCCTTTGGCGCGCCGTTTTGCAGCAGTTCGATGGAAATGCCGTCGGGCGTGCGGATGAACGCCATGTATCCGTCGCGCGGCGGACGGTTGATGACGACGCCACTCTTCTGCAGCCGGTCGCAGAGGGCGTAGATGTCATCCACCCGATAGGCGAGATGGCCGAAATTGCGGCCGCCGGAATAAACCTCCGGATCCCAGTTGTACGTGAGTTCGATCAGCGGCGCGTTGCGCTCCTGCGCCAGCGCCAGGTCGTCGGGGGCGGCCAGAAACACCAGCGTGAAGCGCCCCTTGTCGTTCGAAACGCGACGCGTTTCGACCAACCCCAGCTTGTTGCAGAAGAAGTCGAGCGCGGCGTCGAGATCGGCCACGCGGATCATGGTGTGGAGATATTGCAAAGCCTGCTCCTTCACGGCGGTTGCGTCGGGCGGAGCATTGCGCCGGCGCGCGCGAAAGGAAAGCGCCGGCTTGCGCCCGGGGGCGCGATTGCTTAGAGCTTCGCCTCGCGAACGGGCCGGCCCCTGCAACGCTTGATGGACGCCGCGATCCGGACGGAGCGTGGGCGCTGGCGCGGCATCGGGGTTTTCATGTCCGAATTGCACGATCGCAAGGAGCAGGCTGCGCTTGCATCCATCCTCGCCAGCGCGCTCATCACGATCGGCAAGCTCGCCGCGGGGCTGATGTCGGGATCGCTGGCGCTGATCTCGGAAGCCGGACACGCGCTGGTCGACACGGGCGCGACCATCATGACCTGGTTCGCGGTGCGCGTCTCCGGTCGTCCGGCCGACGAGGAGCACCATTACGGGCACGGCAAGTTCGAATCGCTGGCGGCGCTGGTCGAAACGGGCCTGCTGTTCGCGCTGACGGCCGTCGTCGTGTTCGAAGCCGTGCGCCGGCTGGCGACGCAGGACTTCGATGTCGAAGCCAAGCCCATCGCCTTTGCAGTGCTGATCGCCTCGATCGTCATCGACGCGGTGCGCTGGCGCTCGCTGAAGAAAATCGCCGCCGAAACGCGCAGCGAGGCGCTGGCCGCCGACGCGCTGCATTTTTCCAGCGATCTGATCGCCTCCGTGCTCGTGCTCGCCGCGCTTGTCGCCACGCTCTACGGCTTTCCCCAGGCCGACGCCTACGCCGCATTCGGCGTCGCGGCCTTCGTCGCGATCGCGGGATACAGGCTCGGCCGGCGCACCATCGACACGTTGCTGGACGCAGCGCCACGGGGGCTTGCGGAGCGGCTGCGGGAAGCCATCGGCGCCACGCCCGGCGTGGCGCATATCGATTTCATTCGCGTGCGGCCCGCGGGCCACCAGGTGTTCGGGGAAGTCGGCATTGCGGTCGCACGCACGCTGCCGATGGAGCGCGTGGCGCGCATCGCGGAAAAAACGCGCCTGGCGATCGCCGACGTCTCGCCCGAAGCGGACCTGACGCTGACGACACGACCGTGCGCCGTCGACGACGAGACCGCGCTCGAACGCACGTTGCTCGCCGCTTCCCGGCTGCGGCTGGCGGTGCATCACGTGACGGTGCAGGAGGTGGCCGGCCGGCTGTCGGTCTCGCTCGATCTCGAGATCGACGGGCGCATGAAGCTCGGCGCCGCGCACGAAACCGCAAGCGCGCTGGAAGCCGCCATCCGCGAGGAACTGGGCGACGACGTCGAAGTGGAGACGCACATCGAACCGCTGGAGGCGCGCGAGCTTTCGGGCGCCGACGCAAGTTCGCGGACGGTGGACGAGATCGCCCGCGCGCTGAGCGCGCACGCGCGCGCCGGCGGCGTGGTGCAGGACGTGCACAGCGTGCGCGCCCGCGCCACCAACGCCGGCCTCGTGGTCAACTACCATTGCCGCGTCGACCCGGATCTGTCGGTCGACGCCGCGCACGAAGCGGTCGACGCCATCGACCGCCTGTTTCGCCTTGAGCGGGTCGACGCCATCCGTGTCGTCGGCCATGCGGAGCCGCTGCGCGCAGCGCCGCATTAACCAATCGTTCAACTTCCGTTCGCGCCTGTTCCCGCCTTGGATTCGTTGCGGGCGCAGCCTGCGCCATTTGCGCAAAAAAGTTTGATTCATGTTTCGTTAATGGTCTGGACAAAAGCGCGGCTGCAGATTCAGATGGTCGTGATTCGGAGAGATGCGGCACATAGCTCCGATCGCAAAAAAATTCCGAGGGGGCCACCATGGCGCGCATCTCCGCCGCCAGCGCGTTTTTGTGCGCGCGTTCCGCCGCGTCCGATCCGGACCGGCCTGCATCTCTAGTAACGCCCGAGCTTCTTTATCGCATCGAACCGTGGTTTCGGCGCGGCGTGCTATTGATGGCGCTGATTTTTCTCGGCGCCCTGGCTGTCGTGGCCACGATCATGTTCGCGCGCGCCCAACAAGAGGCGCTGAGCGATGCAAGCTCGGACGTGGAAATCGTCGCCTCGGCCATCGAACACGCAGTCGTCACCGCCCTCGCACGGGTGCAAGGCGCCGACAGGATGCCGCCTCTCGCCGAACTCGTGCCGGGTCGCGCGCTCGCGCGCGGACGCCGCGTGGTGCTGGCGGACGGCGAAGGCAAGATCATCGCCGCCCTGCCGGAGGCGGGACGCGCCGCCTCCATTCAGGACCTGGTCGGCGCCGGTCATCCCATTCTCGTGTTCGGAGCAAAAGCCGGCGTGATGCAGGTCGCGCTGCCGGACGGCGCGGAGGCGTTCGCGGCGCTGCGCGCGCTGCCGGCCGGGATCGGCCAATCGCTCGTCTTGCAGCCGGTCGACGCCGCGCTGTCGGACCTGCGCGCAACGGCCTGGCGCACGAACATCCTGCTCGCCTCCACCGGCTCGCTGCTCGCGCTCGTGGTGGGAGCCTATTATTGGCAAGCGGGCCGCACGCGCGACACGGAAGAGCGCAGCGAGCGCCTGCGCATGCGCATGGGGACGGCGCTGAGCCGCGGCCGCTGCGGCCTGTGGGACTGGGATATCGCACGCGGGCGCATCTACTGGACCCCGAGCATGTACGAAATTCTCGGGCTGGAGCCGCAGGAGCGTTATCTGTCGTTCGGCGAACTGAACGCGATGGTGCATCCCGCCGATGGCGATCTCGCCGAGATCGCCGAAACGCTCGCGGCGTCCGCAACGCGATCGTTCGACATGGCGTTCCGCATGCGCAACGCGCGGGGCGATTGGGTTTGGTTGCGTGCGCGCGCCGAGATCGTCGACGGACACCCCGGCGAGGGTCCGCGCCTTATCGGCATAGCCGTCGACATCACCGAGCAGAAGCTGCTGGCCGAACATACGCGGCGCCACGACGCGCGGTTGCGCGACGCCATCGAATCCATTTCCGAAGCGTTCGTACTGTGGGACGCCGACAATCGCCTCGTGATGTGCAATTCCAAGTTCCGTTCGCTGCACGGTTTGACGAACGACGTCGCGACCGTGGGGCGTCCCTACGCGCATGTGATGGCCGCCGGCTCGCCGCCGTTGATCCAGTCGCAAATCCCGCTTGGCGAACGCGTTGACACGAATCCGCGCACGTATGAGGCGCAACTGGTCGACGGGCGCTGGCTGCAGGTTAACGAGCGGCGAACGCGCGACGGTGGGTATGTTTCGATCGGAACGGACATCACCGAGCTCAAGTCGAACGAAGAGAAGCTGCTCGATTCCGAACGCCGCCTGACGGCGACCGTCATCGACCTTCGCAAGTCGCGCCATGCACTGGAGAAACAGGCGCGCGATCTAGCCGAACTCGCCGAAAAATATCTCGAACAGAAAGCCGGCGCCGAGAGCGCCAACCGCGCCAAGACCGAATTCCTCGCCAACATGAGCCACGAACTGCGCACGCCGCTCAACGCCATCCTGGGCTTTTCGGAGATGATGGAGGCGCAGGTGTTCGGGGCGCTGGGATCGGAAAAGTATCTCGACTACTGCACGCATATCCGCGAGAGCGGCCAGTATCTGCTTTCGGTTATCTCGGACGTGCTCGAAATGTCGAGCCTCGACACGGGTCGCGTGCAGATCGATCACGAACCGTTCGATCTTTCGGCGGCGATCGACAATTCGGTCAAGCGCCTGCGCGAAATTTCCGGAGAACGGCGCATTCCCATCGTCGCCGTCGCGCCGTCGCGCGCGCCTTGCATCGGCGATCGCAAGGCGATCGAAAAGTCGCTGGGCCTCATTCTGCACAACGCCCTGAAGTTCAACTGCGACGAAGGCGTCGTCTCCATTCGGCTGCGCGCGGCGTCCCATGGATACAACGTTTTCGTCGCGGACACCGGCTGCGGCATTCCGAAGGAATTCGCCGCGCGCATCGGCCGGCCGTTCGAGCAATGGTCGCCTGCCATCGACAACGGAATGAAGGGCTCGGGGCTGGGGCTTGCGATCGCGCACTCGCTGGTGCGACTGCATGGCGGAAGCATCCGCTTCCGGTCCACGGAAGGGCGCGGCACCATCGTGCAGATTCATCTGCCGGCGCCCCAACCGCAAACCGCGCGACCGGCGGCCTGACGACGAACCGTTGTGGATCAGGCGGCCATGATGCGCGCCCATGCGGCCCGCACCGTTTCGGCCGTATCGACGATCTGCTGTTTGAGCCGCCGGGCGTCCGGCAATCCTGCGCCGGCCGCTATCCGCGCGACCGCCGCGCGCGGCGCCGCCTCCAGCTTGACGCCGGGCGGGAGGATCGCGCGCTGCATCTGCAGAATGTCGGTGTAGAAGCGGTGCGCGCCGCGCAGCAGTTCCGCGTCGCCTGACGAGATGAGGCCGTTGCCGCCCGCCGCCGCCAGCGCCTCGGCCGTAGGCGTCACAAGAATACCGGGATGGCGCGACGCATGCGCCAGGACCAGATATTGCGCGATGAATTCGATATCGATGAGGCCGCCGCGCAGAATCTTCAGATCGTTGAAATCGGAATCGCCCTTTTCCTGCGCGATCAACTCGCGCATTTCGCCGATGGATCTGGCGGTCGCCGCATGGTCGCGCGGACGCGCCAGAACCGCATGGATCGTCTCCCGCGCCTGTTCTATGAGCGAGATGTCGCCGCACACGGGCCGCGCGCGCGTCAGCGCCATGTGCTCCCAGGTCTCCGCTTCGCGCATCTGATAGTCGACGAAGGTCGACATCTGCACCGCAAGCGGTCCCTTCTTGCCGGACGGCCGCAGCCGCATGTCGACTTCATACAACACGCCGCGGCTGGTGGAGACGGTGAGCGCGGAGATGAGTCGCTGCGTCAGGCGCGTGTAGTACTGAACCGCATGCAGCGACCGCGCGCCGTCCGAGTCCGGATTGGCGGCGTCGAAATCGTAGAGAATGACGAGATCAAGATCGGAAGCCGCCGTCATTTCCAGCGACCCGAGCTTGCCCATCGCGATGACCGCGATTCGGCCGCCCGGAACATCGCCATGGTCGGCGCGGAACGCGCGCATCACGTGATCGAGCGTCGCCTGCAACAAGCAATCCGCGAGCGCCGAAAACGCAGGCCCCGCCTCCATGGGATCGATCGCCGCCGAGAGCACGCGAATACCAATCGCAAAGTGATCTTCCTGCGCCATCAGGCGGGCAGCGTCGAGAAAGTCTTCCGTCACGTCGAGGCCGCCGAGCCGGGCCGCATGCTCGTCGAAAAACTTTCGGTCGAGCGCGGAGCCGAAGAAGGCGGGATCGATAACGGCGTCGAGCACGTTGGGGCGTTTGGCGACGATCGCCGCCAGCCGCGGCGCCGCGCCCAGAACGTCGCCGAATAGATCCCGCAGTTTCTTGTTCGACTTGAGGATGGAGAAGAGCTGGATGGCCGCAGGCAACTGGTTGAGCGTCGCGTCGAAAGCGGCCAGCGCGGCGTCCGGATCGCCGGAGCCGGCGAGCGATTCCAGAAGTTCCGGCACGAGTTCCGTCAACACTTCGCGCGCGCGCGCGCTCTGCACTGCGGCGCGCCGGCCGAAATGCCAGCCGCGCACAGTTTCGGCGGCGCGCGGCGAATCCTTGAAGCCCATGCGCTTGAGCGTTTCGAGGGTTTCGGGATCGTCGGACACGCCGGTGAAGACCAGCGAGCCCTTGTCCGCATCGAGCCCTGGCGCATGCTCGAACAGGCGCGCGTAATGGCGTTCGACCGCGCGGAAATGTCGGGTGAGCCAGGTTTCGAATTTCCTGAAGGTGGAGTGGCCGCAAAATTTCGCGAATTTTTTCAGGTCGTCCGCGTCCGATGGCAGGCGCTGCGTCTGCTCGTCCGCGATCATCTGGAGGCGATGTTCCACGGTTCGCAACACATCGTATGCCGCGGAAAGTTCGGTGCGGGCGAGTTCGGTCACCCATCCGTCGGCCTCCAGCGCCGCAAGCATGTCGAGCGTGCGGCGACCGCGCAGTTCGGGCCGGCGGCCGCCAAAAATCAGTTGCTGCGTCTGGACGAAGAATTCGATCTCGCGAATGCCGCCGCGTCCGAGCTTGACGTCATGCCCCTCCACGACCACTTCGGCATGGCCGCGCACGGCATGAATCTGCCGCTTCATCGCGTGAATGTCGGCGATGGCGGCGTAATCGAAGTAGCGCCGCCAGATGAAGGGCCGCATTTCGACGATGAACTGCTCGCCGAGTTCGATGTCGCCGGCGATCGGGCGCGCCTTGATCATCGCGGCGCGCTCCCAGTTCTGTCCCAGCGTTTCGTAGTAAGTCAGCGCGGCCGGCAGCGACACCGCGACGGAGGTCGAACCGGGATCCGGTCGCAACCGAAGATCGACGCGCAGGACGTAGCCGTCGCCTGTGCGCTCGGACAGAATGCGCGACAGCGCCTTGGTGAGGCGAACATAGAACGGCCCCGGTTCCACATTCTCGGCAAATCCGGCGCGGGCGGCGTCGTAGAAGACGACGAGATCGACGTCGCTCGAATAATTGAGCTCGCGAGCGCCGTGTTTGCCGAGCGCGAGCACCATCAGGCCGCTTTCGGCCTGCGCCTTCGCAGGGTCGCTGACACGCAGCTTGCCGTCCGCGATCGCGGCCCGCAGCAGGAAGTCGAGCGCGGCGGAGACATAGGCGTCGGCGGCGTCGCTCAACGCGCCGGTGACGTCGGGCAACGACCACACCCCGCCCGTATCGGCGAGCGCGATCAGCAGCGCCATACGCGCGCGCGTCTTGCGAAGCTTCTTCATCAATTCAGCTTCATCGGAAAAAGTGGCGCAGACGACGCGCAGTTCGTCCAGCGTGCGGCGCGATTCAGTCGTCGGGTCGTTCAGGAGGATGCGCTTCAGACCTTCGACATCCGCGCAGGCGATGCGCCAGAGGAACGGCGAATGGTCGGCCATCGCCTCGAGCAGCGCCCGCGTGTTCTCTTTCGCCAGAAGCGCGACAAACTCCGGATCGCCGCCGACGCGCGCGGCGAGATCGCCGAACTTCGCCGCCGCGTCTTTTCGGTTGGCGACCAGAATGCGCGGCGCCAGGCGCTGCGCCAAGGCTCCGCCAATTTCGCTGTCCACGTGCGCGCTCCGCTTCATCGACGCCGCGCGGCGTCGTTTGCGGCTCATACCTAGAGCATTTCGACCTTTGATTGCACGTGTTTTCTCGCGTCAAACCGTTGAGGCTCAGCGCATCGCGCTCTGCGTCGGATCGTCGGCGGCCGGCAGATCGAGAACCGCCCGCAGGCCGGGCGCATTGTCCTCCAGTTTCAACTCGCCGCCAAGCAGTCGGGCGATCGCGGCGACGAGCGAAAGGCCGAGACCGGAACCCGGCTGCGACCGCGATTGTTCGAGCCGGACGAATCGCTCCAGCACCCGCGCGCGGTCTTCCGGCGGCACGCCGGGGCCGCGATCGGATACGACAAGGCGAATGCGCCTGCCTTCCCTGCGCGCTTCCAGCGCGAGGTCTGGCGCGCCATCGGGAACGGCTACGCCATGTTTCAAGGCGTTGTCGACGAGGTTCGACAGAGCCTGCGCGAGGAGTTCGCGATTGGCCCGAACGAACAGGCGGTCGTCGACCGCGACCGTCAGACGACCGCCCTGCTCTTCCGCAGATACGTCGTACAGTTCGCCCACGTCGCGCGCGACGGCCGCAGCGTCGAGCCGCTCCATCAGCGGGCCGGCGCCGGATTCGGCGCGCGCAATCAAGAGCAGTGCGTCGAAAATGCGGATGAGTTCATCAGATTCCGCGATCACCTCCTGCAGCGCAGACCTTTGCTCGTCCGGCGCAGACGCGCCGGAAAGCGCGGCCTCCGCCTTGTTGCGCAGGCGCGTGAGCGGCGTGCGCAGGTCGTGCGCGATGTTATCCGATACTTCCTTCACGCCTTTCATCAGCGCTTCGATGCGCCCAAGCATCGCGTTGAGGTTGCCCGCAAGCCGGTCCAGTTCGTCGCCGCTGCCATCGGTCGGCAGGCGCCGCGAGAGATCACCGGCCATGATGGATCGCGAAGTGTCCGACATGGCGTCGACACGCATCAACACGCGTCGCGCGACGAAGAGGCCGCCCACGGCGCCGATCAGGATCAGCCAGCCGAGCGACGACGTGAGAGAGCGACCCATCACGCGGCGCAGTTTCTCGCGCTCCTCGATGTCCTGGCCCACCAGCAGCCGAAATCCGCCGGGCATGGTGTAGATCCGCAGCATGGCGCGCCGCACCGCCGCTTTGTCGCCCGGGCGTTCATAGGGCGTCTCGACAAGGCCGCTTTGGTCGAGCGCGGCAGGCGGCAGCGCGGCGATGTTGCCGACAATTGGATCGCCGTTGAACGTGGTGACGAGATAGATGTCGGAACCGGGGTTCTTCACGCGTCGCTCGACCGCCTCCATCACGCGACGGACGCCGCCCTGCGCGTAGAGATCGACGAGGCCGCGAATGTCGGCGTCGACGGTCTCGGCGATCTGGTCTTCCAGAACCTGCCGCACGTTGCGCGCGACATTGGCGACGACGATCCAGGCGGCCGCCGCGAAGACGAGCGAATAGACCAGCGCCAGCTTGAAGGCGGTTGTGCGAAAGAGCTTACCTAGCGCCATCACGGATCATGTATCCGGCGCCGCGAATTGTGTGCAGGAGCGGCGTGTCCTGTCCCTTGTCGATCTTCGAGCGCAGGCGAGAGATATGCACGTCGATGACGTTGGTCTGCGGATCGAAGTGATAGTCCCAGACGTGTTCCAGCAGCATGGTGCGCGTGACGACCTTGCCGGCGTTGCGCATGAGGTATTCGAGCAGTCGGAATTCACGCGGCTGCAAGGGTATCTCCTTGCCCGCGCGCGTCAGCTTGTGGGAGAGGCGGTCGAGTTCGAGGTCGGCGATGCGGTAGACCGTCTGCTCTGCCGCGCCCGCGTTCCGGCGCCGCGAGAGCACTTCGACACGCGCGAGCAGTTCGGAGAAGGCGTAGGGCTTCGGCAAATAGTCGTCGCCGCCGGCGCGCAGGCCCTTCACCCGGTCGTCCACCTGCCCGAGCGCGGAAAGAATGAGCGCGGGCGTTTCCACGTTCTGCGCACGCAGGCTCGAAATCAGCGACAAGCCATCGAGTTTGGGCAACATCCGATCGACGATCAACACATCGTAATCGCCAGCTTCGGCGCGCGCATACCCATCGACGCCGTCGGTCGCGTGATCGGCGATATGGCCCTGTTCGCGAAACGCCTTGACGAGATAGGTCGCCGCCTCGGCGTCGTCTTCGATGATGAGAAGTCTCATGCCCGACATATAACCGTTCCACAAAAAAAGCGGCAGGCCGGGATGAAACCGACCTGCCGCCGCTCCGGCGCCGAAAGGGGGGCGGCGGCGCCGGAGAACTACTCGTCGCGCGGGCCGGCTCAGCCGGCGGCGCTGGGGGCGATGGCGACGAAACGCACGCCATCGGCCGATTTCACGCGCAACAGCACAGCCCTGGCGCCTTCCTGCCGCGCGGCGCGAAGCGCGTCGGCGACGTCGGAGGGGCCGGAGACCGGCTTGCCGCCGGCTTCCACGATCACATCGCCGGCGCGCAGTCCCTTGGCGGCGGCCACGCCATCGGGGTCGATGTCGGCCACCACCGCGCCGGTCTTGCCGGCGCCCGGAACGGCGGCGGCGGGCGCCAGTTCAAGGCCGAGGCCCGCGAGCGGGCGGCCCTCGTCGGCGCGCGGCTCGGCGCGCGCCTGCTTGCCGACGGGCAACTTGCCGAGTTTCACGTCGGCAGTCTTTTCGGCGCCGCCGCGCAGGTACGTCAGTTTGACGGTCCTGTCGGGACCGAGCGCCGCGATCTTGCGGGCAAGGTCGCGCGGCGTGTCGATGCGGTCGCCGTTGACGGCCACGATCACGTCGCCGGACTGCACGCCCGCCTCCGCCGCCGGCCCGTTCCTGGCTTCGGCCACAAGCGCGCCGCGCGCTTCCTTCAGGCCGAGGCTGTCGGCGATGTCCTGCGTGACCGGCTGGATCTGCACGCCGATATAACCGCGCGCCACCGTGCCCTTGTCCTTCAGGGCGGCGATCACGTCCTTCGCCACTTCGGAGGGAATAGCGAAGCCGATGCCGACCGACCCGCCCGAGGGCGAGTAGATGGCGGTGTTGACGCCCACGACCTGGCCGCTGGCGTCGAACGTCGGACCGCCCGAATTGCCGCGATTCACTGGCGCATCGATCTGGAGATAGTCGTCGTAGGGACCGGAGCCGATATCGCGGCCGCGCGCCGAGACGATGCCCGCCGTGACGGTGCCGCCGAGGCCGAACGGATTGCCGACCGCGATGACCCAGTCGCCGACGCGCGGCGCCTTGTCGCCGAACTGCACGAAGGGATAGGTCCCCGGCTCGTCGATCTTGAGGAGCGCGAGGTCGGTCTTCTCGTCCACGCCAACCACCTTGGCGCGCACGGTGCGACCGCCGTCGAGGCCGATCTCGACATCCGACGCCTTGTCGATGACGTGGTTGTTGGTGACGACATAGCCGTCGGCCGAAATGATGAAGCCCGAGCCCATCGACATGCCGCCGCGCGGCTTGTGCGGGCCGGGTCGGCCGCCGAACTGCTTGAAGAAGCGCTCCATGGGATCGCCGCGGCCGAGGCCGGGGCCGAACATGTCGTCGTCGTCCGCGGAGACGCTGGCGGCCTGTTTCACCTTAACGGAAACGACCGCGCCCTTCACGCGCTGGACCAGATCGGCGAACGAGGCGGGTCCCACGGGGGCGATCTGCTGGTTGAGCGGCGCCTGCGCGTGGGCGGGAACGGACAGCATCGCCACATTGCCGGCGGCGGCGCCGAGCGCGAGCGCCGCAACGGCGCCCATCATTACGATGCGCGTGCGCACGCGCGGGGCGGGCGCGGTGAATCGATGTTCGTTGTCGAGGGGGGAATTGGTCGGCGTCATGCCCGAAATCTCCATCGCTGCGGGGGCCGCCCGCTCTGCGAAGGAAGATGGGGATTGTCGGCTTACGACGCCGTGGCGACGAGATTAAGAGTTGGAAAGGTAGATCAGTCCCTGTACCTGTCGTCCACGATGCGGGCGAGCGCGGCGCGCTCCTCCTCGCTCAGCGGGGCCGGCGCCGCTTTGGCCCGGGCGCGCAGCACAGCGCGGGCGAGCAATCCGCCGATCAGCAGCACGACCACGGGCGTCGCCCAGAGCAGCGCCGTTCCAGGCCGCACCGGCGGCTTCAACAGAATGAAATCGCCGTAGCGCGACACCAGAAACTCGCGCACCTTGTCGTCGCTGTCGCCTTCCTTCAGCCGTTCGCGCACCAGCAGACGCAGATCGCGGGCGAGCGGAGCATCGGAATCGTCGATCGACTGGTTCTGACAGACCATGCAGCGCAGCCCCGCGGAAAGATCGCGCGCCCGCTGCTCCAGTTTGGGGTCTGGCAACACCTCATCCGGCTGGACGGCGCGGGCCGCCTGCGGGGCCGCGACCGCCAGGGCGAGGAGGAGGAGAGCGAAATTTTTCATTCGGCCGGCAGCGCTCCCGCCATTTCTTTGCGCCGCGGCGCACGCCGCGCAACGCCAATGCGCAATCTGCGGTCGGCCAGCGAGACCAGGCCGCCGAACGACATGATCAAGGCGCCGATCCAGATGAGCGTGACCAGCGGCTTCCAGTAGAGCCGCGCGTCGATCGCGCCGCCCTCGACCTGGTCGCCGAGCGCGACATAAATCTGCCCGAGCCCCATGGTCGCGATGCCGGCTTCGGTGCGCGACATGCGCCGCGCCTGGAACGCGCGTTTCGATGGTTCAATGACGGCGACGAGCCTGCCGTCCTCGCGCACATCCATGCGAGCGACCGTCTCTGTGTAGTTCGGCCCCGTGCGCGGCGCGACCTCCGTGACCACCACGCGATACGGGCCGATGTCGAATTGCTGACCGATCTTGAGCGTCGCCACTTTTTCGTCGCCCCAACCGATGGCCGCGATGCCGATGAGCGTCACGCCCAGACCGGCATGGGCGAACGCCGTGCCCCACGCCGACAGCGGCAGGCCGCGCGCGCGCGCCAGCATGACCGACAATTGCGTGCGACGCGGCGCGATGCGCTGCGCGATTTCAGCAAAGCCGCCAAAGAATACGAAAGCTGCGAGCCCCGCCAGCAGAATGGAGAGCGCCGGCCCGCCGCGCAGCGCGAGCGCGGCCAGCGCCACCGCCAGCGACAGGCCGACCGCGACCACCAGCCGCTGCGCCGCGCCCAGCAGATCGCCGCGCTTCCACGCAAGCTGCTGGCCGAACGGCATGGCGAGGAACAACGGCGCCGCGATCGGCAGGATCGTCATATTGAAGAACGGTGCGCCAACCGAAATCTTCTCGCCGGTGAACGCTTCGAGCGCGAGGGGATAGAGCGTGCCCACGAGCACGGTGGCGCAGGCCGCGGTCAGCAGCAGGTTGTTGAGAACGAGCGCGCCCTCGCGCGAAACCGGCGCAAACAATCCGCCGCCCGCCAGCGCGCCAGCGCGCGAGGCGAACAGCGCCAGCGCGCCGCCGATGAAGACGACGAGAATGGCGAGAATGAACACGCCGCGCGTCGGATCGCTCGCAAAGGAATGGACCGACGTCAGAACGCCCGAGCGCACGAGGAATGTGCCGAGCAACGAGAGCGAGAAGGCGAGAATTGCGAGAAAGATCGTCCAGATCTTCAGCGCCTCGCGCTTTTCCATGACCGAGGCCGAATGCAACAGCGCCGTACCCGCGAGCCATGGCATGAGGGATGCGTTCTCGACCGGGTCCCAGAACCAGAAACCGCCCCAGCCCAGCGTATAATAGGCCCAGTACGAACCCATCGCGATGCCAAGGGTGAGGAAGATCCAGGCGATCAACGTCCAGGGACGCACGAACCGCGCCCATGCGGCGTCGATACGGCCGCCGATCAATGCAGCCGCGGCAAACGAAAAGGCGACCGAATAGCCAACGTAACCCACGTATAGCAGCGGCGGATGAATCGCGAGACCGGGGTCCTGAAGAATCGGATTGAGATCGGCGCCTTCCAGCGGCGGATTGGCGAGCCGTGCGAAGGGGTTCGACGTAAACAGAATGAAGGCGAGGAATGCGACCGAAATCAGCCCCTGCACGCCCAGCACATTGGCGCGCAGGTCGCGCGGCAGATTTGCGCTGAAAGCCACCACCGCGGCGCCGCACAGGGCAAGGATCAGATCCCACAGGAGCATTGAGCCCTCGTGGTTGCCCCACACGCCGGAGATCTTGTAGATCAGCGGCTTCAGCGTATGCGAATGCTCCACCACGTTGACGACGGAAAAATCCGAAACCAGATGCGCATATGTCAGCGCGCCATAGGCGAAGGTCACCAGGGCGAACTGGCCGAGCGCAGCCGACGCGCCGGTCGCCATCAACGCCTCGTCGCCGCGGCGCGCGCCCACGATCGGCGCCACGAACTGCACCAGCGCCAGCGCCAGCGCCAGAACGAGTGCGTAATGGCCGAGTTCGACGATCATTTCTTTTCGCCCTCGCCCTGCCACACGCCCTGCTTCTTCAACGCGTCGGCCACTTCGCGCGGCATGTATTTCTCGTCGTGTTTGGCGAGCACGTTGTCGGCGCGCAGCACGCCGTCCGCGCTCATCGGACCTTCCGCGACCACGCCCTGCCCCTCGCGGAACAGATCGGGCAGAATGCCGTCGTAGGCGACCTTCACGTCCTTGGCCGTATCGGTCACCGCGAAAGCCACCGCCCTGCCCTGCCCTTTCACGAGCGAACCTTCCTTCACCAGACCGCCGATGCGCACACGCACGCCGGGCTTGATCTCTTTCGCAGCGAGTTCGGTGGGCGAATAGAAGAACACGATGTTGTCGCGCAGGGCGAACATCGAGAGACCGACGGCCGCGCCGATGGCGGCGAGCGCGCCGACGACGAAAGCAAGTCTGCGCTGTTTGCGCGTCATTTCATCATCCTTCCAGACCAAGTTCGCGCGCGAGCGCGTCGAGCCGCTCGGATGTCCTGGCGTCGGCGCCAAACGCCTTGCGCGCTTCGGCGAGCGCGGCGCGCGCCTTGTCCTGCTCCTTCAGCACGGTCCATGCGCGCACAAGACGCATCCAGCTTTCAGCGTCGCCACCCTCCTTGCCGAGCCGGTCGGCGAGGCCGTGGACCATTTCGCGAATGGAGGCGTCACGCGCCTCTGGCGGCAGATTGGCGACGTCGGCGGCCGAAGGCTTGCCTTCAAGCCGCGCGACGCGCTCGCGCAGCGCCTGCGCCAGCGGAGAGCCGGGCGGCTGGTCGGCCGCAAGCTTCGACCAGATCTCGGCCGCCTTCGCCGCGTCGCCGGCCTTGTCGGCAGCCAGCCCCAGATAATAGCGCGGTTTGCTCGCCTTCGGGTCCAGCGCGACCGCGCGCGCCAGCGCGTCGCGCGCGTCGGCGCCGACTTCGCCGTTGGCCGCGAAAATCAGCGCCTCGGCGTAGTCGGCCAGGCGTTCGGCGCTCTCGCCGTTCAGACGCAGCGACTGGCGGAAAGCGTTCACGGCTTCCGGCATGCGACCGAGCTTGAGATAGACCGGCGCCAGAACCTGCCAGCCTCGTCCGTCGTCGGGGTTGACCGCCAGATGCTTTTCGATGTTGCGGACGGCATCGACGACCTGGGTCTCGGCCTTCGTCTCCTCCACGCGGGCGGCGCGCGGCAGATCCGGCAGATCGGGCCGCCCGATGACGGCGTAGACGCCGAGCGAAAACGCCGGCACGAGCAGCGCCAGCACAACGGCGATGGCGCGCAGCGGCGTCTGGCGGGCGGGCTGAGCCGTCGCGCCGGCCGCGCGTTCGGCGGTCAGCAGCCGACGGCCAGCCTCGGCGCGCGCAGCTTCCGCCTCGTCCGCGCCCATCAGGCCGGCGCCGGCGTCGCGCTCGATTTCGGATAGCTGGCTCTTGTAGAATTCGATCGCAGCCTGCCGCGAATCCGGCGCGGCGCCGTCGTCGGCGATGCGGCGCGCGAACAAAGGCGCAACCGCCGCCAGAATCGCGAAAAGTGAGAATCCCGCCAGGGCAGCCCAGATCATGCGCTCGTTTAGACCTTTCGTCGCCACGAGTGGAAGAGGCCAATTGTCTCAGTTGGCCACATAGTCCCGGAAAACGGTTTCCGCGCGGCGACGCAACAGAAAAAGGCCACCCGTGGGCGGCCTTCCTTGACGGAGATCAAGCGCTGGGCGTTACGAGACAATCCGCCACGCACCATCGGCGCCGCGGCAGGCGACGCCCTGAGCCAAACGGGGCCGGCCGTCGATATAGACGCGCTGCGTATAGTCGCGGCATTGGCCGCGCGTATCCGTATACACCGGGCCCGGCTCGACGTAGCCATACGCGCGGCGGCCACGCCAGGGGCGGCGCTGGCCGTTTTCGAAAGCGTAGGCTTCCGCGTCCGCCATCGCGATGCGGTCCTGTTCGTCCAGGTCGCGGCCGATGGCGTTGCCCACCACGCCGCCGACGGCCGCGCCAGTGAGCGCCCCGACGACCGTGCCGCGCGAGCCGCCGACGGCGCCGCCGATCAGGCCGCCCGCCACGGCGCCGGCGCCCGCTCCCACGACCGTGCCCGCCCCTTCCTTCGGGCCCGCGCTCGCGCAGGCGGCCAGCGAAAGTCCCGCCATTCCGACGACCGCCAGTTTCGACAATGAATTCACGAATGCGCTCCTTGGTGGAAAATGCGTTCGAGCCGCAATCGCGCCGGCCGGCGCCCTTACAACCCGGCAATCGGGCGAAAATCCGTCAAACCGCCGGCAGGCGCAAGAGGGCGCGCAAACCGTCGGCCGCGCTCGCCTCCAGCGTGAGCGCGCCGCCATAGGCGCCGGCGAGATCCGAAACGATCGACAGACCCAGCCCCGAGCCGGGTTTGGATTCGTCGAGCCTTCTTCCGCGCCGCACCGCCTCCGCGCGCAGGTTTTCCGCAAGACCGGGACCGTCGTCGTCGATGGAAATGATCAGCGCCGACCGACCGGCGGCCGCGGGTTCGACCACGCAGGCGATCTCGACCCGTCGCGTCGCCCATTTGCAGGCGTTGTCCAGCAGATTGCCGACCATTTCGTCGAAATCCTGCGCTTCGCCGAGAAAGCGGGCGCCCTCGGGCGGCGCGGCGATGACGATCTCGCGCTCGCGATAGATTTTCTGAAACGTGCGCACCAACGCTTCCAGCGCGGGCGCCGCGTCGGTGGCGGCGCCGATCGCGCCGGCCCGCGCCGCCGCGCGGGCGCGCTCCAGATAATAGGAGACCTGATCGCGCATGATGGTCGTCTGTTCCCGGATCTTGTCCGAAACCGGGCCGGGCGCCTCGGCGATTTCGTTTTGAATGACGCTCAGCGGCGTCTTGAGCGCGTGCGCCAGATTGCCGACCTGCGTGCGGGCGCGTTCTGCGACATCGCGGCTTGCGGAGATCATCAGGTTGAGTTCGTCGGCGACGGGCGCGATCTCTGACGGATAGGCGCCGGCGATCCGATCGGCCTCGCCGCGACGCACGCCTGCGATGGCCGCTTCCAGCCGGCGCAGCGGCAGGAGGCCGAAGGCGACCTGAAACGCGGTCGAGGCAAGCAGCCCCGCGGCCAGCAGCGCGAACGTCACCGCCAGCGCGATTTCAAATCGCGCGATCTGCGCGTCGAGTTCGACGGTCGCTGCGGCCACCTGCACAAGATAAAGTCCCTGATCGCCGACCGCGATGCTGCGCTCCACAATGCGCAACATGCGGCCGTCCGGGCCCAGAGCGGAGCCGGAGCGCGCGCCGCCGACGCCCGGCGGCACACCGAGGTCCGCGAGTTTCGGCAGACGGGCGGCGAACAGCGAGCGCGAGGCGCGAATGTCGGGCTTTTCGCTGTCGAGGCGCGTGATCTGCCAGTACCAGCCGGACAGAACCAGCTCGAACTGCGGATCGCCGAGCGCGCCGGGGTCGGAGCCCTGATCGTCGCCGGTGGTCGCCACATCGGCCACGAGCGCACGCAGATAAACGCCCAGACGGTCGTCGAACGATCGCTCCGCCGTGGCGCGATAGTAAGCGGACAAAAGAACGCCCGCGCTGGACAGAACCAGAATGATCCACGCGGCCGCCGACAGAAACAGACGCCGCGCGATCGACCTTTCGGCGAAATATGCGCGCAGCCTCACCGCGCCGGTCCGGTGACTTTGCCCGCCTGTTCGCCATCCGCCGCAGGCGCGACGAGATAGCCCATGCCGCGCACGGTCTGAATGATTTCGCCACCGAGCTTCTTGCGCAACCGTCCGACGAAAACCTCGACCGTGTTGGAGTCGCGGTCGAAATCCTGATCGTAGAGATGCTCGACGATCTCGGTGCGCGAGACAACGCGACCCATGTGATGCATGAGATAGGCGAGCAGACGGTATTCGTGCGAGGTCAGCTTGATCGTCTGACCGTTGACAGCGACGCGACCTGCTTTGGTGTCGAGCCGCACCGGCCCGCAGACGAGATCGGAGGTCGCGTGGCCGGTCGAGCGGCGCACCAGCGCACGCAGCCGCGCCAGCAATTCCTCCATATGGAACGGTTTGGTCACGTAATCGTCGGCGCCGGCGTCGAACGCCTGCACCTTTTCGCTCCACCGGTCGCGCGCGGTGAGAATGAGGACCGGCGTCGCGCGACCGGCCTTGCGCAACCCTTCCAGCACCGCCACGCCGTCCAGTTTTGGCAGGCCGAGGTCGAGGACGATGGCGTCGTAGGATTCCGTCTCGCCGAGAAACAGGCCCTCCTCGCCGTCGAACGCGCGGTCGACCACATAGCCCGCGCCATTGAGCGCGGCCACGATCTGTCGGTTGAGATCCTTGTCGTCCTCGACAACCAGCAGTCGCACGGCGCCCTCCCGGCCTAGTTTGCTGTCTTTTCGGACCGCGCCGACCAGGACTTACCGCTGGAGGCCTCGAAATAGGCATGTAGCAGACGCCCGTCGGGACGCAAGAAATCGATCTCGTATACGAGCGCCGGGCCGATCTGGCAAAGCCGCACGGAAATCGCCTCCGCCCGCAATTCGCGGGACTTCGCGCGCATGATGCCAAAAGGATCGGCAAGGCCGCCGCCGACGATGCGATTGCGCGATTCGGCGGCCGAGAAACAGGTTCGTTCCTTTTCCGCGCGCGCGGCCGGCGCGGCCGGCGTCGCATTGTCCGCCGCCCCTGCGGCCGTTACGCCCAGCGCAAGGACCAGAAGGACCAAAGGACGGAGACATCGCATTGTTCTATCCTGCCGGGTCGGCCATGAACCGCGCCTGAACGGCCGGATGCGCAGTCTACACATTCGACGCCCGATTGTGAGGGCCCGGCTCAACCCCGGCACAACCGCGCCTCCCGGTCCATGCGGTCCAGCCGGCCGACGACGCGCGTGACATCACGGTCGGCCGCATGGCGTAGCGCGACCGTGGCGGCGCGATCGAGATCGGCCGGCGACAACGGCGTCGGGCACGCGGCCGCGATCTGGCGCTGAATTTCAGCCCGCCGGCCCTTGATCGCCGCGGCCGGCGGCGCGGTCGCTTGCGGCGCGCTCGCGCAGCCTGCGAGCAAGATCGCCAGCATCATCGGGGGCAGGATCGAGAGCGGCGCGTTCATCGGCGATTTCCGTGATGACCAGTTGCGTTTCGTTGGCGGCCTCGGCGGCTGCGGCGCGTTCGTGCGCTGCCGCGGAATCGGCGCGCGCCCTCGCTTCGTCGCGCGCCGACAGCCAGGCCCCTGCGATTCTCCCGAGCGCGGCCGCCATCACACTCAGAACCGCCGAAAGCAGCGCGCTCACAGCGCGGGCGGCGTGGTGGTGATCTTGCGCATGAACGCCATCAGCACGCCGGAGCCGATAGCGACGGCGCCCGCCTTGGGATCGGCGAGGAACGACACCCAGTCGGTGGCAGCCAGGACGCCGAAGGCGACCATGAGAAACGCGGCGATATAGGTGCGGAAACCCTGCATGATTGAGCCCTCTTTGTTGACCGGAGACCGTCCGGCGCGGTTTCAGGCCTGCAGCCTGGGCTGCAGGGCGAGTTGATTGGCCGCCATCACGCAGGCGCGCCCGCGCGCCGACCATCCGCGGCCGAATACGCTCCACGTGCGCAGGCGCCGCCAGAACGACAGCCGTCTTGCCGAAAGCGAATCCAGCCTGGCGCGCGGCGCCAGGTTTTGCGTCGCCGCGAGCCAGGCCTTCGCGCGCCCCACGCCCATGTTGACGGCGATGTCGAAGGCAATCAGATCGACGCCCGCCGGCAGCGCGTCGGCGCCGATCGGATTCCAGTAGTTCGCCCTGTAGATGGCTGCGGCCTCCACGCGTGAGAGCGCGCGCACCTCCGCGACGGAAACCGGCCGCTTGCGCCAGGCGGAGAGCGTGGCGCGCGTGATTCCCAGATTGGTCGCCCCGCCGGGATCGCGGGGATGATCGACGAAGCCGCCCTCGTACTGAAGCACGAACCGCAGACAGGTTTCGAAGTTGATTCTGGCCATGGCCTTCTCCATGCAGCGCGCAAGCGCGCGCGTGCACGCGTCGCGTCGATTGCTTTGTTGGCTCGGAATTTTCGGGTTGCGCGTCAGGCCTGAGCGCAAGCGGCGATGAAGCTTTCGGCGCCCTCGGGCAAAGCGGGCCAGCGCGCGTCGGCGAACGTCGCGCCCGCGAGATCGGCGAGACGGTCGCGCTCGGCGAACATGGCGCCCTCCCAAGCGTTGAGCAGCGGCGTCATCGCGGCGCAGACACGATCGTCCGCATTGTGGTCGGCCGGCGGGGTGAGCGCGACGCTGGCGGCCCAGATGCTCATGCTCGCACGCACCGACACGCCGGCGACCTCGAACGCCGCGGCTATCCTTCGATCGCACTCGACGGTCCAGTCGACCGCAACGGGCGGAGGCGGCGTGGGCGCATTGCCGTCCGCGCGCCAGATTTCGTATGCGCGCCAGTCGGCGTTGTTGGAATCCGCAGGAATGATGGCGCCGTCGACGCGACGCACGCATTCCACGGAATGCAGACCGGTCGCCGGATCGATAACGAACTCATAGGTCATGTTCAGATCTCCGCGCTGGCGGTTGCGTGGACGTAATAGATATTGGCGCCGGTCATCGGATTTCCGCCGTTGACGTAAAGCGCCACGCTGGCGTCGCCGATGCCGATGGTCGCGACGGGGGAACTCGCCGTATCGGACCCGTTGCGCCATTGGCCGGCGACGCCATTCGCCGACGTCGAATGAAAGACGAAGGTCGGCGCCGCGCGCATGACGGTGGCGAACCTCCAAAGCGCGCCGTAGTAGCCGGTCACGTTGTAGATGTTGACGGCGATCGCGCCGGCAAACCCCGCTCCATCCGCAGGCATGACGCCTTGCGGGCATGTCTTCTGAAAGTATCGCTGGCAGAACGGCAATTCGAACGCATGCGTCCTGCGCTCGAAAGCCGTGGCGACCGCGCCGGGTTCGAATTGCGGACGCAGGACGGTTCCGGCGGAGAACTCGACATTGGTGCGCGTATTGGCGCTCAGACCGAGCGCTACGAGGCCTGCGGTCGGCACGTTCGCGTAGGCGCCGGCGCCGCTCGTCCCTTGCCAGATTCGCGCCTGGGCGGAGCCTGCATGCGTGAGCACATATGCGCCGCCCTCGATGAGCGCCGGCTCGATGGGCATGATGATGGAGCCGGCCGTCACCGTGATCGCCGTGTCGGCGCCATTCGCCGCGAATGTATAGGTCACGCCGGCGGCGCCGGCTTTCACGCCGTCGTGGCCATAGGCGCCCGCCGCCAGCGTCACCGTGCCGGAAACGCAGCGCTGATTGACCCCGAAATTCGCGTTGCGCAGCCGGTTGCGGAACGACAGGGGCGCGCCCTCGCCGACGCCACTGGGAAAATTCGGTTTTCCGGTCGCGGCGTCGACCACCATCGCCTCTTTCCAGGCCGCGCCGTCGGCCGACACCTTCACGTGAAAATTGTCGTCGCCGGTCAGCCCCGTTTCCGCGCGACCGGACCAGTTGGACTGGTAGAGTTGCGATACGGTCCTGGTCGCGCTCTCCTTGTTGAGCGTGAACCGCAAATGACCCGTGCCGCCCTCGCCCGCCTCGAGCGCCGCGAACAATGCGCCATTCGCTTTCACGCTCAGCGGATTGGTCGAATCGGCCGTTGCGCCCAGACCCAGCAATTCGAGATGTGCGAGCCGCCGCAGCGCAAGCCCGGCGTCGATCCAGCTTTCGCCATCGAAAACGACAAGCGCGTTCTCGCCTTCGACATATGCGCGCCATCCCTTGCGCGGCATGCGGAAATCCCAGCCGCCGCCATGGAACATCGCGACAGCGCCGGCGTGCCCGACGAAGGCGCCGGACGGAGCGGCGGCGACGAGATAGACATCGCCCTCGGCAGGCGCCGGCGGCGGCGCCGCCTGATTGCGCGACCTGACCGAAAGATGTGCGAGCGCATCCAGCGCAATCAGCGCCTCGTTGTGCGTGACGTGTTTTTGCGCCTGCGCGGCTTCCAGAAGCGGCAGGGCGAGACGGATCGTATCGGTCATGAAGAACTCACTCTATCGGGACATTGACGACGAGCGGAAACCCCGCGCCGACGCTCGCGCTGATCTGCCTTATGGTCAGATCGAATGTCGTCGGCGCCACGGGAAAGTCGGACGCCATGTCGGCCTCCGCGTAGACGACGGTTGTCGAGGACGCGACGATGACGCGCGGCGCGCCCGAAGGCCGGGCGATCGCGATCTCGTATCGTTCGATATCCTCACCGAGCGGAATTTCGATCGCGCTCCAGGCGTCGGAATCGACGCGCCCGCGCCGCATGAACGAAATCTCGACGCCCGTCGTCACGCGCCGTGCGCGCGCATGGACCGGCGCGTATGGCATGAAAGCCTTCGCGGTCGGCGACGACGCCGCATCGATGAACGCGACGTCGGCCAGATCGGCGCCCGAGGGGCCGACGCGCAACGTCTGATCCGCCCCGATCGACGAGAGGCCCGCCGTCACCGGCGACACCGTCTTGTCCATCAGCACCACGGTCGCGCCGGCCGGAACGGTTCGCCGTGCGAGATGTTCCTCGCCGCCGAGACCTCGCACCAGCCGAGACAATCGGTACGTTGCGGGCGCGATCAACTCCGCGCGCACGAATGCGAACAATTCCCAGCCGCCGTCCGGCCCGCGGATCGCCATTGTGGAGCGACCGTCGAGCGCCTGTCCGTCGGTGACGGACGCGAGCGCGCCTGAATTCAGCCTGATCGTCAGCGCGGCGCCGCGATCGAACCGCGCGACCGGCCCCGGAGGCAGTTCGTCGAGCGTCTCGCCGATCGTCGCGGGGGCTGTCAGCGTGAGCAACGGCTCCAGCGTGGCGCCCGCATTGCGCAAGACCGTCAACGGCCCTGGCCACGGATCGGCGCAAGCGGCGATGTACTGGGTCGTGGTCGGTTCGCCGCGCGCGATCGCAAGATCGATCACGACGACAAGCGGCGGCCCGGCGGTCCGCGGGCGAGGCTTGGCGCGAAGCGGAACGTCCGGCGGCGTACGATCAAAAATCGCGGGATCGACGCCCCGCGCGATCACATGGCGCGCCGCGCCCTCGCTGATGCGCTGCACCAAGAACAATCGTCGCGCCCCGTTCGCCTCCAGCGACACCAGGTCGCCCGGCTCGAGCCCGCACAGCGTGGGACGCAGCTGGAATTCCGCGGTCTCGCGCCCGACCCAGAGATCCTCCAGAATGATGTCGGCCTGCGCTTGCGCGAGATCGCGCCGCGTGATGAGCGCGGTCGACGATTCCGCGCGACGGCGCGACCACCCTTCGAGGCGACGCGACAGAACGGTCGCGGTTTCGTAATCATTCTCCGAGTCGCAGAACGTGATCGCACATTCGTGCGGTAGTTCGCTTTCCTGTCCACGCGTCAGGCGCACCAGCGCGCCATCGCGGAACGGAACGAGATCGTCCGCGTCGAGCGGCGTCACGGCGCGGCGCGAGCGGCGCACGAACCGCACGCCGCCGCCCGAGAACAGCGGATCGAACGCAAACAGCACGCCAAGCTGCTCAATGGCGGCGCGCGAAGACATGGCGCGGTCGAGCACATAACCGTCAAGGAAACCTTCGACATCCGGCCGTGGCGTCGCCACGCCCTGCGCGCCGGCGTCGCCTGCGAGTTCACGCAACAGGAAGTCCAGCGGGGCGCCTTCGAGCCTTCCATTGAGCCAATGGCCCTTGCGCCAGTTTTCGGCGTCCGCCCACAGCGCCCCCAGTTGCGGAAAAGCAGGGAACGGGCGCGCGTCCCAGGCCCAGAAGTGAATGCGCGACGGATCGACCATGCGCCCGCCGTACAGCGGCGACACGGGATTGGCCGCATCGTCGAAATCGACATGCGCAGGGTCGAAGCGGCGGACCGTCGCCTCAACGAAACGCGCCTGGATAAGATCGTCGCGGAAACCGCGCGAGAAATGCGGCGCGCCGCCTTCGCTCGATTTGGCGTCCGGGAACACATTTGGCGCATTCGCGCCGCGATCGATCGCCGCGCACCCCGTCTCGATCAGCCAGATGGGCTTGGCCCGCGCGCTCCAGGCCGTGGGGTGTTGCTGTTTGACGCCGCCCACACGCTCGTGATGGACGTGCGACCACCAGCCGGCGATATCCTTCTGGCGAAAAGTCCAGTGATCGCCATAGGCGCCGTCCGCAATCGGGCTGCGCGTTTGGGCCGCGCGCGCCGCATCGTTCGCATAGAACCAGTCGTAGGCCTCTCCTGCCGCGAAGCGACGCGTCAGATAGTCGAGGTCGTAGATCGTGTCGGCTTCCTGCGCGTCGAGGTGATCGCCGTCGCGCCAATCGGACAGCGGCCAGTAGGCGTCAATGCCGACGAAATCGACCGCGGGCGATCCCCAGACGACATCGAGCGGAAAGCGGACCTCGCCGCCGGCGAGCGCATGTGCGCCGTATTCGGTCCAGTCGGCTGCGTAGGAAATCTTCGTCGCGGGGCCGAGCAGCGCCTTCGCATCCGCGGCCAGCGCGGCAAGCGCCTGCGCAGCCGGATAGACGCCCGGCGCCGCGCGCAGGCGCGTGAGCGCGACGAGTTCCGATCCGACGAGAAAGGCGTCGACGCCGCCGGCGGCCACGCACAACTGGGCGCAATGCAAAACGAAACGGCGATACGACCATTCGGCCGGACCCGGCGCGGACGAACCAAAGAACGTCGCGATCTGCGTCGCCGCAATGTTCGTCGCGTCAACGCTGCCCGGCTGTCCTGGCGCGGGATCGCACGAAATGCGTCCGCGCCACGGATATGCCGGCTGACTGTCCGCATCGCTCCAGGGATCTGGGAGCGCGTTGTCCGCCGGAATGTCCATCATCACGAACGGGTAGAGGACGACCGACAGACCGCGCGCTTTCAGATCGCGAATGGCGGCGACGACGCTGTCGTCGGACGGCGAGCCGCCGTAGGCCGCACGACCCTCGACCTGACTGACGAGACGCGCCGCGGCGCGCGGCAAGCCGGCGACCGACCAATCGCCGGCGCCGAGCATGAACCACATCATCTTGTTGTGAAGGTCGACACGCGGGGCGATCGTGCAATGACCCGCGCGCAAGTCGTCGCCGAACCAGACAACGATCAACGCCACGCTTTCGAGATTGGGACAGAGCGCCTGCAAAGCGTCGAGCGAGGCCGCCCAGTCGGTCGCCGCCCACGACTGATTTCGGTTTTCCTTCACGCTCGCGCCGGGCCCCGGAAATGTCATGCGCAGCGTCGGCTGGTAGCCGAATTCGGTCGCGCCGGGAATGATGTCGACGCCACGGATCATATCGCCGATCCCTTCGACGGGTCGCACGACCTCGAACGTCAGCTGGGGAACGCGATTGCCGAAACTGGCGAGGGGGAGGCGCTCGAACACGACATACGCGAGCCCGCGATAGGCGGGCACGGTTCCCGGTTCTTCCGTGGCGACAATCAGCGGGTCTGGCGCCTGATCCTCATCGCCGCGATACACGCGCATCGTGACCGTGGTGAGGTCAAGCTCCTGTCCGTCCGCCCATACGCGACGCACGAAGGCGATAGGCCCTTCGCACAGGCCGATCGCAAAACTTGCATAATACGAATACGAAATCTCGAACGACGGCGCCTTGCGCGGCGCGCTCGACTTGCCGCCCGAACCTGGCGTGAACGCAACGTTCGCCTGTTCGAGAAAGCGCGTGGCCCATATCATCTGGCCGCCGACGCGCGCGCGCCCGTAGACGCGCGGCACGGGCGCCCCCTCCATCGAGCTCACGCCCGAGATGGCGGTGAGGCGCGGGCCGACGCGATAACGCATCTCCGGCGCGCCCGACGATTGCAGAAGCGCGCCGCCCAGCACACCGGCCATCTGTCCGACGACAGCGCCGATAGGCCCGCCGACGATCTGGCCGACAGCGGCGCCGGCGGCTTCGAGAACAAGGGTCGCCATGAAGATGCCTCAGCGCGGGCTGGAGCCGCTGTGGGTCAGCCGGGAAAGGAAAAAGCCCGCACGATGCGGCGCCGCCAGAACGAAACAATCGGAACCTCGACCACGCGCGCGCCGTCGTGCGCGTGGATCATGCGGTCGTCTCCGGTCGCGATGCCAACATGTTTGGCTGGCGCGCCGTCGCGAAAGCGAAACACCAGCACATCGCCGGCGCCCCAGTCGTCGAGCGCAACTGGCGTAAAGTACCGCTCGCCGAGCTCGATCAGCGACTCATTGCCGCCCGCTTCCGCCCAGTCGGGCGTATAGGGGCGCATCGGCTCCGGCTCGGGGCCGATCACCTCGCGCCACACGCCGCGCACCAGGCCGAGACAATCGCAACCGACGCCTGCCAGAGACGCCTGATGCGCGTATGGCGTTCCGATCCAGCGACGCGCAGCGGCGACGATGACGTCGCGCGAAGGGTTCATCGATAAAGACTCCCGCCATCCATCGGGGCGCCGTTCGCCTTGGGATAAGCGACGACCACGTCGTTGCCGGGCATGTGCGGAAAGCCGCGAAAGTTGACGATATTGCCGAACTTGCCGCGACAGGCTTCCGGACTCTTGTCACAGCCGGCGAACAGTTTCGCCTGCGCGCCCGCCGCAATCGAGGTCGTCGGCGCGCCCCACAGGACGATGCGGTCGTGCTCGCCGATCCTGTCGTGGGTCTTGATCGCGAGGCGCGGACCAGGCGCCGCGCCGTCGAGCAGCGCCAGCGCGCCGCGCGTGAAATAGCCGGTCTCGAACGGGCTCGCCGTTTCGACGCGCAGGACACCGTCGCTTTCGACGGCGAGTACGGCGCAAAGCGTCGTGTATTGCGGCGTATCCATCGCCACGCCGCAACTGGCGTCGCCGAGATCGGCGCTGCAGCCACGCTGAAACTGGCGTCCACGCTCCTGATCGAACCGATGCGCGATGGAGCGCAGTTCCGCCGCGAAGGAAAACTCGGTACGCCGCACCTCGCCGATCGTCGCGACATCGAGCAACATGCGACGCGCGACGTTCGACCAATCGACCATCCAGATTTCGACGGACGCATCGTCATAGAGCCCGGCGTTCAGATCGGCGTCGACAAGGCCTCCGTCCAGCAGAGCTCCCTGCACATCGCCGCCGCCGACCGAAAATCCGAGCGAGGATTCCGCCTGCGCCGCATCCAGACCGGTCGCCGCCTTGTATGTCACGCCGCCGAAGGCGAGATCGCGGTCGTGATCGGTGAAACCCATCGTCGCGCCGTCGCGGCGCACGAGGCGCCAGCAACGGCACAGGGTCGTGGCGTCGCCTTGTAGCGCGGCGGCGAATTCTGGCGAAACGGTACGCATGGGACTCTCACGGAATGATTTCGACCACAGGAATTTCGGGAATTTCGCCAGCGCCGAACCGCGCATGATCGATTTCGAGGAAGTCGGCGTCGAAACGCACCGGCGTGTCGAACAGGAAGCCCGCCGTCACTCCGGCGCCTGCCGGCGGCGCGACAGCCAGGGTCACAACGCCGGTCGTCGCATCCACGGCAAAGCCCGCGCCCGGCGCGACCTCGACGCCGTCGACCGCAATCCGCACGCTGCCCGCGACGGGTTTCGAAATCTCGCGGCGATAAGGCGAAAACGCGCCGCCATATGTCTTGACGAGTTGAAAGGCGTTACGCGCGCCGTCGCCCGCGCCGATGTCCTGATCCGTCGCGCGCACCGTGTTCCCAGGCGCCGCGGAGGCGCAGTCGAGACGGTCCCGCCAGCGGAACCCATGGAGCCTGCCTCTGCGCTCCTCGAAGAAGGCGAGAACATTCGCGAGATCGGCGAAAGATTTGACGCCATAACCCGCCTGCCACTTGCGTCGGGAATGCGCCCAGCGCGCATTCCGGCTTTCGCGACCGGAACCCAGAACCACCACGTCCGTGCGCCGCTCAGGCCCGCCGCGCGCGCCGAGCGCGATATCCGGCGGGAACAGAATTTCGTGAAATCCGCTCATTGTTTTGATCCAACTCAAGAGCATCGGCGCTCTCGGCCCCTAGACTTGCTCCGTCGAATTCCGAGAGGAGCATGATGAGCCACGTACCGCACGAACTGACGGAAGAATTTCCCGGCAAGGCAGACGCCATTCATAAACTGCGCGGCCAGAACGCACATTTCGCGCGGCTCGCGGAGGAGTATCACGAGATCAACCGCACGATTCATCGCATGGAAGCCAATGTGGAGCCGGTCGACGACTTCACCGTTGAAGAATTCAAGAAGCGTCGGCTGAAACTGATCGACGAACTCTCCGGCATGTTGCAGGACGTATGAACGGACGCAGCTAGAGCGCGCGTCGCCCGCGCGAAATTGCGCGGGCGAGCGCGGCGCCCACCTGTGTTTCGGAGCGGCGAAAACTTTCGATGTCCTGGGTCGCGATATTGACGGTCACGTTCATGGGGCGCACCGCGCCGTTGGCGGCCAGGCCAAGCTGACCGTTCGGGCCACGCGCCAGCGGCACGATCGCCTCCGCGCCGCGTTCGCCCATCAGACCCACAGAACCGCCGGCGCCAAAAAAGGTGGGACTGGCGACGATGCCGCCGTCCGCAAACGGCGCGACGCTGACGCCGCCGCCCCCGCCAAACAGGGAGCCGGCGATCGACGACAGCCCGTTGCTCAACATGCTTGCGCCGAGACCGACGAGCAGGTTGGATAACGAATTGGCCACGCCCGCCAGCGACGTTTGAAACAGTCGCGCGTTGCTCGAGGCGCCGGTAAACGCCTTGTTGAGCGAAACCGAAACGTTGCCCGCCGAGGCGCTGATGCCGTCGAGCGTCGCGCGGATCGCCGTCAGATCCTGCAAGGCGAACGCCGTTCCCATTCCAGAGAACGGCGATGTCTGCGTTTCCTGCGGGGTCGAATACACATGCTCGGTCGCCATCTTCTACCTCGGTGCGTCGGGAAAAAGCTGCATCAGTTCATCGAACCGCGCGCGCAGCGGCGCGGCTGTGGCCGGGCCGAACAGACCTTCGCAGGCCGCCTGCAGTTCGCGCGGGCTCATCGACCAGAAAGCTGCGGGCGAGAGCCGCAGAACGCCAAGCCCGATGCGCATGGCTTCGGTCCAGGGAAAACGCGCGCGCGCCGGGGCGGCTGCGTTCAAGCGCTCTGCGGCGTCGGAGGGTTTGCGGGGGCGGCCTCGCCGAAGGCGGCCGCGACCAGTTCGGCCGCCACGCACGCAAGGCCGGGCGCGCCGTGGGGATGGCGCAACGCGGCGACTTCCGCGTCGCTGATCGTTTCGCCGGCGCCGCGCAATCCAGCGCCGAGGATCTTCACCAGATCGCCGGCCGAGAGTCGGCCCTTCTGAAAGCGCTCGGCAAGCGCCACGAGATCGCCCACGCCAAATGCGGTTTCGAGCTCGGCCAGCGCGCCAAGCGTGAGACACGCGACGCGCGTGCGCCCCTCGATCTCGAACGCGACTTCGCCCCTGAACATGTTCGCCATACCGCGCCCCTAGATTGCGACAAAGGCCAACGGCCCAGCGGATTCGAGCGCGATGTCGAAGGTGATCTCGCCCGAATGCTCGCCGCGCCAGTCGAGACTCGAAATCTGGAACAGTCCCGAAATGACGCCGAAATCCGGCACGACGATCTGCCAGGGGCGAATGACGCCGTCGAAAAACACCTGGCGGATGAGCGCGTCGGACGCCGCGTCCTTGAACACGCCGTTGCCGGCCAGACTTGCGCGACGCGCGCCCGCGCCGGCCAGCAACTCGCGCCAACGTCCCACGGATTCGGAATCGGTGGCGTCGACCGTGTCGGCGTTGAACGACAAGCGGCGGGTGCGCAAGCCCGCGACCGTGATGAAATTTCCGGTTCCGTCGTCGATCTTGACGAGCAGATCCTTGCCTCTCTGAGCGGCCATGATGAACTCCGGTTAAAGAACTTCGGTCGTTGCGCGAAAGCGTATGTCGGCGCGCGCGAAACGTCCGTTCTGCTCGCGCCGCGTAGCGGTCGCGACATAGGACAGGTCAATGAGCCTGTGCCCGGCGAGAACGAGCGCGGCGTCCGACAACAGGGCCACGATCCGCGCTGCGATCTCGAGCGCCTCGCGCACGCCGCGCTCGCCGGACCAGACGGTCAAGACGAACACTTGTTCGTCGCCACTCGAAAGCGAGACCGACCAGTCGCGCGCCGAAGCGTCGCCGAATGCGACGTAGGGGCGCTTCTGGCGCGGCGGCGCCTCGTCGAACACATGCGGTCCGCCGAGCGCGGCCACGAGGCCTGGATCGGCTACAAGCGCGGCGCGGACCGCACGCCGCAAGGCCAGGACGGGAGAAGCGCTCATGGCGTGGTCGTCTCCTCGCAGCGACAGACGAGAACGCGACGCGTCGCATCGGGATCGAAACACGCGCGGATCGCAAGCACGCGGTCGGCAGCACGAAAGCGCATCGGCGCGACAACATCGCCCCGCCAGCGGATGGAGACGTCCCAGGTCACCGCCGGACTTTCACTGTCGGCCGCGAATTCGCCGGTCGCCGTGCGCGCGGCCAGGTGCGCCCATATGTTGGCGACGAGCGTCCACGTGCGCACGATGGCGCCGGCGTCGTCGATTGCATCCACCGGCTTCTCAAGCGACAGACGCGCGCGCATGGCGCCGATATTGGGCCGAGCGCTCATATCAGCCTCGCGCGGCGATACGGCGCGATCAACGCCCGTACGGTTTCCGGAAGCGCGCGCGCATCTGTCGCGTCGCCGCGTTGCTGAAACCACTGCGCGACGAGTTCCACGACCGCCTGACGCAATGAGGCGGGAACAGCGGATGGCGCACCGTAGCCGGCGACGCATTCGATTTCTATGCCGCCGACCGCCCTGCCCGGCGCGGCAGGCGCGCTCTTGAACAGGAGGCGCGCGGCGTCCGCCGGGCCCACCAGCTGATAGGCGGCGGCGGCGATCGTTTGCGCCGCGCCTGCTTGGTCGAAGACGCGAACGGCCGCAATATTCTGGACTGGCGCAAGCGGCAGCGCCATGACCGTCAGATCGCCCGTCGGGGCGGGCCACGCATCCAGACTGAGGCGCCATGTTTGAGTCGCCATCAGTCGGCCGGTTGCGCGCTCGAGCGCTTCCCGCGCGCTTGCGACCAACCGCGAGATGGCTGCATCCTCGTCGGCGCCATCCACGCGCAACCACTCCTTCGCCTCGGCCAGCGTGACGGGCTCGGCGGCCGGCGCAGTGATCAGCTCAGCCTTCATGTGATCGTCCTTCTTTGCGGCAAGCGCGGGATGTGGCATCAAAGGCCATGGCCCGCGCCTGCCTCGTTCCCATCGCGTTTTTCGCCCTCGTGTCCATGCACGCGCCGGCGCACGCCATCGTCGGCGCGAGCGAACCGGCCGCACGCGCCGGCGGCGTTATGGTGCTGGCGGCGGGGCGCGGCCGCGGCGGTTTCTGTTCCGGCGTGGCGCTTGCGCCACGCATCGTTCTCACAGCCGCCCATTGCGTGGGCGCCCCGCAGGCGACGCGCGTGCACTACCGCAATGGCGCGGGCGCGCCGGTGCTGATCGAAGTCGCGCGCATCGAACGCCATGCCGGATATCGCGCGAATGCGGTCTCCGCCCGCGCGCCCTCTGTCGATCTTGCGATGATCGAAACGCGCGACGCCTTGCCGGATGCAATGGCGCCGTCGGCGATCGGCGAAGCGCCGCGCACGATCGGCGCGACGCTCGAGATCGCCGGTTTCGGCGTCATGCGCGAGGGTATGCCTGACACGTCCGGACAGTTCCGCAGCGCGACGCTGCGTCTGCGCGGCCCACTCTCCAATTTGCTGCTGTGGCTGGAGGGCGAGGCGGGGGCCTGCACCGGCGACTCCGGCGGACCGGTGTTCGCCGGCGGCGCGCTTGTCGCGATCACGGCTTTCGCGGAGGGCGGCGGCGGAAAGGCGTGCGGCAAGCTCACGCAAGCCGTTCGTCTGGCCCCACACCGCGCCTGGATCGAAAGCGTGATCGCGCGCTGGCGCTGAACGGCTTACGCCGTGCCGAACTTCATGAGCTTGATGGCGTCGTAGTCCTGCACGCCGCCGCCCACGCGCTTGGTGGTGTAGAACAGCACATAGGGCTTTGCGGAATAGGGATCGCGCAGAACGCGCACGCCGACACGGTCGACCACGACATAGCCGCGCTGGAAATCGCCGAACGCAATCGAATAGGAGTCGGCCGCGATGTCCGGCATGTCCTCGGCTTCGACGACGGGAAAATTCATCAGCGTGGCTTCTCCGCCGAGCGTCGCGGGCGGCGCCCAGAGATACTCGCCGGTGGTCGCCTTGAACTTGCGAATGGCGGCCTGCGTCTTGCGATTCATCACGAACCGCGCGTTCTGCCGGTAACCGGCCTTCAACGCATACGCGAGATCAACCAGCGCATCGGACGGGTTGGACGCGGCGAACGCGCCCGCGGCGCCGGAGACGACGTAGGCGATCTTGCCGTGCGACCAGGCGGCCTGCGTGGACTTGGTGTACGAAAGGAAGCCGGTCGGCTTGTTGACGCCGTTTCCGTTGATGAAAGCGGCGGCCTCCTGTTCGGCGAACACCACGCTCACCTCGTCGGCGATCCACTGTTCGATGTCGACCACCGCGTCGTCGAGCAGCGTTTGCGTCGCCGCCGGCATGGCGTACAGCTCCATCGCGGGGAACGTCATGTCGGCGATCTGCTGGTTGCCGGTCTGGGGCCGCGGGTCGGTTTCAGCCACCCAGCCGGACGCCGGCCCGCCGGTCGAAAACGCGCGGCGCAGCGATGCGCCGGAAATTTCGCGCACGCTGGCGATGGCGCGGATGGGCGACATGGTTGACATGCGGCGCAGAATTTCGCGCTCCGCCGGCACCGGCACGAGATAGCCGCCGTCGGGACCGGAGCCGGCGGACATCGCCTTCTGCTCCATCGCCTTCAGACCGGCGGCTTCGCCGGCGCGCATGTAGAGGCCGAACGCGCCCTTGTGTTGCAGGCCGATCGCATCGCTTTCGACGCCGCCGCCCAGTCGCGGGCGCGCGGAGTTGAGCGCGAAACGATCGAGTTTCGATTTTGTCTCGTCGAGCGCGCGGTCGATGCGCGCGAGCTTCTCCTCGGTCACGACATCCGACGACATACGGCTCTCGAGCTGGGCGAGCCGTTCGTCGTTGGTCTCGCGAAAGGCGGCGAAGGCGCGGTGCAGTTCATCGAACGCCGCGTCTGGATTGGCGATGGACTTGTTTTCGAGCTTACCGGTTTCAAGCGCCGTCATGGCGAACCTCTCGGTTGGAGTTTTGGGTGTGTTGCGCCGTCGCATGGGTCGAGCCCCGCGTTCGACGGCTGCGACGCGGGCGCGCGCATCGGGACGATGCGTGCGGAACTGGCGAGGGCGACGCTAACGCGCGTCGTCGACCCTCGAAATCTCCGACAGAACGTCGCACGCCGCCTGGTTCCAGCGGGCGCGCAATGCGCCAGGCGCGCGCGCCTTGGCGTATTCGGCGGCGATCACCCGCGCCTGCGGCAGCATGGGAAAGGTGACGAGCGAGATCTCCCACAGGTCGAGCTTGTGGAGTTTGCGCAATCCTGTCTTCGGATCGCGCACGGACCGTTGCGTTCGGAAACCGATGGAAAGGCCGTCGACGGCGCTCTCCTTCATCAGCGCGAGAATTTCGCGCGCGCGGGCGACCGCCAGATTGAGGCGTCCGCGCACCTTCAGGCCGCGCGCATCCTCGACGATCGACTGCCAGGCGCCGACCGGCTCGCGCGGGTCGTGCTGCCACAGCAGCCTGACGCCGGCCGCGCCGCGCCGCGCGAGGCTTTCGGCGAAGGCGCCCGGCATCACAACGTCGCGGCCAAGGTCGGCGACGTTGAAGAGGCTCGCATAGCCTTCGAACAGGCCGGTCGGCGACACTTTGGCCAGCGTCAACGGCGCGCGTTTGATCTCCGGCGCGACATACGTCGCCCGGTCGAGCAGGATCTGCATGGATGTCCTTTGCGTTCAGGGCTTCTGGCGAACGGCGCCGTGGGCGGCCGGCGCGCCGCCGCGCGGCGGCGCAAGGCGTGCGAGCACGCGCGTGAAGGTTCGGAACACTTCGTCCGGATCTTTGCTGCGCGGGGTCGCACGCACGCCGAGAAGCCGCGAGAGCAAGGTTTCGTTCCTGCGCATCATTCTTTTCCGAAACGGCGATTGAAACGGGCCAGTTCGCGCACGAAGGCGTCGAACCTGTGATTGGCGCGCACCAGTTCGCGCAAGGCGAACCCGAGAAAGGCCGAGGCGCCGCTCGCCCAAAGAAACAGGGCCAGATGCGCCAGGTCGCCGCGGTCGGCGACGATTTTGGTCAGGTCGCTCATGGCTGTCCGCGCGTCGCGCCGTTGTCGGTCCGCTCGGGCGGCGCTTTCGGCCCGTATCCGAGCGCCTCGCGTTTCTCATCGTCGGTCAGGAAATCCGCGGCGCCGACGCGCGTCCATTCGGCGGCCCGTTCGCTTGCGAGCGCATCGATTCGATCGAGATCGTAATCGAACCGCAGTTCGCCCCAGGCGGGGCGCAGCCAAAGCTCCATCGCCTTCTGCACTCGCGCGAGCATGGGGATGACCGCGCCGCGCCAGAACGCCCGATTGGCTTCGGCATAGTTTGCGTGCGTGTTGTCGCCAGGCAGGCCCAGCACCAGCGGCGGCACGCCGAAGCACAGCGCGATCTCGCGCGCGGCCGCGGCTTTCGCCTCGATGAAATCCATGTCCTTGGGCGTCAGCGAGAGCGCCTTCCAGTCGAGCCCGCCGTCCAGCAGCAACGGCCGGCCGGCGTTCGCATGGCCGGAGAAGTTTTCGTCGAGCTCCTGTTTCAGACGATCAAACTGCGCATCCGTCATCTGCGCGCCGTCGCCGCCGCCGTAGACCAGCGCGCCGGACGGCCGCGCCGCGTTGTCGAGCAGCGCCTTGTTCCAGAAGCCCGCCGCGTTGTGCGTGTCGAGCGCCATCTGGGCGGCCGCCAGCGGCGGCATGCCGTAGTGGTCGTCGAGCGGATGGTTGAGTTTCAGATGCAGGATCGGCTCCACGCCTTCGCCGCGCAGGACGTAGCGCACACGCTCGGCGCCGAACGCATATTCGTAAGCTTCCGGCCAGCCGTTGGGACCGGGCGCGACGCTCATGCGGTCCGCGCGCAGATTGTGAATCTCGCGTACGGCCCCGTCGATGTCGCTCGCCTCCAGATAGGCGTTGCCGAACAGCAGCAGATTTGTGACGACGCCCTCCACCAGATCCACGCGCGTCTGCGCCGGGTTCGGCCGCTCGACCAGATCGAGCAGCGGATGGGCTTCGATTTCGTTGCGCCCCTCGTAGAGGCGCCAGGGGATGGAGGCCGCGCTTTCGGCCACCATGCGCACGCAGCGGTGCACGATGGCGTTGCGTTCGTAGCCCGCGCGCGTCAGCGCGGCATGGTTGCGCGGCGTCCAGCGTGGCGCTCCAGGGGAATGCAACGCCACGAGGGCGCCGGCGCGCGAGCGCTTTTCTTCACGGTCGAGCACGCGCGCGGGCGCGCCCGCGCCAAACAGGCGGGAGAGAAACGACATGGGAGACCTTTGCGAACGAGACATGTTCAAAGCCGCCGCAGGCGCGGCTCGAGGCCGCGTTTGCGTAGCGCCAGATGCGCGATCGCCCATACCAGCGCGTCCATCCGGTCGGGGCTGGCGCCGCCCGCAAGACCGTCCGGACCGAAGGCGCACATTTCGTCCTCGAGTTCCGGAAAGGCGCCGACATGGCGCACCCTGCCCTGCTCGTAGAGCAAGGCGACGGGCGAAGCGCGCAGATATTTGGAACGCGTGGCGCGCACCGCGCGTACGGGAATCGCGGGATCGGCTTCCGCGATCACCGCGCTCACCATGTCGCCGCCCTGATTGACCTCCACCACGAGCGCGTCGGCCTCGTATTGGCGATAGAGCGCGGCGCAGCGCGCGGCCCATTCGGCGGGGCGCGCGGCAGCCAGCGTCGCGTCGGCGAGCACGTAGACGCGATCGTCGGCGTCGACGCCAGCCACGACGATGCCGCAGCGATCGGCGCGATTGTGGGACGCGGCGGGCGGGTCGACCGCCACGACCACTTCGCGCAGCGGCGGCGCCTCCGACGCGCGCGCCTGTTCCAGCATCGCGCGAGACCAGAGCGCGTCGGCGCGCTCCTCTACGATCGCGCCGTCGATTTCCTGGCGCCCCAGCCGCGTGCCGCCGTAGCGTTCCTCGATCGCAGCAAGAAACGCCGCCGGAAGATTGCGCGCATTGGCGCGGGTGGAGGCGCGGGTGACCACGTGGGTCGGATCGGCCATCAGCTTTTTCAGCAGCGCCATCGGGCGCGGCGTCGTCGTCACGAGCGCACGCGGCCAATCGCCGAGGCGAAGCCCGAATTGCAACATGTCCCACGTCTCCTGCGCGTAGCGCCATTTGGCGAGTTCGTCGCACCATGCGGCTGCGAATTGCGGGCCGCGCAAACTTTCCGGGTCGTCCGCGGAAAACACCTGCGCGATGGCGCCGTTGCGCCATGTGAGGCGCCGGCGCGAAACCTCCCATGTGGGGCGGTCCCATTTGCCATGCGCGGCCAGCACGCCCGACACGCCTTCCACCATCACGTCGCGCGCATCCGCCCACGTTTCGCCGACCAGCGCGATGCGCGCGACCGGCGCATCGGCGAAATCGGAAAGTCCCAGCGCAAGGCCGCGCACCCATTCCCCGCCCGCGCGCGTCTTGCCTGCGCCGCGCCCGCCGACGAACGCCCAGGCGCGCCAGCGCGCCCCGTTTGGCGCCCGCTGCGGCGGCAGTTGCTCGGTGCGCGCGTACGTGTCGAAGAAGGACAGAAACGCCTCGATCTGACGCGCGGAAAAATCTTCAAGAAGGGTCGGCAACAGCCCGTTGCTGGCGCAGAAGATCAATCCGTCTTGCAAGCTCGCGCCGCAATTCGGCAAGGTCGAGCGGGCCAGCGTTCTCGTCATCCGCGTGTCCACCGTCCTTTTCGTTTTCCAGACCGCGCAGCACCGAGAGCGTGCGCGCGAGAGAGTTGAGCGTGCGGGCGTTGGCGTCGGCGGCGTCGGGCTCGCCGGAGCGGGCGCGCAACGACGCGATCTCGGCCTCCAGCACGTGGCGCACGGCGCCGATCAGCGTCTGCGTGTCGGCCGGGCGCGGCGCCGGCGCCATGGCGGCGGGCGAAGCCGGCGCGGTCGTCGCCTTGCCCGCGGCGGGCGCGCGCGCGCTCTTGCCCCGCGCGTTCTTGCCCCGCGTGCTTTTTCCCTGCGCGTTTTTGCCTCGAGGCTTGCGCGTCCAGCCCCATTTCCTGGCGCGCCAGCGCAGCGCGCTTTCGGTCAGTCCGAGGAGAGCGGCGGTCGCTGCGATGCTCGCCGCGCCGGATTCATAGAGATGCTTCGCCTGCGCCAGATCGCCGGCGGGCGGTTCTGCGATGTTCGTCATGTGAGACCGGAAAGGCGCCGCGCGGCGAAGCGGTCGGGATGCGCCGTCCCGCCCGGGCATCGCCCGAACGGGCGACCCGCGCCCGCCCCGCCGCCGAAGCGCTATTGTGGAGAGTGAACGAACCCTAGCCGATCAGCGTCACGCTGTCAAGGACTATTTTCTTATTTTGGGTTTTTTGTCTGCGCGCCACGCGCCGACGGTCGCTTCGCCCCGGCCGGCCAGCGGCCGGGCCAGGCGACGACGTGGTCCATCAACGCGTCGTCCTCCACATCGCCTTCCACCGCTTTCACCCGGCCGCGCACGGAAACGCCGGCCTTGTGCACGCTGTCGGGATCGCCCGAGACGAGCGGGTGCCAGTCGGGCAGGTCGCGGCCGATGCGCCGCAGCCGGTAGGCGCAGGTCGGCGGCAGCCAGGGAATGTCGTCGAGCGTGGCCAGATCGAGTTTCATGCAATCGGGCACTTTCTTCTGCCGGCGCGGATAGTCCCGGCAGCGACAGGCCCCGCAATCGAGCAGTTTGCAGGCGATGTCGGTGAAATAGATGCGGCCTGTGTCCTCGTCTTCCAGCTTCACCAGGCAGCACCGACCGCAGCCGTCGCACAGGGCCTCCCACTCGGCGCGCGTCAACTCCTCCAGCGGCTTGCGCCAGAAGGGCTCGGCCGCCGCGGCCTTCTTCTTCGACTGATCCATTTTAAGACATTATCCGGGGGCATGGTCCGTGCAAACAGGCGCGGGCGCGCGCTGCGCGTTGCGCCGGCGCGCAGGTGGTTTACAAAGTCTCAATCCAGCGGAAGGGGAGGCCCGGCGCGTGCGGCGGGAGTGGCGTTCGACAGGCATCGGAAAACGGCTGGCGCGGTTCGCGCTGGCGTTCGACGCCTATGTCAACGCCGCCTTTTTCGAGAACGGCCGCAAGGCGCGCGACGCCTATGCCGATTTTTCCGCCTATATGGAGAGGTTCCATGTTTCGGGCCCGAGCCGGCTCGGCGTGGAGCTCGCCTGCGAGACGCTCACGCTGGGGCTTGCGGGTTCCGTGCTGGCGCTGTTCCTCGCCATTCCCGCCTTTCGCGAGACCTCCGACGACTGGCTGAAGAAGCAGGATCTGGCCATCACCTTCCTCGACCGCAACGGGGCGGAGGTCGGGCATCGCGGCATTCGGCACGACGATTCCGTCACGCTCGACCAGTTGCCCGAACATGTGGTGCAGACGGTGCTGGCGACCGAGGACCGCCGCTTCTTCGAACATTGGGGCGTGGACCCGATCGGCACCTTCCGCGCGCTGACGGTCAACGCGCGCAACGAGAACGTCGTTCAGGGCGGTTCCACCATCACCCAGCAGCTTGCAAAGAACCTGTTCCTGTCCAACGAGCGCACCGTCGAGCGCAAGATCAAGGAAGCGTATCTCGCGCTGTGGCTGGAATCGCGGCTGACCAAGCGCGAGATTCTCAAACTCTATCTCGATCGCGCCTATATGGGCGGCGGCACGTTCGGCGTGCAGGCGGCGGCGGAGTTCTATTTCGGCAAATCGGTGAAGGACGTTTCGCTCGCGGAAGCCGCGATGCTCGCCGGCCTGTTCAAGGCGCCGACGAAGTTCGCGCCGCACATCAACCTGCCCGCCGCGCGCGCACGCGCCGCATCGGTGCTGCAGAATCTGGTGAACGCGGGCGTCATGACCGAGAGCCAGATTTTCGCGGCCCTGCGCAATCCCGCCACGCCCGTCGAGCGCTCGCGCGAAACGAGCCCCGACTGGTATCTCGACTGGGCGTTCGAGGAGGTGAAGAAACTCGCGAACGCCGGCAAGCTCGGCGGCGACCGCGTGCTGACCGTGCGCACCGCACTCGACACGCGGTTGCAGGCCCATGCGGAATCGGTCGTGGAAGACCAGTTGCGCGAGCACGGGCGCGCCTATCACGCCAAACAGGCGGCGATGGTGGTGATGGAGCCCGCGACCGGCGCGGTGCGCGCCATCGTCGGCGGTCGCGACTATGGCGCGAGCCAGTTCAACCGCGCCACGGACGCGTTGCGCCAGCCCGGCTCCTCGTTCAAGCCGTATGTCTATCTCGCCGCGATCCTGTCGGGAAAATTCAAGCCGACGACCATCGTCGTCGACTCGCCCGTGTGCGTGGGCAACTGGTGTCCGCGCAACTACGGCGGCACGTATGGCGGCTCGGTGCCGCTCGCCGTCGCGCTGGCGAAATCCTACAACACGGTCGCGGTCAAACTGTCGATCGCGATCGGCGATCAGAAGCGCGGCGTGTTCGAGGCGGCGCGCGAAGGCCGCGCCAAGATCGTCGCCACCGCGCGCAAGATGGGCGTGACGGCGCCGCTGATCGACACGGTGTCGCTGCCGATCGGGGCGGGCGAAGTGTCGGTGATCGAACATTCGGCCGCCTATGCGGTGTTCGGCAACGGCGGGCGACGCGTGACGCCGTTCGCGGCGATCGAAATCCGCAACAGCCGCGGCGACGTCATCTATCGCCAGGACACGAACGGGCCGCCGGTCGTGCCGGTCTTTCCGGAACAGGCCATCGTGGACATGAACCTCATGCTGACAAAAGTGGTCGAGGAAGGCACGGGGCGGCGCGCGATCCTCGGCGAAAACATCAAGGTGGGCGGCAAGACCGGCACCACGAACGGTTACAAGGATGCGTGGTTCTGCGGCTTCAGCGCCAATTTCGCCGGCTGCGTATGGTACGGCAACGATGACGACACGGCGATGAACAACATGACCGGCGGATCTCTGCCCGCGCAGACCTGGCACGACGTGATGGAGTTCGCTCACCGCGGCGTGGAACTGAAGACGCTTCCGGGCTTTGCGCCGCCGTCCGCGCCCACCGCGCAGGCCGGCGCGCCAATCAATCCCGGCGGATCGCAAAGCGCGCTCTCGCGCCGCTCGGGCGAGGCGCTCGGTTCGATCGAGAAGCTGATTTCCGGCGCCACCGACAAGCGCGTCGATCTGGCGCCTTCGGGCAATGTGATCGAACTCGAAACGACGCCCCAGCGCGGCGGCGGGCGTCGCGGGTTCGTGGTTCTGCGGTGAGGCGCAACGCATGACGCCGCTGGGCGACAGCGCCGCTTCCCTTGCGCCGCGCGGCCTGTTCGCCAAGGCGGCGCTCGCCGCTCTTGTCGGCGCGGCGCTCGGTTTCGCCACAGCATGGCTGGCTGTCAACGACGGCTTCGCGTTCGGCGCGGCCCGCTCGGGTCCGTGGGTCGCCTGGCCGAAAGCCGGCGCGCCCGACATCGATCCTTACGCGCGCGCCACGCTCGCGCGCACCGGCGCCGTGGCGCTCGGCGCGGGCGAGGGTCTGGCCTTTCGCGCGGAAACGGATTCCCAAGGGCGCACGCTGGACGGTCGCTGCGACTATCGCATATCCGGCCCGACGCCGGCCGCGCGGTTCTGGACGCTCGCGCTGACCACACGCGATGGCCGCCCCGTTGGGAACGCGGCGCGGCGACAGGCCTTCGCCTCGTCGGACGTATTGCGCGCGGCCGACGGCGCCGTGCAATTCGTCGTCGCGCCGAGCGCGCGCGCCGGCAACTGGCTGCCGTCGGCGCCGGACGCAAAATTCGTGCTCGTGCTCTCGTTCTACGATACGCCGCTGGCCGCCTCCGCCTCGTCGATCGAAGGCGTCGAACTTCCGGCCATCGTGCGGGAGGCGTGTCCATGAGCCGCCTGGACCGCGCTCTGGCGATCGCGCCGTGGGCGCTCGGCTGCCTGTTCGTGGCCGGCATCGTGCATCTGACGACCATTCTGCTTATGCCGCATGTGGCGACGCGCGACGCCTACGCGCGGCTCGGCGGCGCAGACGCGGCGACGACGCGCGTCGCGCAGGGCGCCGACGGCGCGCGGCCCATGCCGTTCGACGATCCCATGGCGGCGCTCGCCATCTGCCGGTTCGATCTGACGAAAGGTCCGACGCGCATTCAGGCGACCGTCGACGGCGAACATTTCCTGTCGCTGGCCTTCCACGACCGGGCGAGCCGCATCTTCTACGCCACCACGGATCGGGCCGCCGTGCGCGGCGCGATCGACATCGTGCTGGTGGACGAGCGACAGCTCGCCCAGATCGAAGCCGAAGACGCCGAAGACGCCACACCGCAGGAACTGCGGCTTCAGGCGCCCTCGCCGCAGGGCTTCGTGCTCATTCGCGCGCTGGCCGAGCGCGAGAGCGACAGAGCGCGCGCGGAAGCCGCCGTGCAGTCCGTGGTCTGCCGGCGCGAGGCTTCCTGATCCGCCGATGAACCGCCTATGCGCGGCGACGGCGCGTCGTGCGTCGCTGCGTGGCGCCGCTGGTGGGGCGGGCCGGCTCGGGCCCGTCCTCGTGAATGCGTTCGTAACGAACGCCGGTGAAGAAGAGAATGCGTGCGCCCGAGGGCTCGACTGCGCGCGCGCAGACCGATCCCGGCGCGCGAGGTTTCAAATAAACAATATTCGCCATGGGCGACTCCGGCGGCCAAATTCGCAGCAATAACGCGAAACGCCTGAGCGCCAGTCTCAAATCCGTATGGTTAACAAAAAGTCAATGAAACCGCTCTCGCTGTCGACGGCGAGGCTGCGATGCAAATGCGCAACACGTTACGCTGGGGAGAGGAAGTCGCGACCGGCGCGGTCCTCGATGTCGACGATCCACAGGTCGCTATCGAACTTCGTTTCGCGCGCCAGCCGCTCCTGAACGCGTGCGGCGTCGATCCATTCGTCGGCGTGCAGGCGCTCGAAGCGGCGCATGCCGTCGTCGGCGACTTCCGACTGCGGCGCAGGCCCGAACAGCGCCAGCCGCCCGTCGAGACAATCGACAACGACGAAAATCGCGCCGGCTTCCGCCGCGCCGCGCCGCCTGAGATAGGCCGCGGCGCCGGCCGCCTGCGCCGTGCGGATCAGCGCCGAGACGAAAATGTCGGCGCGCAGACGCATGTCACAGAGCGCTGGACAGTCGCGCCAGTTCGCGCATCGTCTTCTGCGACAGCGCGCCGGTGACCGGGATCTGATGATCGCGTTCGAACTGCGCGACCGCCTGTTTCGTGCCAGGACCGAACACGCCGTTGGGCGAAACGACGTAGCCGAGTTTCTGCAAGGCGCGCTGCGCGGCAAGCACCGATTTGTCGGACGCGGCCGGCTTCGTCGGGTCGCTCTTGAGAAGACCCGCGATGGCGTCGGCTTTGGCGGGTTTCGGCTCCTTCTTCGCGTCGGCTTGTTTGACGGGCCTGGGCTCGACATGCGCCGGCTTCGCCTGCGGCTTTTCGACCGGTTTGGCGACGGGCGCGGCGACCCTGGCCGGCTCGGCTTTCGGGGCCGGGCGCTGTTCGATGCGGGCGATCTCGCGGCCGATCGGATCGGCGGACGGCGCGATGGCCTGCGTGGTGGTGGAGTCGGTCGTGCGCTGGGCGACCGTCACGGGGCGCGGCGCAGGCAGCGGGGCGACGGGCGCGCTCTCCTGCGCGGGTTCCTCGCGCACCACGACCGTGGTGGACTTGCCGAACAGCGGGGCGGCGTGCCGCTGGTCCTGCAAGGTGAGCGCGTTGACGACGATGACCGCGCCGACGACGAGCGCGCCGCCGGCGAGAATGCGCCGCATCTGCTTGCCGCCGAACGCGCGCCGTGGCCTGCGCAGCGAGGGAGCGGAGCCGTCGTCATCGTCGAAATCGTAGGCGTCGTGCGCCGTCTGTGCCGCTTTACGCAATTTTCTTCACCGCATTCGTGTGGGAATTCGAAATGGCGGCGCCTGCGCCGACACGCACCATGGTTTCGATCCGCGCGGCGCCGACGCCGCGCACCGGCGCGACGCAATGGGCCGGCAGGCGCACCACGAACGCGGTCCCCTGCCCCCTGGCGCTCTCCACGCTGATCGACCCGCCATGCAGCCCCACCAGCCCGCGCACCAGCGACAGGCCGAGGCCGGTGCCTTCGTAGGCCCGCGTGGTGGCGTGGTGCGCCTGGAAGAACGGATCGCCGATATGTTCGAGATCGCACGCCTCGATGCCGATGCCGGTGTCGGACACGCCGATCACGAACATCGCGCCCTCCGGCCGCGCGCTCAGCGTCACCGTGCCGCCGGCGGGCGTGAACTTCACGGCGTTCGACAGAAGATTGATGATGATCTGCTTGCACGCGCGCTTGTCGGCGACGAGTTCCTCGAAATCGTGCGGGTAGTCGCGCACGAGCCGCACGCCGCCCTCGCCCGCTTTCAGGCCCATCATGTCGCAGCACTGGTCGAGCAGCGGCGGCAGATCGAACGGTTCGGGCACGATGTCGAACGATCCGGCGTCGATCTTCGACATGTCGAGAATGGAATTGACCATCTCCAGAAGGTGCTGGCCCGAGGTGTGGATGATGTTGGCGTATTCGCGGCTGCGCACAGGCTCGCTCGGCGCGAGTTGCTCGTTGCCGAGGATCTCCGCAAAACCGATGATGGCGTTGAGCGGCGTGCGCAATTCGTGGCTGACGTTGGCGAGGAAACGGTCCTTCCACACGTTCGCCTGTTCGGCGCTCGCCTGCGCGGCGCGGATTTCTTCCTCGGCGTGGCGCGCGCGTGTGACATCGCGCACGATGGAGACGACGCTGGCGCGATCGTGCGGATCGGTCGAACGGCGCTCGGAGGGAATGCGGCGCGTGCGCATTTCGATCCACGCGAAACTCGGCTCGGCCGACGGCACGCCCGCATCGTTGAGCGCGCCGCGCCGCATGCGCACCACGCAGGTGGTCGTCTGGCCCGAGTCGAGCGCGTTGACGATGGTGGTGAGAAACGCCGGACGGTCGGCGACGTGCACGCGCTCGAACAGGCCGCGCCCCAGAAGTTCGCGCGGCGCAAGGCCGAACAGCGCGACCGACTCCTGGCTCGCGTGGACGACGGAGCCGGCGCGGTCCTGCCGCAGCACCAGATCGCCGATGGTCTGGGCGAGCGCTTCGTGGCGCATCGTCTCGCGGCGCTCGCGGAAGCGGGCGACGTCGTTGGTGTGGGCCGCCGCCCAGCCGATGGCGGCGGCGTAGGCCAGCATGGCGAACATCGCGGCGCCGAGCCATTGGTGCGACAGCGGCGCGAAATAGGCGGCCGGCGCGATGGCCAGCGCGACGAAAATTACGAAGGCGATGGCGCCGGCCGGAACGGCGAACCGCTTGTCGCCGGTCGACACCGCCTCCAGCATCGCCAGCATGAGGATGGAGAAGGCGACAATGCGGCCGTTCGCTTCCGCGAAGGCGAGCAGCAGCGCGAGCGCGAACAGGCCGGCGATGGAAATGGCCTGCGCCACGCGCAAATGCGCGCCGCGCATGAGCGCGAGCACGGCGACGAACGGGGAAAGAATGCAGAGAAACGCGAGGCACTGCCACAGCGCGAGCGGCGCGGCGAACAGGAGAAACACGGGCGCCGCCAGCAGCACGGCGGCCGTCGCGCCGAGCCGAACGGTGACGAACGTCTCCAGCCGCGCGCGTTCCACGAGATCGCCCGCCTTCTGAGCGCTTACCAGATCGGCGATCCGTTCCTGAACGACAGACACTACGCACACCCCGGCCGGGCGCGGTCTCGAAGACCGCGTTCTCCCTGCGGCCACTCTCGCAGCACCCTCTTAAACGTCCCCTAAAGGCCGGGCTCGCGCGAGGCGGACGCACGGGCGGACGGCGCGTTTTTGTGTCCGCCATGACCTGAACACGCGCTTATGGTTTGCAATTGGTTTGCATCGGCTTTTCGATCCGCCCCGAAAAGCCCGTTTCTTGCCGGTTCGTTAAAGCGGCTGTTCGAAATGCGCGCGCGGTCTTGACGGGCATTTGAAGCGAAAGCGCGATGATGGCGGGATGATCTTTCTGCTCAAATGCGTCTTCTGGCTCGGACTCGTGTTCCACGCGATGAGCTGGCCGGCGACCGACGCCACCTACGCACCGGCGGCGGCGCAATCCGTTCGCATGCCCGCGGCCGCCGCGCCCTCAGCGATCGTGCAGGCGGCGGCCTCGGCCTGCGCGCGCGAGCCTGCCCTGTGCCTCGAGGTCGCTCGCCGCGCGGAAGCGGCGCAAGCCCGTCTGGCCGGCGCCGCGCCCACGTCCGCCCGGCCCGAAAAGCCCGCGCGCCGCGACCGCGAGGGGTAGCCAGCCCGCGTCCTTCACCCATATAGAAGGGCATGGAACAGGCCATCGCCCTCGACGAGATCGTCGACAATTTCTCGTATCTCGACGAGTGGGAAGATCGCTATCGCTATCTGATCGAACTCGGCCGCACGCTGCGCCCGCTGCCGGACGACGCGCATACCGAGGCCAACCGCGTGCGCGGATGCGCCAGCCAGGTGTGGCTGCAAACGCGCGTCGACCACGATGCGACCGGCGCGCCGGTGCTGCATTTTCTCGGCGACAGCGACGCGCACATCGTGCGCGGCCTGGTGGCGCTGACGCTTGCGCTGTTCTCGGGCAGGCGCGCCGAAGAGATTCTCGCCACGGACGCCCAGCCGCTGTTCGGGAAACTGGGTCTTGCGCAACATCTCACGCCCCAGCGCTCGAACGGATTGCGCGCGATGGTGGAGCGCATCAAGGCCGAAGCGCGCGCGGCGCTTTGATCGGCGTCGCTTCGCGCTTTGTTGGAAACGCCCGCAAGAAGCGGGCGTCTCTTCCACCTCGCATCAGCTCGGCGTCGCTTCGCTCCTAAACCAATGGCGCGCGGCCATTGGTCGCCGCGCGAGATATCGCCGGGCGCGCCTTCAGTCGATGGCCGGCCGGTAGTCGTCGGCGCCCCAGGCGCGCAGTGCGGCGCGCGCGCGTCCGCGCGCCACCGAGGCGAGGCCGTAATGAGCGGCGAGCCGGTCCAGCGCGATCCGCAACACGACTTTCGCCGAGCGCGGCGGCCAGGCGCGTTCGCGCTCCACCAGCTCCAGCCCCTTCTGGAACCCGCAGACATCGATGATCAGGCCCGCCAGATCCGGCCCGACGGCATCCTGCGCGCGGTTGATGCGCTGGCGGGCGGCGAGCGCGGTTTCGGTCAGGTTCATCGCATCCGGGCCGCGGCGCCCGCCCCCGCCCGCGCCCGACCAGTCGGCCGTCACGCGCGGCAGCAGATGCGCCAGCGCGATGTCGCGATGGAAGCGCTCCCCGGCCTCGAGCTGCGCGGCGTCGAGAAACCGGGCGCCGTCGCGGCCCTTGCGGCGCGCGAGCCAGGCGAGCGGGCTTTCGGCCTCGTCCACCAGCACCGGCGCTCCGCCTTCGCGCGGCGTCTTGAACACCAGCGGCTTGTGCTGGGCGAGAAACGGCTCCGCGCCCGCCGGCGCGGCCAGCCTGCGCGCGAAAGCCGCGCCTTCCGGCGTCAGCGACAGCCGCCCGTCGGCGCCCCATCGGGCGAGACCGCCGGCGACCAGTTCCGCGCCGGCGCGGGCCGGCGCGTTGGCTATGACGCCCGTCACGCCGGCGCGCGGACCGGCCACCACCAGAAACCCCTCGCGCAGATCCGCACGCGCGGGCGAGGCGCCGTCGCGCCCCATCGCCTCCATCAGCCGCCGCGCCTCGCGCCCGAGCGCCCGCCCCTTCTCCCGGTCCTTCGCACCACCTTCGTCACGCGCCGTCATACCCTGCTCCTCGATGATGGACCACGGTATGATAGGTTTTTAGTCCTTGTCAATCATCTTTTTCCTACCGCGGCCCATCTGACGGAATCAGCGCAGTCCTTCGTTTTTGTCATCGGCGGACCAAAAAGAAAGGCCCGGCGGGGCGGCCGGGCCATTGTGCGCATCTACGATGCAGAGGTTTATTTGCGTCGACGTCGCTGCTGGCCGAGGCCCATCTGCTTGGCGAGGTTGGACCGGGCGATCGCGTAATTCGGCGCCACCATCGGATAGTCCGGCGGCAGGCCCCATTTCTCGCGATAGGCGTCGGGAGACAGGTTGTACTGCGTGCGCAGATGGCGCTTCAGGGATTTGAACTGTTTCCCGTCTTCCAGACAGATGATGTAGTCGTTGGTGATCGACTTCTTGACCGGAACGGCGGGTTTGGGCGGCTCGAGGGTCGCGGGCGCCGCAACCGAGGTGACGCGAGTCAGCGCCGAATGCACGTCATGAATGAGAGCGGGCAGATCGCCCGCCGGAACGGAATTATTGCTGACGTAGGCCGAGACGATGTCGGCCGCCAGCTCGATGAAATTCAGTGAACCATTATTCTCGGTCATCGTGTCCCTCTTTCCGGAGATTCGAGCCAGCGGGCGGCCACCGTCGATCCCGCTCCCAGGCGAATGCCTCCCCGTCCTATTGAGTCGTTGTTTGCAACTGGAAATCTAATCCAAAACCAATTCGCATTCAATCACAACATCCATATCCTCATGAGATTTCAGACTTTTTGATGGCCGTTCGGCCGGTTGTCCAATCCCACGTCCACAAAATATTAAAAAACTCCAAACAATGACTGTATCACGAGCCGAATAGCTGACTGCGCCGCAATATAGTTATGCAGTTCGGACGTAGAGGCGCCGCGCACGCCCTGTCCTGTGCAAGCGCCGTTCTCTCCCGCGCCGAGCCTGCGTCGCGGCTCACGTTGCGGGCGGGCGCACGCTCACGTATCTCCCCGGGGAGCGGCGCCGGACGATAGCGCCCGCATTCCGCACCGAGGACCAACATGTTCGCGACATCCGGCCTGACAGCGCCCGTGGCCGAGCGGCGATCGACGCGCCGGACCGTGCACGGCCACACGCTGATCGACGAATACGCATGGCTGCGCGCCGACAACTGGCAGGAGGTTCTGGCCGATCCGTCGAAAACGCCGGCCGGCGTGCGCGCGTATCTCGAAGCCGAGAACGCCTATGCGGAGGCGGCCCTGGCCCCCGTCGCGGCGTTGCGCAAGGCGCTCGCCGCAGAAATGCGCGCGCGAATGGTGGAGAACGACGCGCAACCGCCGCTGCCGGACGGACCGTTCGCCTATTACGCGCGGTATCGCGCCGGCGGCCAGCACCGAATCCACTGCCGTCGGCCGCGCGCGCGCATGTGGGACGAGGCGGCCGAACAGACGCTGCTCGACGGCGACGCGCTGGCGCAGGGCAAGAGCTACTTCCACTTCGGCGCCGTCGCGCAGAGCCCCGACCATGCGCGCGTGGGCTGGGCGTGCGACGACACCGGCTCCGAACTCTACGCGATCCGCGTGCGCGACATCGCTTCGGGCCGCGATCTCGAAGACTGCGTGACGCGCACCGACGGCTCGCTCGTGTGGTCGCGCGACGGGCGCTCGTTTCTCTATGTGCGGGTCGACGACAATCACCGCACCTCCCAGGTTTTCCGCCATCGGCTGGGAACCGAACAGAGCGCCGACGAACTGGTGGTGGAGGAGCCCGATCCCGGCTGGTTCGTGCATCTGCACCAAAGCCTGTCGGGCCGGTTCGCGATCGTGTCGATGCGCGACCACGACGCGGCCGAGGCATGGCTGGTCGATCTGGCCAACGACGCCGCGCCGCCGCGCCGCGTGGCGGAGCGCGCGCCCAAGGTGCGTTACGACGTCGCCGACCACGGCGATGCGCTCGTCATCCGCACCAACGCCGACGGCGCGGAGGATTTCAAACTCGTCGTCGCGCCGCTGGCGGCGCCGGAGCGCGCCAACTGGCGCGACCTCGTCGCCTATCGCGACGGCAGCATGGTCATCGATTTTGTCGCGACGGCGCGCCATCTGGCGCGACTCGAACGCGAGGCCGGCCTGCCGCGCATCGTGGTGCGCGAGTTTGCAAGCGGCGCCGAACACACGATCGCATTCGATGAAGAGGCCTACGACATCCGCCTCATCGACGGCTACGAATACGACACCGATATCCTGCGCTTCACTTATTCGTCGATGACGACGCCGGAGGAGACGTTCGACTACGACATGGCCGCGCGCACGCGCGTGCTGCGCAAGCGCCAGCGCATTCCCTCCGGCCATGAGCCGGGCGATTATGTCACGCGCCGCATTTTCGCGCGCGCGCTCGACGGCGAGCTGGTGCCGGTCACGCTGCTGGCGCGCGCCGATCTGAAACGCCCCGCGCCGTGCCTGCTCTACGCCTACGGCGCCTATGGCTACGCGCTGCCTGCGGCGTTCGCCTCCAACCGGCTGTCGCTGGTGGACCGCGGCTTCGTGTTCGCCATCGCGCATGTGCGCGGGGGAACCGACAAGGGCTGGCAGTGGTACGAGAACGGACGGCTGAAGAACAAGCCGAACACGTTCACGGACTTCATCGCCGCCGCGCGCAAGCTCGCCGACGACGGATGGACGCGCGAAGGCGATATCGTCGCGCACGGCGGCAGCGCGGGCGGCATGTTGATGGGCGCCATCGCCAACATGGCGCCGGAACTGTTCGCCGGCGTCATCGCCGACGTGCCGTTCGTCGATGTCGTCAACACGATGCTCGACGAAGACCTGCCGCTGACGCCGCCCGAATGGCTCGAATGGGGCAACCCGATCGAGAACCGCGAGGCGTTCGAGACCATGCTGTCCTATTCGCCTTACGACAACGTGGCGGAGAAGACCTATCCGCCGATCCTGGCGATGGGCGGACTGACCGATCCGCGCGTCACTTATTGGGAGCCGGCCAAATGGGTCGCGCGGTTGCGCGCGCGGATGACCGGCGGCGGGCCGATCCTGCTGGTGACGAACATGGAGGCCGGCCACGGCGGCGCCTCGGGCCGCTACGAACAGCTCGACGAGGTGGCGCTTGAGCAGGCCTTCGCCATCGCCGCGACGACGCGCCCCGGCGAGGCGTGAGCGGGTTTCACTCCCCGCCGATCTTCTCCACGTGGCGGCGCAGTTCGATCAGCGAATCGAATCGCAGCACGCCGTCCGGCGTTTCGGCCTCGATCGAGCCATCGGCGAACATCGTGTAGGTCGTATCGCCCGAGGTGTGACGGCCAAGGATCGCGGGTTCCGGTTTCGGCGGCGGCTCGGGCGCGGCGGGCGCCAGAGCGGGCGGGGCTTCCGAGCGGTGCAGTTCGCGTGCGAACTCGCGATCGAACTCGTCCTTGTCGTCGTCGCCGCTCTCGTCTTGCGTGCGCAAGGCTTCGGCCCGGTCTTCATCCGGGCGCTCTTGATCCGCGCGGCGTCGCCAAGCGCGGTCTTCGTCGTCGCGATCCTCTTTGTCGCGATCCTCTTTGTCGCTCTCCTCATTGTCGCGATCTCCGGCCGGCTGCGCGCGCGCGACCTCGTTCAGCGCGTCCTCGAAACGCGATGTCGCGGCGGACTTGCCGGGCTGAAGCCCGAGCGCATCGGTCACCTCGTCCTCGATCGTCCGCGCCGATGTTTCGGGCGTTTCCTCGACTGGCGGCGCGGGAGCGGGATTGCGCCGGAACCACCGTCCGAAACTGGGGAGCGGAGGCGGCGGCGCGGCGGCGCGCGTCTCCTGCGCGAGGGTTTCGCGCGCGTCGAATTCCTGCTGGGCCTCGTCGGAATCGGGTTCGGGCTTTTCGTCCAGCGGCAGCGCCAGCGCCTCCTCGACGGCGGCTTCCGCGAGCGAGACGTCTTCCGGCGTTTCGTCGAGAGACGGTTCGTCCCCGGCGTCCGCCGCGCCCGAGTCGGCGCGCGAATCGGTTTCGTCCGCGCCGCGCATCTTGGCGGCGAGCGCGGCGGCGCTCGCGGCGGTCGCGGCGACGGCGGCGGCCGGTCTGGCGAGAGCGGCGCCGAGCGGTCTTTCGCGCACGGGCGCGGCTTCCGCGACGGGCGGTTCGGCGTCCGATTCCGGCGGACGCGGACGCAGGATGTCCGGCAGCGGCGGACGATCGCGCTCATGCTCCGGCGCGCGGGAAACCGCTGGCATTGCGGCGCGCAGCGTCATCACGCCATAGGCGAGCGCCGACACCATCACGCCGCCCGACAGCATGATGGCGCCGGAGATGACCGACACCCAGCCGCGCTCGATCTGCACGATGTCCCAGCCGCTCCACATCCAGTACAGGCCGACGAGCGACAGAACCGCGCCGAACGCAAGAAGCACCCAGTCGAATACCGGTTTCACGAGCAATCCTCCGTGCAGCCCAAGTGTAGCGCGATGCGCGCCGGAGAGGAAATCGCGCGTGGCCAAGCACTCGCGCCCGCGTGTGCGCGCGGCGTCTTGCGAGAGTTCGCGGCCGCAGGGCTTGTCGCGAGGGCGCCGGCTTTCTAGGTTGCATTATGAGCGCGGGCCCATCCGGCGCCGGTAACACGCTCCGCCATTCCTTCCAGACAGGAGAACGCCATGTCCTTCACGCTCCCGCCCCTGCCCTACGCCTACGATGCGCTCCAGCCCTATATGTCCAAGGAAACGCTGGAATATCACCACGACAAGCACCATCAGGCCTATGTCACGAACGGCAATAACCTGCTGAAGGGCACGGAGTTCGAAGGCAAGTCGCTCGAGGAGATCGTGAAGGGTTCGTTCGGCAAGAACGCCGGGCTCTTCAACAACGCCAGCCAGCACTACAACCACCTGCATTTCTGGAGCTGGATGAAACCCATCGGCGGCGGCAAGATTCCCGGCGCGCTCGAAAAGGCGATCGTCGACGGGCTCGGCTCGGTCGACAAGATGAAGGAAGAATTCACCGCCGCCGGCGTCGGCCAGTTCGGCTCGGGCTGGGCGTGGCTCGCGGTCAAGGACGGCAAGGTGGTCGTGATGAAGACGCCGAACGGCGAGAACCCGCTGGTGCACGGCGCCAAGCCCATCCTGGGCTGCGACGTGTGGGAGCATTCCTATTACATCGACTATCGCAATCGCCGGCCCGACTACATCAAGGCCTTCCTCGATCATCTCGTGAACTGGGAATATGTCGAGGAAATGTATCGCAAGGCCATGTAAGCCGCGCGCATCACAGGATGCCGATCGAGGGAAAGCCCGGAGCGATCCGGGCTTTTTCATTTTCGCGCGGCCGGTTCGATCGGGCGTCCGACGCTGACGAAGGAATAGGACGTCGTGCCGACGGAGCCGATCATCACCGTTTCCACGGCCGGCGCGGCGATGGGGCCGGCGGCCGACCACTCGACGAGAAAATTGGCGCCCGTGCCGCCGCGAAGATCGTCGGCCGGCACGAAAACCTCCAGCGTCGCGAGCGGGCCGAGCAGGCCGGGCTTCTGCACGAACGACTGCACCAGCTTGCCGTCGGTGTCGAAATAATCGACGCGCTCCACGATCAGCGCGCGCTCGCGCGAGGTGTTGTGCAGGCTGAGCGTGGCGGCGAGCTCCACCTGGCTGCGGCCGCCGCCGAAACGGATGGCCGAGTGGGCCGGCGCGTAGACCGCGCCGCGCACCGCCCGCTCCGTCTGCGGGGG
>CALMZV010000051.1 GCA_937870755.1 uncultured Methylocystaceae bacterium
CTGCGCGCGGCCGCGCAGGCGCCGCAGCCTCTGCCGCCGGCGCTGCAAGCCGCGCCACAACCCGCGCCCGCGCCACAACCCGCGCCCGCGCCACAACCCGCGCCCGCGCAGGAACCCGCGCCCGCGCCTGCGCCCGCCGCGCAGATCGCGCCACCGCCGTTCGCCGACACGTCGGGCTGCGCGCGGCCGGACGCGGGGCTTTATTCCAACGCGCGCATTCTGTTCGACACTGGCTCGTCGCGGCTGAACGACGATGCGCGCACGCTGGTGGCCGATGTCGCACGAACGTTGCGCGCCTGCCCCAAACTGATGGTCGAGATCGCCGGCTATACCGACAGCGTCGGCTCGCCGCGCGCCAACAGGCGCCTTGCCCGCGCCCGCGCGCAAGCGGTGGTGCGCGCGTTGACCGCGGACGGCGCGCCGCTCGCAAGCATTCTTTGGGAATCGGTCGGCGAAGCCGACCCCGTCGCGACGAACGACACGGACGAAGGCCGCGCGCTGAACCGGCGCATCGAGATGACGGTGAGGTGAGAGCGATGGCCTATCTGTTCTCCCAGTTCTGGATTTTCGTGCTGCTGGCGATTGCGCTCGGGCTGTTCGTCAGCTGGGCTTCGCGCGATGCATCGAATCGCCGCGAGGGGCCGGGATGGCTCGCGCCGGCGGGAATCGTCTTCGCCGTCGGCCTGTTTCTGGCGGCGATGAAATGGCTGCCGGGCTTCTGGGGGCTGGCGCTCGAAGTCGCGCTGCTGCTGTTCGGCGCCTACATTTTCGGCTGCGCGCTCGGTTGCCGGTTCGGCCGCGCGCCGGCCGGCGACGGCGCGGAAAACCGCGACCAGACGACCGGCTTGCGCGCGCATACGCCCACAGCCGAAGCGACTCCGCTGATGGGCGCGCTGGCGATGGCGCCGTCCGACGAGACGGAGGGCAGTTTCGTGTCGGTGGCGCAGCAAGGGGCGCCGCCCGCGCCCGCGCCCCCGGTCGCCGATGAGCACGCCCATCCCGGCGCCCGACCGCCGGGGCTTGCGGGGCCGCGCGACGGCAAGGCGGACGATCTGAAACTCGTGAAGGGAATCGGGCGCCAGAACGAGGCGCGGCTGCATGCGCTGGGCGTCTGGCATTTCGACCAGATCGCGGCCTGGACGCACGACAACGTCGCGTGGATCGGCTCCTATCTCGCCTTTCCGGGCCGCATCGACCGCGAGAACTGGGTGGAGCAGGCGACGCATCTGGCGCGCGGCGAGAAGACGGAATTCGCCCGGCGCGTGGAAGCCGGCGAGGTTCCAACCTCGCGCGACGCGTCGTGAACCGCTCCCGTCAGCCGTTCGCATCCACGAAGGCGGCGATGCGCGCGATGGTCGGCGCGTCGATCAACAGTGGCGCGTGGCCCTGGCCCGGCGCGACGAAACCTTCGCATTTCGGGTGTTTTTCGAGCATCGCGCCGTAGGTGGTGGGCGAAAGCAGATCGGAATTTGCGCCGCGCACGACGAGCGTGGGAATGTCCGCCATCGCCATGAACTGCGGCCAGAGATCGATGGCCGGCATGTCGACGCCGACGCCGTCGAGCGTGCGCGCGAGCGCGGGGTCGTAGCGCAACACGAATGCGCCGTCCTTCTCCGCGTAGGTCATGCGCGCCCATGTCTCCCAATCGCTTTCCGAGAGCCCGTCGAAATGCGCGCTCATCGTGCGTTTGAGAATGTCGACCGCCTCCGCCCACGAGCGCGGCGGCGGCGTCTTGCCGACCGTGGTCTTGATGCGCATGAGGCCCAGCCCCTCGACCGACGGGCCGATGTCGTTCAGCACGACCGCCTGCAAAAGCGTGGGTCTGGCGACCGCCAGAACCATCGCGTGCAAACCGCCGCGCGACGTGCCGACGAAAATCGCGCGCGCGACCTCGGCCGCCGTCAGCACGGCGAGAATGTCGGCGTTCTCGATGGCGACGTCGTATCGCCGCCAGTCGGAATCGTGTTCAGACAGGCCACGCCCGCGATAGTCGAGCGCGAGCACGCGGCGCCGCGCGCCGCCCTCAAAAGCGAGCGCGCGCGCAAGCGGATCGAAATCGACGGCCGTGCGCGTGAGGCCCGGCAGGCACACCACGGGCGCGCCCGGCGCGATGGAGTCGCCATATTCGGCGTAGTGCAGTTTCAGCCCGTCCGGGGCGGAGACGAAGCGGCTGACGGGATCGGTCGAGGGAGAGGTCATCGGCGCGGGTTCGCGTGTCGGGAGCTTTTCCTTCGACCAAAGCGGTTCATTCGTCAAACGGCCACAGGCCCGCGGGCCGCGCGCGATAGGGCAGGTCCGCCCAGTTCATGGTCATGGAGGCGGGCGTGTCGACATAGACAACGCGCGCGGCCGACGGCGCGAACGCCGCGTAGAAATGCTGCGCGGATTTGACGACGACGATCTTCTTCGCGCGCCAGTCGACGCCGAGATCGGTGAACACGTCGCCCAGCGCCTGTTCTCGCGAACGCGTGAGCACGATCTCGATGCCGTCGACATCGATGGCGACGGCATGGCCGAGCGGCCAATCCTCGCCGCGCCCGAACGTGTTGAGCATTTTCGCGTCGCGCTTGCAGGCGAGCACACGCGCCTCGACATCGAGCGGATCGCCGGAGGCGGGCGAGGTCTTGCCGCCGATGCGCAACGGCAGCCGCGCGCCTTCGCCGGCCGCCAGACAGAGCGCCACGGCGCCGGGATCCCACAGCGGGCCGAAGGCGACGGACGTCGCGCCACGCGCGATCAGCGCGCGCAACAGGAAGGTCGAATCGCCCGCTGCGCCGCCGCCGGGATTGTCGGCGGCGTCCGCGACCACGACCGGGCGGCCCTCGGTGTCGAGCGCGGCCTCGATCGCGTGATCGGGCGTCAGATAGTGCGCGAGAAACGCGCCGCGCTGCGCGAAAATCTCGCGCGCCAGCCGATCGGCCAGCGCCTCGCCGCGCGGCGCGTCATCGTCGGTGACGACGAGAATTTTCGCGCCGAGCCCCGCGCAATCGCCCCAGGGAAAGGAATGGACGAACGAGATCGACAACACGCCCGCCTCGTCCTCCAGTTCGAACATGCGGTCGACAAAACCGCGCATCGGTTCGCGCGAGGTGTGAAAGATCGAGACCATGCCGCAATCGGCGACCGACATCACGGGCCGGATTTCCCCGCGCGCGGCGCGCACGGCGAGATCGACCGTCTCCACCGCGCGGTCGTAGATGTCGGTGTGCGGATATTCCTTGAAGAACACCAGTATGTCGGCGCTCTCGCGCTTCAGGTCGGTCAGGTGGCCGTGCAGATCGAGTTCGGCGCTCACGATCGCATCGCGCCCGACGAGCGCGCGCACGTGGGCGAGCAGGTCGCCCTCCGCATCCTCGTAGCCTTCGGCGATCATCGCGCCGTGCAGGCCGAGCGCGACGACATCGACCGGCAGCGCCGCGCGCAAATCCTCCAGCATCCGGTCGCGCAAGGTTTCGTAGGCCGCCCGCGTCGTGAGCCCACCGGGCGTCGCGAAGCCGCCGCGCCCCACCACGACGTCGTGACCCTCGGCCGTGGCGCGCTCCTGCACCGCGCGGATGATCTGGCCATAAGGATGGACCGTCCGCCTGCCGTCTTCGTCGGCGACGATGGGCGCGAAGTCGCTCAGCCCGGTCGGCAGCGGCGCGAAGGAATTCGTTTCGGTGCCGAGCACGGCCGTGAAAATGCGCATGGCGGATTGAAACGCATCGCGCGCGGGCGGACAAGACGGGGAGCAGCGCGCCTTTCGAGCTTCAAGACGGCGCGGCTATCGCGCCACTCTGCTCCAAGACGGCGCGGCTACAGCCGCGCCACTCTGCTTCAAGACGGCGCGGCTACAGCCGCGCCTCCTGTCTCAGCGGCTCGGCGGCGGCGCGGCCGGTCGGGTCGGCGGCGAGGCGCGCGCGGTAGATGGTGAGGTTCTCGAACACGCGCTGCACGTAGTTGCGCGTTTCGTAGATCGGGATCAGTTCGATCCAGTCGATGGGATCGACGCCCGGCTTGCGCGGGTCGCCATGCGCGGCGATCCATTCCTTCACACGTTTGCCGCCGGCGTTGTAGGCGGCGAAGGTGAGGATGAGCGAATTGCGCTGCTCGACCAGAAGGTCGCCGAGGTGGGCGGCGCCGAGCTGGGCGTTGAAGATCGGGTCGGTCGTCATGCGGCCGGGCTGGAAGTCGACGCCCACGCGCTGGGCGGTGCGGCGCGCCGTCGAGGCGATCATCTGCATCAGCCCCATTGCGCCGGCGTGGGAGACGGCCTTGGGATCGAACGCGCTTTCCTGCCGCGCGATGGAATAGACGATCTCGATCGGCGCGGAATTCACGTGCGGCGTGAACCGCGGCACGCCATAGGTCGGAAAGGCGAGATCGTCCATCGCGAAGCCGCGCTGCGAGGCGAGCTTGCCGAGCGTGAGCGCGCTCTTGGCGTCGCGGTCCTGCACCACGACGCGCGCGAGCGCGGCCATCTGTTCCGGCGCCTCGAGCGATTTCGCCGCCGCGTAGGCGAGCGAGGTGGCGAACGGCCGCGCGCCGGCGGCGTAAAAAACCTCCACCACGCGCACGCTTTCCGCGCGCGCGGCGCCTTCGGCGGCGAGCTGCGCGTGGCGCATCGGCACGTCGGCCGTGCCCAGCCGCAGCCGCGCCACCTGTCCGTAGAAAGCCGAGCTTTCGAGCGCCGCGCGCTGGTAGAAGACGCGCGCGTCCTCGCCCGCGACCTCGGCCGCGCGACCGCGCCAGTAGTAGGCGCGCGCGCGCGAAATCGGCGTGCGGGCGAGCGCGATGGCCGTGTCGAAATGGCGGATGGCGGCCACCGGCTCCTTCACGAACCGCAGTGCGATCCAACCCGCGTGAAACTCCGCGTCCACCTGAAGGTCGTTGGCGGCGGCGGCGTGGCCGGCGACGATGCGATAAGCCGTCGCGGCGTCGCCCGCGTCGAGAATCCTGCGCGCGAGCAGGCGACGCTCGATCCACCATTCGTCGCCGTCGACGATCTGTTCGGCCGCGCGCGGCGCCTTCAGCATCAGGTCGGCGGCCTCCGTCAGGCGGTTGGCCCGGCGCAAGAACTGGATCTTCGAAAAGATGAACGCGGGATCGTTGACGACGGAGGCGGGCGCGCTGGCAAAGCCCTTCTCGTTCCCCACCTCGTTGATGGCGGCGACGCGGATGTGGGCGAGCGCCTGCGCATCCTTGCCGGCGAGCGCGGCGGCGCGCAATCCGGCGGACACCTGCTCCTTGTAGAGAAGCCGCACGGCGCGGGCGCGATGGTCCTCGGGCCGCAGCGCGCCGGCGAACTGCTTGAGAATATGGCTTTCGAGCCAGCCGTTGAGGTTGTCCTGGCGCCAGACGGCGCGCACCAGCGCCTGGAATGCGGCCTCGTCGCCGCTCGCCCGCGCGGCGCGCGCGAGCGCCAGCTTGCCGGCGGCGGTGACCGGCGCGGCGGCGCCGAAATAGGCGAAAACGGTTGCGGGCGCCGGATTGGCCGAGAACAGGGCTTCCTCGCCCGCCTTGCGCAGAAGGTCGAGCGTCGGCCAGTCGGGATGGGCGGCGATGAACTTGCCGATGCGGCGATAGCCGGCTTCCTTCGGCATGGCGCGCAGCGCGACCCATTCGAGCGCCGTCGCCACGATGGGGTCGCGCGCCGTCGCGGCCGCGGAGTCCCCTCGCGCGAGATCGTTGGCGGCGTAGGCCTCCAGACCTTCGCGCAGACCCGTGAGATCGAGGCCCAGTTTCTGCGCCGGGTCGATCATGGCCGCGGGATTGGCGGGGTCGGGGGTCGCCGCGTAGGCGCTCACCTCCGGCGCGTCCAGCCGCAGCACGGGCGGCGGGGCGGGGCGCGGGGCGACCTGTTCGATGGCCGCGACCGCGTCGGTCGCGCTCGGGCCGAGGGATGCGACCTGATTTTCGGGCGCCTGCGGGGCGACCGCCGGCGCCGGCGACCCGGCGTCGCCGGTCGGCGCCGGCGCACGGGCCTCGGTCGTCGGCGCAACGGAGGGAGCGGGGTCGCCTGTCCGCAGAACGGAGGCGGGCACGAGCAGCAGCGGCGTGGCGAAAACCGCCACGACCGCAGCCAGTCCCAGGGCGCGCGCGTTGTTCATGAAGACGTATGATCTCCCTGCGTGGCCCCAGCCTGACCGCGGGGCGTTAAGGAACAGTTCACCATGCGGCGCGGGGGTCCGCAGGCGTAGCGACACCATTCAGGCAGGCGCGGGGCTTCCACGCCCGTTCCGCCGGACCAGGACCGGCCGGACCCATGCCCCGCGCTCTTTTCCTTCGGCAGGGCACAGGCTATGTCTGGCGCCAGATAGACTGGCGAATGCGGCGCGGATGGGGCGCGGGGCGCGCGGGCCGTGGGCCCGCCGCCGCGCGCACGGCGCCATCAGGGACGAAATCATGGCCGCGACACCGATGTTCCGGGGTTCCATTCCAGCGCTGGTGACGCCGTTCAAGGACGGCGCGCTCGACGAGGCGGCGTTCCGCGCGCTCATCGACTGGCAGATCGCAAGCGGCTCGTCCGGCCTGGTGCCGGTCGGCACCACCGGCGAAAGCCCGACGCTGTCGCACGACGAGCACCGCAGGGTCGTCGAGGTCTGCATTTCGGAAGCCAGGGGCCGCGTGCCGGTGATCGCGGGCGCGGGCTCCAACAACACGGCCGAGGCGGTCGAACTCGCCCGCCATGCCGAAAAGGCCGGCGCGCAGGCGGTGCTGATGGTCACGCCCTACTACAACAAGCCCAATCAGGAAGGGCTCTATCAGCACTTCAAGGCGATCGACGCGGCCATCGGCATTCCGATCGTCATCTACAACATTCCGCCGCGTTCGGTGATCGACATGAGCGTCGACACGATGAAGCGCTGCTACGAACTGAAGAACGTGGTCGGCGTGAAGGACGCCACCGGCAATATCGGCCGCATCTCGCTGCAGCGGGCGGCGATGGGGCCCGATTTCGTGCAGCTTTCCGGCGACGACATCACCGCGCTGTCGTGTCTGGCGGCGGGCGCGCACGGCTGCATTTCGGTCGTCGCCAACGTTGCGCCGCGCCTGTGCGCGGATCTGATGAACGCGTGGGCCGCGGGCAAGCCGGCGGATGCGCTCGCCATTCAGGACAGGCTCGTTCCGCTGCATGCGGCGACCTTCCTGGAGGCCGGCGTGACCGGCGCCAAATTCGGCCTGTCGCTGCTGGGGCGCGCGCGCGAGGAGGTGCGGCTGCCGCTCGTGCCTTCGACGGAGGCCACGAAAAAGGCGATCCGCGCGGCGATGATTCATGCGGGCGTGCTGGCGGCGTGAACGCCGCGCAAGGTGACAGGTTTTGGCCGCTAAAGAGCCTTCCAATTTCAAGGTCGTCGCCGATAACCGGCGCGCGCGCTACAATTACGAGATCGGCGAGACGTTCGAGGCCGGGCTGATGCTCGTCGGCACCGAGGTCAAGTCGCTGCGCACGGGCAAGGCGACGATCGCGGAAAGCTATGCGGGCGTCGATCGCGCCGGCGAGATGTGGCTCTACAACGCCAACATCCCCGAATATCTTGCCGGCAACCGCTTCAATCACGAACCGAAGCGACCGCGCAAACTGCTGCTGAAGGCGCGCGAGATCGCAAGGCTCGCGCAAGGCGTGCAGCGCGAGGGCATGACCATCGTGCCGTTGAAACTTTACTTCAACGCCAGGGGACGCGCGAAAATCGAACTGGCGCTGGCGAAGGGCAAGCAGTTGCACGACAAGCGCGAGACGGAAAAGAAGCGCGACTGGAATCGCGAAAAAAGCCGGCTGATGCGCGAGAAGGGCTGAGGTTCACCCGGCCGTCTTTTTCGCGTGGCGCTCGATCGTGCAGACCTTGAGGTCGTATTCGCTATAGAACTCGCCGCGGCCGCGCTTCTGGGCCGCCACGTGCTCGGGATGACGTCCCCAGGCGCGCTGGTTTTCCATGGTGTCGAATTCGACGATGGTCACGCGCTCGCCGTCGTCGGCGGTGAACACCTTGTGCGACACATAGCCCGGCATGGAGCGTGCGAGTTCGCTCATCTTCGGTGCGAGTTCGTCGTAGGCGGCGCGCGCCTGCGGCCGAATGCGGGACCGAAAGACCGTCACCACCGTCATGGCGCTTCTCCGCCGGTTTGCGATTGGTCTGACGAGCTTTGCGACCGATCACGCTTCGCGATCGAGCGCCGCGCGCGCGCTGGCGAACACCGCGCGGAACATGTCCGGCGTCAGCACGCGCGTATTCGTATTGTAGCGCGAGCAATGATAGCTGTCGAACAACGCCACGCGACGGTCGTCGCACGCCAGATCGTGGCGCGCGCCGTGCGCGAACGGGTGGACGGAGAGCCGCGCCCCGCTCGCGCGCACGACGTTTTCGTGCGCCACGCGGCCGAGCGCGACGATGGCGCGCACGCGCGGCGCCTCCGCCAGAGCGGCGCCCAGAAACGGCCGGCATGCAGCCATTTCCGACGGCAGCGGCTTGTTCTGCGGCGGCACGCAGCGCACCGCGTTGACGATGGCGGCGTCCTGCAGGCGCAACCCGTCGTCGGCGCGCGCGGCGTAGGTTCCGCGCGCGAAACCGAATTCGGCGAGCGTGGCGTAGAGCAGTTCGCCCGCATAGTCGCCGGTGAAAGGGCGCCCCGTGCGATTGGCGCCCTGCAAGCCGGGCGCGAGACCGACGATCAGCAGGCGCGCATCGGCGCCGCCGAACGGCGGCACGGGCGCGTTGAACCAGTCGGGGTGGCGCGCGCGCTGGTCGGCGCGGAAGGCGGCCAGACGCGGGCAAAGAGGGCAGTCGCGCGCCGGGCAGGCGCGGGCCGAAAATTGCGAAGCGCCGCCGCTCACTCTTCGTTGGCGCTGGCGGCCGGGCGGCGATCGAGGCGTGGCGCGCGCTCGTTCGGATCGCGGCCGATGCGCGAGATGAGATGCACGATGTCGATGAACTCGTCCGCCTGGCGGCGCAGTTCGTCGGCGATCATCGGCGGCTGCGTGGTGATGGTCGACACCACCGACACGCGCACGCCCTTGCGCTGGATCGCCTCCACCAGCGAGCGGAAATCGCCGTCGCCGGAAAAGAGCACGAGCTGGTCGACATGCGCGGCCATTTCCATCGCGTCGACCGCCAGTTCGATGTCCATGTTGCCCTTCACCTTGCGGCGGCCCATGGAATCGACGAACTCCTTCGTCGGCTTCGTGACGACGGAATAGCCGTTGTAGTCCAGCCAGTCGATGAGCGGGCGAATGGAGGAGTATTCTTGATCCTCAACCAGCGCCGTGTAATAAAACGCCCGCACGAGGCGGCCCTTGGACTGAAATTCCCGCAGAAGACGCTTGTAGTCGATATCGAAGTTCAGGGCCTTGGCGGTCGCATACAAGTTCGCCCCGTCAATGAACAGCGCAATTCGTTCCTGATTTGACATGATTTACTCTGGCCGGGTTCGTATCTGGTGCTGAAGCCATCCCGGCGAGGAACCCACCCTCATCTGGAACGGACGGTCGTTCACGCGGACCGTTGCGATCGCCAGACGATGAGCCCCCATTCGCGGCAATGGCATGCAGAATCGCCCTTTCGGTTTCTCAGGTCAAGCTTATTTCTGCTTCATCCGTTTTACTTTCCCATTGAAATAGTTCGGTAATCTCGTTTCGAAAGAACGTCGCGCCGCCACGAACCGGAAATCGTTGGCGGTTTGGCCCGAAGCGCGCGCCCGCGCCAAGATTGCGCCCGGGGCTGCGAAGGTGTAAGGAGCGCGCTTCCCGTTTCAAGACTTTCAGGAGCCGGACCGCCATGGCGCGCGTCACCGTCGAAGACTGCATCGAAAAGGTCGACAACCGATTCGATCTCGTGCTGCTGGCCAGCCATCGCGCCCGCATGATTTCGTCCGGCCAGCAGATCACCGTCGACCGCGACAACGACAAGAATCCGGTTGTGGCGCTGCGCGAGATCGCGGAAGGCACGCTCACGCCGGACGACCTGGAAGAGGATTTCATCCACTCGCTGCAGAAACACGTGGAAGTGGACGAGCCGGAGGCGGAAACCGCGCCCGCGCTGATCACGGCCGAGACGCCGGCGCCGGATGCGACCGGCGACGTGCAGTTCGACCGCATGACGGAAGAAGATCTGCTGCGCGGCCTGGAAGGGCTGGTGCCGCCGGCGGCGACGGAAGACGATTCGGAATAGCGCGCGCGGCTGGCGGGCGCCGCGCCTTTTCCGGCGGGCGGGCTTGCGCGGCGCGTCCGCGCTGGAGATATTCGAGCGACAGCGGGGCGCTCTCTCAAAATGATGCGGCAGTACGAACTCGTCGAGCGGGTGCGAAGGTATAATCCCAACGCCGACGAGGATCTGCTGAATCGCGCCTATGTCTATGCGATGAAGGCGCATGGCCAGCAGACGCGCGCCTCGGGCGATCCCTACATCTCCCATCCGCTGGAAGTGGCGGCCATTCTCACCGAATTCGGCCTCGACGACGCAACCATCGTCGCAGCCATCCTGCACGACACGATCGAGGACACCGGCGCTACGCGCGAGGAGATCGACCGGCTTTTCGGCGCCGAGATCGCCCGGCTGGTCGACGGGCTCACCAAGATCAAGAAGCTCGATCTGGTTTCCAAACGCGCGGAGCAGGCCGAGAATTTCCGCAAGCTGCTGCTGGCGGTCGCCGACGACGTGCGCGTGCTGCTCGTCAAGCTCGCCGACCGGCTGCACAACATGCGCACGCTTGATTTCGTGCCGCCGGAAAAGCGCAAGCGCATCGCCGAGGAGACGCTCGACATCTACGCGCCGCTCGCCGGGCGCATGGGCATGCAGAGCGTGCGCGCGGAGCTGGAGGACCTCGCCTTCACCCATCTCATGCCCGACGCGCGGAAAATGATTCTCGCCCGTCTGGACGATCTGGAAAAGAAGAACGGCGCGAACATCCGTCAGATCGAACAGGAGCTGCGCGAGGAACTGAGCCAGCGCGGCATCGAGGCGGACGTGGTGGGGCGTCGCAAGCCGCCGTATTCGATCTGGCGCAAGATGGAGCGCAAGTCGGTCGGCTTCGAGCAGCTGTCGGACATCTACGGGTTCCGCGTGGTCGTCCGCGACGTGGAGGAGTGCTACCGCGTGCTGGGCGTGGTGCATACGAAATGGCCGTCCGTGCCCGGTCGTTTCAAGGACTACATCTCCACGCCCAAGCAGAACGATTATCGCTCGCTCCATACGACGGTGGTCGGGCCGGGGCGCCAGCGCGTGGAACTGCAAATCCGCACCGGCGACATGCACGACATCGCCCGCCACGGCATCGCCGCGCACGCGCTCTACAAGGACGCGCATGTCGCCGACGTCGAGACGCTCACGCGCGAGAGCGGCGCCTATCGCTGGCTGCAACGCACGCTCGAACTGCTGGCCGAAGGCGACAGCCCGGAAGAGTTTCTCGAACACACGAAACTCGAACTGTTCCACGATCAGGTCTTCTGCTTCAGCCCCAAGGGGCGGTTGATCGCGCTGCCGCGCGGCGCGACGCCGATCGATTTCGCCTATGCCGTGCACACGAATGTCGGCAATACGGCGGTTGGCGCCAAGATCAACGGGCGCATCGCGCCGCTGCTGTCGGAACTGCACAACGGCGACGAAGTGGAGATCGTGCGCGCGGAAGGGCAGACGCCGCCCTCGGCCTGGGAGAGCGCGGTCGTCACGGGCAAGGCGCGCGCGGCCATCCGGCGCGCGACGCGCGAGGCGGTGCGCGCGCAATACAAGGATCTCGGCCGGCAGATCGTGTCGCGCGCGTTCGAACGCGCGGAACGGCCGTTCAGCGACGATCTCCTGCGCGCGGCCCTGCCGCGGCTGGCGCGCGGGTCGTGCGAGGATGTGTATGCGGCCGTCGGGCGCGGCGAAATTCTGTCGGGCGACGTGGTGAAGGCCGTCTATCCCGAGTTCAAGGACGATCGCAAGATCGCGACCGCCATCGACCGCAACGACACCGGCTGGTTCGGATTGCGCAAGGCCTCGCGCCTGATGTTCAAGGTGCCGGGATCGCAGGCGGACGAGAGGGCCATTCCCATTCGCGGCGCGCGCGGCGACATGCCGGTGCGGTTCGCTCCCAACGGCGGCGCGGTGCCGGGCGACCGCATCGTCGGCATTCTGACGCCGGGCGAGGGCATCACCATTTATCCGATCCAGTCGCCGGCGCTGTCGGCGTTCGACAACGAGCCGGAGCGCTGGCTCGACGTGCGGTGGGATCTCGAGGAAATGGGCGCGGACAAATTTCCCGCGCAATTGAAGGTGAGCATCATCAACGAGCCGGGGGCGCTCGGCGTGGTGGCCGGCGTGATCGGCGAAGCCGGCGCCAATATCGACAACGTGAGCTTCGAGGCGCGTTCGCCGGACTTCCGCGACATGCTGATCGACCTCGAAGTGACGGACCTCAAACACCTGACGGCGATCATGTCGCAACTCAAGGCGAAGTCCGTCGTCAGCAAGGTCGAGCGGGTGAACGGATGACGCAACGCGTGCGCCTGGGCGTCAACATCGACCACGTGGCCACCGTGCGCAACGCGCGCGGCGGCGCGCTGCCCGATCCCGTGCGCGCCGCGCTCGCGGCGATCGAAGCGGGCGCCGACGGCATCACCGCGCATCTGCGCGAGGACCGTCGCCACATCCGCGACGACGACATGATCCGCCTGAAGGCCGCGATCTCGAAGCCGCTGAATTTCGAAATGGCGGCGACCGAGCAGATGCTCGACATCGCGCTGGCGGTGCGGCCGCACGCCGTGTGTCTGGTGCCGGAAAAGCGCACCGAGCGCACGACCGAAGGCGGGCTCGACGTTGCGGGCGCGCGCGAACATCTCGCGCCGTTCGTGGCGGAGCTTTCGCGCGCGGGCGTCCGGGTGTCGCTGTTCATCGAACCGGATGCGCAGGCGATCGAGGCGGCGGCGGCGTTGCGCGCGCCGGTGGTGGAACTGCACACCGGCGCCTGGCGCCATGCGGCCGACCGCGGCGAAACCGCGCGCGCGCGGCGCGAATTTGAACGGCTGCGCGACGGCGCCGCGCGTGCGGCCGCGCTCGGCATCGAATGCCACGCGGGCCACGGGCTCGATTACGAAGGCGCGCGCGAGATCGCCGCGCTGCCGCAGATCGTGGAACTGAACATCGGGCATTTCCTCATCGGGGAAGCGATTTTCGTCGGCTTGAGCGCAGCCATCGCCACGATGCGCGCAGCGATCGACGCGGGGCGGGCGGGCGCATGATCATCGGTTTCGGCAGCGATCTGTGCGACATCCGCCGGATCGAGGAGGCGCTCGCCAAATTCGGCGACCGGTTCGTGCGACGCTGTTTCACCGACGTGGAGCAGAGGAAGTCCGACGCACGGGCGGCGCGCGCGGCCTCCTACGCGAAGAGATTCGCGGCGAAGGAGGCCTGCGCCAAGGCGCTCGGCACGGGCATTCGGCGCGGGGTCTACTGGCGCGACATGGGAGTCGTCAACCTGCCGAGCGGACAGCCGACGATGGCGTTGACGGGCGGGGCGGCGGCGCGGCTCGCCGCCATCACGCCGCCGGGTTGCGAGGCGCGGGCGCTGCTGACGATCAGCGACGAATATCCGCTCGCCTATGCGCAGGTGATCATCGAGGCGCTGCCCAGGGGCGCCTTTGGGAATTGACGCGCGGACGTGCTAGAAGGCGCGGCGCGGCCGGCCGCGCCGTTCGACGGATACGAGAGAGATTTGCATGAGCGAGCCGGTCCCCGCCGACACGGGCAAAAAGAAGAAGCGCACGCAGGACGGCGGCTTTCTCGAAACCGCGAAAGTCATCGTTGAGGCGCTGCTGATCGCGCTCGTCGTGCGCACGCTTTTGTTCCAGCCGTTCAACATTCCGTCCGGCTCGATGATCCCGACGCTGCTGGTCGGCGACTATCTGTTCGTGTCAAAATATTCATACGGCTATTCCAAACATTCGATTCCGTTCAGCCCGGACCTGTTCTCCGGCCGCATTCTCGCCTCCAAGCCCAAGCGCGGCGACATCGTGGTGTTCAAACTGCCGCGCGACAATTCCAGCGATTACATCAAGCGCGTGGTCGGGCTGCCGGGCGAAAAGATTCAGGTGATGGAAGGTCGTCTCTACATCAACGGGCAGATGATTCCGCGCGAACCGATCGAGAAAGTGCGCACGGAGGATTTCTACGGCCGCATGGTCGAGGCGCCGACCTATCGCGAGACGCTGCCGGGCGGCGTCAGCCACACGATCATCGAGATCCAGGGCGACACCGGCTTCAACGACAACACGGGCGTGTTCGAAGTGCCGCCGGACCATTATTTCATGATGGGCGACAATCGCGACAATTCCACCGACTCGCGGGTCACGCCGGAGCAGGGCGGCGTCGGCTATGTGCCGTCGGAAAATCTCATCGGCCGCGCGGAGATGATCTTCTTCTCCATTCGCGGGGAGCCGGCTTGGAAATTCTGGACCTGGCCATGGGCGGTGCGGTTCGACCGGCTGTTCAAGCCCGTCCGCTGATGGACGTGGACCTGTCCGCGCTCGAACGGGCGGTCGGCCATGCGTTCGCCGATCGGTCGCTGCTGGAACAGGCGTTGACCCATGTGAGCGCGCGCGCGCGCCGGCTCGACAGCAACCAGCGGCTTGAATTTCTGGGCGACCGCGTGCTGGGGCTGGCGGCGGCCGACATGCTCTATCGGGCGTTCGCGCAGGCCGATGAGGGAGACCTCTCGCGCCGCCTGGCCGAACTGGTGCGGCGCGAAACCTGCGCGGAGGTCGCGCAGGCGTGGGGCGTTTCGGATTTCGTGCGGCTGGGCGAGGGCGAGGCGCAGTCGGGCGGCGCGCGCAAAGCCGCCATTCTGTCCGACATGTGCGAGGCGATCATCGGCGCGGTCTTTCTCGACGCCGGCTACCAGACGGCGGCCGGCGTCGTGCGCGCGGCGTTCGCGGGGCGCGTCGACCGCGCGGGGCGCGCGCGGCGCGATCCGAAAAGCGCGTTGCAGGAATGGGCGCAGGCGCGCGGGCTGCCGCCGCCGGTCTATCGCGTCGCGCGACGCAGCGGGCCGGATCATGCGCCGCATTTCGCCATCTCGGTCATGGTGCAGGGATTTGAGGAGGCCGCCGGCGAAGGCGGGTCGAAACGCATCGCTGAACAGGTCGCGGCCGAAACCTTCATGGCGCGCGAAAACATTTCCGGAGGCGCGCCATGAGCGAGCAACAAACGCGGTGCGGCTTCGTCGCGCTGATCGGCGCGCCGAACGCCGGCAAATCGACGCTGCTCAACGCGCTCGTCGGCGCCAAGGTCTCCATCGTCTCGCGCAAGGCGCAGACGACGCGCATGCCCGTGCGCGGCATCGCGATCACCGGTCCGGCGCAGATCATTTTCGTCGACACGCCGGGCATTTTCGCGCCCCGGCGCCGACTCGACCGCGCGATGGTGACGTCGGCGTGGAGCGGGGCGGGCGACGCGGACGCCATCGGCCTCGTGGTCGATGCGCGGCGCGGGGTGGACGAGCCGGTCGAAGCCATCCTGGAAAAACTGAAGGACGTGCGGCGGCGCAAGATCCTCGTCCTCAACAAGATCGACCTGGTCCAGCGCGACAAGCTCCTGGCGCTGACCGCCGACCTCAACGCGCGCGCGCAGTTCGACGAGACCTTCATGGTGTCGGCCGAGACCGGCGACGGCGTGGGCCATTTGCGCGAGAAACTCGGCGCGATGATGAAGCCCGGTCCCTGGCTCTACCCGGAGGACCAGATTTCGGATGCGCCGCTGCGCCTGCTCGCCGCCGAGATCACGCGCGAGAAACTGTTCGAGCGGCTGCACGACGAACTGCCCTACGAGGCCACGGTCGAGACGGACCAATGGAAGACCATGCCGGACGGGTCGGCGCGGATCGAGCAGACGATCTATGTCGCGCGCGACGGGCAGAAACGGATCGTGATCGGCGAGGGCGGCAGGATGATCAAGTCGATCGGTCAGGCCGCGCGCAAGGAGATCATGGAGGCGGCCGAGCAGAAGGTGCATCTCTTCCTGTTCGTGAAGGTGCGCGAGAACTGGGCCGAAGACCCCGAGCGCTACCGCGAGATGGGGCTCGACTTTCCCAAGAACTGAGCCGACTCATTTTTGGCCATGTTCGGCCGCAGACTTGGCGCTTCGATTCGTTTCGGGAGCGCCCATGCGCACATTTCTGTTTGTCGGCGCGGTGGCGCTGTCCTTTCCTCTCGCCGTTTCGCCGGCCGTCGCCAACGAGCGCATACTGGACGGCGCGCTCGGCGGCGCGGCGGGCGGCGTTTTGTTCGGGCCGGTGGGGCTGGTCGCCGGCGCGGCGGTCGGAGCGACCGCCGGGCCGGCGATCGCATCGAGTTGGGGCCTGAAGGGCAAGCGCAAGAAGGTCCGGCGCGCGCGCTACCGGTAGCACTGGACGCAGGCGCGGCCCGCTCGCATAACGAGACATGGACTGGAGCGACAGCGGGCTGGTTCTTGGCGCGCGCAAGCACGGCGAGACGAGCGTCATTCTCGAAGCCATGACGCAGGCGCACGGCCGCCATCTGGGCGTGGTGCGGGGCGGGCGCTCGCGCGCCATGCAGGCGGCGCTGCAGCCGGGCAACCGCGTGGTTCTGGTGTGGCGCGCGCGGCTCGAAGACCATCTGGGCGTCTATACGGTCGAACCGGACGCGCTGCGCGCGGGCCGGCTGATCGATTCGCCGCTGGCGCTGCACGGGCTGCACTGGATGGGCGCGCTCATGCGCCTCCTGCCCGAGCGCGATCCGCATCAGGATGTCTACGCCATGGCCGATGCGCTCGCCGAACGGCTGGACGATTCGCGGCTCGCGCCGGAACTGATGGTGCGTTTCGAACTCGCCGTGCTGGCGGAACTGGGGTTCGGGCTCGATCTCGACCGTTGCGCGGCGACCGGCGCGCGGGACGATCTCGTCTATGTGTCGCCGAAAAGCGGCCGGGCGGTGGCTCGCGCGGCAGGCGAGCCCTGGCGCGATCGTTTGCTGCCGCTGCCGGCCTTTCTACGTGGGCCGGCGGCCCGCGTCGGGATTTCGAAAGACGATATTTCGGCCGCCTTCCGGCTGACCGGGCATTTCCTGCTGCGCGACCTGTTCGAGCCGCGCGGCGCGCAAGATCCCGCCAGCCGCGAGGCGTTCGTGCGCGCGGCGCTGGCCGGCCTCTAGAGGCCTGCTTCCGATGCAATCAGAAGCGCGGCTCCGGTTTCCACTTGCTGGAACAGGTTTCAGCGCACCGAGCCGGTCTTCTCGCACGCGGCGCTTCTGACGAGGCGCGTGACGCCGTAGCCCTGGTCCAGCGCGACCTCCACCTCGTGGCAGCCGGCAGTCTGCGAAACGGCGATCTCCTCGCGGGCCATCAGCGGATCGCCGCCGGGCAGGCCGAAAAACGCGATGCCGGAAAGCGAAAGGGCCACGAGAACGCCGAGGAACGAAATCGTCTTGCTCATAATCCACCTCGCGGCTGCGCCTTCGGATGCGCTGGCCGCCAAATTCGTCGATCGCCAAAAAGTTGCTGCGCGCTGGCGCACATTCCGAACCGCCGGGCTGGCCGGAGGATCGTCGCCTCGCCGGGAGCCGTAAGCCGAATCCGTGGGCGCGAGCACCCGGCTTTTGCCATCTGGTTCGCACGCGAACTAGTGCAACGATGCAACAGTCGAGAATTCTGGAGAGCGGCCGCCGACCTGCCGTCCAGCGCCCGACGGTTGCGCCGACTCAGAGGCTTCTTTAATCCCGGAACATGACCAGAACAGTCGAACCGCCGGCCAATCCGGCGCTGCCCGTCAATCTGCGCGAGGCGCTGGAAGAGCGCTATCTCGCCTACGCGCTCTCCACCATCATGGGCCGCGCGCTGCCCGACGCGCGCGACGGGCTGAAGCCGGTGCACCGGCGCATTCTCTACGGCATGAGCGTGCTCAAGCTCGATCCGGGAACCGCGTTCAAGAAATGCGCGAAAATCGTCGGCGACGTGATGGGCTCGTTCCACCCGCACGGCGACCAGGCGATCTACGAGGCGCTGGTGCGGCTCGCCCAGGATTTCGCCTCGCGCTACCCGATGGTCGAGGGGCAGGGGAACTTCGGCAATATCGACGGCGACGCGGCCGCCGCCTATCGCTACACCGAAGCGCGGATGACGGATGTCGCGCGGCTGCTGCTCGAAGGCATCGACGAGGACGCGGTCGACTTCCGCGACAATTATTCCGGCGACCAGAAAGAGCCGATCGTTCTGCCTTCGGCGCTGCCGAACCTGCTCGCCAACGGCGCGCAGGGCATCGCGGTCGGCATGGCGACCTCCATTCCGCCGCACAATCTGGCGGAGCTTTGCGACGCCGCGCTCTATCTCATCGGCCATCGCGGCGCGACCGCCGAACAGCTCATGCAGTTCGTGCCGGGGCCGGATTTTCCGACGGGCGGGATCATCGTCGACGGGCCCGACGCGATCCGCGACATCTATGCGACCGGGCGCGGCGGGCTGCGCCTGCGCGCGCGCTGGAAGAAGGAAGACGGCGGGCGCGGAACCTGGCTCGCGGTCGTGACCGAGATTCCCTACGGCGTGCAGAAGAGCCGGCTCATCGAAAAGATGGCGGAGCTGTTCAACGACCGCAAACTCCCGCTCGTCGCCGACATCCGCGACGAATCGGCGGAAGACGTGCGCATCGTCATCGAGCCGCGCGCGCGCACGATCGACCCCGACATGTTGATGGAGACGCTGTTCAAGCTGACGGAGCTGGAAACGCGGATCGGCGTGAACATGAACGTGCTGGTGGACGGCGTGGCGCCGCGCGTGGTCACGCTCAACGAGGCGCTCGGCCAGTGGCTCGACCACCGGCGCGAGGTGCTGCTGCGCAGGTCGCGTCATCGGCTGAGCGAGATCGAGCGGCGGCTCGAACTGCTCGACGGCATGATCATCGTCTATCTCAATCTGGACGAGGTCATCCGCATCATCCGCGAGGAGGACGAGCCGAAGGACGTGCTGATGCGCACGTTCGCGCTTTCCGAAATGCAGGCGAACTACATTCTCGACACGCGCTTGCGTTCGCTGCGCAAGCTGGAGGAAATGGCGCTCAAGACCGAGCACGACGAACTGACGAAGGAAAAGGCGGCGGTCGAACAGCTCATCGGCGACGACAGGCTGCAATGGAAAACGATCGCGTGGGAAATCCGCGATCTGAAGAAAAAATATCCGCCGGAATCGAAGATCGGCAAACGGCGCACGACGTTCGGCGTCGCGCCCGCGCTCGCCGACATCGATCTTTCGGAGGCGTTGATCGAGCGCGAACCGATCACCGTGGTGGTCTCGCAGAAGGGCTGGATCCGCGCGCTGAAGGGGCAGGTGGGCGATGTGTCGAACCTGCAATTCAAGGGCGACGACGCGCTGCTCGCGTCGTTCTTCGCGGAGACGACGTCGAAACTGCTGGTGCTCGCGTCGAACGGCAAGGTCTACACGCTGGAGGCGTGCAAACTGCCGGGCGGGCGCGGCCACGGCGAGCCGATCCGACTCATGGCCGATATCGACGAGGGCGCGGAGATCGTGGCCGTCATGCCCTATCGCGCGGGCGCGAAAATGCTGGCCGTCACCAGCGACGGGCGCGGCTTCGTCGCGGGACAGGACGACATGACGGGCGCGACGCGCAAGGGCAAGGCGGTGATGAACGTGGAGGCGCCGGCGCGCGCGGCCGCGCTCGTTCCCGCCGACGGCGACCATGTCGCCATCATCGGCGAGAACCGCAAGCTGCTCGTGTTCGCGCTCGACCAGGTTCCGGAGATGGCGCGCGGCAAGGGCGTGCGGCTGCAACGCTACAAGGACGGCGGCGTCGCGGATGCGAAGGTGTTCGCGCTGAAGGACGGGTTGTCGTGGGTCGACAGCGCGGGGCGCACGTTCAACGTGGCCAAAGGCGATCTCAAGGACTGGATCGGCAATCGCGCGGAGGCGGGGCGCCTGCCGCCGAAAGGCTTTCCGAAGAACAACCGGTTCGGGTAGCCGCGAAGATCGGGCGCGAGAGGGGGCGAAGACAAAGGGCGGCCGCGCCGCCCTTTGTTCGCCGGTTCACCCGCCCATCTTCATTCCGCTCGGATAGTAACGGAATCCCTCGCCCGCCTTCGCCACATGGCCGATGCCGGGCCATGCGAAATGATAGGCCAGGATGGGGATGCGTTTTTCCGCCAGCATGGTGAGATGTTTCACCCGGCTCTGGGCGGACTGCTTGGGGTCGGTGTCGTAAGCGAATTCGGTGAGCGGCTTTTGCATGAGCAGCACCGGATGGTGCGTGAGGTCGCCGATGTAGCAGAGGTTTTCCTTGCCCGACGTGATCATGAAGATCGTGTGGCCGACGGTGTGGCCGGGCGCGGAGATCGCCTGAATTCCCGGCAGGAACTCCTGACCGTCCTTGATGAACACCAGACGCTCGCGGTTGGGCATGAGATTGTCGCGCGCGGCCGTGCCGAAATCCTTCAGCGGCCCCGACAGGATGCTGTCGGCCGTCCAGTAATCGAAATCGGCCTGGCTGATGTAGTATTGCGCGTTCGGGAAGTTGCGCTGGCCGTCGGCCGACATGCAGCCGCCGCAGTGGTCGATGTGCGCATGGCTCATCACCACCGCGTCGATGTCCTTGGGGTCTATGCCCGCCTGTTTCATCGTCGCCAGCAATTTGCCGGTCGTGGGGCCGAACATTTTCGAGGCGCCCATGCCTGTGTCGAATAGCACGAGCCTGTCGCCGGTGTTGAGGATGAGCACGTTCTGTTCGAGCAGCGCGGCGCCTGTCGGCAGGAAGTTCTCCGTGAGCTGCCTGTCGATTTCCTCGGCCGAAAGTCCGTTGAAATTCTTGCGCGGATCGCCAAGCGGCAGCACGCCGTCGGAGACGATGGTGATCTCGGCGTCGCCGAGTTTCGTTCGGTAATAGTAGGGCGCGGGCGTGTTGATCATCGGCGCGCGCGCCAGGCTTGCGCCGGGCAGGGCGAGCGCGGCGGCGCCGGCGGCGCCTGTGAGCAGGGTGCGACGCGAAATGTCCATCATGGGTTCCTCCATGGCTGGCCGGTTCATTGCGGGGCGACGCTTCTGCGGCGTCGTCGGCGCGTCCTGACGGACGCTTCGCCGGGCGTTCCGGCGAGTCAGAGGACGAGGGTCCAGCCCTCGTGGCCCAGGCGTTCCTGCGGTCGGTAGCGCGCCTTGTAGTCCATCTTGCGCGAGCCATTGACCCAGTAACCGAGATAGAGATGCGGCAGGCCGAGCGCGCGCGCGCGCTCGATATGGTCGAGGATCATGTAGGCGCCGAGCGAACGTTTCGTCTCGTCGGGATCGTAGATCGAATAGACCATCGACAGGCCGTCGCCGAGCGTGTCGGTCAGGCAGCAGGCGAGGAGTTCGCCGTCGCGCCGATATTCGACGATCGCCGTATCGACATGCGAATCCTCGATCATCATCGCGAAGTCGAGCACCGTCATGTCGGCCATGCCGCCGTCGGAATGGCGCGCATCGACATAGTCGCGGAACAGGTCGTACAGTTCGGACGTCGCATGCGCGGGCGCGAGCGCGCGCGTCACATCCGCGTTCTGGCGCAGAATGCGACGCTGGTTGCGCGACGGCTCGAACGCATCCACCAGCACGCGCACGGACACGCAGGCGTGGCAGCCCTCGCAGGCCGGGCGATAGGCGATGGTCTGCGAGCGGCGGAAGCCGGCTTCCGTCAGCCTGTCGTTCAGCGCGCGCGCGCGCCGCCCGATGAGATGCGTGAAAATCTTGCGCTCCTCGCGCCCCGGAAGATAGGGGCAGGGCGACGGCGAGGTCAGATAGAATTGGGGCGCGTCGCGCGGCTCTCTCGTCACATGCGGCTCCCGCTCGGAAAACAATTAGAGCACGGGCCGCGCAAAACGCAACGCGCAAAAAAAAACGCGGGCCGGCCGGCCCGCGTTCGCGTCGGGAAGAGCTGCGCGTCAGTTCGTGCGGCGCAGCACGATCACGCCGGCCAGCATGTCGTGCAGGCAGCGCTTGTCGCTCGCAAGCAGCGACACGAGAAGGATGGGCGCGAACACCGTGATCGACACGTAGTAGAGAATGGCGTGCACCGCCGCGCCGAGGAAGGACACCCGTTCGCCGCTCATGGTGAGCATTTCGAGATCCATCGCCTTCATGCCCGGCGTCGCCTGGCGCCAGCCCGAGATCGTCATGCCGTTGTAGAAAAAGGCGACGATCGGAAAGAGCGGCGGCAGGAAGAACCACGCCAGACCCAGCGTGACGAAGCCGAGCGCGAGAAAAATCAGCGTGGAGACGATCGCCACCAGCACGAGGTCGAGCAGGATTGCGACCATGCGGCGCGTGCGCACGCCCGCCAGCAGCGCCTCGGGGATCGGCGCGTTGAAGCTCGCCGGCCGGGGGGAGGGAGTGTAACCGCCTTGATACGTCATATCCGCGCTCCTGGCGCCGGGTGAAGGTTCGGCCGATTGGGGCCGCGCCAAAATGTGGTAGAGGGCTTTGAAAGATCAAGGAGCGGGCGGGGAAATGTCGAGCCGATGAAGGGAGGTTTTTCCAGGGGCCTGTTCTGGCTCGCTTTGACCATTCTGATCTGGGGCGCCTACATGCCCGTCGGCAAGGTTGTCGGCGCCAGCATCGACGTCTTCTGGGTGACGGCCATCCGCTATGCCTTCGCCAGCGCCTTTCTGGCGGCGCTCGTGCTGGCGATGGAGGGGCCGCACGCGCTCGTGCCGCCGCGCCGGGATTTCTGGACGCTGTTGCTGCTGGGCGCGCTGGGGGCGGCCGGTTTCGGCCTGTTCTCCTATCTCGGCGTGCGGCTCACCCGGCCCGAACACGCGGCCGCCATATCCTCGCTCACCCCCATCAACGTCGCCATTTTCCGCGCGCTCCAGTCGCGCAGGATGCCGGCGGCGGGGCTGATGGCGGCGATCGTCGCGGTGGTGGCGGGGGGCGTTCTCGTCGTCACGCGCGGCGATCTTTCCTCGCTGGCCTCGGGCGGCAGCATGTTCGGCAACCTGCTGGTGCTGATCTCCTCGCTGTGCTGGACGTTCTACACCATCCGCGCCAGTACGATGGTGGGCTATTCGGCGCTGCGGCTGACCATGCTCAGCTGTTCGCTCGGCGCGCCGGTCGGGCTGGCGCTGGCGGTCCTCGTCACCGCGCTCGGTTACGCCCATCCGCCGACGGTCGGCGATTTTCTCGCCATCTGGCCGCAGACGATCTACCTGTTCGTGCTGGTTTCGGCGGTGTCGATCATCACCTGGAACATCGCCGTGCGCGAAGTGGGCGCGCAGACGGCGACGATCTTCGCGACCTTCACGCCCGTCGTGCCGTTCGCCTGGGCGTGGTGGAACGGGCAGCGGTTCACGGTCGCGGAGATGCTGGGCGTGGCGCTCATCATCGGCGCCATTCTCGCCCACAATCTGAACGAGGCGCGCAAGGCGCGGGCGGCCGCGCGCGCGGCGCGGCCGTAGAGCGCCCATCCGCGTCGCCCGCTGCGGCCCGGGCGCCTCAGGCGTCCTCCACCTGATCGAGCCAGTCGCCGTAGCCCTGCGCCTCCATCTCCTCGCGCGGGATGAAGCGCAGCGAGGCCGAGTTGATGCAATAGCGCAGGCCGCCGGTTTCGCGCGGGCCGTCCGGGAACACGTGGCCCAGGTGGCTGTCGCCGTCGGCGGACCGCACCTCGGTGCGGATCATGCCGTGGCTGGCGTCGCGCAATTCCTTCACGCGCGCGGGCTCGATGGGTTTTGTGAAGCTCGGCCAGCCGCAATGGCTTTCGTATTTGTCCGACGAGGCGAAGAGCGGCTCGCCGGAAACGATGTCCACGTAGATGCCAGGCCGCTTGTTGTAGAGATGTTCGCCCGTGCCCGGCCGCTCGGTGCCGGCCTCCTGCGTCACCCAGCGCTGCTCGGGCGTGAGCGCGGCGATGGCCTCGGGCGTGGCGCGGAACTGCTTCATGGCGATCCTCCGGGTGCGTTCCGCCGCAATATGGGCGCCGCCTCACGCAGGAGCAATGCGCGCTACAGCTCCGTCCCCGTCCGAGCTCAGCCCTGCGCCTTCAGCTTTTCGGCCACGCGCACCGCGAAATAGGTCAGCACGCCGTCGCAGCCGGCGCGTTTGAAGGCCACGAGGCTCTCCATCATCGCCTTGTCGCCGTCGATCCAGCCGTTCTGCGCGGCGGCCATGATCATCGCGTATTCGCCCGACACCTGATAGGCGAAGGTCGGGCGGCCGAACGTCTCCTTCACGCGCCGGATGATGTCGAGATAGGGCATGCCCGGCTTCACCATCACCATGTCGGCGCCCTCGGCGAGGTCCAGCTCCACCTCGTGGATCGCCTCGTCCGTGTTGGCGGGGTCCATCTGGTAGGTGCGCTTGTCGCCGATCAGCGTCTTGTTGGTGCCGACCGCGTCGCGGAACGGGCCGTAGAAGGCGGAGGCGTATTTCGCCGCGTAGGACATGATCTGCACATGCTGGAAGCCGGCGTCGTCCAGCCCCGCGCGCAGCGCGCCCACGCGGCCGTCCATCATGTCGGACGGCGCGATCACGTCGGCGCCGGCGCGCGCCTGGTTGAGCGCCTGATCGACGAGGATCGCCACCGTCTCGTCATTGAGGATCGTCTCGCCCTCCATCACGCCGTCGTGGCCGTGGCTGGTGTAGGGGTCGAGCGCGACGTCCGTGATGAGCCCGAGGTCGGGCGCGGCCTGTCGGATCGCGCGGCAGGCGCGGCAGACGAGGTTCTGGTCGTTCAGCGCCTCCGAGCCGTGCGCGTCGCGCAGGTCCGGGTCGGTGTAGGGAAAAAGCGCGACCGCCGGAATGCCGAGCGAAGCCGCATGGGCGGCGGCGCGGGCGGCCTCGTCCACCGAATAGCGCTCCACGCCCGGCATGGAGGCGACGGGCGCGCGCCTGTTCTCGCCGTCGATGACGAAAATCGGCCAGATGAGATCGTCGGTCGTCACCACATTCTCGCGCACCAGACGGCGCGACCATTCGGTGCGGCGGTTGCGGCGCGGGCGGTGCACGAGATCGAGCGTGCGCTGGGCGATGTGTTTGGCGTCCATGGCGGTGTTTCCAGAAAGGATCTGCCAGAAAGGATCTGCCAGAAACGATTTGCGGCGACATTAGGCGCAGCCCCCGCGCGCCACAAGCGCGGCGCGCGCGGGTTTCCTCCGCCGGCCGAAATGAGTATGGCTAGCCCGGCTCACGCCCCCTGCCGGAGGAACCATGTCTGAAGAAGCGATCTGTCGGAAACGCGGCGCGGCCGGCCATATTCTGCTCAACCGGCCGCAGGCGCTGAACGCGCTGACGCTCGGCATGGTGCGCGAAATCGCCGGCGCGCTCGACGCCTGGGAGCACGACCCCGCGGTCAAATGCGTGGTGGTGGAAGGCGCCGGCGGCAAGGCGTTCTGCGCGGGCGGCGACATCCGGCTGCTCTACGATCAGGGGCGGGCGGGCGACCATGCGGCGCAACGCGCCTTCTGGGGCGAGGAATATATCCTCAACCGGCGCATCAAACGCTATCCCAAGCCCTATGTGGCGCTGGTCGACGGCATCGACATGGGCGGCGGCGTCGGCGTTTCGCTGCACGGCTCGCACCGGATCGCCGGCGACAGGTTCCTGTTCGCCATGCCGGAGGTCGGCATCGGCTTCTTCCCGGATGTCGGCGCCACCTATTTTCTTCCGCGCCTGCCGGGCGAGATGGGAACCTATCTGGCCATCACCGGCGCGCGTGTGGGGGCGGGCGACGCGGTCGCGCTCGGCATCGCCACCGCCTACGTTCCGTCCGCCAAATTCGCGGAGCTTGCCGAGGCGCTGTGCGCGGAAGGCGATGCGGACGCGGTCGTCCGCCGGTTCGCGCAGGCTGCTCCCGCTTCGCCGCTGATGGCGCACGAACCGGTGATCGACCGCTGTTTCGACAAAGCGAGCGTGGCGGAGGTGCTCGCCGCGCTCGATGCGGACGGGTCGGACTTCGCGAAAGCGACGCGCGCGGACATGCTCGGCAAGTCGCCGACCAGCATGGCGGTCGCGCTCAAGCAGATGCATGTCGGCGGCAAGCTCGACATCGAGGATGCGATGGTCCTCGAATATCGCATCGTCTCGCGGCTCTGCCACGGGTTCGATTTCTACGAGGGCGTGCGCGCCACGATCGTGGACAAGGACAAGAATCCGAAATGGCGGCCGGCTGCGGTCGCCGACGTGCGCGCGCAGGACATCGATGCGATGTTCGCGCCGCTCGGCGCGCAGGACATCGTGTTCGACCGGGCGGACGCGTGACGAAACCGAACGAAGATCGCGACGCGGCCATCGTCGTCGGCGGCCGCAAGGAAAACGGCGAAACCCGCTGGGGCATGTTGCTCGTGCTCTTCATGCGGATCGTCGCCGCGCTGTGGATCGCGCAGGGGCTGGCGCAATGGCGTCTGGTGCTGATGTCGCCGACGCCGCTGTTCGATCAGGTTTCGCGGCCGATCGGCGTCGCCATCGCCGCGTTCGCGGTGCTCGACATTCTGGCCGGCGTCGGTTTGTGGCTCGCCGCCGCGTGGGGCGGCGTGGTGTGGCTGCTGGTGACGATCGGGCAGATCGCGGTCGCGTTCATGATGCCGGATTTCTTTCCGGGCGGCCGCATCGTCGCGCTGCTCGATGCGACGCTGATCGCGCTCTATCTGTTCCTGACGTGGCAGGCGGGCCGCGAGCCGGAGCGTCGTTCGCGCACGGGCCGGGCCGCGACGAGACTGTGGACGCGCTCCTGGGACCGGCTCCTGAAGCGCCGCTGAAGCACGGCGCCAGGACGCGTCGCATTTTAGGTAAATGCTTGATTTGATTCATTCAGCATTCACCGAAAATCGCGCCTTTCGGGTAAACGCCGGATTCAGTCTATTGCTTAAACCGCTCTTCATCTGCGCCGCTTAAATTGCACGCAACGAAGCCGGAGAACCGGCGCGCAAAACAGCAGATGGGGTTGTCGTCATGTCGCAAGCAGTGAAAGTGGAAAGCGCCCAGTCCCGCACCGAACGGCTCGGCGAAATCCGTCCGGTCTATCTGGAGGCGCTCACGCTGGTCGAGCGGCTGCACCGTCGGCTTCTGGACGTCATCAAGGACGAATTCGACCGCCGCGCGCGCTCCGACATCAACTCGGTGCAGGCGTTGCTGCTCTACAATATCGGCGGCAAGGAACTCACGGCGGGCGAACTGCGCACGCGCGGCTACTATCTCGGCTCGAACGTGTCCTACAACGTCAAGAAGCTGGTGGAGATGGGCTATCTCCATCATGCCCGCTCGCGCGTCGACCGCCGCGCGGTGCGCATCAGCCTGACGGAGAAGGGCAAGGAAGTGCACGAGATCGTCGCCACGCTCTACGACAAGCACGTGGCCACGGTCGAGCAGATCGGCGGCATCTCCTGCGACGAATTCAAGCGCGTGAACACCGCGCTGGTGCGGCTCGAACGGTTCTGGACCGACCAGATCCGCTACCGGCTCTGATTTCCTTAACCATATCCTCGATTTTCGACCGCCCTGACGCCGTGTCACGGGCGGTTGTTTTTTCTCAATCGCCAGAGCGCGTTCGTCCCCGCCTGCGCCGCTTATTGCAAAAGCGCGCCGAATGCGGGCGCCGACGTTGGCCAAACCATTAATTCTTCTCCGACTAGTGTCGTGGCTCGGGTGAAATCAATATGGAGCGCGTAATGCCGGGCAGGGCGTTCGAGCGGGTTGTGGCGGCGTTCAGACTGGACACGAACGACCCCCACCTCATGCAGGCGCAACTCGCCGCTTTCTCCAAGCAGGTGCCGCTGCTGTATTTCACGCTGGCCGTGAATTCGGCGGCGGCCGCGTTCGCGCTCTACGGAACCGCGCCGTTCGTCCTCACCGTCGTCACGCCGGGCGTGCTGATCCTGGCGGTGGCGATCCGCATCGTGCACTGGCTGCGCCATCGCAACGACCCGTTCGACGCCTCGCACGCCGCCAGCCGTCTGAAACTGACGGTGCGCCTTGGCTCCGCGTTCGGCGTGCTGTTTCTCACGTGGGCGATCGCGATGATGCAGTACGGCGACGCCACGTCCAAGGGACAGGTGATCTTCGCGATCGCGATGACGGCGATCTGCTGCATCTTCTGCCTGACGCACGTGCGCGCCGCGGCGCTGATGGTGGCCATGCTGGTCATTCCGCCGTTCACGATCGTCCTTTTCTCCAGCGGCGAGCGCGCGTTCGCGACGACGGGACTCAATCTCGCGCTGGTCGCCGGCGCCATGATGTACGTGGTGCTCATTCAGGCGCGCGACTTCTCCCGCATGGTGCGCTCGCAAATGGAAACGCAGCGCCTGAGCGACGAGAACCTGCGGCTCGCCAATCTGGATTCGCTGACCGAACTGCCGAACCGCCGGCAGTTTTTCGCGCGACTCGACGAAACGGTCGCGCGCGCGCAGCGCGAGGGCAGGAAATTCACGGTCGGCGTCATCGATCTCGACGGGTTCAAGCCCGTCAACGACCTTTACGGCCATTTCACCGGCGACCGTCTGCTGGTGGAGACGGGTCGGCGACTGGCGGCGCTGGGCGACGACAACACGTTCTTCGCGCGGCTCGGCGGCGACGAATTCGGCATGATCCGCTACGACGACGTGGAGCAGGCGCTGCCCTTCGGCGAAATCGTCTGCGCGCGGCTGGCCGAATCCTGCGCGCTGCCGGGAGTGGTCACGCGCGTGGCGGCCTCGCTGGGCCTCGCCAACTATCCCGACAGCGCGCAGACCGGCGAGGCGCTCTACGAGAGCGCCGATTACGCGCCCTATCGCGCCAAGCAGCGGCGCGCCGGCCGACCCGAGATGTTCTCCGCCGAACTGCGCAGCACCATGCGGCAGTTCACGCTCATCGAGCAAAAGATGCGCGAAGCTGACATGGATCGGGAGTTCACGCTCGAGTTCCAGCCGCTCTACGAGCTCGGCTCCGAGCGGCCGCTGGCGTTCGAGGCGCTCGCGCGCTGGACCGCGCCGGGGCTCGGCCCCGTGCCGCCGGACGTGTTCATTCCCGTCGCCGAACGCTCCGATCTCATCAACCGGCTGACGCAGGTGCTGCTGCGCAAGGCGCTGGCCGAAGCGATGACCTGGCCGCAGGACATCCGGCTGGCGCTGAATCTGTCGATCCACGACCTCATTTCGTCGGACGCGGTGGTGAAGATCATCGCCATCATCCGCGCGAGCGGCGTCGCGCCCGGCCGGATCGATCTCGAAGTCACCGAATCCGCGCTCGTGTCGGATTTCGACAAGGCGAACGAGGCGATCCGCGCGTTCAAGAACCTCGGCGTGCGCATTTCGCTGGACGATTTCGGCACCGGCTATTCCAGCCTCGCCTATGTCCACAAACTGCCGTTCGACCGCATCAAGATCGACCGGTCGTTCGTGCAGGAGATCGACACCCATCACGCCGCGCGCGATATCGTGCGCACCGTGGTGACGCTCTGTCGCAACCTCGATCTGCAATGCGTGACCGAGGGCGTGGAGACGAGCGCGCAGGCCAATGCGCTGAAAGAGCTGGGCTGCACCACCATGCAGGGCTATTTCTTCGCCCGCCCGATGACCCCGCACGCGGTCAGCGGCCTGTTGCGGGATCTGGAGGCCGGGCCGGCCCTGCTGCCGCGCGCCGTCAACGGATAGGACAGGGCCGAACGGGTCGCCGGTCACAAAATCGCCGGCTTGTTCGGGCCATTTTAACCCTAGTCTTCCTATCTCTGCGTGTGTCAGAGAGTTTTCGCTTCTCCGCCGGCGAAACCGGCCGCCTCGCATTGCGCGCGGCGGGCCCCGGATCGACGGGGAGCGTCAAGAACGGATTCCGGGTCAGAATGTCAGCTCCGAAACACTCCCTTTCGCTTTCGCGCCGCGCATTTGCGGGTTTCGCCACGATTTCGGGCTTCGCGGCCGCGCTGGGCGGGTTTTCCGCCGCAGCGCTCGCCGCGCCGGGCGACGGCTCCGGTCAGGCCGAATGGGCGCAGAACTACGATTCGGATCAGCGTCTGGCGGTGCCGCGCTCCTCAACGCCGCTGCTGTCGCAGCAATCGCTGGCGGCGACGGACGCCGCCATCCAGCGCTACCAGCAGCTGGTCGCCGCCGGCGGCTGGGCGCCGGTCAACGGCCCCACGCTCAAGATCGGCGTGCGCTCGCAGGCCGTGGTGGCGCTGCGCCGCCGCCTGATGATCTCCGGGGATCTCGACGCGCAGGCGGGCGATTCGCCGGTCTACGATTCCTACGTGGAAGCCGGCGTGAAGCGGTTTCAGGCGCGTCACGGCCTCGGTCAGACGGGCGTCGTCGCCCAGCAGACCTACGCCGCCATGAATATTCCCGCGCAGGTGCGGCTGCGCCAGCTCGAGACCAACATCATCCGCCTGCGCTCGTTCGCCGGCAATCTCGGCCGCCGCTACGTGACGGCGAATATTCCCGCCGCGATGGTGGAGACGGTGGAGAACGGCCAGATCGCGACCCTGCACGCGGCGGGCGTGGGCAAGGTCGACCGCCAGTCGCCGGTGATGCAGGCGCGCGTGCTCGACATCAATTTCAACCCGTTCTGGACCGTGCCGGCGTCGATCATCCGCAAGGACCTGATCCCGAAGATGCAGGCCGACCCCAATTATCTCACCGACAACAAGATCCGCATCTACAACAAGGACAATGTCGAGGTGAATCCGCGCCAGGTGAACTGGAACTCGATGGAAGCGACCAACTATCGTTTCCGGCAGGATCCCGGCGCCGACCTGAACTCGATGGGCTTCGTGCGCATCAACATCGCCAATCCCCACGGCGTCTACATGCACGACACGCCGGCCAAGGGCATTTTCGGCGACGACTATCGCTTCGTCTCCTCGGGCTGCATGCGCGTGCAGAACGTGCGCGACTACGTGGCGTGGCTGTTGAAGGAGACGCCCGGCTGGGATCGCGAAAAGATCGACGCCGCCATCTCGTCCGGCGAACGCGTCGACGCCAAGCTCGCCGAGGCCGTGCCCGTCTATTGGGTTTACGTAACGGCGTGGGGCACGCCGGAGGGCGTCGTGCAGTTTCGCGACGACATCTACCAGCGCGACGGATTGGGGCAGGTGGCGTCCACGCTGTCCGCGCCGCCCTCCTCCAATGCGGCGCCGCAGCCGCAACGCCAGAACGCGGAGCGCCAGAGCGGATCGCTGCAACCGATGCAGGACGAGGACGACTGAGCGCGCGATGCGTTCGTGGGCGGACGTCGTTTTCGCCGAAATGAGGAAACCCGCCGGCGACGGCGGGTTTTTCATTGCCCCCGCACCAGGTCGATCGCCGCGCGCGGGATCGTCTGCCGTGTTTCGAAGAAGCTTTCCCACGGATCGCCGCGCCTGGGCGCCGTGCGAATGTCGAAGGCGGACGCTGAGCGGATGCGCGCGAGTTCCTTCCACCCGACGGGGGTCGCGACCGGCGCGCCCTTGCGCGCGCGCAGCGACCATGGCAGCACGGCGGTTGCGCTTTTCTTGTTGCGCAGCCAGTCGATGAAGATGCGGCCCTTGCGTTTGGCCTTGCTCATGGTGGCGATGTAGCGGTCGGGTTTCTGCCGCGCGAGTCCGCGCGCAAACCCCGCCGCGAACGTTTCGACATCGGTGAACGGCAGAGAACGGTCGAGCGGCGCGACGACATGCACGCCCTTGCCGCCGCTGAGCATGGGCCACGCGGCGAGGCCGACGGCCTCGAGATGATCGGCGATGTCGCGCGCGGCGCGGCGCACGTCCGCGAAGGTCAGATCGTCGTCGGGATCGAGGTCGAACACCATGCGGTCGGGATGGTCGATGCGATCGGCGCGGCACATCCAGCCGTGCAGTTCGATGGCGGAGAACTGCGCGGCCGTGCGCAGTCCTTCGGCGCCGTCGAGCGCGATATAGGTCCTGTCGCCATCCTTCACCGCAATCACGCCGCGCGTCATGCCCTTCAACGGATGGCGCTGGAAAAACGTCTGCGCGTCGATGCCGTCGGGCGTGCGCACGAGGCTGACGGGGCGGTTTGCGAGATGCGGCAGCAGGCGGTCGGCGACGGCCTCGTAATAGGCGGCGACGTCGCCTTTCGTCACGCCGTCGTCGGGAAAGATCACGCGTTCGGGATGGGTGACGAGAACGGGTGCGGCGCCGGTGGTCTTGCGTTGCATGGTCGTCCTGCATTGCATGGTCGTCGCTTTCGTCGGCGCTTCTTGCACGGGCGCGTCTTCGCGCAGCGAGAGAAAGCGCGCCTGCCGCATCAGCCCGTCGCCGGTCCACCCGCCGAACCGCACTTCGGCGCGCAGCGGCGGCGCGAGAAACACGGCGTCGCGCGGCAGCAGCGCGGGGTTGCGCACATGCGGCGCTCTGGTGGTGGCGTTGGCCTTCAGGCGCGGCCAGATCATCTCGCGCGTGCGCGCGCCGTAGCCCGTGCCGATACGTCCCGCGTAGCGCAAACCGTCCGGCGTTTCGACGGCGGCGAGCAGCGAACGGAATTTCGTATCGGGAGAGGGCATGTAGCCGATCGCCAGCACGTCCTCGCGCGGACAGGCCTTGATCTTGAGCCAGTCGCGCGTGCGGCCGGATCGGTAGGGCGCGTTGGCGCGTTTGGCGACGACGCCTTCGGCGCCGCTGGCGGCGGCCTGCGCGAACACGCGCGCGCCGGACCCCGCGACGTGTTCGGCAAAGCGCAGCGCGGGCGGCGCGTCGGCGAGCAGCGCGCGCAATTTCTCCTTGCGCTTCTCGAGCGGGCGCGCGCGCAGATCCTTGCCGTCGAGCATGAGAAGATCGAACGCGACGAAGACGACATCACGGGCGCGGCGGCTTTCGAGCGCGGCGACGAGCGCGGGAAAATCCGACAGGCCCTTGCGGTCGAACGCCACAGCCTCGCCGTCGACGAGCGCCGCGCGACAGGGCAGGGCGCGCGCGGCCGCTAGAACGCCGGGAAATTTCGCGGACCAGTCGAGGCCCGAGCGCGTATAGAGCCTGGCGCCGTCGCCGACGGCGAGTTCGACGCGATAGCCGTCGTATTTCATCTCGAACAGGAAATCGTCGCCTTCGGGCGGCCGTTCGGCGGACGTGCAGAGGCTCGGCGCCACGAAGGCGGGGGCGGGCAGGCGTTTGCGCAAGCCCGCGCCGCGCGCGTCCGGCGCATTGCGCGCATGCGAGTCCCAGACGGCGGCGGCGCCGTCGCTCTCGATCTCCTCGCGCGAGCGGCCCGAGACGATCGAATTCGGAAAACGCGCGGTCAGGGCGTCGTCTTGCTCCGCGTATTCGTCGCGCTCCTTGATCAGGAGCCAGTTCTCGCGTTTCTCGCGCGTCTTCATGCGCACCAGAACCCAGCGTCCGCGCATGCGCTCGCCATGTGCGAGAAACTTGATCTCGCCCTTTTCGACGGCCTCGGCGGGATCGCCGTTGAGCGGCGTGAACGTCGTGTATTCCCACAGAACCACCGTGCCGCCGCCGTATTGCCCTTTCGGAATCAGTCCTTCGAAATCGGCATAGTCGAGCGGATGATCCTCGGTGCGCACGGCCAACCGCCGGTCGCGCGGATCGGCCGAGGGGCCGCGCGTCACGGCCCAGCTTTTCAGCACGCCGTCCATCTCCAGCCGCAGATCGTAATGATCGCGTCGCGCCAGATGGCGCTGCACGATCAGGCGCCGGCCGGGCGCGCGCGGCTGGCCGGTCGGTTCGGGCGTGGCCGAGAAATCGCGTCTGGCGCGATAGCGCGAGAGCGGGTCGGGCTCTCGCGCCGCCTTGCGCTTCATCGTTTACCCGCGCGGCGCGCGGGCGATTTCGTCCGGGGGCCCGCTTTCGTCGCGGTCGACGCGCGCCTGGCCTGCGCCTTCTTCGGCGCCGCGCTTCTCGCCTTCGCAGGCGCGCCGCGCTCTTTCGGTTGCTCGCCGCTCACGGACCGGCGCAGCGCGTCCATGAAGTCGATGACCTGCGCGCCCTCGGGCCGCTTGTCTTCGTCGACCGGCGTCGCGCCGCCGGCGGCGAGTTTGGCGCGCACCAGATCGCGCAGGGCTTCGGCATAATGGTTCTTGAAACGCTCGGGCTCGAATTTCGCGCTGCGCGCTTCCACCAGTTGCTCGGCCATCTGCAACATGTCGGCGCGCGGCTTTTCGCTGGTGATGCCGGAAAAGACGCGGTCGCCGTCCTTCAGCTCCGCGTCGTAGCGCAGCGTGTCGAGGACCAGACCGGCGCCGGCGGGATAGAGCGCGACGAGATTTTCGCGGCCCCGCAAGGTGAGCTGGCCGATGCCGACTTTCCCGGCCGCCTTGAGCGCGTCGCGGACGACGCAGTAACCTTCCTCCGCAACCTCGCCGTCGGGCAGGACGTAATAGGGCTTCTGAAAATAGAGCGGTTCGATCTCGTCGGATTCGACGAACTGCACGAGTTCGATGGTGTGCCGCGATTCCAGCTTCACTGAATCCAGTTCGCCGTCCTCCATCAGCACGTAGTTGCCGGGCTCCACCTCGTAGCCCATCACGATGTCTTCCCTGGCGACCTCGCCCTTGCCGGGCGCCACCTTCAGGTAGCGGATGCGCTGGCGCGACTTGCGGTCGATCTGATGGAAGCGGGGGGTGGCCTCCGCTTTCTCCGCCGACACCAGCTTGATGGGAATGGCGACCAGCGCCAGGCGCAGATACCCTTTCCAGAACGTGCGGACGCTTTCTTCGCCAGCCATGACTCAACTCCGTGGCAAAGGCCCCGCGCAGCCCGGCGGGAAGGCCCAGCAGCATAATCGCCGAAGGGGCCGGAGGTTCCCGGCCGGCCGAAGCTTCCCTGCCTCGCCGGGGCGTGCTAATTGGGCGCCTTCACCGAGCCGGGACCCGATTCCAGCGCCCTTTCGGGGCGCGGGCGGCGCATTTCCGGTCCGCCACGAGACGCGAGGTCGCCGATGAGCCAGTCCGCCGCCGCCAGTTCCCGCTCCAATTCGTTCTTCTCGGCCAGCCTCGCCGACGTCGATCCCGAAATCGCCCGCGCGATCGAACTGGAGCTGGGTCGCCAGCGCGACGAGATCGAATTGATCGCCTCGGAAAACATCGTCTCCCGCGCCGTTCTGGAGGCGCAGGGCTCGATCATGACGAACAAATATGCGGAGGGCTATCCGGGCAAGCGCTACTACGGCGGCTGCCAGTTCGTCGACATCGCGGAAAGGCTCGCCATCGAGCGCGCGTGCCGGCTGTTCGACTGCAAATTCGCGAACGTGCAGCCGAATTCCGGCAGCCAGATGAACCAGGCGGTTTTCCTCGCGCTGCTGCAGCCGGGCGACACGTTCATGGGGCTCGACCTGAATTCCGGCGGCCATCTCACCCACGGCTCGCCGGTCAACATGAGCGGCAAGTGGTTCAAGGTGGTCGCCTACGGCGTGCGGCGCGAGGACCAGCTGCTCGACATGGACGAGGTCGCCCGCATCGCGCGCGAAAACCGGCCGAAGCTCATCATCGCAGGCGGCACCGCCTATTCGCGCGTGTGGGACTGGAAACGGTTCCGCGAGATCGCCGACGAGGTCGGCGCCTATCTGATGGTCGACATGGCGCATATCGCGGGGCTGGTGGCCGGCGGCGCCCATCCCTCGCCGTTGCCCCACGCGCATGTGGTGACGACCACCACGCACAAATCGCTGCGCGGTCCGCGCGGCGGCATGGTGCTGACCAACGACGAGGAGATCGCAAAGAAGATCAACTCGGCGGTGTTTCCCGGCCTGCAGGGCGGGCCGCTGATGCATGTGATCGCCGCCAAGGCGGTCGCCTTTCAGGAGGCGCTGCGGCCGGAGTTCAAGGTCTACGCGCACAAGGTGGTGGAAAACGCCCGCGCGCTCGCCGACACGGTCAGGGCGGGCGGCTGCGACATCGTGGCGGGCGGCACCGACAACCATCTCATGCTGGTCGACCTGCGGCCCAAGAAGCTGACCGGCAAGGCGGCCGAGGCCGCGCTCGGACGCGCGCACATCACCTGCAACAAGAACGGCGTGCCGTTCGACCCCGAGAAGCCCTTCGTCACCTCGGGCGTGCGGCTCGGCACGCCGGCGGCGACCTCGCGCGGCTTCGGCGTCGCCGAGTTCAAGCGGGTGGGCGAACTGATCGTGGAGACGCTCGACGGGCTGGCGAAGAACGGCGAGGCCGGCAACGCGGCGGTCGAGGCGGCGGTGCGCGAGAAAGTCTCCGAACTGACCCGGCGCTTCCCCATCTATTGAGCCGGTTGCGGCCGCCGGCTGGACGTCCGGCGTCCTTGCGGGTATTGGTGAGGAAATCGCAACACTCTTGAAGGACGCCCCTGCATGCGTTGCCCCTATTGCGGCAGTCTCGACACGCAGGTGAAGGATTCCCGGCCGACCGAGGATTCCTCGGCCATCCGCCGCCGGCGCGTGTGCCCGGACTGCGGCGGGCGGTTCACGACGTTCGAGCGCGTGCAGCTGCGCGATCTGGTGGTGGTGAAGAAATCCGGCCGCCGCGTGGTGTTCGAGCGCGAGAAGCTGATGCGCTCGCTGTCGATCGCGCTGCGCAAGCGCCCGGTCGATCCCGAGCGCGTGGAGCGCATGGTCAACGGCGTCGTGCGCCAGCTCGAAAGCGAAGGCGAGAGCGAAATTCCCAGCTCCCGCATCGGCGAGCTGGTGATGCAGGGCCTCAAGACGCTCGACGACGTGGCCTATGTGCGGTTCGCCTCCGTCTATCGCGATTTCCGCGAGGCGCGCGACTTCCACGCGCTGATCGACGAACTGGCGACCGACGACGACGAGCCGCCGAAAGGCCGGCCGCAGAAGGCGCCGGGCAAGGCATGAGCGCGGGCGCCGCAACGCTCGCCGAAGGGCCGCGCGGAGCGCGGCCATGAGCGGCGATTTCCTCAACATGCCGCCGCTGGCGCATGACGACGCGGCGTTCATGCGCGCCGCGCTGGCGCTCGGGCGGCGCGGGCTGGGCCGCACGGCGGAGAACCCGGCGGTCGGCGCGCTGGTGGTGCGCGACGGCGTGGTGGTGGGGCAGGGGTGGACCTGCGACGGCGGGCGGCCGCATGCGGAGACCGAGGCCCTGAACGCGGCCGGCGAGCTGGCGCGCGGGGCGACGCTCTATGTGACGCTCGAGCCCTGCAGCCATCACGGGCGCACGCCGCCCTGCGCCGACGCCATCGTGCGCGCGGGCGTGGCGCGCGTCGTGTCGGCGCTCGAGGACCCGGATCCGCGCGTCGCCGGCAAGGGCCACGCCATCCTGCGCGCCGCCGGCGTGGCGCTGACGGCGGGGGTCTGCGCGGCCGAGGCGCGGCGCGCCAATCTCGGGCACATTCTGCGCGCGACCGAAGGGCGGCCGATGGTGACGCTGAAGCTCGCCGAGACCGCCGACGGTTACGCCGCCGGCGACGAGCACGATCCGCGCCTGGCCATCACCGGCGCCGCCGCCAACGCGCAGACCCATGTCATGCGCGCCATGCACGACGCGATCATGGTGGGCGTCGGCACCGCGCGCGCGGACGACCCTCTGATGACCGTGCGGGCGCCGGGGCTGGAAAACCGCAGGCCGCTGCGCGTGGTGCTCGACGCGCGGCTCGATCTGTCGCCGCGCTCGCGGCTGGCCTCGTCCGCGCGCGAGACGCCGACGCTCGTTTTCGCGGCGGCGGGCGCGGATGCGCGGCGCGCGCAGGGGCTCGCCGCGGTCGGCGTGGAGATCGCGCCGGCCGCTACGGACGCGGCCGGGCGCATCGTTCTGAAAGACGCCTTGCGCACGCTCGCCGCGCGCGGCGTGCAGCGGGTTTTCTCCGAAGGCGGGCCGCGTGTGGCGGCCGGGCTGATCGCCGAAGGGCTCGCCGACGAGATCGTGCTGTTCACCGCGCCGAAACGGCTCGGCCGGCCGGGCGCGCCCTCGTTCGTGGGCGGCGCGCGGCGGGCGCTGGACGATGCGGCGCGCTACGAAAAGATCGAGGATTGTTTCGCCGGCGTCGATCGCGTGCGGCGCTACCAACGGGTGCTCTAGATGTTCACCGGACTTGTCAGCGATGTCGGCGAAGTGCTGGACGTGGAGGCGCGCGGCGAACTGCGGCGCATCCGCATCGCCTGCGCCTACGAGCCGGAGACGATCGCGCTCGGCGCCTCCATCGCCTGTTCGGGGCCGTGTCTGACGGCGGTGCGCATCGGCCACGAGGACGGCCGCAATTTTTTCGAGGTGGACGCGGCGGCCGAAACGCTCAAACGCACGACGGTCGGGGTCTGGACGCCCGGCCGCAAGGTCAATCTCGAACGGTCGCTGAAAATCGGCGACGAACTCGGCGGCCATATTGTCACCGGCCATGTGGACGGCGTCGCCCATATCGTAGCGCGCACGGATTTCGACGGCATGTCGAAATTCGACATCGAGGCGCCGCGCGATCTGTCGAAATTCATCGCGGAGAAAGGCTCCGTCGCGCTCGACGGCGTGTCGCTCACGGTCAACGAGGCGGAGGGCGACCGGTTCTCCATCCTGCTCATTCCGCACACGCTGGCCGTCACCACCTGGGGCGAGCGGGCGGCGGGCGATCCGGTCAATATCGAGGTCGACCTGATGGCGCGCTACGCGGCCCGGCTGACGGCGCGCGGCTGAGGTCCGCTTTACCTTTCGCAACATCGAGCGTTCGATGCGACGTGCGCGGCCGCACGTCGCCTGTCTTCGCGCGGCTGTTCGATGCGAATCCGGAAACAGGGAGGCGAAAATGGCGAAACGCTTCGCGGCGCACGCGATGGCCGTTTGCGTATGGGTGGCGGCGGGCGCGCCTCAGGCGCTCGCGCAGACCAGGGCGCCGACGATGGGCGCCAAGCTGCAACCGTATATCGGCTGCATCAACCGCCTGTCCGAGCGCGCGCACGAATCCAAGGCGCGCTATCTGAGCTGGGCCAAACCTTCCGGTCCGACCGGCCGGGAGCGGATCATCTACGGAACCTACACGATCTACGACACCGCCGATTGCCGCAAGGCGGTCGTGGACGCGGCCGGCGCCGAGCCGCGCAACGCGGATGTGGAGAAGGCCGGCGCGGACTATGCGGCGGCGGTCGGCGCGCTGGAGCCGCTGCTGAAGGAAGCGGACGACTATTACAGCCAATCCAATTACAAGGACGACAAGATGGCGCTGGGCAAGGCGCTGCATCCGAAACTGATGGCGGCGTGGGCGGCGTTCGAGCGCGCCGACAAGGATCTGCGCGGCGTGGTCGGCCGGCTGAACGATCAGGCGCAGATGGACCAGATCGCCGATGTCGAGCGCACGGAGGGCCGCAAGGCGCGCTTCCACGTGATGGACGCGATGCTGAAAGCCAAGATGCTGTCGCGCATCGAGAGCGTCGAGCCGCAAAAAATGGACGTGCCGAAAGTGGTGGAGGCGCTGGCCGCTTACGAGGCGGCGGTGAAGGCGCTCGAACGCTACGCCGGCGAAAACCCCGGCGACAAGGTCGATTCCTCGTTCGTCAGCGCCGCGAAGGGCTTCCTCGCCAGCGCCAAGGATCTCATGCGCCGGGCGCGCGACAAGGTTCCCTACAGCGCCGGCGACCGGATGATGCTTTCGCAGCAGGGCGCGGGCTGGATGGTGGAAGGCTCGCCGCAGCGGCTCACGCGCGACTACAACGCGCTGGTCGAGCGCTACAACGCGAGCTCGCGGTTCTGAATAGCGTGGCGGCGTCGCGGCGGCTTCCGCAACGGCGCGGCTCCAAGCTTGCCACCGCGCGCGCGGCTCTCTATTGAAACGCCTCGCTCCACGAAGCGCGTTCCAAGAGAGTTTGCACGATATGGCCGAGCCGCGCCGCCCATCGCCCGCCAAAGAGCCGTCGGTCGCCGGCGCGCGTTTCCTGATCGTGGAGGCGCGCTACTACGACGAGATCGGCGCCATGCTGCTGGAAGGCGCGACGGCGGCGCTGAAAAAGGCTGGCGCGACATTCGATGTGATCGGCGTGCCGGGCGCACTCGAAATTCCCGCCGCCATCGTCATGAGCGTGGAGGCGCGGGAACTCGAAGACGACCCTTATGCGGGCGCGATCGCGCTCGGCTGCGTGATCCGGGGCGAGACCTATCATTTCGAGATCGTGGCCGGGGAATCCTCGCGCGCGCTGATGGACATTTCCGTCTCGCTGCCGCTGCCGGTGGGCAATGGGGTCCTCACCGTCGAGAACGAGGCGCAGGCGATCGTCCGCGCCGACCCGAAACAGGGCGACAAGGGCGGAGACGCCGCGCGCGCCGCGCTCGCGCTCCATCGGCTGAAGGCGGGGCTGGTCTGATGTCGCGCGGGGAAGGGCGCTCTGCCGCGCGGCTGGCGGCGGTGCAGGCGCTCTATCAGATGGACGTGACGGGCAAGGGGATCAACGAAATCCTCGCCGAATTCGAGTCGCACTGGATCGGTCGCGAGATCGAAGGCGCGCAATACAAGCCGGCGGAAGTGGATTTCTTCCGCGACATTCTCAACGGCGTGCTCGCCGACCAGATCGCCATTGACCGGCAGATAGACAAGACGCTGGCCGAAGGCTGGCCTCTGAAACGGATCGAGAGCGTCATGCGCGCCATCCTGCGCGCCGGCGACTACGAGCTGCGCAAGCGCGCCGACATTCCCGCGCGCGTGATCGTGTCCGAATATGTGGATGTCGCCGGCGCCTTCTACGACCGCGAGGAAGTGGGCATGACCAACGCCGTGCTCGACGCGCTCGCGCGCCAGCTACGCGCGCAGGAGTTCGACCGGCGCTGAGTTCGGTCCCATGTGGGAAGGGAGTTCTCCGGCAGGCTGCGCGCGCGGACGGAAACGCTATAGTCGCGCCATGTCGCGCCCTTCCGAAGACGATCTCATCGCCCGCTATTTCGCGCCGCTCGCCGGGCCGGGCGGCTTCGGCCTGAAGGACGACGCGGCGCTGATGCGGCCGCCGCCGGGGCGCGACGTGGTGCTGACCGTCGACGCGCTGGTCGCCGGCGTGCATTTTTTTCCCGACGATCCGCCGGCCTCGATCGCGCGCAAGGCGCTGCGCGTAAATCTGTCGGATCTGGCCGCCAAGGGCGCGCGGCCGGAAGGGTTCCTGCTCGTGCTCGCGCTGCCGGCCGACTGGCGCGAGGACTGGCTCGACGCCTTCGCCCGCGCGCTCGGCGAGGATGGCGCGGCCTTCTTCTGCCCGCTTCTTGGCGGCGATACGGTGTCCACGCCCGGCCCGCTGACCGTTTCGATCACGGCGCTCGGGTCGGTCGCGCAGGGACGGATGGTGGCGCGCACGGGCGCGCGGGCGGGCGACCTCATCTATGTCAGCGGCACGATCGGCGACGCCGCGCTGGGGCTCGCGCTGCGCAGCGGCGCGGGCGACGACCTGCCGGCGGACGCGCGCGGGTTCCTCGCCGACCGCTATCTGCATCCCCAGCCGCGACTGGCGCTGGCCGGCGCGCTGGCGGCTCACGCCTCCGGCGCGATGGACGTGTCGGACGGGCTGGTGGGCGATCTTTCGAAAATGATGCGCGCGTCGGGCGTGCGCGCGCGTGTCGACAGCGCGGCCACGCCGCTCTCGCCGGCCGCGCGCGCGATGATCGGCGCGGACCCCCGTCGGCGCGCGCTCGCGCTCACCGGCGGAGACGATTACGAGATCCTGGCCGCCGTTCCGCCGGACGCGGCGGGCGCGTTCGAGCGGGCCGCGCTTGCCGCGGGCGTGCCGGTCGCGCGGATCGGGGTCGTGGAGGAGGGGCCGCCGCAAGCGGTCTTCATCGATGCGGACGGCCGCGTCGAAACCTTCGAAAGAGAATCTTTCAGTCATTTCTGATTGCGGATCGAGCAAAAGAATCTACGCTGCGCGCGATCAGGAGAATGGAATGGTCGCGATTGCGGATGTGGCGCAGAGGCAGGCCGCGACGCGGTCCAAGCGACTGGCGGTGCGACTGGCGGTCGCCTCGGCGCTCGCGGGCGCGAACGCGGCGGTGGTCTACGCCACCGGCGCCATTCTCGGGGCCGCCATGGCGCCCGATCCGGGACTGGCCACCGTTCCGCTCACGGTGTTCGTGGTCGGCATGGCGTTCGGGACGCTGCCGGTCGGCTGGCTTGCGCGTCGTTACGGACGGCGCGTGGCGCTGGTGACGGGGGCGGCGAGCGGCGCGGCGTGCGGGCTGATCGCCAGTCTGGCGAGCTACGTCTGGTCGTTTCCGCTGTTGTGCGTGGCCGTGTTCTTCGGCGGGTTCTACGCCGCCGCCTCGCAGTCCTACCGGTTCGCGGCGACCGACGGCGCGCCGGGCCATCTCCAGCCCAAGCTGATTTCGTGGGTGATGATCGGCGGCATTTTCGCCGCCTTCATCGGACCGCAACTCGTGCAATGGACGGCCGACATCTGGCCGCAGCGCCTGTTCGCGGCGACCTATCTCGGGCAGGCGGCGGTCGCTGTCGTGGCGATGGCGGTCCTGTCGGGCGTTCCGCCCCAGCCGGCGAGCGAGGCCGCGCAGGGCGGCGGGCGGCCGCTTGGGGAGATCGTCGCGCAGCCGCGGTTCATCGTCGCCGCGCTATGCGGCACGGTCGGCTACGCGCTGATGAATCTGGTGATGACCGCCGCGCCGCTCGCCATGAAGATGTGCGGGCTGAGCCTGTCGGATTCCACGCTCGGCATTCAGTGGCACATCGTGGCGATGTATCTGCCGAGTTTCTTCACCGGGTCGCTGATCGTGCGATTCGGAGCCCGGCGCATGGTCGCGCTGGGGCTGGGGCTCGAGATTCTCGCGGCGATCGTCGATCTGGCGGGGCTGACGGTCGCCCATTTCTGGACCGGGCTGATCCTGCTCGGCGTCGGCTGGAACTTCGCGTTCGTCGGCGCCTCGACCATGGTGCTGCAATCGCACCGGCCGGAAGAGCGGACGCGTGTCCAGTCCTTCAACGATTTCATCATTTTCGGAACGATGGCGGTCGCTTCTTTCGCGTCCGGCCAGTTGCTCGCGAACGGCGGCTGGAACGCGGTGAACTATGTCGTTTTCCCAGCCGCCGCGGTGGGCCTGGCGGCCCTGATGTGGCGGGCGCGCCAGTCGGCCTGAAAGAAAAGGCCGCGCCCTTCGGCGCGGCCAAGTCGACATTCCGGAGAAAAGGGGGTCAATCTCCTGAACGGCGAGACCGCCGTTCTGATAAATAAATGCGCACGGCGCGCGCCGGTTCCAGAGGGAATCGTAAATTTTTTTCTCAAGCGCGGCCAAACCCGCCGATACGGCGCCTTTGGCGCATTGCAGCCATAATTCATTCATGGCAAGAAGCCGCCACCTCGGCCGCCGCGCGGCCGTTGCGGAATTTCGACGGCCGGGCGACCGGCCCAACGACAGGGCGGAATGCGATGAATTTGCCTCTTTGGTTGATTGTGGGCGGCGGATTGCTGTCCGTCGTCTACGGCGTCGTTACGATTCAGCAGTTGATGGCGGCCAACGCCGGCAACCAGCGCATGCAGGAAATCGCCGGCGCCATCGCTGAAGGCGCGCAGGCCTATCTCAAGCGCCAGTATACGGCCATCGCCATCGTCGGCGTGGTCATCTTCCTCATTCTGGCGTGGCTTCTGTCGGTGCCGGTCGCCATCGGCTTCCTGATCGGCGCGGTGCTGTCGGGGGCGGCGGGCTTCATCGGCATGAACGTGTCGGTGCGCGCCAACGTGCGCACGGCGCAGGCGGCGTCCGAATCGCTGGCCAAGGGTCTGGACATCTCGTTCAAGGCCGGCGCGGTGACGGGCATGCTGGTGGCCGGCCTCGCGCTGCTCGGCGTGGCGGTCTACTTCATCGTGCTGACGGTCGGCATGGGCTACAAGGTGGACGAGCGCGTGGTGATCGACGCGCTGGTCGCCCTCGGCTTCGGCGCCTCGCTCATCTCGATCTTCGCGCGTCTGGGCGGCGGCATCTTCACCAAGGGCGCCGACGTGGGCGCCGACCTCGTGGGCAAGGTGGAAGCCGGCATTCCGGAGGACGATCCGCGCAACCCGGCCACCATCGCCGACAACGTGGGCGACAACGTCGGCGACTGCGCCGGCATGGCGGCAGACCTGTTCGAGACCTATGCGGTGACCGTCGTCGCCACGATGGTGCTGGGCGCGATCTTCTTCAGCGGGCAGCCGGGCATCGTCGCCTCGATGGTCTATCCGCTCGCCATCTGCGCGGCCTGCATCGTGACGTCGATCGTGGGCACGTATTTCGTGAAACTCGGCGCCAACAACTCGATCATGGGCGCGCTCTACAAGGGCCTGATCGCCGCCGGCGTGCTGTCGGTCGCGGGTCTTGCGGTCGCCACCCATTTCATCACGGGCTGGGGCGTGCTCGGCCAGGCCAAGGGCGTCGCCATCACCGGCCTCGCGCTGTTCGAATGCGGCGTGATCGGCCTCGTCGTGACCGGCCTCATCGTCTGGATCACCGAGTATTATACGGGCACGGGCAAGCGGCCGGTGACGTCGATTGCCCAGGCTTCGGTGACCGGCCACGGCACGAACGTCATTCAGGGCCTTGCGGTGTCGCTCGAAGCGACCGCGCTGCCGGCTCTGGTGATCGTGGCGGGCATCATCGCCACCTATCAGCTCGCCGGCCTCTACGGCACGGCGATCGCGGTGACGACCATGCTGGGCCTCGCCGGCATCATCGTCGCGCTCGACGCGTTCGGTCCGGTGACGGACAACGCCGGCGGCATCGCCGAAATGTCCGGCCTGCCGAAGGAAGTGCGCCAGTCGACCGACGCGCTCGACGCGGTCGGCAACACGACCAAGGCCGTCACCAAGGGCTATGCGATCGGTTCGGCGGGCCTGGGCGCGCTCGTGCTGTTCGCCGCCTACACCAACGACATCGAAGCCTTCACCCGTAGCGGCGCCAAATATTTCCAGGGCGTCGGGCAGGTGTCGTTCGACCTGTCGAATCCCTATGTCGTCGCCGGCCTGATCTTCGGCGGCCTGATCCCGTATCTGTTCGGCGGCATCGCGATGACCGCGGTCGGCCGCGCGGCCGGTTCGGTGGTCGAGGAGGTGCGCCGTCAGTTCCGCGAGAAGCCGGGCATCATGGAAGGCAAGGACCGCCCCGACTACGGTCGCGCCGTCGACATGCTGACCAGGGCGGCGATCCGGGAAATGATCATCCCGTCGCTGCTGCCGGTGCTGGCGCCGTTCGTCGCCTATTTCGGCGTGCTGCTGATCTCCGGGTCGAAAGCCTCGGCCTTCGCAGCCCTCGGCGCGATGCTGCTGGGCGTAATCGTCAACGGTCTGTTCGTGGCGATCTCGATGACCTCGGGCGGCGGCGCGTGGGACAACGCGAAGAAGAGCTTCGAGGACGGGTTCGTCGACAAGGACGGCGTGAAGCACCTCAAGGGTTCGGAAGCGCACAAGGCCTCGGTGACCGGCGACACCGTCGGCGACCCCTACAAGGACACGGCGGGCCCCGCCGTGAACCCGGCGATCAAGATCACCAACATCGTGGCGCTGCTGCTGCTGGCGATCCTGGCGCATTGATGGTGTTCCGCGCGCCCTCGGGGCGCGCGGTTCCGCGCGCGAGAGCGGCGTCGCGGAAAGTCCTTGTGTCCGAGTCGGTTGAGCGAGATCTCCGAGAAATCGAATCAGCCGGTTCGGCCTCAGCCGGAGCCGACCTGGCCGCAGCGCTTTGTTGTGGCCGGCACGATGTAGGGCTCCAGTTCCTTCGGCATGGTCGAGATCAGGCCGGTGAAATCGGAAGGCTGGATGTAACCGCTTTCCGCCAGCCCGCGCAGGCCGGAGGCGAAGCGGGAATCGAATGTCGTCCACCAATCGCCGGTCGCGATCCCGCCGCGCCCCGCGCCATTGATCGACTTGTCCAGTTGGGCCATCGTCTTGCCGGGGCCGGCGCCCAGCATCTGCTGCGCCACGCGCCGCTTCTCGACGAGCATCTCCAGCTGGGCGACCAATTGCCGGCGGAAATGCCGGGTGCAATAGCGCTCCGGCTGGATGTTCATGGCGCAGGCCATGAACCGGTCCCCGTCCTTGATGTGGAACTTCGGGTCGCGCCGGTCTGGATGAGGCGACCAGTAATCGCCAGTCGTCTGCATCATCGCTTCGTCGACCGTGCCTTTCAGCTTCTTGTAGGACGCCGGCGCGCAGCTTTGCAGGACGCGTTCCTCGATCTCGCGAATCTGATCGGCGCCGAGGTCGACCGGGCGGGCGGCCGCGACCGTCGCCGAGGCGCCGGATCCCAACAGCGCCGGCGCGACATAGACTTTCGCGACCGCCACGGTCACCAGTGCGAAGGATAGCCCGGCCACGACCTTGACCATCATAGCGGACCCCGGATTGTCCGACTGCTTCGTGCGCATTCGTAGCGGCTGAGGGCCGCCATCCTGGGCGGGCGGGCGCGGCGCCGCGGCGCGGTCGTCGGTGCGTTTGCCAAACGACTTTCCGGTCATGGATCGGCCCTTTCCCTTTCGACGCTCATTCGACGCACATTCCGCGCGCCAGCGTCGCCCCGCCCGGCGGCGAGGCGCCGAAACCGACGCCCGCGTCGGTCGCCTTGATCGACTGAAGTTTCGCGGTGCGCCAGATGCGCACGGCGTCGAATTCGACCTGGTAGAAGTCGGCCCATGCCATGATCGCCTCGCAGAGGCGCCCGCGTTTGTGGTCGCCGGGCGGCGCCGTGAAATCCTTGGCGGTCGCCGCGTTCGCCACGCCGAAATCGCGAATGCGAAAGCCGCCGAGCGCGCCGGGCGGCGCATTCCTCATGGCGAAGGCGGAGAAGCCTTCCACCGCCAGTTTGCCGGCCGCATGATCGCGGGGCGGGGCGATGGAAAGCTGCGCCGGTCCGTCCAGCAACACCAGCACGGCGGCGCGCGCGGCGTCGGTCAGGTCGACGTGCAACTCCGCCGGAGGCGCCTTGCCGGGCGGCTCGGACGGCGCCCATTCGACGACGGCCACATGCAGCGCGCTGGTCGCGCGGCGCGCCTGCTCGGGCGTCGCAGCGTTGCGGACCAGCCTGTCGTAATCGGCGACCGCCCTGGCGGATGTTCCGCCGCTCGCGACGGTTGTTTCCCGCAGACTTCGCTCGGGCTCCGACAGAACAGAATTGTGGACGCTGGCCATTTCCGACATTTTCGAGCGGATGGGGCTCGTCAGCGCATAACCGAGGACAAGGGGAAATACGACGAAGGCGCCGAGTACGAGCAGCAGGAAGCGCATCGAATGCTCAAGAAGACGGCGCGATTATTCGCGCCGCGTGTGAACTTTCCGTAAAGCGGCTCCTATTGCGTCAAGCGGCGCGGTATTGCGGGCGTTCGGCCGACCCCATCGACCCTTCTCAGAGTCGCCTGGCGTCGGGCCGGGCGCGGTTCGGTTCGCCCTGTTTTTGTGAGGCGTTGCGGCAGGTTGCGTGCGGGCGTTCACAAACCGAATCAGGGGCGCAGCCCCGGCGCGACCGGTCACCGCGCTCCGGTCAGCTGAACTTCAGCAGGTTCGACAGCATGTTCTGGAGGAAGGTGGTGTCGCCGCCGGGCGTCGGCGTGGTGCGGGAGATGTAGTCGAACACCTTGCCGTCCTCGAGCCCGTAATTGGCGACGCGCTCGACACGCTTGTTCTTGAAATAGACGGCCAGCACGCGCTGTTCGGTGACTTTCGGCGTCATGAACGCGACTTTGCGCTCGGTCGTCTGGCTGATGTAGTACCAGGCGTCGCCGCCCACGGTGGAGGTGGTGGAGGGGGTGCCGAGGGAGGCCAGCACTTTTTCGGCCGGCGCGCCGACCTTCAGGTCGCCGAGCGTGCGCGCGTCCGCCTGGTAGCCGCGCTGGACGACCCCGTCATACCCGAGGCCGGTGCAGCCGGCGAGCGGCGCGGCCAACGCCACGACCAGCCCCATGGACGCGCCCTTCAGAAACCGCCGCCTGTCACCCAAAGCCATCTGCTGCTCCCGTGGCCATCCGCCGCCGGCCGGGCGCGCATCGTCCGGCGCATCGCACTTTGCCAAGCGGCCCGCGATGGGTAAACGTCGCACCGGCGAATTGCAAGCGCGCGCGAAGCCCGAGGCGGACGCAGGCATGATTTTGAAGTTTCTTCGCAAGTCCCCGCACGCGGCGGCCGTGGAGCGGCTGCACGGGGAGATCGTCGCCGCCGCGCGCCAGCCGGCGCTGTTTCAGGAGGGCTATGGCGTGGCCGATACGCTGGACGGCAGGTTCGACCTGCTCGTGCTGCATGCCTTCCTGGCGTTGTCGGCGCTCGCGGCCAGGCCCGCGCCGGGCCCGCGGATCGCGCAGGAGACCGCCGACCGGCTGTTTGCGGGGCTGGACGCGGCGCTGCGCGAGATGGGGGTCGGGGATCTCGCCGTGCCCAAACGCATGAAGAAGCTGGGCGACGACTATAACGGCCGCAGCGCGGCCTATGCGGCGGCGCTGGCCGGACAGGGCGGCGCGCTGGAGGCCGCGCTCGCGCGCAATATCCACGGGACGGCGGACGCGTCCGTCGCGGCGCGGCTCGCCCGCTACGTGCGCGCGACCGCCGCCGCCATGGCGGCGGCCGACCTCGCCGCCTTCACACAGGGCCCCGCGCCGTTTCAGGACGCGGCGGCGATCGCATGAGGACTCCATGAACCCGTCGTCCGCCGCGCCCTGGAGCCGCCCGCTCGCCGTGACCGACGTGCCGGCCGCGGGCCTCGACATCGAAATCGTCGCCGACTCCGGCCAGCGCGCGGCGCTGGCCGAACTCTGCGGGCTGGCGGGCGTGGACGAGGCGCGCGCCGCCTTCCGCATCGCGCGGCGGGGGCGCGACGGCCTGCGGGTTGAGGGCGAGGCGCGGGCGAAGGCGCGGCAGGTCTGCGTCGTCAGCCTCGAACCGTTCGCGACGGAGATCGTGGAGCCGTTCGCGCTCGACTTCGCGCCCGGCGATCCGAAGCCGCCGGGGCGGGGCGCGCCGCCGATCGACTGGCCGGACGCCGGCGCCGACGGACCCGACCCGATCGTGGACGGGCGGATAGATCTCGGCGCCATCGCCGCCGAATTCATCGCGCTCGGCGTCGATCCCTATCCGCGCAAACCCGGCGCCGCGTTCGAGGGGGCGGACGAGGCGGGCGCCGGAATTTCGCCGTTCGCCGCGTTGAAAGGGTTGAGGGGCGGGGGCGACAAAAAAGGCTGAGCGGGCCTGCCGAGCGGGCTTGCCATGGGCGCGGCGCAGGCTATGGTCCGCGCGCGTCCGAACGGCGCAGGGTGACGGGAGACGACGAAAAGATGAAGGGCAGCGTCCGGATCGCGCTCGACGCCATGGGTGGCGATTTCGGCCCGTCCGTCGTCGTGCCGGGCGCAGCCATCGCGCGCGACCGCAGGCCCGATTCGTCCTACCTGTTCTTCGGCGACGAGGCGGTCATCCGCCCGATCCTCGACCAGCATCCCAAGCTGAAGGCGGTTGCCGAAATCCGCCACACCAGCGTCGTGGTGAAGAACGACGACAAGCCGAGCCAGGCGCTGCGCGCGGGCCGGCGCGTTTCCTCGATGTGGCAGGCGATAGAGGCGGTCAAGAACGGGCAGGCGGACGCCGCCGTCTCGGCCGGCAACACCGGCGCGCTGATGGCGATGTCCAAGATCTGCCTGCACATGCTGGCGGGCGTCGACCGGCCGGCGCTCGCGGCCATATGGCCGACGCTGCGGGGCGAATCCATCGTGCTCGATGTCGGCGCCACGATCGGCGCGGACGCGCAGCACCTGGTCGATCTGGCGATCATGGGTTCGGCGATGGCGCGCATCCTGTTCGACATCGAGCGCCCGTCGGTCGGCCTCCTGAACGTGGGCGTGGAAGAGATCAAGGGTCTGGAAGAGGTTAAGGCCGCCTCGCGCCGACTGCGCGAGATCAACCTGCCGACGATGGACTATCGCGGCTTCGTCGAGGGCGACGATCTCGGCAAGGGCACGGTGGACGTGGTGGTGACCGAAGGGTTCACCGGCAATATCGCGCTGAAGACCGCCGAGGGCACGGCCAAGCAGATCGCGCAATACATGCGCGAAGCATTTTCTTCCTCGCTGTTGTCGAAGGCAGGCGCGGTGCTCGCGCGCGGCGCGTTCGACGAGCTGCGCAAGAAGATCGATCCGCGCCGCGTGAACGGCGGCCTGTTCCTGGGGCTCGACGGCGTCATCATCAAGAGCCACGGCGGCATGGACGCGCTCGGGTTCGCCGGGGCGATCGAAATCGGCTACGACATGGTTCGCCACGGCCTGCTCGAAAAAATCCGCGAGGCGCTGACGCTTTCGACCGAAGGCCTGGGCGCGGCGCCCGAAGCGCCTCCCGCGCCCGACGCCGACCGGAGCGACGCTCCGGCCGATCCGGCCAATTCCTGAGAAGAACGATTCACATGTCCAAATCTCCCCCGTCGGAATTGCGGTCGGTCGTGCTGGGGGTCGGCGCCTGCCTGCCCGATAAGACGCTGACCAACGCCGATCTCGAAAAAATGGTCGACACGAGCGACGAATGGATCGTCCAGCGCAGCGGCATTCGCGAGCGCCACATCGCGGGCGAGGGCGAAACCACGGCCACGCTCGGCGCGAAGGCGGCCGAGCGCGCGCTGGCAAGCGCGGGCGTCGATGCGCAATCGATCGACCTCATCATCTGCGCCACCTCCACGCCCGACTACACGTTCCCCGCTTCCGCCACGCAGATCCAGGCCGCGCTCGGCATCCGCCACGGCGTGGCGTTCGACCTGCAGGCGGTCTGTTCCGGCTTCGTGTTCGCCGTCGCCACCGCCGACAAGTTCCTGCGCTCGGGCTCGCACAAGCGCGCGCTGGTGATCGGCTCCGAGACGTTCTCGCGCATTCTCGACTGGCAGGACCGCACGACCTGCGTGTTGTTCGGCGACGGGGCGGGCGCCATCGTGCTCGACGCGCAGGAGAATACGGACGGGCGTGGGGTGCTCGCCTCGCGGCTGCGGTCGGACGGGCGCCATCGCGAGAAGCTGTTCGTGGACGGCGGTCCCTCGTCGACCGGCACGGTCGGGCATGTGCGCATGGTCGGCAAGGACGTGTTCCGGCACGCGGTCGGGCAGGTGTCGGATGTGATGCTCGGGTGTTTCGAGGATTGCGGGATTTCGGCGGCCGATCTCGACTGGTTCGTACCGCATCAGGCCAACAAGCGCATCATCGACGCTTCGGCCGAGAAGCTGGGGATCGCGCCGGAAAAGGTGGTCCAGACCGTGCAACTGCACGGCAACACGTCGGCGGCCTCCATTCCCCTGGCGCTGTCCGCGGCCGTGGCCGACGGGCGAATCAAGCGCGGCGACCTCGTGATGATCGAGGCTGTCGGCGGCGGCTTCACCTGGGGCGCGGCGATCGTCCGCTGGTGAGGCCGGCGCGGCCGCGGGCGGCGCGGCGCGCAGGCTGCGACAGGCCGGCGCGGCGCAGGCAAAAATGGTTGATTTTCTGTTCGTTGAAATGCAAGTTCCGTTTGAGGAGGGTAGATTCACCCGCCAATTGCGTAGGGTGAAGCGCGTTTTGCACTGTCCTCGGTAAATATTACTTGATTGCGGTGAGTCGACCGCGCCTTTGTTGCTCGAGAATTGCCATGAGAGAGATTGAAGCGGTTCGCGCCGCAACCAAACCGGACGGAGCGCACGCGCCCAAGACCGTGACGCGCGCGGATCTTGCCGACGCGGTCTACCGCACGGTCGGCCTCTCCCGCGCCGAGGCCGCCGATCTGGTGGAAATGGTGCTGGACGAGATTTCCGACACGATCGCGGCGGGGCAGTCGGTGAAACTGTCGTCCTTCGGCTCGTTCCTGGTGCGCGCGAAGGGCGAGCGCGTGGGGCGCAACCCGAAGACCGGCGTGGAAGTGCCGATCGAGCCGCGGCGGGTTGTGGTTTTCAAGGCGTCCAACGTGCTCAAGGGCAGGATCAACGGCAAGGAGATGGCGGACGAGGAGGAATGATCCGCCTCCCCGGAAAATAATCTACAATCGAACGCGAATCGCGCCGTACGCGCGAACCCGCCGGATCGCATGTCCGCCCGACCGGGGATCTTATTCGCATGACCAAGAGCCCGGACGCTTTCCGCACCATCAGCGAGGTCGCCGAAGACCTCGATCTGCCCCAGCACGTGCTGCGTTTCTGGGAGACGCGGTTTTCGCAGATCCGACCGATGAAACGCACCGGCGGTCGTCGGTACTACCGGCCGGAGGACATCGACCTTCTGCGCGCGATCCGGGCGCTGCTCTACGGGCAGGGCTACACCATCAAGGGCGTGCAGCGCATCCTCAAGGAACAGGGCGCGCGCGGGGTGATCTCCGCGCACGCCTCGGGCGCGGCGCCGCCACGGCCGGCGGCCGAGCCGGAGGAGGGACCGGCCGAGACGCCAGTGGCGCAGAGTTCGTTCGGCTTCGCCGACGCGCCGGCCGATGCGGGCGTGGCGCCGGTCATCGTGCACGCGCCTTCGCCCGCGCAGCTCGAGGAGATGGCGCGGCTTGCGCGCGACATCGCCGAATGCGCGCGCCTGCTGCGCGCGGCGCGCGAATAGCGCTTCTGGCGTGTTGCGCCGCCGGATGGGCTTCTCTATAAGCGCCCCAAGTCGGAGTGTAGCGCAGCCCGGTTAGCGCACTTGTCTGGGGGACAAGGGGTCGTGGGTTCGAATCCCGCCACTCCGACCATTTTCCTTCGAAATCTTCTTTGCAGATTTACGGGTCGCGACACGCGCCTGCGGCGGCTCGCCTGTGGCGACTCGCTTGTGGCGGCCTGCCTGCGACGAATGGCGCGCGCGATCCAGCGATGCTCCATGTTGATCGATCATTCCTGATGTTCTAAACATCATTATGCGATCACAGAACATGGATATTCCATGATCACCGCAGCCCAGATGCGCGCCGCCCGGGCGCTTGTCGGAATGGACCAGAAGACGCTGGCGGAACGCTCCGGCGTCTCGCTCGCCACCATCCAGCGCATGGAGGCGAGCGAGGGCGTCGTGCGCGGCGTGGTCGAATCGCTCACCCGCGTGGTCGATGCGCTGAACGCGGCCGGCGTGGAGCTGATCGCCGAAAATGCGCCCAGCGAGGCGACGGGGCGGGGCGTGCGCCTGCGCCGGTCCGGGGCGCATCGGGGTTAGTTGCAATTTCCGCACGAAGGCGCAGGTCCGATGAACGCCAGCCACCACCTCCCGCCGCCGACCTTCGCAGAACTGTTCACGCCGAAGTCCATCACCATTCTGCGCGAGGGCTACGGGCTGCACGCGTTCCGGGCGGACGCGCTCGCCGGGCTGACGGTCGCCATCGTCGCGCTGCCGCTGTCGATGGCGATCGCCATCGCGTCGGGGGTGGGGCCGGACCGGGGCCTCTACGCGGCGATCATCGGCGGGTTTCTGGTGTCGGCGCTGGGCGGCAGCCGGTTCCAGATCGGCGGGCCGGCCGGCGCGTTTATCGTGCTTGTGGCCGCCACCGTTGAGCGACCGGGCGTGGAGGGCATGCTCATCGCCACGATGATGGCCGGCATGATTCTCGCCGCCATCGGTCTCCTGCGTCTCGGAACCTATATCAAATTCATTCCCTATCCCGTCACCGTCGGCTTCACGGCCGGCATCGCCGTCATCATTTTCGCAAGCCAGATCAAGGACCTGTTTGGGCTGTCGCTCGCAGGGAAGGAGCCGGGCGAACTCCTGCCCAAACTGGCGGCGCTGCTTTCCGCCGCCGGGACGGCGAACCCGGCGGCGGCCGCGGTCGCGGCGCTGACGATCCTCGTCATCGTCGGCCTCAAGCGTTTCCGTCCGGGCTGGCCCGGCATGCTAATCGCCATCGCGCTCGCAGCGGCGGTCGCGTATGCGATGGGCCTGCCCGTCGAAACGATCGGATCGCGGTTCGGCGGCATTCCGCAATCGCTGCCTTCGCCGGCCCTGCCGGAGATCACGCTCGCCAAGATCACGGCGGCGCTTCCCAACGCCATCGCCTTCGCGTTGCTCGGCGCCATCGAATCGCTGCTGTCGGCCGTGGTCGCCGACGGCATGACGGGACGGCGCCATCGCTCGAACTGCGAACTGGTCGCGCAGGGAGTCGCCAATGTCGCCTCGGCGCTGTTCGGCGGGCTGTGCGTGACGGGAACGATCGCGCGCACGGCGACCAATGTGCGCTCGGGCGCGCACGGGCCGATCGCCGGCATGATGCACGCCGGTTTCCTGCTGCTGTTCGTGCTGGTCGCGGCGCCCCTGGCCAGCTACATCCCGCTCCCGGCGCTCGCCGGCGTGCTCGCCATCGTGGCGTGGAACATGGCGGAAAAGCACGAGTTCGCGACGCTCGTGCGGTCCTCGCGCGGCGACGCGCTGGTGTTGCTGGCGACCTTTTTCCTGACGATCTTCCGCGACCTGACGGAGGGCATCGTCGTCGGGTTCGCCCTCGGCGCGCTTCTGTTCATCAACCGCATGGCCGAGACGACGGCGATCGAGGCGCACAGCCCGCGCGTCGATCTGGATCGCGCGGATTCGGCCGACGGGCGGGCGCCTTACGATCCCTCGCTGGCGCAGGAGCGGGACATCGTCGTCTACCGCATCACCGGCGCGTTCTTCTTTGCGGCGGCCTCGGCGGTCGGCGCGGTGCTCGACCGCATTCAGGATCGGCACAAGGCGCTGGTGGTCGATTTCACCGCCGTGCCGTTTCTCGATTCGACAGCCGCCAACACGCTGGCCGGCGCCGTCGCCAAGGCCGAGCGGCGCGGCGTGCGCATGTTCTTCACCGGGGCCTCGGTCGGGGTAAGGCAGACCCTGTTGAGCCACGGCGTGCGCGAGCCGCGCGTCGCCTGGCGACGCACGATCGAGGAGGCCATGGCGGAGGCGCATGCGGGTCCGGACGAGCTTCATCATTGATTTGTCGGACATTTTTGTCGCAGCGGGCTGGACGCAGCCGGCCAGGCGGCGTCAAACGTTCTGTTTTTCTTGACGATTTTAGAGGGAAAAGTTCGCATGGCCCTTTTCAGGAGATGGTTTTGCGCTAACCTATTCTCTCACGGTCGCGCGTCGATCGAGCGGTTTCTGGAGCCTTCGATGTTCGACCGGTTGATGACCCTCGGGTTCGAAACGACGATGCTGGTCGTCGAATCCCAGCAAGTGATCGCATTGCGTCTGATGCGCCTGGCGGCGGGCGGCCCCGGCGCGGTCCACGAATCGCAGCGCATGGTGGTGGAGAAGGCGGTCGCGGCGGTGGAGTCCGGGGCGCGGCTGGCGGTCGGACAGGATCCCGGCGTCATTCTGCGCTCCTACCGCCGCAAGGTGCAGGCCAATCGGCGGCGGCTGTCTGCGGGCGCGGCGCTGGAATATTCGCGCGCGTGAGCGCGCCGGCGGCCGGTTCGTTTCTCGATCTTGAATGTGAGGGCGCGCGGGCGCGAATCGCCTTGCGCGGCGCCGAGCCGCTTTGCTGGCGCGTGGGCGACCTCGACCTTCTGTGGAAGCCGGACCCCGCCGTCTGGGCGGAAACCGCTCCCATCCTTTTTCCCATCGTCGGCTGGACCCGCGACGGCGTGCGCCATCGCGGGCGCGCCTATCCGCTCGGGCTGCACGGATTCGCGCGGTCCGCCGAATTCGCCGTGGTGGAGCGCGCCGCCGACGGCGCCCGGCTGCGGCTGGTCGACAGCGCGGCGACGCGCGCGCTCTATCCGTTCGCCTTCCGGCTGGAGGCGACGTATCGGCTGACCGCGACCGCGCTCGCGTGGGCGCTGGAGGTGGAGAATGTCGGCGAGGCGCCGATGCCCTACGCGGTCGGGCTGCATCCGGGCTTCGCCTGGCCGCTCGGCGGATCGCGGGCCGAACACATGTTCCTCTTCGAGACGCAGGAGAACCCGCTGGCGCCGGTCATCGCGCCGGGCGGGCTGTTTTCGGACCAAACACGCCCCGTTCCGCTCGAGGGCCGGCGCCTGCGCCTGACGCCGGCGGCGTTCGCGCGCGAAGCGCTGTGCTTTCTGAATATCGCGAGCCGGCGGGCGGCCTACGACAACGGCGAGGGGCTAAGGCTTTCGATCGAACTGGAGAATTTTCCGCATCTGGCGCTCTGGGCGCGTCCGCCGGCGCCATTCCTGTGCATCGAGGCGTGGACCGGCCACGGCGATCCGGTGGGGTTCGACGGCGAGATTTCCGACAAACCGTCCATGCGCCTGCTCGCGCCGGGCGCGCGGGCGCGCCATGCGGCGCGTTTTGCTTTGGAAGACGTCGCGGGCGCGCTTGGCGCCGGCCGCGCGGTCTGACAAAAGGCGGCGTTCGTTCCGGGCAGGGCGCCATGACACAACTTCCAGATTTTCTGCGGCCTTCCGGCGAAGGCGCGCTGGTCATCGACGGCAAGATCGCGGCCGGCGCCGTGGTAGAACAGGCGCGCCGTGCGACCGCCGATCTCATCGCCAGGGGCGTGCGACCGGGGCTGGCGGTCGTGCTCGTGGGCGACGATCCGGCGAGCGGCGTCTACGTGCGCTCCAAGAGCCGCATGGCCGCCGACCTCGGTTTTCACTCCATCCAGCGCAACCTGCCGGCCGACGTGGCCCAGGCGACGCTCAACGCGCTGATCGACGACCTGAACGCCGATCCGGCGGTGCACGGCATTCTGGTGCAGCTGCCTCTGCCCAAGGGGCTCGACAGCGCCGCGGCGCTGGAGCGGATCGACCCGCGCAAGGATGTCGACGGCATTCACCCGGTCAACGCCGGCCTTTTGGCCACCGGCGCGACGGCGCGCGCGCTGCTGCCGTGCACGCCGGTCGGCTCCATGCGCCTGATCGAACAGACGGCGCAGGCGCTCGGCCGCAGCGTGGCGGGCGCCGAGGCGGTCGTCATCGGCCGCTCCAACCTGATGGGCAAGCCGATGGCGCAATTGCTGCTGGCCGCCAACGCCACCGTCACCGTCGCCCATTCGCGCACGCGCGACCTGCCGGGCGTGGTGCGGCGCGCCGATATCGTGGTGGCCGCCGTCGGCCAGCCGGAGATGGTGCGCGGCGACTGGATCAAGCCTGGCGCCATCGTCATCGACGTGGGCATCAACCGCGTGCCGACGGCCGACGGCAAATACCGGCTGGCGGGCGACGTGGCCTATGGCGAAGCGCTGAAAACCGCAGGCGCCATCACCCCGGTGCCCGGCGGGGTGGGGCAGATGACCGTGCCGCTGCTGATGGCCAACACGATCGAGGCGGCGCGCAGGAGCCTGCCGGCCTGAGCGTTTTCGCTTCCGAGGGAATCGGAAGCGATGCTCCAGCGATCGGTTCCGGCGCGTTTTCTTTGCGCGAACCGGCGCCCGCTTTGCGCGAAAGCGCTCCGCGATGATGGACGCAGGGCGTGCGTCTGCTACCATCGTGCGCGCCGTCCGCGGGGCGGGGCAGTCGGTCGGAGCCATGCAGAGTCTCTCGCGTATCGCATTCTTCAAGGATGTGCAGGACATCGATCTCGCCGCGTTCGAACGGCGGGTTCTGTGGCGCAAAGCCTCGGAGAACGAAACCATCGTCGATTTCGAGGACCAGTCGAGCGACGTCTACTTCATCGTCACCGGCGACGTGCGCGTGCTGATCCGCACGGCGGCGGGCAAGGAGGTGATTCTGGCCGACCTGAAGGCCGGCGCCTTTTTCGGCGAGCTCGCGGCAATCGACGGCATCAAGCGTTCCGCGAATGTGACGGCGCTCACCAACGCGGAACTCTGCATCATGCCGGCGGCCGTGTTCCGCGACATTCTGTTCACCTCGCGGGCGGCCTGCGACAAGGTTCTCAAACTGCTCGCCACGCGCGTGCGCGAGGGCAACGCGCGGCTGGCTGAACTGTCGATCTTCGATCTGCGCCACCGCCTTTATGCGGAGCTGCTGCGCATGTCGCATCCGCGCGCGGGCCATGCGGGCGAGAAAGTGGTGACTCCGCCGCCGTTCCACCATGTCGTCGCCGCGCGGATCGGTTGCCGGCGCGAGCAGGTGACGCGCGAGTTCTCCGCGCTCGAACGCGAGGGCCTCATCGAGAAGACCAAGGGCGCGCTCGTGCTGACCAAACCGCTGGTGCTGGAGCAACGGCTCGCCGACGCGCTGCGCGAGGATCGCTGAAATTGAACGACCCGGTTCTGCGTTTCGACAGGGTGTCGAAACAGTTCGGCGCGACGCGCGCCGTGGACGATGTTTCGCTGGAGGTGCGCGCGGGCGAGTTCTTCGCGCTGCTCGGTCCGTCCGGCTGCGGCAAGACCACGCTCATGCGCATGGCCGCCGGATTCGAGACGCCGGACACGGGCGCCGTGTTCATCGACGGCGCGGACATGCGCGCGACGCCGCCGCACCGGCGTCCCGTCAACATGATGTTCCAGTCCTACGCGCTGTTTCCGCATCTCACCGTCGCCGACAACATCGCGTTCGGTCTGAAACGCATGGGCGTGGACCGGGCGACCATCGTCACGCGCGTCGCGGAAATGGTCCGCATCGCCCAATTGCAGGGCATGGAGCGGCGCAAGCCCGCGCAATTGTCGGGCGGCCAGCGCCAGCGCGTGGCCCTTGCGCGCGCGCTCGCGCGCGGACCGAAACTGCTGCTGCTCGACGAACCGCTCGGCGCGCTCGACCGCAAGTTGCGCGAGGAGACGCAGTTCGAACTGATGCAGATCCAGAAAAAACTGAACGTCGCGTTCCTCGTCGTCACTCACGATCAGGACGAGGCGCTGGCGATGGCCGATCGCATCGCCATCATGCGCGCGGGGCGCATCGAGCAACTGGGAGCGCCGGGCGAGATTTACGCGCGTCCGCGCACGAAATTCGTGGCGGGTTTCGTCGGCGAGACGAATTTCTTCGAAGGCAGGGTGATCGCGCGCGATGCGCATGCGATCCGCATCGAAACGCCGGACGGCGTCATCGAGATAGCGCACGAAGGGTTTTCGGGCGACCATGCGATCGTCTCGGTGCGGCCCGAGCGGATCGCGCCGGGCGGGGCGGGGCGCAACAGTGTCGCTGGCGAGGTGCAGGACGTGATCTTTCGCGGCGATCATTCGCTGGCGCGGGTGCGGCTTTCCTCCGGCGCGCTGCTGCGCGTGGCGGCGGATGCGGGCGCGCTGGCGCAGGGCGCGCGCGCGACGTTCGCGTTTGGCGCCAACGACGGCGTGATCGTCGATGGTTGAGCGCGCGCGCAGGCTCGGCGCGGGTCGGCGCGCGATTCTGGCGGCGCCCTATCTGTGGCTGGTCGCGTTTTTTCTCGTTCCGCTGGCGCTCGTCTTCAAGATCTCGCTGTCGCGCAGCGCGATCGCGCAACCGCCCTATGTTCCCACGTTCGATTTCGGCGAAGGGCTGTCGGCGATTCTCGACAAGGCGCGAACGTTCGGGCTCGACGCCTATCGCGGCCTGTTCGCCGATCCGCTCTATTTCGAGGCCTATCTGACGTCGCTCGCCCTCGCGGGGCTCGCCACCGCGATCGCGGTCGCGATCGCCTATCCGATCGCGCTCGCCATCGCGCGTTCGGACAAGCGGTTGCGTCCCGTGCTGATCGGACTTGCGGTCGCGCCGTTCTGGACGAGTTTTCTCATCCGCGTCTATGCGTGGATCATGATCCTGAAAGACGAGGGTCTGTTCAATCGCGCGCTGATGGCGCTCGGGATCATCGACGCGCCGTTGCCGATTCTGGCGACCAACGCCGCGGTGACGATCGGCATGGTCTATTCGTATCTGCCGTTCGTCGTGCTGCCGATCTACGCCGCGTTGGAGGCGCAGGACGAAAGCCTGCGCGAGGCCGCCGCCGATCTCGGCGCCGCGCCGCTCGCGACGTTCCTGACCGTCACGCTGCCGCTCTCGGCGACCGGCGTGGTCGCGGGCGCGCTCCTGATGTTCATTCCGGCCGTCGGCGAATTCGTCATACCCGATCTGCTCGGCGGTTCGGACACGATGATGATCGGCCGCGTGATGTGGAACGACTTCTTCGAGAACCGCGACTGGCCGGCCGCGTCCGCCGGCGCCATCGTGCTGATCGCGCTGCTGGTGGGACCCATCGTGTGGATCGAGAGGCGGCGCACATGACGATGTTCGCGCGTCGCGCCGCATTGCTGGCGGGCTTTCTCTTTCTCTACGCGCCCATCGCGCTTCTGGTGGTCTATTCGTTCAACGCCTCGCGGCTCGTGACCGTGTGGGGCGGGTTCTCGACGCGCTGGTACGGCGCGCTCCTCGCCAACGAGCAGATGCTGGCCTCGGCCGCGACCAGTCTGAAGGTCGCGGCGCTATCGGCCGCGCTTTCGACCGTGCTGGCGCTGATGGCCGCAGTCGCGCTCGAACGGTTCGGCCGGTTCGGCGGGCGCACGCTGTTCGTCGGCGCCTTGTTCGCGCCGATCGTCATGCCGGAGATCGTGCTCGGCCTGTCGCTGCTGCTGGTGTTCGTGGCGCTCGATCTGCCGCGCGGTTTCTGGACCGTCGTGGCCGCGCATACGACGTTCTCGCTGGGCTTTGCGACGGTGGCGATCCGCGCGCGGCTCGCCACGCTCGACCGTTCGCTGGAGGAGGCCGCGCAGGACCTGGGCGCAACGCCGCTCGCCGCCTTCGCCCATGTCGCCGTGCCGCAACTTCTGCCGGCGATCGCAGGCGCCTATGCGATGGCGTTCATCCTGTCGCTCGACGATCTGGTGATCGCCAGTTTCACGTCCGGGCCGGGGTCGACGACGCTGCCGATGCGCATCTACAGTCAGGTTCGGCTTGGCGTGAGCCCCGAGATCAACGCCGCCTCCACGCTGCTGCTCGCCTTCGGTTCGCTCGCCCTCGGCGCGCTGGCGTTCGTATCGTGGCGGCGCGGGGAAAAGTGATCATTCCTTCGGCGGACTTGCGGCGCGCGGCGGGGCGGGCGACGCCTTGTCGATGCGCGGACCGAGCAGCGGCTGGGCCGCGCCCGAGCGCCTGATGAAACTGTGCACGTCCGGCGCCATGACAGGATTGTCCCACGGGCCGGCGATGTCGAAGGCGAAACCGGGCGCCTCGGCGCGCTGGGCGGCGTCGGGCGGGGCGACGTTGGCGCGCAGCGCGATCTGGCGTTCGGCGAGCTGCGCGGTTCCCGAAATCGTCATCGCGTAGCCCGCGCCGTCGACGGCCGCGTCCACCACGCGCGCGAGGCCGTTCTGAATCTCGAACGTGGCGCGCGCGTTGGAAAACACCGTGCGGCCGGAGCGGATGTCGGCGGCCGTCGACAGCGGACGACGCTCCATGCGCTTGAGCACGCGCTCGACATCGAGGCCCAGAATCTCGCCGTTCGTCAGCTTGATGTCGCCCTGGCCCGACAGTGCGCGCGCCAGCTGGTCGGGGCTCGCGCCCGCGCCTTCCAGCGTCAGCGTGACATCGGCAAGACCCGCCAGCCGCGCGGCGCCGAACTGCTCCCAGTCGATGGCGCCCCAGTCGACGCCGCGGGCGATCAGGCTCGCCTTCACCTCGGCGCCGCCCTGTCCGCGCGGCTCCACGGCGAGGCGCGCCTTGACCGCGCCCTTGTAGAAGCGCGCGTCGGCGATCGAAAGATCGAGCTTTCCGTCCTTGAGCATGAGCGCGCCGGCGACGTCCTGCGCGCGCAGGCGGGCGAAACTCACTTCGTTGGCCGACAGGCGCAGGTCGAGGTCGACCGACTCCTGGGCGCGCGCGTCGAAGGGATCGCGACTGAAATGCCGGTCGGCGCCCACGAGGCGCGGCGCCTCCGCGAACGCGGAGAGCATGGACAGCGATTTGGCCGCCAGCGTGCCGGTCAGGAGCGGTCGCGGCTCGTCGAGCCGCAGCGCGAGCGCGCCGGTGAACGTGTTGGGGCCGAGCGCCAGCTTGACGGTCGATAGCGAGAGCGCGGCGGCGCTTGCGCTGCATTCGCAATCGATGGACGCCGCGCCGCGCCCGACGAAGGCGGGCGGCGTGGCCCCCGCGAGTTCGAACAGGCCGCGCGCGGACGGCGTGGAGGCGACGATACGGCCTTCGAAATGCGGCCGCGCGCCGAGCGCCAGCGCGCCGTTGGCCGCAAGATCGATGTCGGTGGCGCGCACCTGCGCGGTCGCGCTCGACAATTCGCCGCGCAGCAGTTCGGACGGCCGGGCGATCCAGAGCGCGAGCGCGATGCGGCGGCCGCGCCACATGGCCGCGCCGTCGAGGGCGGCCGGCGAGGAGACCGTGCGCCAGTCGAGCGTGGCGTCGATCGCCGACAGGGTTTCGACGACCTGGCCGGCGCGCCGCAATTGCGCGGCCCCGTCCACGAACGACACGACGCCGAGCCGCGCCTGGTCGGCTTTGGCGGCCTCGGGCGAAGCCGGCCGCGCATCGGCCGCGCGCACGGCGGCGCCGGCGCTGGTCATCGGCTTGCCGTCGATGTCGATGGCGAGGTTCGGCCGGTCGAGTGTGGCCTCGACCAGTTCCAGCCGGCCCGCCAGCAGAGGCAGCAGGCGCACCGTGCCGCGCAATTCGCGCGCCTGGATGGTCAGCGCGCCGCGCGGATCGACGAACGCGATGTCGGCCAGCCGCACAGTCGGGCGCGGCAGCAGCGAGAAGGTGGAGGCGCCGTTGGTGTAAACGTAGAGCCCCGAGGAGGACCGCAGTTGCGCCGCGATCTCCTCGCGCAGCGCGCCGCGCGAGACCGTCCACGGCGCGATCGCCGCGCCTGCGCCCAGCGACGCCAGCAGGAGGCCGGCGATCTTGAGCGCGCGCATGCGCGGCGAGCCGGAGGTCAGCCATCGCAGCGGCCGGAACCGGGCCGCACGCGGGCCGGCGGCGGGCGTGGCGGGCGGCGGGACGTCGCTGTCGCGGATGGAGGCCATATGCGCGCTACCTGATGAGCCGGCGACCTCCGCACGGAGGAGCGGGGGGCGGGCCGTCCCGCAATCGACGACAAGCGCGGCGAAATCGTGGCCGGACGGCGCGCCGCCCGGCCGACGGCGTCACGCGGCGGCTTTCAGCGCCTCGACGAAGCTCGCCTCGGTGTTGGCGCGGATGTCGTCCACCGTCACGCCGGGGGCGAGTTCGATCAGCTTCATCGGCCCGGACCCGTGCTTGTCGATGACGAACACGCCCATATCGGTCACCACCATGTCCACGACGCGCGCGCCGGTCAGCGGCAGGTTGCAGCGATGCAGCAGCTTCTTCTCGACGGTTCCGTCCTTGGCCCTTGCGACGTGATCCATCACCACGACCACTTTTTTCACGCCGGCCACGAGGTCCATCGCGCCGCCCATACCCTTCACCATCTTGCCGGGGATCATCCAGTTGGCGAGATCGCCGTTCTCGGCCACCTGCATGGCGCCCAGAATCGACAGGTCGATATGGCCGCCGCGGATCATGGCGAAGGAATCGGCGGAGGAAAAATAGGAGGTCGTCGGCAGTTCGGTGATCGTCTGCTTGCCGGCGTTGATGAGATCGGGATCCTCCTCGCCCTCATAGGGGAAGGGCCCCATGCCAAGCATGCCGTTCTCGCTTTGCAGCGACACTTTCATGCCAGCGGGAATGTAGTTCGACACGAGGGTCGGGATGCCGATGCCGAGATTGACGTAGAATCCGTCGCGCAATTCGCGAGCGGCGCGCGCGGCCATTTCGTCTCTGGTCCAAGCCATGGGTGGGTTCCTCAAGCTGCCGCGCGTTTGCGGTTGGTGCGCTGTTCGATGTGCTTGCGGGCGTCTTTCACATGCACGATGCGCTTGACGTAGACGCCGGGCGTGACGATCGCGTCCGGATTTAGCTCGCCGGGCTCGACCAGATGTTCGACCTCGGCCACGGTGACCTTGGCGGCGGTCGCCATCATCGGGTTGAAGTTGCGGGCGGTCTTGCGGTAGATGAGATTGCCTTCGGTATCGCCCTTCCAGGCGTGGACGACCGCAAGATCGGCGACCAGGCCGCGCTCCATCACATATTCCTCGCCGTCGAACGTGCGCACTTCCTTGCCTTCGGCGATGATCGTGCCGACGCCCGTCTTGGTGAAGAAGGCCGGAATGCCGGCGCCGCCCGCGCGGATGCGCTCGGCGAGCGTGCCCTGCGGATTGAATTCCAGCTCCAGTTCGCCGGCCAGATACTGTTGCGCGAAAATCTTGTTCTCGCCGACATAGGACGAGATCATCTTCCTGATCTGCCGCGTTTCCAGAAGCAGGCCGAGCGCCACGCCGTCCACGCCCGCGTTGTTGGAGATGACGGTGAGGTTCTTCACGCCCGAGTCGCGAATGGCCTCGATCAGCGTTTCGGGAATGCCGCACAGGCCGAACCCGCCCGACATGATCGTCATGCCGTCCTTCAGCACGCCGGCGAGCGCGCTCTTCGCGTCGGAATACACCTTCTGCATCTTGGGTCCTCGTGAAGTCCTTTTGGCCGTCCGCGGGCATGTTACAGGAGGAGCCGGGCGCCCGAAAGACACCGGCAGGGCCGCCATAAACCAGGACGGACCGGCGCGAAAGCCTATTCGGCCGCGCGGGCGGGGGCGGGTTCGGGCAGCGGGGCGGGGCGCGGGGAGAGCCACGCTTCCAGCCGGTCCAGATAGATGTAGACGACCGGCGTGATGTAGAGCGTCAGCAGTTGCGAGACGGCGAGGCCGCCGACGATGGCCACGCCCAGCGGCTGGCGCAGCTCCGCCCCGGCGCCCGCGCCGATGGCGATGGGCACGGCGCCGAAGGCGGCCGCCAGCGTGGTCATGATGATGGGACGGAAGCGGATGAGCGCCGCCTCGCGGATGGCTGTCTGCGCGTCGAGGCCGTCCCTGCGCCGCACGAGCGCGAAGTCGATCATCATGATCGCGTTCTTCTTCACGATGCCGATGAGCAGCAGCACGCCGATGATGGCGACGACCGAAAGGTCCATGCCGAACATGCGCAGGAAGATCAGCGCGCCGAGACCGGCCGAAGGCAGGCCCGACAGAATCGTGATCGGGTGGATGAAGCTCTCGTAGAGCACGCCGAGCAGGATGTAGATCGTCAGGATGGCGGCGAGGATGAGCGGGCCCTGACCCTTCAGCGCCTCCTGAAACTGCTGGGCCGTGCCCGAGAAGCCGGTCGCCACCGTCTGCGGCAGCGCGATCTCCTTCTCCAGTTTCTGAATCGCCTCCACCGCCTGACCGATCGACACGTCGGGCGCGAGGTTGAAGGACAGCGTGACGGCGGGCTGCTGGGCCTGACGGTTGATGGTGAGCGGGCCGACGTTGCGCGTGACGGTGGCGATCTGGTCGAGCGGGATGAGCGCGGGCTGGCCGCCGGCGGCGGCGCCGGGAATGGCGGGCGCGGCGCCGGCCGCGGCGTTCTGCGGTCGGATGTAGAGCCGCGCGATCTGGTTGGGGTCGGCCTGGAAATCGCGGCTCGCTTCCACGATCACCTGATAGTCGGTCGCCTGCGTGTAGATGGTGGACGCCTGATAGGCGCCGAAGGCGTTGTAGAGCGCGACGCGAATCTGGTCGGCGGTGACGCCATACGCGGCGGCCTTCTCGCGGTCGATTTCGACGAAGGACTGCGGATTGCGGATCTGAAGATCGCTCGTCACGTCGCGCAGGCCGGGCAGATGCGACATGCGATCGGCGATCTCGGCCGACTTGGCGTAAAGCGTTTCGATGTCGGTCGATTGCAACGTGTACTGGTATTGCGAGCGCGTGATGCGGCCGGCGTTGAGATTGAAATTCTGAATGGGCACGAACGAAACGGTGATGCCGGGCGCCGCGCTCGCCGCCTTGCGCAAGCGGCCGATGACCGCCATCTGGTCGCCGCGCTCCTTTTTCGGCTTCAGCGCGACGAAGATGCGGCCCTGATTGACGATGTTGCCGAAGCCGACAGCGGAGGTGACATAGGCGACGCCCGGATCGGCGCGCACCGCGTTGATGAGTCGAAGCTGCAGATCGGACATCGCCTCGATCGAAATGTCGGGCGCGGCTTCGGTCGAGCCGACGACGAAGCCCGTGTCCTCGGTCGGAAAGAAACCTTTCGGGATCGTGTAGAACATGTAGACGCTCGCGCCGAGCGTCGCGAAGGTCAGCATCAGCGTGAGAAACTTGGCGCGCAGCACGAGGTCAAGCGACCAGCGGTAGGCGGCGAGCATGCCGTCGATCCCCGCGTCGACCACGCGGCCGAACAAGCCCTGGTCGCGTCCGTGTTTGGGGGCCTTGAGAATGCGCGCGCACAGCATCGGCGTGAGCGTGAGCGACACGACGCCCGACACCAGAATGGCGACCGAGATCGTCACCGCGAATTCGCGGAACACGCGGCCGACCACGCCGCTCATGAACAGCACGGGTATGAACACCGCGACGAGCGAGAAGGTGATGGAGATGATGGTGAAGCCGATCTCGCGCGCGCCCTTGAGCGCGGCCTCGAACGGTTTCATGCCTTCCTCTATGTGACGCACGATGTTCTCGAGCATCACGATCGCGTCGTCGACCACGAAGCCGACCGATAGCGTGATCGCCAGCAGCGAGATGTTGTCGATCGAATACCCGAACATATACATGAATGCGAAGGTGCCGATGAGCGAGACCGGCAGCGCGAGCGCGGGAATGATGGTCGCCGACAGCGTCTTCAGGAACAGGAAGATGACCATAATGACGAGCACGACCGCGATCAGCAGCGTCTCCTTCACGTCCTTCACAGAATCGCGGATGGAAACCGAGCGGTCGTTGATCACCTGCGCCTTAATCGAGGCGGGCAGTTGCGACTGGTAGCCGGGCAGGCGCGCCTTCACCTGATCGACCACCTCGATCGTGTTGGCGTCCGACTGCCGATAGACGGCCAGAATGATCGCGCGTTCGTCGCCGAACCAGGCGGCGACCTGGTCGTTGTCGACGCTGTTGCGGACATTGGCGATCTCGTCGAGCCGCACGGGCGCGCCGTTGCGCCAGGCGACGACCAGCGGGCGATAGTCCTCCGCCTTCTCCATCTGGCCGGTCGCCTGAATGGTCACGTTCTGGCGCTTGCCGAGCTGCACGCCGACCGGCGCGTTGGAATTGGCCGCTGCGATCTGGCCCGCCACTTCGCTCAGCGTGAGATTGCGGGCGGCGGCCTTCTCGGGATCGACCTGCACGCGCACCGCGAACTTCTGCTGGCCGAAAATCTGCACCTGCGCCACGCCGGGGATCTGCGAAATCTGCTGCGCGAACACCTGTTCGGCGTAATCGTTCGTCACGTAAAGCGGCGCCTCGGTCGAACGCAGCGCGATGAACATGACGGCGATGTCGGCGGGATTCACCTTGCGGAACGTCGGCGGGGAAGGGAGGTTCTGCGGCAGTTTGCGCGAGGCGGCCGAGATCGCCGACTGCACGTCGAGCGCCGCGCCGTCGATGTTGCGGTCGAGGTCGAACTGCAACACGATCGACGTGTTGCCGCGCCCCGATTGCGACGTCATGGAAGTGATGGCGGGAATGGTGGCGAACTGTCGCTCGAGCGGGGCTGCGACCGAGGCCGCCATCGTCTCGGGGCTCGCGCCCGGCAGCCCGACGGTGACGGCGATGGTCGGAAAATCGACGCGCGGCAGCGCGGACACCGGAAGCTGCCGATAGCCGAACAGGCCGAAAATGACGAACGACAGCATCAGCAGCGTCGTCATCACCGGTCGGCGAATGCAGAGTTCGGGCAGTGACATCAGGAGGCGTCCGCCTTGGCGTTCGGTTTGACGGCGGACTTGTCGGCCGACTTTTCGACCGCGATCGCGGCGCCGTCCGTCAGCAGGTTCGCGCCGCCGACGATGACGGTCTCTCCCGGCTTCAGGCCGTCCGCGATCACCGTGCGTCCGTCCTGTTCGCGCCCGACCTTCACCGTGCGCAGCACGGCCCTGCCGCCGTCGGCGACGAAAACGAAATTGCCCTTCTGGCCGACCTGCACCGCCTCGCGCGGCACGACGACGAGGTTGTCGTCCACGCGCAGCGTGACTTTCAGATCGCACAACTGGCCGGGCCACAGAGCCTGATCGTCGTTGGCGAAGGTTGCGCGTGCGACCAGCATGCCGGTCGCCGGATCGATCGTGTTGTCGATGAGCGCCACCTTGCCTTCGATCCAGCGTTGCGCGCCCTGCGGACGGGCTGCGACGCGCGCGCCCGCGCCGGCCATCGCGGCGCGCAGATCCGGCAGAAAGCGTTGCGGCAGGGAGAACGCGACATAGATGGGCGCGATCTGGTTGATGGTGGCGAACACGCCGGTGGCCGAATTGTCGTTGGCGCGCGCCATGTTGCCCGCCTTCAGCGCGAAGGCGCCGACCGTGCCGGAGATGGGCGCGCGCAGCGTGTAGTAGGACAGTTGCACTTTCAGGCTTTCAATCGCCGCCTGATCGCCGGCGATGGCGGCCTTTGTCGCCAGCACGGCGGTCCTGGCGTTGTCGAGCGCCACTTGCGTGGCGGATTTCGACGCGACGAGCTGGGCGAACCGCTCGACGTCGCGCAGGTTCTGCTGGAGCGTGGCGTTGTCGCGGTCCAGTTGCGCCTGCGCCTGCTTGAGCTGCGCCTCCACCTGACGCGAGTCGAGCTTGACGAGCACGTCGCCCGCCTTCACCGACGCGCCGTCGGCGACCGCGATGCTTTCGATCTGCGCATCGACGCGCGTGCGGATCTGCACGCTGGCGATCGGCTGCACGGAGCCGATGGCTTCCGCCACGAACGGCAGTTGTGTGGTCTGCGAAACGGCCGTGGTGACGACAGCCGGGGGACGCGCGCCCTGCGCGGTCGCGCGATGCGCCAGGGCGGTCGCGAAGGTCGCGACAAAACACGCGGCGACGAGTGCGCGCGATACGGACTTTTTCGACACCACCATCGATTTCTCCGCTGCGGCGGACGCGCGGACGCAGGGCGCCTGGCCGCGACCCCGGAGCGGGGCCGTCTTTCCTAGCATATTCGCCCGAAATCTATGGCGATTTTCAGGGGCATGGAAAAGATCAGAACCCCGGGTCCGGCTCCGGCGGCAGCGGGGGGCGCGGCGCGGCGGCCGACATCAGCGCAGCGGCGACGCCCGCCAGCCAGCCGACGACCAGGACGACGCCGCCGAGCGGCGCGGCGTAAGGAAAGACCGGGTGGCCGAAAAAGGCGCGGAACGTCATGTCGCCGGCGAACAGCGCTGCGCCGAGCAGCAGCAGGCCGGCCGCCCACGTGAAGCCGCGCGCCGCATAGGCCGCGCGCGAATGAGCGACAAACCCCAGCGCGGCCACGGCGTGCGGCAGCAATATCTGCGCGGCCGTCTGGAGGCGCGGGTCGGCGTTCACGTGCGCGCCGGCCGCGGCCAGGACGACGGCCGCGCCGCCGCACAGCGCGGCCAAAGCGGTCAGGATGACGTTGATCGGTTTCATCGGACCCCGCGAACTGGATGCAGGCCAAGCCTGCGAGTCGCTTGATTATTGCAAGGCGGGGCCGGATGCGCAAAAGCCGGCCATGACGCGTCGCGCAAAATCTATTGCGGCGCAGCAACCGCAGGATGGTCCCTCAGCCAGCGCAGCCGCGCGGCTTCCAGTCCCCACAGCGCGCCCAGCAGCAGGAACACGAACCGCCAGTGGTCGATGTCGATCTGCACGGCCTGCAGGAAATACATGAACAGGGCGGTCCAGACGATCTGCGCCGGCCCGCGATAAGGCGAGGGCGCGAGGCTCAGCCGAAAGCCGACGAAAGTGGTGACGGCGACCAGAAGCAGGAACGCGAAGCCGCCGAGCCAGCCGTAGGACGCGAAGGCGCTGATGTAGGAATTGTGCGGATCGAGGCCGAAGAAGACGTTGAAGCGATAGGGGCCGAAGCCGTTCGGCAGTTCGATCAGCATGGGGATCGATCGCAGCTGATTGCCGAACCGGCCGCGTTCGCCGGCGTCGTAATCCTGCGCGAGCTGCGCGCGGTTGGCCAGCATTTCGCGAATCTGTTCGACCGAGAGCGCTGCGGCGAGCGCGAGCGCGGCCATCGCCACGACGGCGAAGAACAGGACGACGATGCGCCGGCGCACGCGCCGGTCCTCGGAGGAGACATAAGCGAAACCGGTCGTCATCAGCGTCGCCAGCACGGTCGCGCCCCACGAGCCGCGCGAGAAGGACAGCAATATCGCCAGCAGCAGCAGCAGCGCCGCCGGAACCACCAGCCACGGCCGGCGCGCCTTGCCGGTCAAAAGCAGCTGCAGGAGATAGATGAAGCCGAAAATGATGTAGGAGCCCATCACGTTCGGATCCTTGAACGGACCGGTGGCGCGCGCCTCGGGCGCGAACCATTTCGCGGTGGCGCCCAGATCGAAATAGCCGATCACACCCAGCACGGCGGCGAAGATGCAACTCGCCAGATAGGCGTCCAGGCAGATTTTCATGCGCCGCTCGGTGCGCTCGCCGAAGAAGATGGCGAAGAACAGCGCGGAGACGGACAGATAGACCGAATAGAAAATCCAGATGCCGGAGTTGGGCGCGTGGTGCCACGGCACGAGCGATATCAGGCCGCCGACGTTGTAAAGTCCCAGCAGCACGAAGAACGGCACGATGGAGCGGTGAATGCGAAAGCCGCCAAACGCCCAAAGCGGCACGATGGCGAGCGAGAGCAGGTCGTAGGGCGCCGGTTCGATGAAGGTGAACGAGCCGAGCGCAATGAACGCCCACAGAAATCCGTCGAGGAATTTCTGGTAGGAAAACGTCCATCTGCGCTGCGGCGCATGCGCCAAAGCGATCGTGTCGACCATGAAACGTCCTGCCGCGCGGCCTTCGGGACCCTAGCGACGCATGGTTAACAAATCAGCAAGGAAGGGCGGCGATAGCTTCTTTGGGCGCCGTGCTCCGGCGGGCGCGCAAGGAGATTTCATGAGCGGCCAACGACAGCTCTGGCAGGATCGCGCGAAGGGCGTCGGCATCGTGCTGGTGGTGTTCGGCCATGTGCTGCGCGGGCTGATGGCCGCGGGTATCGCGCCCGATGCGGCCTGGACGCGCGCGCTCGACTACACGCTCTACACGTTCCACATGCCGTTGTTCTTTCTGCTGGCCGGTCTCAACGCCGAGCGCAGCCTGCGGCGCGGCGCCGCCGGTTTCCTTCGCGACAAGCTGCACACGATCGTGTGGCCGTATTTCCTCTGGTCTTTCGTGCAGGGGATCGTGCAGATCAAAATGGCGGGCCTCGTCAACGGCGCCTTCACGAGCGACGTTTTCCGCACGATCCTCTACGAGCCGATCGCCCAGTTCTGGTTTCTCTACGGGCTCATGGTGTGTCACATCGGCTTCGTCGTGCTCGGCCGCAGCCGCGCGCTGCTGCTGGCGGGCGCCGTCGTGGCGGTGGCGGCCTCGCCGTTCGCGCCGTTTTATCCAGGCAAGTACCTTTTCAATTTCGGCTTCTATGTCTGCGGCGTCGTTCTGTCGGCGCGACTGGCGCAATGGGGCGCGGCGCGCGACGGCCGCGATGGCGCATGGCTTTTCCTCGCGCTTGCGGGCTTTGCAGGCGCGGTCTGGGCCGCCCATGCGACCGGATACGATTACGCGTCGCCCGCCGCGATTCCGGCGGCGGCGTTCGGCATCGCGGCGACGCTGATCGCCTGCAAGACAATGGGCGGCGCGTTTGGCCGCGTGTTCGCGACGGTCGGCGCCATGTCGATGACCATCTATATCCTGCACATCATGGCCGGGGCCGGCGCGCGCGTCGTAATGATGCGGCTCGGCGTTCCGCACGACCCGTTCGTGTATCTCGTCGTCGCGACGTTCGTCGGCGTCGCCGCGCCGATGGTCGCGCATATGGCGCTTGCGCGAATGGGGTGGCTCGCGACGCTCGGTCTTGCGCCGGCGCGCAGACCGGCGCCGCGGCTTGCCGGGCAGGGCGCGTGAATCGCTTCAGCGCGGCGCGATCCTGACGCGTACACGCACGAGCACGCGCTCGGCGCCCGCCACGCAGCCGTTGTTCCTTATCTGCGCAAAATAGAGAAACGGCGTGTCGCCGGCGTTGTCGAAATTGCGGCCTTCGGCCTGCGGATCGAGAAGCGCGGGATAGGCGATGGTCATGCCGTCGCGGTTCCTGCCGCCGTCGCAGGCGTCGTGAATGACCGCGCCCGCCATCAACAGCGCGGGCGCGCTCCAGCCGATCAGATCGCGCGAGGTCGCATAATAGAATCCGGCGACGGGAAACCTGCCGTCCACGCGCGGGGCTTCCCACACCGCGACGAACGTTCCGTTCGCGCGATACCGCACGAGGGCGCCGACCGGAAAGCCGAATGTGTCGGCCGGCGCGCAAGACGCTTGCGCCGCGCGCGCGTCGGTGGCGTAGGGATCGCTCCAGCGCACGGTGAAATCGCGCCCGTCGTAGCCACGCCACCCGTCGGATTTCAGCGGATCGGCGTTGCGGATGAGACAGGCGCCGAATTTCTGCCCGTCCCAGCCCGTCGTCGAAACGAAGGCGTATACGAAGCGGCCGTGCGCGACCATGTTTGAGGGCGAGAAGAAGCCGCGATGACGCATCTGGCCCACATGCTGGCGAAACGGCGCGGCGGCGACGACCAGTGGCTGCATCGGCTGGAATCGCCGCGCGCCGTCGTCGGAGCGGAAGGCGAGCACGCTGTTCCACCAGCACGCCATGCCGTCTTTCGACACGCAACGGCCGGGATAGGCTTCCGCGTGATATTCGTTGTGAACGAGCGCGGCGATGCGCTTGCCGTCGAGCGCCCACAGCGATGTGATGTAGCGCCGGCCGTCGTGCCTGGCGGGGTCTTCGTTGTCGCCGGACGACAGCGCGACCGAGCAATCGATCTTCAGGCGGTCGAGGTCCGGGCCGCGCAGCGCGCGCGCCTCGTGATGCAGGGCGAACATCGCCACGCCTGCATCGGTGCGCACCGCACGCGGGTTGACGTCCGGCATGTCGACGGGGGCGCAGCGGTCGGTTCTGGAATCGAAGACCTTCTGCGCGCGCCCGTCGAGAGAAAGGCGTAGCGCGGGAGCATCCTGCGCGCAGGCGGGGGTTGCGACCGCACAGGCCGCGGCGAGCGCGCGTGCGGCGCGCTCAATACGCATTCTCGGCTTTCAGGAGCGCGACCGGCGTCATGGCGAGAATGTAGACGTCGAGCATGAGCGACCAGTTCTCGATGTAGAACAGGTCGTGCTCCACGCGCCGCTGGATTTTCTCTTCCGTGTCGGTTTCCCCGCGCCAGCCGTGAATCTGCGCCCATCCGGTCAGCCCCGGGCGCACGCGGTGGCGGGCGAAGTAGCCGTCCACAACCTCATCGTAGAGGTGATCGGCGGCGCGCGCGTGCACGGCGTGCGGGCGCGGGCCGACGAGCGACAGGTTCCCCTTGAAAACCACGTTGAACAGCTGCGGCAGTTCGTCGAGCGAGGTCTTGCGGATGATGCGGCCGACGCGCGTGACGCGGGGGTCGTCGCGCGTGACGAGTTTGGAGGCCGTGTTGTCGAGCTTGTCGACGTACATCGACCGGAACTTGAACACTTCGATCAGCTCGTTGTTGAACCCGTAGCGCTTCTGGCGAAACAGCACGGGCCCCGGCGAGTCGAGCTTGATGGCGAGCGCGACCGCCATCATGATCGGCGATAGAAGCAGCAGCGCGACCGCGCCGACGATTTTGTCGAACGCGGTCTTGAGAACGACGTCCCAATCGGCGATCGGCTTGTCGAACACGTCGAGCACCGGCACGTTGCCGATCCACGAATAGGAGCGCGGGCGGAAGCGCAGCTTGTTGGTGTGCGCGGCCAGCCGGATGTCGATCGGCAGCACCCACAATTTGCGCAGCATGTGCAGAAGGCGCTGTTCGGCGGTGATCGGCAGCGCGAAGATGACGAGGTCGATGCGCGTGTGGCGCGCGAATTCGACGAGGTCTTCCACCGTGCCGAGCTTGGGAAAGCCCGCAATCACGTCCGGCGCGCGCTCGTCCGTGCGGTCGTCGAACACGCCGCAGATGCGGATGTCGGAATGTTTCTGGGCGGCCAGATCGCGCAGCAATTGCTCGCCCGCGGGGCCGCCGCCGACGACCACCGTGCGGCGGTCGAGGCGCCCCGACGCGGTGAGCGCGCGCACGATGACGGACAGAACGAGGCGCTCGGCGATCAGCAGCGCAAGGCCGGTCGCCCACCAGGCCAGCAGCCACACCCGCGAATAGGCGCCGTCGAGCTTGAGGAAGAACACAGCGCCGAGCGCGAGAAGAAACACCAGACTCCAGCCGCCGACGATGCGGAAGCCTTGATAAAGCGGGTCTCGAAACACGCCGACGCGGTTGATGTCGAGCGCCTGGAACGCGAACATCGCCAGCGCGACGACGCCGAACACCGCGACCACATATTCAACGCCCATCGGCTGGCGGATGTAGAGATGAAAGACGAGAAAGCCGGAGAGCGTCAGCAGCAGAAAGTCCACGATGCGCACGACGCCGGACAGAACGATCGGCGAATAGGCCTTGCGTGGCGTCTGTCCCGCCAGCGCTTCGGCTAGCGCGGCGCGGCGCGCGCCTTCCTGCGCGCGCTGGAGCGTCAGTTGCGGGCCGTCCGGCTTCCGGGGCTGTTCGTCGGGCGCGAGATCGCGCAGGTCGCGGGCGGAAAAGGCGGCCATCAGATACCTCTCGTGCGGCCCGCCGCGGCCGCTGGCCGGTCGGTTGCGGCGGTCGATTGCTGCTTGCGCGCCAGAGCCTCGCGATAGCCGGCGAGGACGCCTTCGGCCATGTTCGGCAGCGTGAACTTTTCGCCGACGAACGCGGCGAGCCGATCGGCCTCCGCGCGCCGTTCGCTGTCCGGCCGGGTGATCATGCGCGCGATCGCGTAGGCGAGAAGTTCCGGCTTGTCGCAGGCGATCAGGCTCGGGGCGCAGGGGCCGAAGATTTCGGGAATGCCGCCGACATCGGTCGCCACCATCGGAATGCGGGCGCCGGCCGCCTCCAGCACGACATAGGGCAGGGATTCCGCGCGGCTCGGCACGACGAGCGCGCGGCCGAGGCGAAACGCGGCGCGTGCGGGCATGGCGCCGGCGAACCGCACCCGGTCCTGCAGGCCCAGGCGCGCGGCGTGCGCCGTCAGCATCGCCTCGTCCGGGCCGGATCCGACAAGCACCAACGAGGGCGTCACCCCGCTTGCGCGCTGCACCAGCGGCAGCGCGTCGATAAGCGTGTCGATGCCTTTGGCGGAGCGCAGTTCGCCCACATAGAGCAGGTCGGCCGCATCGTCGGCGGGCGGAACGGGTTCGAGTTCGGCCGCGCTCACGCCGTTGACGATGACGCGCGCGAGAGCGGGCGAGGGGCCGACGAATTCGGCGTAACGCGCGCCGATATAGGCGCTTTCGAACAGCAGAAGATCGGTCGCCGGCGCGAGCGCGCGTTCGACGGCCATATAGACGGCGTGGGTGCGCGTGCCCGGGCGATAGTTGAAGGAGCCGCCGTGCGGGGTGTAGGCGCGCACGGGCCGGCGGTTGCCGAAGCGGGCGGGAAGCCTGGCGTAGGCGCCGCCCTTGGCGCCGTGGCCGTGCACCACGTCCGGGTCGATTTCGTTCAGGCGCCGAACGATGCGGGCGAATGCGAGCGCATCGCCCGGATGGGCCTGCCGATGCATGGGCATGCGCGCGACGCCGAGCGCGAGCGCCGGCGCGAGCTCGTTCAACACCTCGTCGGCGCGAGCGCCGCCTGTGGAGGAATCGGCGATGATGCCCACCTTGTGGCCGCGCGCGGCCTGCTCGCGCGTGAGGTCGGCCACATGGCGGAACAATCCGCCGAGCGGCGCGCGGAACACATGCACGATCTTGAGGGATCGGCCCGGCTCGTCGTTCATCATTTTGTCCGCCCTGTCGATTGGCGGACATTTAGGATGAAAAGTTCAAAAGAACCGTTCACGAATCCGGATCGTGTCGCCGGGGCGCACGGGCTGGTTCATCGGCACTTCGGCCGTCACCTGCGCGCCGTTCTGCACGCGCGTGACGATGGCGGAGGACTGGGCGGCCCGCGGGCCGAACCCGCCGGCGATGGCGACCGCGGTCTGCACGGTCATGCCATTGACGTAAGGATATTGCCCGCCGGTCGTCACCTCGCCCAGAATGAAGAAGGGCCGATAGGCCTCCACCTCGGTGGAGACGCGCGGGTCGCGCAGATAGCCGTTGCGCAGGCGCGCCTCGACGGCGCCGCGCACCATGTCCGGCGTCATGCCGTCGACGCGCACGGAGCCGATGAGCGGCATGGAGATATGGCCGCTGGCGTCGACCGTGTAGGAATTGGACAGCGAATCCTGCCCGTAGACGATCACGCGCAGCCGGTCGCCGGTGGAGACGGCATAGCTCTGGTCGGCCAGCGCGATCGGGTCGGCCTTGTAGCGGCCGGCGCATCCGCCGAGCGACAGTGCGAGAACGAGGCAGAAGCTGGCGGTCGGACGCAGCATTGGTTCACCGTTGCAGCGCGTCGCCCACGGGAGGTTCGACCCTGGCGCGAAGATCGAGCTGGGCGCGCGCCAGGAATTTTTTAAGCGCCCATGGTTAACAAATGCTCACTCGCGACCCCGTTTCGGGCGTCGGCGATATGGTTAACCGCCTCTCAACCATAAGTGGGTCAAATCCGGGTCATCCAGAGTCGGAGTTGAACATGAGCGCCGAGTCGCAGCGCACCATCGGGCAGCCGGTCGCCAACGACGAGATCGATCTCGTCGGCATGTGGTCGCTCATATCCGCGCGGCGCAAGTGGATCGTAGCGCCGACGCTCGCCGCGCTGCTCGGCAGCGTGGCCTTCGTGCATCTCGTCAAGCCGCGCTACACGGCCGAAGCGCGCGTTCTTCTGGAAGTGCAGGACGCCTATGCGCCGCGCGCCGAAAAGACCGATCCCAGCGGCGGCGCCGGAATCGACAGCGAGGCGGTCGGCAGCCAGGTGCAGCTCATCAGCTCGCGCGATCTGGCTCGGCGCGTCGTCAAGCAGGCGGGTCTTGCAGGCGACCCGGAATTCGATCCGCTGGCCAAGGGCCTGGGGCCCATCTCCCAGATTCTGGTTCTGACGGGCCTGAAGCGCGATCCCACGCAGATGGCGCCCGAGGACCGCGTGCTGGAAACCTATTACGACAAGCTGACCGTGTTCTCGCCGCCCAAGACGCGCGTTCTGAACATCGAGTTCCAGTCGAACGATCCCGACACCGCCGCGCGCGGCGCCAACACGATCGCGGAGGTCTACCTGGACTTCCAGCAGGAGGCCAAGCGCGACGTGGCGCGCCAGGCCGCCGCCTCGCTCGGCGCGGCGGTCGGCGATCTCAAGACGCGGGTGGCGGCGGCCGAGGCGAAGGCCGAGGAGTTCCGCGCGCAGACGGGCCTGTTCGTCGGCGCGAACAATACGTCGATCAACGCCCAGCAGCTGGGCGAGGTGAACACCGAACTCACCCGCGCGCGCTCCCAGCAGGCGGACGCGCAGGCCAAGGCGCGGCTGATCCGCGAGATGATCCGTCAGGGTCGCATCGGCGAGATTCCCGATGTCGCCAACAACGAACTCGTGCGTCGCATTTCCGAACAGCGCGTGAGCGTCAAGGCGCAGATCGCGCTGGAATCGCGCACGCTGCTGTCGGGCCATCCGCGCATCAAGGAATTGAACGGACAACTCGCCGACCTCGAAACCGAATTGCGGCTGGCCGGCGAAAAGACCGCCCGCACGCTCGAAAACGAGGCGCGGATCGCCGGCGCGCGGGTGGAGAATCTTTCCGCCACGCTCGACCAGCAGAAAAAGACCATCGGCGCCTCCAGCGCGGACGAAGTGCAGCTGCGCGAACTGGAGCGGTCCGCGCGCCTGCTGAAGGACGAGCTGGAGGCCACCACCACCAAATATCAGGAAGCGCTCGCGGCGCAGAATTCCAGGGCGACGCCGGCGGATGCGCGCATCATCTCGCGCGCGCGGGCGCCGCAGAACCCCACCTTCCCGAAGAAACTGCCGATCATCGGCTTCTCCACCATCGCGGCGCTGGTGCTCTCTCTCGGCGGCGTGGTGGCGGCGCATCTTCTCACCACGCCGCCGCCCGTGCGGATGGCGGCGCCGGCGCCGGTCGGTCGGCGCGAGGACGAGATGGTCGCCGGGGAGCCTGCGACGGCCGTCGAATTGCCTGCGCCGAACATGGGCGCCGCGCGCCAGGCCGGTCCCGCGGTGGCGGCGCGCGCGGAAGATGCGGCCCGCGCGCTCGCCCCGCGCGTGCTGGCGGCGCGACCGGACGGATTCGGCCTGCTGGCGATCGCCGCCTCGGACGGGGCGGGCGACGAGGGATTCGCACTGGCGCTCGCGCGCGCGCTGGCGGGCGAGGCGCGCGTCGTGCTGACGGCGATGGGCGCGGGCGTCGTCACGCCCGCCGGCGCCGACATCGGCCTCGCGCAACTCGCCAGCGGCGCGGCGCGGTTCGGCGACGCCATCCATCGCGATCCGGCCTCGCGGCTCCATTACGTGACGGCGGGCGCCGACGCCGCCCACGAGGCCGACGGTCTGGGCGCCACGCTCGACGCGCTGAGCGAAGCCTACGAGATCGTGGTCGTCGGCGCACCGCGCGACCTGAGCGTGGAGGAAGCCGCGACGCTGGCGTTGCGCGCCGGTTACGGCGCCGTCTACGCGCAGGACGAGGCGGCGGCCGCGCGGCTGGTCGCGGCGCTCGAAAGCGCGGGCCTGCCGCATGTCGCGCTGGTGGGCGAGGCCGTGCGCACGAGCGCGGCCTGAGCGTTTTCAGAAAGGCCCGGCGCGCATACGTTCGGCGAAGGCCAACGCCCAGGGCGTATGTTTGATCCTGCGTTTGAGATCGAGACGCGCGCGTTCGAGGCCCGCCCACACCGCGCCCGCCGCATCGACCGGCGCCACGACGTCGACGAGTTCGATCCGCTCGTCGCAGATCGCGGATTTGTAGCGCGCCTCGCCAACGCCCAGATCGAAACCGGAAAAGCCCCGCGCGCCGAGATCGCGCAGCAGCGCGCGCAGCAGCAGATCGCCGGGGCTTGCCCGGGCGATGTCCGGCGCGTTCGCGAAGGAATTGAACAGGCCGTGCCAGTGACGCCCGCGCGGCAGGCCGGCGTAGGTCGCCACGATCCGTTCGCCGGCAAGGAGCGCATAGAGATCGAGCGCGGGCGGCGTCGTGGCGGTCGCCAGAGAATCGAAAAAGGCGCGCGCGGCGACGCCCGACACGCCGGCGTCCTTGTTCTTCTGCGAGAACCGCGCCGTCTTCTGTTCGACGAAGGCGGCCAGAATCGTGCGCGCCCGTTCGGGCGTTCCGGCGCGTTCACAGCGCACCGGCCCCAGTTCCGCGAGTTTGGCGGCTTTCGATTTCAGCTTCTTGCGGGCGGCTTTGGAATCGGCGCGCGCGAGAAAGGCGTCGACGCTGTCGCCGAACGTCGCGCCGAAGGCGTCGCTCGGGCTCGCGCGCCCGGACAGGCGGGCGAAGGGATTCGGCGCGCCGTTCCAGACGCGCGGCTGGTTGAGCAGCACGAACAGGTTCGGCCGTTCGGGCGCGGCGCGGGCGCCGGCGGCGAGCAGGCGGCGCGCCGCGGCCGCGTCGAGGTCGAAGCCCGGCCGCACGAGCGGCATGTTGAGATTGGAATGTTTGGCGCCGGCGTAGAGCGCCACGCGCAACGGACCGCGACGGCGCACGACGAAGGGGGCGAGCAGCAGCGGGCGGTCGGCGGCGTCGTAGGCCACCACGATCATCGGCCGCGCGCCGTCGACCACGCTCATGTGTTCGAGCCAGGGGACCGCGAAGCCGCGCGTCTGATACGCCGAGGCGGGGCTTTCGGCCTCGAGCGCCGCCCAGTCGCGCGACGCTTGCGCCACATTGCCGAAGACGGCGACGCGGGAAACGCCGGGCAGGTCGTGGGGCGGGGGCGCTGTGGCCATAAATTCTCCGTCGCGCCGGCTTTATCAACAAAAGGTCAAGGAGAGCTTGCCATTGTCGGGGTTCGTGACCGGCGAGGGGAAGCGACATGGGTCTGAGGCAAGGCGCCATCGCGTTCGGGTTCCGCATGTTCGGCGCGACCGGGCTGCATCGCGCCGCGCGCCCCTTCACGCAGGGACTAGGCGCCATCCTGATGTTCCATCGCGTCGCGCCGCCGCGCGACGACGCGTTTCAACCCAATCGTGGCCTGGAGATTTCGCCGGAGTTTCTCGATCTCGCGCTCGCGCAGGCGCAGGCGGCGGGCTACGAACTCGTCTCGCTCGACGAAGCCCTGGCGCGGATGCGGACGGGGGCGAGCGAATTCCCGTTTCTCGCGCTGACTTTCGACGACGGCTATCGCGATACGGCCGAAGTCGCGTTGCCGATCCTCGCCCGCCACGGCGCGCCGTTCACGGTTTACGTCACGACCGGGTTCGCCGACCGCACCGCGCATCTGTGGTGGGTGGAGATGGAGCGCGCCATCGCCGCGCTCGACCGCGTGCGGCTCGACATCGACGGGCTGGTTTTCGACCTGCCGGCGCGCACGGAGTCCGAAAAGCAGGCGGCCTTTCGCGCGCTCTACTGGCCACTGCGACAGGGACCGGAGGAACGGCTGCTGACGGCTGTGGCGGGGCTATGCGCGGCCGCGGAAATCGACGGCGCGGCCATCGCCGACGAACTCTGTCTCGACTGGAAGGGGGTGCGCGCGCTCGCGCATCATCCGCTCGTCGCCATCGGCGCGCATACGCTCACCCATCCGATGCTCGCCAAACTCCATGCGAACGACGCGCGACGCGAGATGGCGCAGAGCCGCGCCGTTCTGGAGCGCGAGATCGGCCGGCGGATCGACCACTTCGCCTATCCGGTCGGCGACCCGGCGTCGGCCGGCGCGCGCGAATTCGCGCTGGCGCGCGAGATCGGCTTTGCGAGCGCCGTCACGACCCGTCCGGGCATGATCTTCGCCGACCATGGCGACCATGCGACCGCGCTGCCGCGGCTGTCGGTCAACGGCAATCACCAAACCTGGGCGGCGCTGGACGTGCTGCTGTCAGGAGCGCCGTTCATGGTGTGGAATCGCGGAAGGAAGCTGTCAGTCGCCTGACGGCGGTCGCCCGCCTTCCATCCATTTGATCAGCGGCAGGAGCGGCGCAATCCAGACGAAGCCGAGCGCCGCGTAGATGAAGGGCAGGGCGTAGGACGGCGCCTGCTGCACGAAACGCGCCTGTGCGAGCGCCATCGCGATCAGCGCGTAAAGCGGCACGTAGACGATGAAGACGAGCGCGCCGATGAATTTGCGCAGACGGGGCGGCATGGGCATTCCAGATGGACGGAGCGATCCTGCCGGCTTATCAAACGCCCGCCGCCGTTTTTCAACCGACGAGAGCGCATGACCGACTGGATCAATTTTCCGAACGCGACCGTCGCCGCGCGGCCGCATGCGCCCGCCGACGAGATGCGCGCGGTGCGCATCTGGCTGTGGATTGTCGCGGCCATGGTGTTTGCGATGGTGGTCGTGGGCGGCGCGACGCGGCTGACGGAATCGGGCTTGTCGATCACGGAATGGAAGCCGGTGACCGGCGCGCTGCCGCCCACGAACGAGACGGCGTGGGCGGTCGAGTTCGAGAAATACAAGCAGATTCCGCAGTATCGCGAACTGTTTCCAGACATGGACCTGGCGCGGTTCAAGGTCATCTACGCCTGGGAATGGGGGCATCGGCTGCTGGGCCGCCTGATCGGCCTCGCCTTCGCGCTGCCGCTCGCATGGTTCTGGCTGCGACGCCGGCTGGGCGGCGAGCTGACGCTCAAGCTCGTCGGCGTGCTCGCGCTCGGCGCATTGCAGGGCGTCGTCGGCTGGTGGATGGTGGCTTCAGGACTCGTCCATCGCGTGGAAGTGGCGCAGGAGCGGCTCGCGATCCATCTGCTGCTCGCGAGCCTCACGCTCGCCGCTCTGGTCTGGATCGCGACCGGCCTCAAACCGCGTGCGGACGAACGCGCGCCGGACGGACTGAAGCGACTCGCGTCGATCTTCATCGCGCTGCTGCTGGCGCAGATCGGGTTCGGGGCGCTGGTGGCGGGGCTGCGCGCGGGGCTCACCTTCAATACCTGGCCGTTGATGGACGGGAAATTCCTGCCGGCCGCCGGCGACCTGTTGGCGATGGCGCCGTGGTGGTCGAACTTCGTCGACAATGTGCTGACCGTGCAGTTCCAGCACCGGATGGCCGCCTATCTCGTCGCCGCGCTCGCGATCGTCGTCGCGTTCGCCGCGCGCACCGAACGCGCGGCCGGGCGCTCGATCGCGCTCGCGCTCGTCGTTCTCTCGCAGGTGGTGCTGGGGATCGTCACGCTGCTCCTGCGCGTGCCGCTATGGGCGGGGCTCGCGCATCAGGCGCTGGCGATGGTCGTGCTGTGGCTCGCGGTCGCGAGCCGGCGGAAGATGGGCTAGTTCTTCTTTTCGTTCTTCTCGCGTTCGGCGAGATAGGCGCGATAGAGCGCCCATTCCTCGATGCGACGTCCATCCGGCAGCTTGCAATAGCCGACCTCGCCCTGCGGCGTACGGACGATTTCGAGCCGTCCGCCGAGGCCGATGCAATAGGCGGACGCCGGATTGGGCAGCGCGTGGGCGGCGCCGGCGACGAGCCAGAGACATGCGGCGAAAAGTCGGGTCATGGCGAAAATGATGAATCAGATGAATCGCTTCCGCAAGTTTCCTGCGAAAGCGATTCATCCTTTCGATCGTCGGCGGACCGCAACTGGAGCGATGCGGGCCGTCGCCTGATCCGAATCGGGAGGCGTACATTCCCCCGGATCCCGCGCGCCCGGCCGCGTTCCATGGGCTGAACGCTGTCTGGCGCCTTTTCCGCCCGTCCCTGGCGGGGTCGGGCGGAACCTCGCGGACGCCGCATGCGCGAGCGCCTGCATAAGTAGTGTTACTACAAGCACCGGTAAAAAGTTCGCCGCGCGCGGCGAACTTTCGTTCAGGCCAGCGCCTGATCGAGATCGGCGATCAGGTCGGCGGCGTCCTCGATGCCCACGGAGAGGCGAACCACGTCCGGGCCCGCGCCGGCCGTCTTCTTCTGCTCGTCGGACAACTGGCGGTGCGTGGTCGAGGCCGGGTGGATGACCAGCGAGCGCGTGTCGCCGACGTTGGCCAGGTGCGAGAACAGTTTGAGCTTCTTCACCAGCGTTATGCCCGCCTCGTAGCCGCCCTTCAGGCCGAAGGTGAAAACCGCGCCGGCGCCTTTCGGGCAGTATTTCTTCGCCAGCGCGTGATAGCGATCGCCCGGCAGGCCGGGGTAGGAGACCCACGCGACGGCGGGATGCCCGGACAGATGTTCGGCGACCTTCTGCGCGTTCTCCGAATGGCGCTGCATGCGCAGCGGCAGCGTCTCCACGCCGGTCAGCAGCAGGAACGCATTGAACGGCGAAATCGCCGGACCCAGGTCGCGCAGCGACAGAACGCGCGTGGCGATGGCGAAGGCGAAATTGCCGAACGTTTCGCCGAGCACCATGCCGCCATATTCGGGCCGCGGCTCGGACAGCATGGGGTAGCGCTTGTCGGCGAGCCAGTCGAACGAGCCGCCGTCCACGATCAAGCCGCCGAGCGAATTGCCGTGGCCGCCGAGAAACTTCGTCGCCGAATGCACCACGATGTCGGCGCCGTAGTCGAACGGCTTCACGAGATACGGCGTGGCCAGCGTGTTGTCGACGATCAGCGGCACGCGGGCGCGCCGGGCGATCTTGGCGATGGCTTCGATGTCGCAGATCACCCCGCCGGGGTTGGCGATGGACTCGATGAAGATCGCCTTGGTGCGCGGCGAGATCGCCGCCTCGATGGAGGCGAGATCGTCCGGGTCGGCCCATTTCGGCGTCCAGCCGAAGTTCTTGTAGGAATGGTTGAACTGGTTGATCGAGCCGCCATAGAGCTTGTTCGAGGCGACGAATTCCTCGCCCGGCTGCATCAGCGCGTGGAAGGTCAGGAACTCGGCTGCGTGGCCGGAGGCGACGGCGAGCGCCGCCGTGCCGCCCTCCAGCGCGGCGACGCGCTCCTCCAGCACCGCCGATGTCGGGTTGGTGATGCGCGTGTAAATGTTGCCGAACGCCTGAAGCCCGAACAGCGAGGCGGCGTGGTCCACATCGTCGAACACGTACGAGGACGTCTGATAGATGGGCGTGGCGCGCGCTCCCGTGGCCGGGTCTGGCTTGGCGCCGGCATGGACGGCGAGTGTGGAAAAGCCGGGGGTGGGCGTGTCGGTCATGGGACGCTCGTTTGTTATATCGGAGACAGCGTTCGTAATAGCGAACACTTTCGGTTTGCGCAAGCGGGCCGGCCGCGCGGGCATAGGCCAATAGTCTAACGGCCCCATCCCACTGTCGCACGGGAAAAGGGGGCTGGGGCGCGCCGACACAGTGGCGCGCAATCGGGAAATGGCTTTAACTCCCAGCCTCGAGCGCCCGGAGCGGACCCATCCGCCGAGAGCGACGCGATGGATTGTCCAGAGAGGGAAAAATGCGCAAGGTCGCTCATTATGCGGTTCTGGGTCTGGCGCTTTCGGCCGGCGTGGCGTGGTCGGGCGTCGCCCTGGCCCAGCAGATCGTGGTCAAGTTCAGCCACGTCGTCGCGCCCGACACGCCCAAGGGCAAGGCCGCCGACAAGTTCAAGGAACTCGGCGAGAAATACACCAACGGCAAGGTGAAGATCGAAGTCTATCCGAACTCGCAGCTCTACAAGGACAAGGAGGAGCTGGAGGCGTTGCAGCTCGGCTCCGTGCAACTGCTCGCACCGTCGCTGGCGAAATTCGGCCCGCTCGGCGCGCGCGAGTTCGAGGCGTTCGACATTCCCTACATCTTCCCCGACAAGGCCGCGCTGCAGAAGGTGGTCAACGGGCCGGTCGGCAAGAGCCTTCTGTCGAAGCTCGATTCCAAGGGCATCGCGGGTCTCGCCTACTGGGACAACGGCTTCAAGATCATGACGTCGAACAAGCCGATGAAGACGCCCGACGACATGCTCGGCATGAAGCTGCGCATCCAGTCCTCGAAAGTGCTCGAGGCGCAGATGAAGGCGCTGGGCGCCGTGCCGCAGGTGATGGCGTTCTCGGAGGTCTACCAGGCGCTGCAGACCGGCGTGGTCGACGGCACGGAAAACACGCCCTCCAACACCTATACGCAGAAGGTGCACGAGGTGCAGGCGCACGGCACGATCACCAACCACGGCTATATCGGCTATGCGGTGATCGCCAACAAGAAGTTCTGGGACGGACTGCCGGCCGACGTGCGCGCGGGCCTCGACAAGGCGATGGCGGAAGCCACCGTCTACGCCAACGACATCGCGCAAAAGGAAAACGACGACGCGATGGAGGCGATGAAGAAGTCCGGCAAGATCAAGTTTCACACGCCGACCGACGCCGAGCGCGCGCAATGGATGAAGGCGCTGAAGCCCGTGCAGCAGGAGATGGCGAGCCGGGTCGGCAAGGACCTGATCGAGCAGATCAACAAGGAAACCGGCGCGAAATAAAACGCTCCGCACGGGGGCGCGCGCCCCCGTGCGCGTGCGGCGTGTCGGCAAGGGGAGGGGGCATGGCGATGCGCGTGCTCGATCGGCTGGAAGAAATCATCATCGCCACGCTGATGGGGCTGGCGACGGCCATCATTTTCGTGGCGGTGGCGCACCGCTATTCGCTTTCCTCCTCCATCGCCCTGGCGAACTGGGGCAAGGCGCAGGGCTTCGACTTTCTGTTTTCGGCCGGGCGCGGCGCCTTCTCCTATCTGAGGGGTTTCAATTTCACCTGGGCGCAGGAACTGTGCATCTACATGTTCGTGTGGATGGCGAAGTTCGGCGCGGCCTATGGCGCGCGCACCGGCATCCATGTCGGCGTCGACGTCGCCGTCAACCGCGTCAATCCGGCGTCGCGGCGGCTGGTCGTGCTGTTCGCGCTCATGTCCGGCGCGCTCTTCACCTTCATCGTCGGGTCGCTCGGCGCGCGGTTCGTGTGGCACATCGCGCATACGGACCAGGTGTCGGCCGATCTCGAAATGCCGATGTGGATCGTCTATCTGGCGGTTCCGCTCGGCTCCTACCTCATGTGTTTCCGCTTTCTGCAGGTGGCGTGGAATTTCGTGAAGACCGGCCACCTGCCGCATCACGACCACGGCCATGTCGAGGGCATTGAGGACGACGCGCCGATGTTGCCGGGCGCTCTCGATCAGGGAGACCGCAAATGAGCGCCGCGCCGCAAATGGCCGCCCCGCCGGCGCGCGACGAGCGCTCCCCCTCGGCCGGGCTGATGATCGTCGGCGCGCCGATCCTTCTGGCGATTGCGTGCGTGGCCGCCAAATACGGGCTGCTGCCGGTTGGGTCCGGCCTGCGCGTGGGCATGATCTTCGCGCTGCTGGTGGCGCTGATGCTGACCGGGATGCCGATCTCGATCGCGCTCGGCCTGACCGTGATGACCTTCCTGTTCACGCTGACCGACGTGCCGATGGACTCGGTGGCGCTGAAACTGTTCACCGGCATCGAGAAGTTCGAGATCATGGCGATCCCGTTCTTCATCCTGGCCGGCAATTTCCTGACCCACGGCGGCGTCGCACGGCGCATGATCAACTTCGCGTCCGCGATGGTCGGCCACTGGCACGGCGGGCTGGGGCTTGCGGGCGTGGTCGCCTGCGCGCTGTTCGCCGCCGTCTCGGGCTCGAGTCCGGCCACGGTCGTCGCCATCGGCTCGATCCTTCTGCCGGCGATGGTGCGCGCGGGCTTTCCGCAGCGTTTCGGCGCCGGCGTCATCACCACGTCCGGCGCGCTCGGCATTCTCATTCCGCCGTCGATCGTGATGGTCATGTATGCGGTGGCGACCTCCGGCATGCAGGTCGAGGGGCCGACGGGCGAGAAGATCGGTTCGGCCTCGGTCGGACAACTGTTCATGGCCGGCGTCGTTCCGGGCATCATGCTGGCCTCCCTGCTCGGCGCCACGACCTTCTATCGCGCGTGGAAGAACGATTATCCGCGCCTGCCGAAGGCAAGCTGGGGCGAGCGGTTCCGCACGTTCCGAGAAAGCATCTGGGGCCTGCTGCTGATCGTGATCGTGATCGGCGGCATCTACACCGGCGCCTTCACGCCGACGGAAGCGGCCGCGATGAGCGCGGTCTATTCTTTCCTCATCGCCGTGTTCCTCTACAAGGACATGACGCTCGCCGACGTGCCGCGCGTGTTGCTGTCGTCAGCCAACATGAGCGCGATGCTGCTCTACATCATCACCAACGCGGTGCTGTTCTCGTTCCTGATGACGTCGGAACAGATTCCGCAAACCATGGCGAACTGGATCCAGGGGTCTGGCCTGAACTGGATCACCTTCCTTCTGGTGGTGAACCTGCTGCTGCTTCTGGCCGGCAACGTGATGGAGCCATCCTCGATCGTGCTCATCATGGCGCCGATCCTGTTTCCGATGGCGGCGAAGCTCGGCATCGATCCCGTGCATTTTGGCATCCTGATCGTCGTGAACATGGAAGTGGGCATGTGCCACCCGCCGGTCGGGCTCAATCTCTATGTCGCATCCGGCATCACCAAGATGGGCATCACCGAACTCACCGTCGCGGTGTGGCCATGGCTCTTGACGATGCTCGTGTTCCTCGGCGTCGTGACCTACTGGCCGGACCTGTCGCTGTGGCTGCCGCGCGCTCTCGGAATGATGTAGCTCCGGCCCCCGGTCTGTTGTTCCGAATGGCGAACGGATGCCGCCGGGGGGAGGAGGGGCGTGCGACCTGCGCCACGAGCGACGCCAGGGCGCCGCTCACATCTTCTTGCGGCCGCG
>CALMZV010000052.1 GCA_937870755.1 uncultured Methylocystaceae bacterium
CGGCCCGTCCTTTGTCGATGCGACGGAAGGTGGCCGGAAGATCCGCCGCGGCGCAGAATGGCGTCTATCTCGCGCAGTCCGGCGCCTGGACGCGCGCGCTCGACATGGACGCCTGGTCAGAACTCCCGAACGCCTTCGTCTTCGTCGAACAGGGAACGACGCAAGCCGACACCGGCTGGGTCTGCACCGCTGACGCCGGCGGAACGCTCGGAACGACTGCGGTCACATGGACGCAGTTTTCCTCGGCGGGCTCCTATATCGCCGGCGCCGGTCTGACGCTCACCGGCGCCACGTTCGATGTCGGTGGCACAGCCAATCGCATCGCTGTCAACGCGGACTCGATCGATATCGCCGCGACCTACGCCGGTCAGGCCTCCATCACCACGCTCGGCACGATCACGACCGGCGCATGGAACGGCGCGGCGATCGGCGTCCCCTATGGCGGCACGGGCGCCACAACGCTCACCGGCCTCGTCAAAGGCAACGGAGCCGCCGCCTTCACAGCGGCGATTGCCGGGACAGATTATCTCGCGCCATCCAGCATCATTGACGGGGGCGTGTTCTGATGCCCAATGTCGTCAAACTGCTCCGTTCGACCACACCCGGCGCCGCGCCCGCATCGCTCGTCAGCGGCCAGATCGCCATCAACGAAGCCGATGGCAAACTCTTCTGGTTGAGCAGCAATGGCGTCACCATCAAATCTGCTACGCTCAACAACCTCGACGCAATCCTCGCCGGCAAACTGACGGCGTCGAACAATCTCTCTGATCTGACCAGCCCCGTAACGGCGCGCGCCAATCTCGGCCTCGGATCAGCCGCGACGCTGACAGCGGGGACCGCCGCCAACAACGCGGTGCAACTCGACGCAAGCGCACGGCTGCCCGCCCTCAATGGTTCGCAGCTGACAAATATCGCCGCACTCTCTGCGACGTCAGCATCTTCAGCGACCCTCGCGACAAAATCCTCGACGCTCGCTCAGGGCGGCGCCAATGGCGCGGCGATGACCTTCAACTGGTCGGGTCAAAGCGGCCAACCGTCATGGCTCTGGGGCGGCAATGACGGCGTCAATCACTATGTCTGGAACCCCGCGAATTTCAGCGTCAACAACGCCGCCAATCTCGGTGGCGTCGCAGCGTCGTCCTATGCGCTGAAAAGCGATGTCCCGGTCCTCATCACGACACTGTCAGGCAGCGCTGTCGGGTCGCTCGCACATTCGAGCTGCTTCTCCTCCGCCTTTAGATTATACGAAGTCGTCCTCGAAAACGTCTATGGCTCCGTAAACGGCGCCGCCCTTTATCTGCAACTCCATGTCGGAAGCTATCAGGCGTCGGGATATTCATCCTACACGGCCATCTGGAATCCCGGCGGCGCGGCTGGCTATTACTACACCACCTTTATTGACATGCTGGGCGGCGGACGGCTGGTGAGTAACGCGACATGGGGCGGCGTCAGCGGCGTCCTCTGGTTCGTGAATCCGGCATCGACGACATACGCGCCCCACATGCTCGGCCGCACGTCATTCGCGGACGCCACCTACGGCCCTTACGCGGCCTGGACCCACATCTCGGCGATGCGAACAGCGCTCGGCGCGGTGACGGGATTTCAGCTCTATCCCTCATCCGGAACAATCACAGGAACAATCCGAATCTACGGGAGGGCGTGAATGTATAGAAGAAGGAGCGAAACCGACGCCGTCCTCAGGCTGTCGGACAACGCCATTTTCGGCCCCGAGCGCGAAGAGGATTGGCGGATCTATCAGGCGTGGCTTGACGCGGGAAATGAGCCGGAACCGGCAGAGAAACCGACGTCAGGCCTGCCCGCGCCATTCGAGATCGCCCTCTGGCAGGCGCGCGCCATCCTTGCGCAACACGGTCTTCTCGATCAGGCGAACGTCGCTGTCGAATCCGCGAACGACCCGACTCTGACTGCCATCTGGGAATATGGCAACACGATCCGCCGCGCGTCGCCGGCGCTCATACGGCTCGCCCGCGCATTGAACCTCGACGATCCGCAATTGGACGCGCTTTTCCTCGCCGCCGCTGAACTGACCGCCTGAACCGGCGCCAGACGCAACACAGCCAGAGCCTTCGTATCCCACTGTCGTGACGTTCATCTGAGCGCCACGCCGTCCTCGCGCGCTCTGACGCAGGCATTTCTTACAGGAGCCAACATGATCAACAGTCGTGCAATCGACGACCTCGACCCGGTCGTCGCAAAAAAATGTCGCGCCTTCATCGCCGCCTGCAAAAAGGAAGGCATCGAGGTGCTGATCACCTCGACCTATCGGGACATGGAGAGCCAAGCGGAAATCTACGCGCAAGGGCGCACCCGGCCCGGCAGGATCGTCACCTACGCGAAGCCCGGACATTCCTTCCATAACTGGCGCGTCGCATTCGATTTCGTGCCCATCGTGAATGGCAAGGCGCAATGGAATGACGCGCGCACCTTCAGACGCTGCCGTCAGATCGGCGAAGCGCTCGGGCTGGAAGGCCTCAAATTCGAGATGGCGCATCTTCAATTCACGGGCGGCCTCAATCTGGCCGATTTCCGGCGCGGCAAAACGCTTCTTGCCGCCGTCTGACAGAAAGGAAACCAGCATGCCTTATTTTCTGACCAGCTACCGCACCACGATCATGGGACTTCTGCCGCTCATCGGCTATGCGCTCAAATACGCGGGCTTCTGGCCCGACACCATGCCGTTGCCGCCAATCGAACAGGTCTGGCCTTTCGTCCTCGCGCTTTTCGGCCTCGGCCTCAGCGCGAAGGACAGCAACATCACCGGCGGGAATATCGAACAATGATCGCCGCTGTAATCGCCGCCCTTGCCGGTTTCATCAATCTGCTCGCAGGGCTCGTGAACCGGGCCCGCGATCATCTGCTGCTGTCGCTTGGCGCGGCGCGCCACGCGGAACAATCCCTGAGGAAGCGTCTCGATGACATATCCGCCGCCAATCATACGCGTGAGGAATTGCGCGCCTCTCTTGAGCGCGATCCTTCTCGCATCCTGTCAGACGACGGGTTCCGCCGCGCTGACAACGACTGACAGGGCCGCCTTCTGTGATGTCGCCCGGCCGATCCTGTGGTCAGCCCGCGACACGCTGAAAACGATTGCTCAGGTCAAGGAGCATAACGCCATCGGGAAAATATGCGGCTGGGGAAAGACATGAATACGGACGACACGCGCGATATCGCCATCGAAGTTCGCACCAAGGTCGAAGCGCTCGAGAAATCCGTTGCAGAGATCGAAAAGGACATGCGGCGTCTTATGTCGATTGTCGATCAGGGCTCCGGCGTCGCCGGCGCGCTGCGCATATTGGGTTTCTCCACCACCGGCGGCGCGATCGCGCTTGTCATCGACAATTGGCACGCGCTCATGAAAGCGGCCGGAGTAAAATGAGCCGGCATGAACGGCGACGCCGTGTGTCAGATCGCACAGAATTTACGCTCGATCATCCTATCATCCGTAGTGCACGGCGCGGTCAAGACGACCCGTCCTGTAAATCGGAGAGCCCGTCATGACTATGCATAAACTCATCACCGCATCGATCGCCCTTGGCGTTATCAGTCTCGGCTTGCCCGCGCTGTCAGCAAACGCGGAACCGTTGCCGGGCGTGCTGCGTAATGGTCCGCCGCGGATAACGGCTCCTCAGCCGCAGCATAATTATTGCAAAATCGTCGTCAATGGCCACGAGGATTGGAGGCCTTGCCCCGGCGCTATACCCGGTCGGGTTTCCTCGCGCTGACCAGCCACGCGAGCAACTTTTCGCGGCATGTAATTTTGATGTCCACTTCTGGCCCGCCGCGAGGCGGGCTTTTTTTATGAAGGAAACGCCATGACCACGCCGGCCTACGGGCTCGTCTTCAATCGCGACAACACCGACCCGCGCCCGGCGCAGGCGTCCGATCTTTCTGTCATCGGGCTCGTGCTGCCGGGTGACGACGCCGACGCCACCGCATTTCCATTGAACGAACCCGTCGTCTTCGACTCCGGCGATCCCGCGTGGCTGCCGAAGCTCGGGACCGGCGATCTGTGTAAAGCGATCGTCGCCATCGATGATCAACTGGCTGACCTGCAAACGAGCGCCCGTATCGTCGCCGTTCGCGTCGAGGCTGGCGAGGATGACGAAGAGACCATCGCCAACATCATCGGTTCGAGAACGGCGACCACGGCGGCCAACAATGTTGGCACGGGCCTTTACGCGCTGTTGCGCGCCGGCAACCAGTGCGGCGTCATTCCGCGGCTCCTCGGCGCGCCGGGCTATACGTGGCAGACGACCATCGTCGGGGGCGATATTCAGGCGAACCCGATCTGCGCCGCGTTGCCGTCGGTTTGCGCGTCACTGCTCGCCCATGCCGTCGTCGGCGGCCCGGGCGCCGGGCTCGTCGCAGCGACGGACTGGTTCGAAACGCTTGGCTCCGGGCGGCTGATCGCCATCGACGCCTGGCGGCGGGTGGCGGATGGTCAGTCCACACGGCTCGAAGACGGCGTCGCCGCCGTGCTCGGCCTGTTCGTGCGGGTGGATTTCCGGCACGGCGGCTATCCCTTCTGGTCGGTCTCGGGCCAGCAGGTGCAAGGAACGATCGGCCTGAAGAACTATTATCCCTTCTCGCTCATCGACGGCGCGACCACGGGTCAGGAATTGCTCGCGACTCATATCGGCGTCATCGAGCGCGGCGAGGTTGGCGTCGAAACGGCGATCGCTTCGAATGGGTTCGTTTTTGCGGGCGTTTGGAACGCCGACACCGATCCACTCTGGTGGATGTATAACAAGACCCGCGGTCGCGACTGGGCGCATCTCGCTTTGCTCAAATCCATCCGCCTGCGGCTCGGCGTCGAAAACATTACGCCGCATGGCGTGCAGGCCGTCCTCAACGACATGGTCGCGATCGGACAGAACCTGATCCAGAACCAGTGTTCGGTTGGCTTCAAGGTCGGGTTCGAAGCAAACAAAAACAGTCCCAACGACCTGAGACAGGGCAAGTTCCGGGCGTTCTTCGCGACCGAAGAGCCCGCGCCGATCACGCAAGTGACGATCGATTCGCGGCCCAATTACGAGGCCCTCGTCGCGGAACTGGGCGCGCTCGTGGCGCAGGCCGCAACGCTGCCCGCTCAATATCTCCAGTAAAGGAAACGCCCCATGGCCGCGTCCGTCATCATCTGGGAGGCGGCGAACCTGTTCGCCGGCGACGACTCCCCCACGAACTCGAAGCACCTGACGCTGCAGAACATCCAGCTCTGGCAGCCGAAAGAAAAGACCCAGGAGCATCATCCCGGCGGCGCTATCGGCGCCATCACCATCGGCGGCCTTGGCTTCGAGCCGCCGGAAGTGACCTTCAAGCTCGTCGGCGCCGACGCCCAGACCAAGGCGCTGTTCGGGCTCGGCGCCAATGGCGTGCGGCCCTACACCATCTATGGCGCGCTGCGCGACAAGAATGGCGGCCGGCTCATTGAGCGCAAGGTCGTCGTCTTCGGCCGGCTTGTTGAGGTTGGCGAGAGCGAATTCAAACGCGGCGAGCTCATCGAGCAGGACCACAGGATCGCGGAGATCACCCACTATGAGCTGTGGGAGAACAAGGCCGAGGTCTATTACTACGACTGGTTTGGCTCGGTGTGGCGCGTGAATGGCATGAACCAGCTGGCGGAGATCAACGCCATGCTGCGGATCGTGTAATTCCTGTCAGAGCGTTACCAGAAAAACGATCAGTCCGAGAATTGACGGAAGAGCCGCGAAGAAAACGAGACCCGCCTGCAAAAAATAGCGCGTCAATTGGACCGGGAAGCCAGTTGCTATCGCCATTTTTCTTCTCCGAAACGAAAGCGCCACATCATGCCAGAAACAGATCGCGCCGCTGTGCGCTTTCTCACAGATCATCTTCGTTCCAGAACGGTCGAGCTTGCATGGCCGTTATCATGTGACGGGAAAGACTATCATTCGATTACGCTGATTCGAATGACAGCGGGAGATGTTTCGATGTTTCAAAGCGAGATCGAACAGCTGCTCACGCGCAATCCGGACGCGAAGGTCCGCCTGCCGCTCTTTCGCGACGAGCACGGCGAGCCGGTCCCCGACGCGGTGATGGACGCCCTCGACGATGACGACCGACTCGCGCTCGACGAGGCCGCCGAAAATTTTTTGCCCCGCCGGTTCCGGGGACTGGCGGCGCAAGATACTGGCCCGGACATTGGCGCGACTACCGCGGCTTCATCCTGAAAGCTCTGGGCGGGACGCGCGCCGAGCTCGACGCGATGTTCTGGGATGACTTTCTGGCCGAACTTCAGGTCGCGCGAAGGCTGAGCGGGTGACATGGCCAATCTGACGAGTTCCCTCACCATCAAGCTGATCGATGATGTCAGCAAGCCCGCCCGCTCTGTGGCGCAGGCGTTGAAAGACGCCGGGAAGGCCGCCGAGGCCGTCGCCAGGGGCATGGGCAGGAGCGCCGGCTCCGATCCGTTCCGGCGCCAGCTCGCCACTCTGAAGCTGACGGCCGGCGAACTTCGCGACGTGCGCAAGGAATGGCTGCTTTACGCCCGCGCCTCAAAACAGGCCATGGGCGCGGACTGGGCGGCAAAGGGCGCATCGCAGATGCGCGCGTGGGAGCGGCAGACGATCGCCTCCATTCGTGCCGCCAAGCGCGAGCAGCTGGCTTTTGGCAAGTCGATCGGCATGGCGGCGGCGCGCGGCGGCCGGTTCGGAGCCATGGGCGGCGCGGCGTCAGACTTTGCTTCGTTTGCCCTGCCAGGCGCGGCCGGCACGGCCATGGGTCTGGGCGTCAGCGCGCTCGGCGGCATGGCGGTCGGCGGCGCGACGGCCTACAGCGTCAAAAAGGCGATCGACTTCGACAAGGCGATGGCCGAGGTCCGCAAGAAGGTTAATCTCGACGCGGGCGCCAGCTTCGCCGACGTCGAGACCATGATCAACGGAGCCGCGCGGCGGATCGGCATTGCGCGCGAGGAAGTCGCCGGACTCGTGGCGCAGGCCGGACAGGCCGGCGTCGAGTTTAAAGACCTCGCCGGCTTTATGGATCTCACGACCAAGGGCGCGATCGCCTTCGACGTGCCGGCCCGCGAGATGGCGCAGAAGCTCGCCGAGATTAGGGCGGCCACCGGCTGGTCGAACGTCGAACTCGGGGACTTTGTCGACAAGGTCAATATGCTCGGCGACACGGGCGCTTCGGCCGAGCGCGACATCGTCGAGATGTTCGGCCGATCCGCCGCCGCGGCAAAGGCGGCGAACGTTCCGCTCGACACCACCCTTGCGGTGACGACGGCCCTGAACTCCATCGGCATGCAGCCGGAGGTGGCGTCGCGGTTCTGGAACGCCTTCTCCTCGAAGCTGCGCACCTTCGACGGGAAGGAGGCAGCGAAGAACCTCGAGGAGCTCGGGCTCTCCCTGAAGGAGGTTCAGGCGGGCATGAAGTCCGACGCAACCGCGACGCCCACCATCCTCAAACTGCTCGAGGCGCTCGACAGGAGCCCGGAGAAAGCGCGCATTGGCCAGAGCCTGTTCGGGCGGGAATGGTGGGACGAGGCCGCGCGGTCTGGTCAGGCGTTGCCGGAGATCGTCAAGAATCTCCGCAACCTGATGGACACAGCGAAATGGAGGGGCTCGTCGGATCAGGCGCTGAACCTCCAGCTGGAAACGACTGCGAACCACCTCGAACGCATCAAGGCGCTTGCATCCGAAGTAGGCGACGCCCTCGGCCGTTGGGCACTGCCCGGGATCAACAAGGCGATCGATACGACCATTCGGACGGTCGAGGACTGGATGCATGCGAAGGGGCCGTCGATGGCTCCCGGCTCGCTCGCGAATTACGAGGCGCGCCTTGGCTTGCAGAAAAAGCCGAAAGCGCCGCCGCCGGCGTCCTTTCTCGGCCTGTCGGGCGCGTTGCGCGCCGGCAAGGCGAAGGGCGGCCCGTCTTGGGCGGCAACTCAGCAGGCGGGCCCCATGGGCGTCACGGGCGGCGTCAGCGCGAACTATCTGCCGGCCTTCCAGCGTATGCAGGGCGCGCCGTCGCTGGACCTCTCCTCGCTCAACGCGGCGAAGGCGGCGATCGATATCGCCGGCACGGCCCTGCAATCCCTGAACACGACGGTCACGCCGCGTGTGGATGCGTCCTCGGTCGAAGCCGTGAAGGGAAGCGCCGAGGGCGCTCACGCCGTCGTCGAAAGCCTCAACATGACGGCGTCGCCCACCGTCAACACCGCCTCGATCGACGTCGCCATCACCAAGGCAAATGAGCTGCGGTCGCTTCTCTTCGGCATCGGCGCACAAGCCGCCGCCGCGGGGAACGCCGCCGCGAGCGCGGCGGCGCAGGCGTCACGGGCGGCGGCGGCCATCGGCTCGGCGGCCAGCGCGGCGCGCAGCAACTATGTCGTTCCCTCCATTCCGGGCCGGACCTGATGGCGATCCTTTACCAGCTTGGTGCCTTCACTTTCGACATCTTTCCGGTGAACGTCGAGGCGGTCGAGCGACAGGTGGGAGCGGACTATGCCGCCAAGGACATCGTCGGCGTCATGCGGCCGCGGGAGTTTACCGGCGAGGCGGATGATCGTTTAAAACTCTCCGGGCGCCTGTTTCCGCAGAGGCTCGGCGGCGTCGCCGGCATTGGCGACTTGCAGGGGCTGGCGCGAACCGGCGAGCCGCAACTGCTGATCCGCGGAGATGGCGAAGTGCTCGGCTGGTATCTGATCGAGCAGGTCACCGACAAACATAGCTTCCTTAATGTCGCGGGCGTCGGAAGGGTGATCGAGCTCGAAGTGGAGCTCGTTAAAACGCCACTCCGCGCCTCCGCCGCCGGCATGATTGCGACAATCGCCGGCCTGTTCGGGTGAGGTTCATGATCGAGAAGATGACCGTCGTCGCGGAATACACGACCCTCGACCTGTTGTTCTGGCGGCGGTTCCGCCGCGAGGTGCCCGGGCTTGTCGAGGACACGCTGAGGCGAAATCCGGGACTCGCAAAGATCGGTGCGTTCCTTCCGGTCGGCATTGTGATCGATGTGCAGACGCCCGCGCCCGAGCCCCGCGGCCGCACGGCAGTCCAGGTCGTCGCCCTTTACGATTGATTCCCATGCGTCGCACCATTTACTCCATCTCCGTCGACGGGCGGGACGTCACCAGTAATTTCGAGCCCTATCTGAATCGCCTGCATATCAAGCTGACCGACGGCGGCGAGAGCGACACCTGCGAAATCTCTCTGGATGACAGCGCCGGTCAACTGCAAATGCCGCGGGACGACGCCGATATCGAGGTGAGGCTGCAGTGGAGCGACGGCGGCGGCGCAGTGACCTTCAGGGGCAAGACCGACGAACCAGAAAGCCAGGGCTCGCGCGGCGGCGGCACGGTCATTAACATCACCGCCCGCGCTACGGACATGAAGGATAAGTCGAAAGAGAAAAAGACAAAACACAAGGACGCTGCAACGTTCGAGGAAGCGGCCAAGGAATTCGGCAAGCTCGCTGGCCTGAACGTCAAAGTGTCCGGTGACATTGTCCAAAAGAAGCGTGACTACTGGGCGATGCAGAACGAGTCATTCATGTCGTGGGGCACGCGCATCGCGTCGGAGCTCGGCGCGACATTCAAGATCCGAGGGAAGGACGCCGTTTTCATTCTACGCAACTCGAACGATTCCGTGAGCGGACAACTACTGCCGACCGTTCAGGCGATTTATGGCGTTAATATCATCGACTGGCAGATCCGCCCCACGCAGAATCGACCCCGCTACAATCGCTCCGTCGTGCGCTGGTATGACAACAAAGAAGCGAAGTGGAAAGAGGAGACGGTCCAGATCAGTGACGAAACTGCGCGCGTGCCGCTGATCGACACGCGGAAATTCGCCGACCAGGGCCGCGCCAGGGACCGGGCCGAAAGCAATGCCAAGGAAGCTGAGCGTGGCAAGGGCGGTGGGCAGATCACGATCGATGGTGATCCGGAAGCGCAGGCGCAGGGGCTCTGTCGTATCGCTGGCCTGCGCGCCGGTATAAACAGAGAGTATCGCGTGTCTGAGGCGACGCATAGTTATTCGAGGGATGGGGGGTGGGTGACGATGTGTGACCTTCAATCATCTGATAAGGAAAACAGTTAGCAAAGCCACACTTAAAAATCCCCTGCGCATAAAGAAAAATCGACTTTACTCACCAGTCGCTAATATAGGCGACACTTGGTGCTCTGAAGAAAGAACGCACAAGCTTGGGAGCTTTCTTTATTTCGTCGAGCTGCGCTTCGATCTTTTCTAACAAGCTCTCTCCCTTGCGAAGCGGTGTCCTCGAAACTCCAGTGCGCTTTACATGGCTCCAAACAAGCTCGTCCGGGTTCAACTCCGGCGCATAGCCCGGCAGGAAGTGCAGTGTAAGGCGCCCCTTTGTCGATTCAACATAACGTTTGACCGCGGTTGTTTTGTGCGCTGGCAGACTGTCAATCACTAAATGAATCGGCTTCGATCGATGACGCATCATCTTGCGTAGCAGTTCAATAAAGAGTTCACCTGTGAGGCCGCCCTCATAAGTGCAATACCAAAACGCCCCTTTGGCATTCACCGCAGAAGCAGCGCTAACTGATTGCCGCTGGCCTGGCCGTTCGACAACTGGCGTCTGTCCTTTAAGGCCCCATGTTCGTCCATGCACAGCGTCGGCGCGAAAACCCGACTCATCCCAGAAAAACACCTCACCGCCTTGTACATCAGCCTCGCGAGCAATGCCCGGATAAGTTTCGCGCCGCCATTTCTCAATTGCCTCAGGATCGCGTTGATATGCTCGTTGCAGCGGCTTTTGCGGTGTAAGATTGAGCTTCGCGAGGAGTTCTCCCACCGCTGTTAAACCGAATCGAATGTCGAATTTCCGCTGGATCAGGTCAGCCACCACTTTTCGCGTCCATAGGCCGAAATCCAACCCATATTGACGTGGGTCATTACCGTTGATCCAACGAAAGACCTGCTGTTCCTGACGTGGTGTCAGGCGCCGCGGCCGCCCAGGCGTCGAACGTGACGCAAGACCTCGAACTCCAACACCAGGCTTCGATGCGACGCCGAGCCATTTGTAAATCGTTGTGCGGCTGAAACCATAAGACGCGATAACCGCAGATGGCGACTCACCTTCACGAACCCGTTCAACCGCCATGAACCGAATGGTTTCCAACGTCTGATGATCGAGCTTTCGTCCGTCGCGCTTCATGTTTCAATGAATCATGACCTCAGGAATAAATCAAGTGAATGTCGTCTTATTAACCGACTGGTGAGTAAGTTGAGGCCGTCGCGACAGGCGCCGCCTATATCGTTCCGGAGTGGCGCAGCGCAATCCATGAAGGGGGCTCATCTCAGGCGATCTGGCGCCAATCTTCGCCGTCGTCTGGCTGGGGGATGCAGATTATTTGCAAGATTATGGTGACGGCGAAGGGGCGCGCGAGCTAATGATACAATTGCGAACTGCAAAGCCTATGGGGGGGCGTTTACGAAAACCCAACACGATGCCACGCAAACTGAGCATGATGCCGTTCGGTCAGTTTTATTGGAGCGTCGCATCGTAATTCGTGTCGCGCAGAAAAAGACAGTCTCGGTGAAAAAATCGGTGTTCCATCGTCATTGAAGCCCACGAGCCCGCAATCGAAGGCGGCATCCCAAAGCGCGGAAAGCAACAAACCATTGTGCACATCGAGGCGGTCTGCATCATCGTCACATTTTGCCCATGGCTTTATATGAGAAGCGCGAAGCAGTTCCGGATTATCAATTCCGGTCAGCGTACTCTCGACGGCAATTCAAACGCTTGGCCGAACGAGGCGCGCGTCTCATTCCATCCGAGTCTGGAAGCCATTATCGCGCACGATAGCGACAAGTTGTTGCGCGGACTCCCGCCAGCTCGTGCGCGCAATGACTGGAGCGGCTGGTTTTTCAGTGAGCGCGGAACGCATCTGCACGGTGAGATCGTTGGCGTCTAGCAAGGTGAAATAGCGCGCGCTATCGCCGGCGACCTCATGAAAAACCGGAATATCGGTTGCGATGACAGGCGCGCCGTAATTCGCGGCCTCGACAATAGGAAGGCCGAAGCCCTCCGCGACGGAGGCGAGAACGAGCGACCGTGCGTGAGTATAGAGCAGCGCGAGATCAGCGTCGCTGGCGCGCCGAAGCCAGAAGAGACGGCGCCCAAACTCCGGATGGCGGAGCAAGCGCTTCTCGAAATGGCGCATGCCCCAGCCGTGCCCGCCGACGATGACATAAGCGAAATCGAACCCCTCGCCCCATAGACGCTCCAGCGCCTCCAGTACGATAGGATAGCCCTTGCGCGGCTCGACCGTGCCGACGCCGAGGAAATACGGTTTGGCGTCAGAAGCGATGCGCTCCGCTTGGTCGGATGGCTTACCCGTCATCATCGGCATGAAGTCGGCGCCGAGCCGCCACCAGCCGATCGGAAATCTCGGGACCAAAAGATCATTCGCGAAAAGATAGTCGCGCAAGCTTTCCGCCGCGGCGCGCGAATCCGCTACGACGCCGTCGCTTTTCAGGACGATGCAATCGAGCCAGATTCGGAACCGCGCGCTCAAATCACCCATGAAGGCGTTCGGATACAGCAGCGGCAGGATATCGTAGAGACAGACGACAGTGCGGCCGCCCCTCGCTTTCACCTCCTCGATGATGGGGAGATATTCTTCTGTGTGGTTCCAGCTCGCGTCGAGCATCAGGAAGATATCACCGTCAGCCACCTCGACTACATCGGGAACGTCGGGATGCGGGTAATAGGAAAACAGTCTGCCATTGTGGATCGCGACTGGAACCCCCGCGCCGACTTCCCACGCATGGCGCGCGATCTCGCGCACGACGCGTTGAATGCCCGACCCCTTGCCGGACCGCAAGGTGCTCGTCATGTCGAGCAGCAGGCGCGGTTTGGATAACGGCCGGCCCTCGGTAGATACGCCCGGCCGGTCGGACGTCCGCCATGGCGGCAGCTTGTTTTTTCGCGCCAGATAATCGGGAAAAAGCCGGGCCTGCGCGTTTCTCAGCGAACGCGAAATCGTCCAATACAACTCGTTTACGCGCAGCACGACGAGATTTCTTGCGCGTTTATATGCTCGTGCGAATGGCGTCGCGCCGATCTCATCGACCAGCTCTCGTTCATTCAACGCGCGCAGATGGGCTGCGATGGCTTCGTCAGATTTCTTCCCGGAGATCATGGCCACTTCGGCGCTGCGCCAGCCTCGGCGGTCGTTCCGCGTCGACGCTCGAACAGGATATCGAAATAGCTGCCCAGACTGGGATGCACCGCGAATTTGTCCTGCCGCACCAGGCAGAAGCCGTGCGCGCCGAGAAAGTCGGCTAGGGAGGCGACAGTCGCGCAATTTTCGTAGGCTTCGAAATCGGCCGCCTCGGTCTTGATGTACTCGAAGCGATCGAGAAGCTCCCCCGAGCCCTGCAGGATCATCAGTTCGGAGCCTTGCGTATCCATCACGAGGGCGTCATAGGCGGAAGGGTCGACGCCGTGAGACGCGAGCGCAGTTCCTAGCGTCACAGACTCCATCTCGATTTCGTCGACGTATTCGACCTCGGGCCAGATATCCTTGTGATATTTCAGCTCGAGGATCGACGACGAAGCGCCGTTGTTGTTCGCGACGCGGAAAATAAATTTTTGCCCGTCGCGATCGGCGAGCAGCGCGCGAATGGCCATCTGGTCGGGATAACGCGCTATGTTAATCTTCAGCTCATCGAAAACGCCTGGAAGCGCCTCGACCCACACAACAGGCAGACCAAGCCGGGCGTAGGTTTCGCGTTCCTGACCGGAATTTGCGCCGACATGCAGAACGCCCTTGCAGGCGCTGAGGAAGCGGTCCCCCTTCACCACCGTAGCTTCTGGCTGGCGCATCCAGAGGGGCGACAATTTCTTTCTCAAAGCTTCGAACATGTCGCCTCCAAGGTCCAGTGGCTCTATTCTGAGCTGTGAGGACGACTATCATCGTCCCGCGTCTGAGCTGGGCGGGCTTCCTACGGTGTCATTGCCTCGCCCACCTTTTCCTTAACGCCCGCCATTTTTTGAACACCCTAAACAGACCGGCTTCGAAAGGCGAATATGCCGACGGGAACTTCCGAAGCGGAGCCGGAAGCGCCTGAACGTCATAAAATTCTATATCGAGATCATGCCAAGGCATCCGCCTATTCCCATGCAGGAAAATTGTTCCGTCGAACCCCTGGAACAGGAAGGTCAACTGACTTGTATCGCGCCTTAGTACGAAAGGAGAATTATCGGCGATCTCCAGACGTGAAAAAAGATCGTTCCGCACAAAAAAGGCGTTGAACTGAAGGACGCACGCCAGTTTATAGCCCTTGGCCGTCGCTAGCGCCGTGAGGGCGGACAAGCTCGATCCCTGGTTAACGTGGGGATCTGGCTGCTGAACGAAATGGCATTCCGTCGGTATTGTCGGATTGAACTCGATCACGACGAGTTTCGGGCGATATTGCCGGGCCGCGTTCCAGCAATGATAATCATTACCGTCGATATCGATGGACAGAAAATCGAAATCCGCGGGTATCGGCGTCTCACGAAGCAGAGCGTCGAGGCCGTTTGCCTCGTCGAAACCGACGAAGGCGTTCAGCGGGAAAATCCGGTTATTGCCCTCGTAGTATTTTTCGAGAGCGGCAAATCGCGACGCATCACCTTCGATCAAGACAGCCCTGTAATTCTGCGCCTCGATCAGATTACGTGTATTGCTGAGATGCTGGCCGTCCCAGGCGCCAAACTCGACGCACCAGCTATCTCGATCGCCGATCCTCGACAGGATCGCTTCTATGATGCCGTCCTCGCCAGACTGCGAATAGACGTCTGATTTATGATCGAGAAGCAATTGGATCCCTTCGTCATGATTAAGCTATGCGCCATACCGGTTTTACTCCGGATCAGCTTGCGCGCTGTGCGTCCTTAGCGAGCCGTCATAGCTTAACCGCCGCTCGAAGCAATGGCAACGAGGATAGTTTCGCGCCATGCTCGGCCGCTTTGGCGAGCACGACGCAGCCGCGCAGCGCTCCTGATTCCTCGCTCGATGGCGTCGATGGATAAAAGGCGGACAGAGCGTGCGCCTGAAGGGCGGGCGCAATATATTCCGCGTCTAGGGCTTTGCCCGCACCGTAATCGTCGTAGCCATAGCCGTCGTCGTCCGGCACTGCGAAATCATCGACCATGACCAGCGCGTCGGGGCAGCGCGAAAAAATGATGTCGATCTCCTCCGCAAGCGGCAAATCCTCGCCCCAGTGCGCGTCGAGATAGAAGAAAGTAACGGATCCACGATCCGCCCACATGGTGTCGTCCAGAAGTTCGCGAAGCACCGCCCGGCTGTCTCCGTTCATTATTTTCACATCGCCGCGGTGACGCAGTCGCATGAGCGAGAAGCCATAGGCGTGGAGGTCTAGTTCCGCGCTGAAGACCGGTAATCCGGTCTGGGCGAAAAATTCGGTCGTCGAACCGCGATAGGCGCCGGTTTCGACGATTGCCCTAGGGCGGAATCTCTCCACGAGGGACAGAAACAACGACTTTCGAGCGCTCTGGTTGTTGAACGGGCCGCCCCAGGGATCCCGCAAATCCGGATGCCAATAGTAATCCCACGCGCCCTGCGCGATAGCGCGCCATCGTTTCAATCCGTCCAGCATTTATGCTCCGGCTACATTGCCCAAATGTCATTATGCCCGAGTTGTAATCCGGGAGGCCGCGGGGAAAGGCTCGCCACGCGGAACCACACTTTACTTTAGCTGATAGCAAGCGGCAGTCCAAGCACCGAGTTTGGCGGGGAGGACATGCGCGGGGGAGGGGGGGGGCTCCCTCAGCCACGCCGGCTCAAGGCGAGCCAGCTCAATGCGCGCCGCAAGGAATTTTCACAACCCACCGCCGTCTCGGCAGTCGGTTGAGCCGGCGTGGCGAGCGCATTCAGAACGGCGACGCACAATTCCTCTATCGAGCCCGCCTCCGGCTGCCACAGCGGCTCCCGCGCCCGTAGCCAGGCGAAAATCCGTTGACTGAACCCATAGACCTCCAGCTCCTCGGGCTCCAGCGACATGGCCTCGAAAGCCGCCGCGAGCTCGAGATCATTCGGCGTGCGCCCGCCGTTGCGTACATAGTCAAGCAATCGGCGACATTTTTCGATCCAGCTCACCTTATTCCATGCGAGTTCATGATCGAGATGCACTAGCATCGGCGCCGGCAAGGTCCGCAGTTCGACGCCTCCGAGATGAAAGGCGATCGGCAGCCAGTAATCCCACCATGTGTCTCCGATGCGCCAGCTCTCGTCCCGTTTCAGGGCCCCGAGCGCGCCGATGGGGAAAAAGAAGGCGTCGAAACCGTAACAATGCTGGCCGGTAGGACGCAGGGTTTTGTGATCAATATTGATCCGCTCAACGATAGCTATGTTTTTCAGATTTTCCGAAAGGCGCTCCGCGAATCCCGTCAGCGGGATCATCAGACAATCCGCGTTGACGACGCCGGCCGTCGCCGCGCCGCTTTCTTTCGCCGCGTCGAGAAAATCGACGATTCGCGGGCGTTCAACGTCCGGCGGAAGCTCTATGAAATCAACGCCCACCGGATAGGAGCGACGAAGGTTGATGAGTTCGGCACCGCCGTTGAGGCTGATGACGCGGAACCCGCTCCGTCGCCAAGACTCAATGCAGGCCACCTGCCAGGCGGCGCCATAATCGCGGCCATTCACGAGGCGTCGCACGCGGGGCGGAATGGACGTAAATAGAGGGATCTTCGGTGCGTGGGTCATTTTCCCTTTGCCTTCGAACGCTGCTAAATTCGTCGCGAACTTGAATATCCCGCCCCGTCCCGGCCGTCGAGCCCGGCCACCGCAACCGGATTGACGGGTTGACGGCTGAAAGTTCGGTGGCCTACTGCTTACCCCGGCATAACTGCTGACATTTTGCGTCGGATCTTCGATCGGGGAATGACAGGTGCGCCCGATAATACTCTTCATGCCGCGGTTTCGGGGCTCGGTGTTCGTTTCCGACCTCCAGCGCGCGCTGGTCGAGACAGAATCTCGCGCGGGCGGATCTTTCCGGCCCATACTACTCGTCGGCTTGCCGCGGCTCGCCAGCTTTCTCGCGCCGATTCTCGGCAAAAGACTGACGCTGGTGCTGGACGGCGCGGAGACTCTCGACGAAAAACTCGGGGATCGGCTACGCGCCGTACGAGTCGCGAGCTTCTCGTTCGAGACCTATTCGAAACTACGCCGTCTCGGCGTCGACGCCGCCTTTTTCGATTGGGCTCCTGCCGCCGTCGGAGACGACAAGCCTTTACGCCAAGGCCGTTTCCTCGAAAAGGGGCTCGGCGCAGAAAGACGCACGGCGTTGCAGGATCTTTCTTACCTGCTTTCGAAGCCGCTATGGCTGGGGACGCTCCTTGGCCTCACTGGACGGCCGTATCGTCCGTCGGGCGTCATCCGGGCCGCAGCCACCGAGGCGGCGCAGCCCGGCGCCGTCTATGTTGGATCGCCGAGAGCGGGCGGATTGAATGGTGATTTTCTGGAGGCGATGACGCGAAGCTACGTCGTCTATGGGCCGGATCGACAACTCTTCGGGCAATTCATCACCCACGGCGTGTCAGGTCTCCTGACGAGCGGGAGCCTCGCGCCGCCCCCGGAACGCGGCCCCGCTATCGGCGTCATGGCCCGCCGGGTAACTTGGCGGTCCCGTCGGCGCTTCGAGGCGGATCAGGGCCGGCTACGAGCCTTTGTCGCGGGGCGGCCGCTGGAGCGCCGGACCACCGCACAGGTCGAGTGGCCGGCTGCACCCGCCGGGGCCGGCATGCCGCCTGAGCAGGCGATGGAAGGCGGTAAGCGGTTGATTGGCGACCTCCGAGAGGATCGACTTGGCGTGCCGCTCATCACAGTCGCCATCGTTGTGCGGAATGCGCGGGAGCGTTTCGCGCCGACGCTCACGTCCGTGCTCGCCCAAGATTACGCTAATCTCGAAGTCATCGCGGTCGATGGTGCCTCAACCGATGGCACCCGCGACGAAATCGCCGCGCGCGACGCACTTCTCGACTATTGGATCAGCGCTCCGGACAAAGGCCCCTACGACGGCATGAACAAGGCCGCCCGCCTCGCCTGCGGCCGATTCCTGATCTTCATGAACGCCGGCGATTTCTTTCCTTACAAATCCGCGATCTCGGAGGCCTTCGAGGATCCGGACATGCGCGATGCCGACGTGGTGGTCGGCCATCACGTCTATGTCGAGGCGAGCGGCGTCGAATGTCTTCACAAGGGTGCGAGCTTCGACGAAACCTGGAAGGCTCTGCGGTCTGGCGACATCAGCTGGCGATGGCTCGCTGGAATCCCCTGCGGACAGGCGGTATTCATCCGAAGCCAGCTGCTGCGTGACCAGCCGTTCGATCCGGCGTATCGCATCGCGGCCGACCACGCCTTTCTCTATGAGGCCAAAAAGCGAGGCCGCCGGTTCGCGCATTGCGACAGCGTCATCGGCGTTTATACTAGCGGTGGGCTATCAGGCTCCGACGACCGCAAGACCTCCAAGGAATTGTATCGTCTGGCGCTAACCTACGGTCCACGCGACAAGATTGACGCTTGGTTCAGCGTCAACATGCCCTACGCCTTCGAGCCGGACTGATGGGGCGAGGATCGCCTACCGCGGCGCCTGTGCAACATTCTCCAAATACCAGCCATAAGCGGATTTCAGTCCCTCTTCGAGCGAAATCTCCGGCTTCCAGCCCAGCGCGCGAATGCGGCTCGAGTCCATGATTTTGCGCGGCGTGCCGTCGGGTTTCGTCGTGTCAAAGGTCAATGCGCCCTTAAAGCTCGCGACGCCGGCGATGGTCTCCGCGATTTCCCGGATCGTCACGTCAAACCCCGCGCCGCAATTGATATGCTCGTATTCGTCGTAGTTGTCGAGACAGAAGACGACGCCCCTCGCGAGATCGTCGACATGGAGAAATTCGCGTAGCGGCGTTCCCGTGCCCCAAACGACGACCTCAGACGCTCCCTCGCGCTTCGCCCGGTGAAATTTGCGCATCAGCGCGGGGATCACATGGCTCGTCTCTAAATCGAAATTGTCGTTCGGGCCGTAAAGATTGCACGGCATGACCGAAATGTATCGGCGGCCGTGCTGCTGACGATAGGCTTGGCAGCTCATGATTCCCGCGATCTTGGCGATCGCGTACCACTGGTTCGTCGGCTCGAGCGGTCCCGTCATCAGTGCGGTTTCGGAGATCGGCTGCGGCGCCAATTTCGGATAGATGCAGGAGGAGCCAAGAAACACCAGTCGATCTACGCCCGCCTTGTGCGCGCCGTGGATGATGTTGGTCTGGATCGTGAGATTATCGTAAATGAAATCCGCAGGATAGGTACTGTTGGCGAGAATACCGCCGACCTTCGCAGCCGCAAAGATAATCGCGGTCGGTTGATTGGCCCGGAGCCAGAACTCCACCTCGGGCTGCCGCCGCAGATCCAGCACAGAACGGTCGACCGTAATGACCTTCCGGCCCTGCGATTCGAGTAGACGGGTGATCGCGGAGCCGACCATGCCGCGGTGCCCGGCCACCCAAATAAGCTCCTCCATCGAATGCGGCTCCCTTTTCGATGCTTCTAGGGCTGCGCGAGATCGCGCTTCCCTTTCCAAACAGGATGACCCCAGAGCGGAGCCTTAAGAATGATATTCTCTACAATCACGCCGATCAAGCAACCGGTGAAACAACGGCCCATCCTGCTGTGCTCCAGCTGTCCCGCCATATTGCATAGCCCGGCATCTCGCTCTTCTGTGCTAGAGATCGGCGTCCCGAGCACGATGAGAGAGCAGGATCGCGGATGTCAACAGAATCGGTTAGCAAGTTCGGCCATTCCATCGCATACGGCGCGCCGGGTTCGGGCGCGTCCGTTGGACGTTACAGGCCGGATATCGACGGGATGCGCGCGATCGCCGTTCTAGCCGTCATCGTTAATCACTTCGACGCCGTATTTCTTCCCGGGGGCTTCCTCGGGGTCGACATGTTCTTCGTGATTTCTGGCTTCGTCATCACAACATCCCTCATCGACCGCGATCACGAAAGATTCCCCGCCCTGCTCGTCGATTTCTATTCACGGAGGATCAAGCGCCTCCTGCCAGCGCTAGTGCTCTGCGTCCTCGTGACGGCACTGCTTGGGGCGGTTTTCATCAATCCGGATTCCGCTGGCTTCTCCCACTCGATGCATGCCGGCTTCTTCGCCCTTTTGGGCGTCTCGAATATCTATTTCTTCACAGAGGCTCTCGACTATTTCGGCCTGTCGGCAAAGCTGAACCTGTTCACGCACACTTGGTCTCTTGGCGTGGAGGAACAGTTTTATGTGCTGTTTCCTCCCTTGCTGTGGCTCGCGGGACGCTTTCCCCGGAGGGCGGACAAGCGCAAGACACTCCTTTCCATGCTCTGCGTCTTGACGCTCCTCTCTGTCGTCTCCTTCACATGGCTGAATAGCGTCATGCCCGACGCTGCCTATTTCCTAATGCCGCCACGCTTTTTCGAATTGAGTGCCGGATGCCTTGCCGCTATTGCGCCCACGTGGATCACCGCGGAGCTCGACCGGCACGCCGATGCTCTATCATGGCTCTCGGTCGCGCTGCTTGTCGGTACCTTTTGCGCGTCTGCCGATCGGCAGGCAGTAACGATGCCGCTAGTGGTTATCGCCTCTGCTACGCTAATCCGGACAAGTCGGCCGCCGGGCGGCCTGTATCACTTGCTGACCAACAAATGGGCGCTTTTCGTCGGTCTCGCGTCATATTCACTATATCTCTGGCACTGGACCGTTCTCTCCGTTAGCCGGTGGACGATCGGGATCGACTGGCGCACGGTGCCGTTCCAGATTGCGGCGATCCTCCTGCTCGGAACGGCCAGCTACGCTTTCATCGAGCGCCCTCTGCGGCGCGCGCAGTGGTCGACCTACAAACTCCTGACGATCGCCTGCGGGTTGACGGCGCTCGCCGCCTCGGCCTTTGCGATGAACAAACTGATCACGACGTTCAAGGGAGCGCTTTACGCCGGTTCGCCCGTGGAAATGGCCGCGAAAGGCGTGCTGACCCTGTTCGACGATAAATCCTACGCTGGAAAAGTCATCTGGCGCGCGCGTCCCTGCGTCCTCTCGTCGAACGACGAGGTCGGAAAAAAGATCGACGCCGACATTTGCTCTCTCGGTGGTCCGATGCAGGTCGGACCGACCTTCCTCGTTATCGGCAATTCGTTCAGTGTTGCGGAATTCGAGATGTACTCGGCGCTTTACGAGAAGGGCGCCGGTAAAGTCGTCGTAACCTCGTCTTGGGGCGCCGCGCCCGTGCCGGAGGTCAAAATCGATAATCCATGGACGCTGGCGAATCAATATTACTGGAGCGCTATCATACCGGCCTTGAGCTCGCAGCTTCGCACGGGCGACGTGCTGGTGATGATCAATGACCTTTCCACCTTCACGCCTAAAGTGATGACGGCGGCGGAGGAGGACAGCCTCGCGGACCTCGAAGCGGGA
>CALMZV010000053.1 GCA_937870755.1 uncultured Methylocystaceae bacterium
AGGCGACCGACGCCCGGTCCGAGGCAACCAACGCCCAGGCCGCGGCGGCGAACGCCCGGGCCGAGGCGGTCAACGCCCAGGCTGCGGCGGCGAACGCTCGGGCGGAAGCGGCCAACGCGCTGGCGAAGTTGTCGGACCGCGAGGCGCAGATCGCCCATCTCGAGCTGCGGATCGAAAAGCTCCGGCGCGAACTCTACGGGCCGCGCTCCGAGCGCACGGCGCGGCTGATCGAACAGTTGGAATTGGAGCTCGAGGATCTCGTCACTTCGGCGAGCGAGGACGAGATCGCGGCGCAGGCGGCGGCGGCAAAGGCCCAGTCCGTGCGCGCCTTCACCCGCAAGCGGCCGGTGCGCAAGCCCTGGCCGGATGGCATCGAATGCGAGCGCGTCGTCGTCGAGGCGCCGGCCACCTGCGCCTGCTGCGGCGGGGCACGGCTGTCCAAGGTCGGCGAGGACGTGACCAAGACGCTGGAGGAGATCCCGCGCCGCTTCAAGGTGATCGAGACGGTACGCGAGAAGTTCACCTGCCGCGATTGCGAGGCAATCACCCAGCCGCCGGCGCCGTTCCACGCCACGCCGCGCGGCTTCATCGGCCCGCAGTTGCTGGCGACCATCCTGTTCGACAAGTTCGGCATGCACACGCCGCTCAACCGCCAGAGTGCGCGCTTCAAGTGCGAAGGCATCGACCTGGGACTGTCGACGCTGGCCGATCAGGTCGGTCACGGAACCTCCGCCCTCATGCCGATCTTCCCCCTGATCGAGCGCCATGTACTCTCGGCCGAGCGTCTTCACGGCGACGACACCACCATCCGCATCCTGGCCAAGGGCTGAGGTGGCCCCGTCCGGCTGGACAGATTGGCGGCCTTCGTAAGCTTGGGCCTGTGGTCCGTTACGCCGCCAGTCTGATGTCGCCGGCCTCCTCGTGGACCTCGACGGGTGTACGCCCGCCGTGCGTCGAGTGAGGTCGGTCGAAGTTGTAGTAGTCGATCCACCGGCCGATGCCGGCACGGGCTTCCGAGCCGGTCTCGTAGGCGTGGAGGTAGATGCACTCGTACTTCATCGACCGCCATAGCCGCTCGATGAAGACGTTGTCCATCCACCGGCCCCGCCCGTCCATGGATATTCGAACGCCTGCGTCGGTCAGAACCTCCGTGAACCGTGGGCTGGTGAACTGGCTGCCCTGGTCCGTGTTGAAGATTTCTGGCCGCCCATGTCTCGCCATGGCCTCCTCGACCGCGGCGATGCAGAAGTCGACGTCCATCGTGTTCGACAGCCGCCACGCCAGCACCCGCCGGCTCGCCCAGTCCATCACGGCGACGAGGTAGAGGAAGCCGCGGCGCATCGGGATGTAGGTGATGTCGGCGCACCAGACGTGGTTCGGCCTGACGATGTCGAGCCCGCGCAGCAGATACGGCCATTTCTTGTGCTCGGGATGCGGGACGGTCGTCTTCGGCCGTTGATAGACCGCCTGCAAACCCATCTTCCGCATCAGCCGCCGGATCCGCTTTCGGCCGACCGTATGGCCGTGCCGACGCAGATGACGAGCCATCTGTCGCGAGCCGTACCACGGCGTTTCCAGAAACTGCTCGTCGATCAGCCGCATCAGCGACAGGTTCAACGGTGTCTCGGCCGCTGCCGGCGCGTAGAACGCCGAGCGACTGATGCCGACGAGTTCGCACTGCCGTCGGATCGTGAGCCTGGGGTGGTCGGGTTCGATCATTTCGCGCCTCCGGCCGACGCTCAGCGTCCGGAGGCTCGTTTCAAAAAATCCCGCTCCACGACGAGTTGGCCGATCATCGCGTGCAGCTTTTCAACCTCGCCATCGCGGGCCGCCTCGAGGGCCTCCGACTTGCCCGAGAAGACATCGGCCATCCCCTCGACCGCCTGCTTCTTCCAGGCGTTGATCATCGTCTGATGCACGCCGTACTTCACCGTCAGCTGAGCCACCGTCGCTTCGCCACGGATCGCCTCCAGCGCGACCTTGGCCTTGAACTCTGCCGAATACCGCTTCCTCTTCCCCGTCATCGGGATCGTCCTTCTCTCAGGTCGACCCAAGCTTAGCGAACTGCCCGCCGGACGGGGACCACCTCACCAGAGCCCCGTCGCCGGCGCCGGAATTGATCGTGCACGCCGACGTCGACCAGCGGTAGTCCGCCGCCCCGCCGTCGCCGGGCGATTTGAAGCCGAGCCGCCGCACGGTCTGTCCCGCCCATGCCGTTGATACCGGCACTCTCGCGAGAGACGTCTTGTCGGCGACGAGCGTCGCACCACACTGCGGCTTCGCCGACCCGTCATAGAAGCAGATCGCTCCCGTCGACCAATCGTAGCCGAACGCTTTCCGTGCCACGAAGCCGCAATGACCGAGCAGCGCGACCGACGCCACGACAACGACGAAGAACCTGCGCATCCGATCACCTTCCTTCGCCGCCGGCATGGGCGCCCCCGCCACCGGACATCCTCACTTCTCTCAGGTCGACCCAAGCTTAGCGAACTGCCCGCCGGACGGGAACCACCTCATACCAGCCTCATGAAGTCCTGACCTGTTTGAGGTAGGGATATGCGGTGAGGCTGGCGACGCGGCCCTTGTCGGCGAGGAGATCGTTCCAGGCCTTGGCGCAGGCATCGACGATCGCGGATGGTGTTGATTTCCGCGGAGAACTGACCCGGGCGGCGCGGATTTTTCCATTGAGA
>CALMZV010000054.1 GCA_937870755.1 uncultured Methylocystaceae bacterium
TTTTCACGCCCGCCGCGTGCGGCGGGCTTTGGGTTCGCTTCCCTTCACGCGCTCCAGTCCCGCGAACTTCCGCGACCGCTCCGATTCGCCGCATTGAACCGGACGCCCGCGCTCGGCCATAATGGCGGGGCGGGGGCGCTTATCTTGCGGCGAGGGTTCCATGACCGATTTCGCGTCCGCCCGCGCGGCCATGGTGGATGACCAGATCGCGCGACGGGGCGTCGACAACGCGCGGGTTCTGGAGGCGATGCGCGCAATCCCGCGCGAGCGGTTCGTCGCGCCCGACCTCGCCGATTTCGCCTACGAAGATTGCGCGCTGCCGATCGACTGCGGCCAGACCATTTCGCAACCCTATATCGTGGCGCTTATGCTGGCGGCGGCCGATCCGCAGCCCGGCGACAACCTTCTGGAAATCGGCGCCGGCTGCGGTTATGCGGCGGCGGTCGCCGGCCGGCTGGCGCGTCGCGTCGTCACCATCGAGCGCCACCGGCCGCTTGCGGAGGGCGCGCGCCAGCGGCTGACGGCGCTCGGCGCCACGAACGTGGACGTGCATGTCGGCGACGGCTCGCTCGGCTGGCCGACGGAAGCGCCCTACGATTGCATTCTCGTGACGGCGGGGGCGGCGGACATTCCGGTCGCGCTCAAGGACCAGCTCGCCGTCGGCGGGCGGCTCGTGGCGCCGGTCGGCGCGGGCGCCCAGCGCCTCGTGAAACTCACGCGGCGCGCAGCCGGAAAGTTCGAGCAGGAAGACCTCGGCGGCGTCGCCTTCGTGCCGCTGGTGAGGGACTGACGCCTCGGCTTGTCATTTGGCCGGCCGGCCCATAACGTTCGCCAAAACAATCCCGGAGGAAATCGGATGGCGACCAAAGTCGAAGCGGAAGTCGGCGGAACGATCTGGAAACTGGTGGCGACGCCGGGCGAGCGCATCGAGGCGGACACGCCGATCCTTCTCGTCGAGTCGATGAAGATGGAAATTCCCGTCGTCGCGCCGCGCGATGGCGTGCTGCTCAGCATTCTCGTGGCGGAGGGCGATCTCGTCGCCGAAGGGCAGATCGTCGCCGAACTGGAGTAGGCGTTTTCGCGCCGCCCCCATGGTTCGGGACGCGCCCTTCGGGCGATCGCCATGAGCTTCGCCTCCTCGTCATGAGGGGCGCCGTCACGGCGTGATGGCGATCTTGAGCACGCCGTCGCGCTGGTGGCCGAACAGTTCGTAGGCCGCCTCGATCTCGTCCAGTTTGAACCTGTGCGTGACCATTGCGCCGAGGTCGACGCGGCCGGATTCGATGGTCGCCATCAGCCGGCGCATGCGCTCCTTGCCGCCGGGGCACAGCGAGGTGACGATGCGATTGTCGCCGAGGCCGGCGTGGAAGGCGTCGAGCGGAATGCGCAGGTCCGAGGAATAGACCCCGAGGCTCGACAATGTTCCGCCCGGCCGCAGCACGCGCAGCGCGGCCTCGAACGTCGCCTGCGTGCCGAGCGCCTCGATCGCCACGTCCACGCCGCGCCCGTCGGTCAGACGCAGGATTTCATCGACCGGGTCGCCTTTCGAAAAATCGACGACATGGTCGGCGCCCATCTTCTTCGACATGGCGATGCGTTCGGGCAGTCGTTCCACGGCGATGATGGTGGAGGCGCCCATCAGGCGCGCGCCGGCGGTCGCGCACAGGCCGATCGGCCCCTGCGCGAAGATGGCGACGGCGTCGCCGATGCGCACCTCGCCGCTCTCGGCGCCGGCGAAGCCGGTTGACATGATGTCCGGGCACATCAGCACCTGTTCGTCGCTCAGCCCGTCCGGCACGGGCGCGAGATTGGCGGCGGCGTCCGGCACCCACAGAAACTCGGCCTGCGCGCCGTCGATCGTATTGCCGAAGCGCCAGCCCCCGAGCGGTTTCCAGCCGTGTTTCGTGCCCGCCCCGTCCTGCGAGCAGCGGCCGCACAGGCAGGCGTTGCTGGTTCCTGAGGGCGTGATGGCGCCGGCGATCACGCGCTGACCTTCGCGGAAGCCCTGCACGGCGGAGCCGAGCTTTTCGATCACGCCGACCGGCTCGTGGCCGATGGTGAGGCCCCTGGCGACAGGATATTCGCCCTTGAGAATGTGAATGTCCGTGCCGCAGATGGTGGTCGTGGTGATACGCACGAGCGCATCGAGCGGTCCGACATCAGGCACGGGCTTCTCGTCGAGCACGATGCGACCGGGCTCGACGAATACGGCGGCTTTCATTTTCGGCATGACGATCTCCGTTCTCGGGGACGGTCATGCCTTAAACGCCGCGTGTGACGGATTTCGGAAAGGCGCGCGCGGCATTTGCGCGCGCCGTCACGCCTGCAGAACGTAAGTTCCCGGCGCGTCGCAAAGCCCGTCCGTCAACGGCCGCGCCGCGACGGGCGCGCTCGAACGGGCGGCCAGCCAGGCGGCCCATTCCGGCCACCACGAGCCGTTCTTGCGCCTGGCCATCTGCAACCACGCGTCGGGATCGACATAGGGTTCGCCGTGCGGATCGTCGCGCACGAGATAGGAGCGATGGTTCTGCGCGGGATCGGCGACGATCCCGACGTTGTGCCCGCCCGACACGCGCAGGAACGTGACATCGGCGTCGGACAGAAAGTGAATCTTGAACACCGAGCGCCACGGCGCGACGTGATCGTGTTCCGTCGAGACGGCGAACACGGGCGTGCGGATGTCGCTGAGCGCGACCGCCCGGCCGTCGACGACATAGCGGCCCGTCGCCAGATCGTTGTTGAGGAACAGGCGGCGCAGATATTCCGAATGCATGCGGTAGGGCATGCGCGTGCCGTCGGCGTTCCACGCCATGAGATCGTTGAGTTCGGCGCGCTCGCCCATCAGATAGGCGTGCAGCGCGTAGGACCAGACCAGATCGTTGGAACGCAGCAGCCGGAACGCGCCGCCCATCTGGCGGATGTCGAGATAGCCCTGGCGCCACATCAGGTCTTCGAGAAAATCGAGCTGGCTCTCGTTGATGAACAGCGTCAGTTCGCCGGCTTCGGTGAAATCCGATTGCGCGGCGAGCAGCGTGATCGTCTGCAGCCTGTCGTCGCCGTCGCGGCCCATGGCGGCTGCGGCGATGGAAAGCAGCGTGCCGCCCAGGCAATAGCCGGCCGCGTGCACCCTGCGGCCGTCGTGGCGGCGCCCGATCTCGTCGAGCGCGGCCATGACGCCCAGCGTGCGGTAGTCGTCCATGCCGAGATCGCGATCCTGCGGGCCGGGATTGAGCCAGGAGATGGCGTAGACCGTGAAGCCCTGCGCCACCAGCCAGCGCACCAGTGAGTTGTGCGGCGACAGATCGAGAATGTAATATTTCATGATCCACGCCGGCACGATCAGCACCGGCTCGGGCCGCACCATATCTGTCGTGGGCGCATACTGGATAAGTTCTATCAGCCGGTTGCGGTAGACGACGCGGCCCGGCGTGACGGCGACTTCGTGACCGGGCCGGAATTTCTCCGCGCCCGGCGGCCGGCCGTCGGCGAGGCGGCGCGTCCAGTCCTCCATGAAATGCTGGAAGCCGCGCGCGAGATTGGCGCCGCCCTCGTCGATCGTCTTCTTCAGCGCCTCGGGATTGGTCGCCAGGAAATTCGACGGCGACATGAGGTCCAGCCACTGACGGGCTGCGAAGGCGACCATCTTTTCGTGCTGGCTCGAGACGCCGCCCAGACCGGTCGTGGCCACGTGCCACCATTGCTGCTGGAGCAGAAAGCCCTGCCACATGAGATCGTAAGGCAGATTGCGCCAGGCGGGCGCGGAGAACCGCCTGTCCTGCGGCAGCGGCTCGATGCACGGCGCGCACCGTTCGCCGTCCTCGCCGCAGGCGCCGGCGAAACGGCGCAACGCGTAGTCCGTCAGGCGCAGCGTCTTGCGCGCCGCCTTCTCCGCGAGCTGGGCCTGTTTGCCGGGCGAGGCGGCCAGGTGAAACGCCCAGTCCCAATAGGCCGCGGCGAGCGCCGCCGGGGACAGGCCGCCGGTCGTGCGCGCGATCTGCGCGTGGATCGCGCGGTCGATGTTCTCGGCGAAAGCGTCGAGCCGCGAAGGCTCCAGACCGTCGGCGCGGACGCCGGGGCCGACGTCGCGCGCCGGCGCCGCCACGAGCGGCGCAACCGCCTGCCTGTCCGCCTTCACCGTCGTCGTGCGCCTGACCATGTTCGTCGCCATGTCTTCGAGCCTCGCAACACATAGCCGATCGGCGATGGCTATTTGGTGAACGCGCTGCACAAATTTCCGGATTGATATATGGTCCGCGCGGCGCGTCGCACAACCGAGGACCGATCATGCTCTGGGCGAAAATGCTGCACATTCTGGGCGTCATGGCCTGGATGGCGGCCGTGTTCTATCTGCCGCGCCTGCTGGTGAACCTGGCCGAAGCGCATGCCGCGGGAGAACCGACCGGGCGGCTGGAAGGCATGGCGTTGCGGCTGTTCCGGTTCGGGCTGATCCTGGCGGGCTTCGCCTTCGTTTTCGGCTTTCTGGTCTGGTGGCTAGAGGGCTATTCCGGCGACTGGATCTACTGGAAACTCGGGCTGGTGACGCTGATGGCGATCTACTATCTCGTCGGCGGCTACTACGTGTTTCGCATGCGGCGGGGGCTGTACGATCGCGGTTCTATTTTCTTTCGTGTTTTCAACGAATTCGCTCTCATTCTCACCGTGCCCATCCTCATCTTCGCGGTCGTGAAGATCGGTTGATGCGGCGCGCGGCCGCCACAAGCGCTTGCACGTGAACCAAAAGCGCCGTAAACGCGGCGCGCATCGGAACCACAGTCGGAACAAAGCCCATGGCCAAGGAAAAGTTCGAACGCACGAAGCCGCATTGCAACATCGGGACGAT
>CALMZV010000055.1 GCA_937870755.1 uncultured Methylocystaceae bacterium
CTGAACCTCACCCAGAGCGACAGCGCGCTCGCCAAGGCGAAACTGGCCGAAGCCAACGAGACGATGAAGACGCGCCTGAAAGAGGCGTGGTGCTATCTGCACTATCCGGCCCAGGAGAGCGCCCAATCGGATTGGGAGTGGGTGTCTGGCAAGATTCCGGCGCAGGACGGGTTGCTGGGGCGCGCGAGCAAGAAGCTGGTGGCTGAAGAGGGCCTGCTCGTCGAGTTGGGGCCGTCGCGTCTCGATCGCGATCTCCAGAGATACATCTGGAACGACAAGCAGCGGCTGTCGCTGAAGGATCTGCGGGAATATCTCAATCGCTACATCTACCTGCCGCGCCTGAAAGGTCAGGATGTCTTGGTCAAGGCCGTGCAAGCGGCGATCAGCGGCATGCTGCCCGGTCCCTTCGCCTATGCCGAACGGTGGGACGAGAAGACGGACACCTATCTGGGGCTCGCGATCGAACGGGCGGGCAACGCGCCGGTGGTCATCGACAGCGATAGCGTCATCATCAAACCTGATGAGGCCGAAGCGCACCGTCCGGCGCCGGTGCAACCTGGCCCTGGTGGCGCACCTGGAGGTCCTGATGGCGGCACGCCGACGCCTGGCGGGCAAGACGGGGATGGTGGGCCGGCGACACCGCAAACAGAGAAGAAGCCGACGCGCTTCACCGGCGCCGTGATGATCTCACCGGAGCGGCCTGCGCGGGACATTCATCAGGTTGTCGAGGCGATCGTGGAGCAGCTCACAACGCTGCCTGGTAGCCAAGTGCGACTGAAGCTGGAGATCGAAGCGGATGTGCCCGGAGGGCTTGATCGCGCCAAGGTGCGGACCTTGGTGGAAAATGCCAACACCCTGGGGTTTATCGAAAAGGCAGTAGAATGATGTTCGCCAACATCGAGAAGATTTATCTTATCGATAAAAACCATGTTTGTTGAAATGCAGGAAACCATGTTGGAGTAAACTGGAACGCGACAAGATCTGGAGGGAGGTGACTCCATTGTGATCGAGTTGCGTCACATCCGATACTTTGTCATAGCGTCGGAGCAGGGGAGCTTTCGGAAAGCGGCGGCACGGCTGAAGATTCAGGAGTCTGCCGTAAGCCGCCGCATTCGCGATTTAGAGGATCGGCTTGGCGCATCCCTGTTCCACCGCCATCCCGGCGGGGTTTCTCTCACGGTGGCAGGAAGGCGGTTCCTAGGTCGTGTCCGCATCGCGCTCCAACAGATTGAGAATGGCGTCAACGATGTCGCCGCCATCGGCCGCTCCGAGGATGGCGTCATCAAAATCGGCATCTTCTCTTCCTTGGCCTCTGGCTTTCTGTTCGAGTTGTTGAAGGCGTTCGATGAGAAGCACCCGCGGGTCGCCGTCGAGTTGATCGAGGGCAATCCGTCCGTCCATGTGGCCGCAGTCCGCCAGCTTCAACTCGATGTGGCGTTCATTACCGGCACGACCGAATGGCTCGATTGCGAGAGCGAACAGCTTTGGTCGGAGAGGGTATTCGCCGTCCTGCCGACGGAACACCGCATGGCGACCAAGCAGACGCTGCATTGGGACGATCTCGCCGGCGAAAACTTCATCGTCAGCGATGCGGCGCCAGGGCCGGAGATCTACGACTATCTGATCCAGCGACTGGCCGGCCTCGGCCATCATCCGAATATCCACCCGCACTATGTCGGCCGGGATGTCCTGCTGTCGATGGTAGCCATCGGGCGCGGGCTGACGCTGACCAGCGAGGCGACCACAGGGGCTCAGATTCCCGGTATCGTCTATCGACCGATCATGGGCGAGGTCTTGCCTTTCAGCGCGATCTGGTCGCGCCGGAACGACAATCCGTCCTGCCGCAGGTTTCTGAGCCTCGCCCGGATACTGTCGCGAATCGACCGGCGGGCCGTCAGGCAGGCCGACGCGGTGACGAGCCCGCCTGCTTCGCCTTCGCAAAACCTCGATCTGTCGCCATGAACCGCTCCAGCATGGGAACGATCAGGCGCATCGGATCGGTGGCCGGCTGTCCCGCCTCGCGGCCAAGAATCTCCGCGTAGGTGGTGAGATCGCGGTGAAGGTTGGCGGGCAGCTCCAGCGTGATCTTGACCGGCTTGTCATCGGCGATCGGGCCGAGTTTCAGCTTTGCCATGTCAGCCTCCGTAGGGTTCGAGCACGAGATCGCGCGTGACGATGACGCGGACGGGGAAGCCCGGCCGGATGGTGAGCGTCGGGGCGATGTTGAGCTGGCGCTGGACGATCTGCTGCCCGGTCTGGCTTATGCTGTCGGAAGCGCCATTGCGCAGGGCGCGCACGATGTCGCTTTCCTGCCCGGATGAGCCGGCTTCGGCTCCGACGCTGAGGAGGGTCGAGAGCGCCGCGGCCTTGAACAGCTCGCCCCAGTGATAGTCGACGCCATCCTCCAGCCCCGCATAGCCTTCGGCGTCAGCGCCGGGCTGGCGTTCGAGGACGATGGAGCGGCCGTTCGGGAAGATCAGCCGGTTCCAGACCAGCAGGATGCGGCGCTGGCCGAAACCGACGCCGCTGTCATACTGGCCGATGACGCGCGTGCCCTGCGGGATCAGCAGGATGCGCCCGGTGGGGCTGTCGTAGATGTTCTCCGTCACCTGGGCGGTGATCTGGCCGGGAAGGTCGGAGCGGATGCCGGTGATGAGCGCGGCGGAAATCACCGCGCCGGCCTGAAGCA
>CALMZV010000056.1 GCA_937870755.1 uncultured Methylocystaceae bacterium
AGGGTGTGGGGACGCGGGCGGATCGCCGCCAACATCATCTGGGTGCGCGGCATCAAGGAGACCGCGATCACCGAAACCGAGACCACGGGCGGTGGCGGCAAAGGTGGCGGCGGCGGTCGCCGCCAGACCACGGTTCGCACGCGCTACGAATACTCGGCCGACATCCTGCTCGGCGTCTGCGAAGGCCCGGTCACGGCGGTCTACCGGATCTGGGTCAACAACACGATGCTCGATCCCGAGCATGTCGGCGCGATCCGGGTCGGCTATGGCGAGGACAGTCAGCAGGCCGATCCGCTGGTGGCGGCGGTTGAAGGCGCAGGCCGGACGCCCGCCCATCGCGGCCTCGTCACGGTCATGCTGGAGGACTTCAAGCTCACGCCGTTCGGCAACCGCTTTCCGAACTTCGAGGTCGAGGTCTATCGGGGCTCGGACGATCCCGGCAATGCGCGCCACCTCGTCGAGGGCGTCTGCCTGATTCCAGCCTCGGGCGAGTTCGTCACCGACACCGAGATCGTGCGCAAGGTCGGTCACGGCTCGGCGACGTCGCAGGCGGCGATCAACGCCAACACCGGCACGAAGCGCTCGGACTTCCTCGTCTCGATCGACAACCTGAAGCGCGAGCTGCCGAACGTCGAATGGATCAACTTCGTCTACGCCTGGTTCGGCACGTCCATCGATGTGGGGGCTTGCGATCTCGTGCCCAAATGCGAGTATTCGCAGGCGCAATCCGGCGCGTTCGGGGCCGAGACCGCGCCGCATCTCTGGTCGGTCGCGGGTGGAGGGCGCTCGGTCTGGCCGACGGTTTCGTCCTTTACGCTACCGAACGGGCAGTCGGCACTGTCCTATGGCGGCACGATCAGCGACGGATCGGTGATCCGGGCGGTTCAGGAGCTGAAGGCGCGCGGCTACAAGGTTCTCTTCTACCCGTTCATCATGATGGACATTCCGCCGCCGGATCCGACGCCGTTCCCCTGGCGCGGCAGGATCACCGGCGCCGCGGCGGACGTCGCCGGGTTCTTTAACCGCCCGGCGGGGTATCTGCGCTTCATCCGCCACTGCATGACGCTCTGCGAGCAGGCGGGGGGCGTCGACGCCTTCGCCATCGGCTCGGAGATGGTCGGCCTTAACCGCATCCGGGACGGAAGCGGGGCCTATCCGGCGGTGCCGTTCTGGCGACAGATCGCGGCGGAGGCCAAGACCAGGCTTGGGACGAACTGCACCGTCACCTACGCCGCCGACTGGTCGGAATACCGCTACCATGATCGCGGCGGCGCGAATGTGGACTTCCCGCTCGACGCCCTCTGGGCCGACAGCAACATCGATGCGGTCGGCATCGACGCCTACTTCCCCATCACCGACACCGACCGTTCGCTGACCGACCCGGCGACGATCGGCGCGGGCTGGGGTTCGGGCGAACTGATCAGCTACTTCTATGCGAGCGAGGCCGACCGGGATCTCGGTGGGCGCGGCGCCAACCGCATCCAAGCGCCGATCAGCGAGCCGTTCTGGGCGCTCAAGGACCTGCGCTGGTGGTGGGACAACAGCCACACGCCGCGCGTGAATGGCGTGCCGACGGGACCGGCCACCGCCTGGACGCCGAAGATGAAGCCGATCTGGCTCACCGAATACGGCTTTCCGTCGGTCCATTGCTCGCCGAACCGCCCGAACGTCTTCGTCGATCCGAAGTCGGCGGAGAGCTTCTACCCCTGGTACTCGAACCGATCCGTGGACCGCGTGGTCCAGCGCGTCGCGATCAAGGGCACCGAGGATTGGTGGCGGGACCCTGCGAACAATCCGCTCGACGGCCAGGGGCGGCGAATGGTCGGGCCGCGCTTCCTCTGGTGCTGGGACGCGCGGCCTTACCCGTTCTTCCCGTCGCTGAAACGGGTCTGGCAGGACGGCGACAATTACCGCCTCGGCCATTGGGTTCAGGGAAAGATCGGCAACATGCAGCTCTCCGAGATCGTGCGCGATCTGTGCCTTCGCGCCGGGCTTTCCAATGCCGACATCGATGTGACGAGCCTCACCGACGAGGTCTCGGGCTATGTCGTCAGCGAGCGCAAGTCGCTGCGCGAGATGATCTCCGTCCTGCAGACGGCGTTCTTCTTCGACGCGGTGGAGAGCGGCGGCGTGCTGCGCTTCGTCAAGCGCGGCAGCGGAACCATCGTCGTCATCGACGCGAATGATCTCGGTGCGGCGGAAGGCGATGGCGATCGGGCGCGCATCCGCATCGAGCGGGCGCAGGATGTCGAACTGCCGATCTCGATCGATGTGGTGCATCTCGACGAGGCCCGCGACTATCAGAGCTCGACCGTCACGGGTCGCCGCCAACTCGGCACCTCGCGCAGCGTGACCACCTTCTCGCTGCCGCTGATCCTCTCGGTCGAGGAAGCCCAGACCATCGCCCAGCGCGCGCTCCGGGAGATCTGGCAGGGTCGCGTCACGCTGGAAGCCAAGCTGCCGACCCGGGCCATCCGCATCGATCCGACCGACGTGATTGAAGTGCCGGTCGATGGCGCGATCCGCCGCTTCCGGGTGACGTCCGTGACCTATGGCAAGCCGGGGCTCGTGCTGGTGCGCGGCGTCGCGACCGATGGCGACCTGCCACAGTTCGTCACCGTTCCGACCGGATCAGGCGATCTGCAGCCGAACGTTCCGGACACCGCCTCGCCGACGCGGGTCGAACTGATGGATCTGCCGTTGCTGACGGAAGCCGAGGCAGGCGAAGCGACCTCGTTCTACATGGCCGCGTGCTCGCTCGGCGGCGCGCCGTTCCGGGGCGTCTCGCTGTTCCGGCCCACGGCGGACGGGCTGGACTACACCGTCTCCGGCGTCGCTGACGTCGCCTCGATGATCGGCGACACCGTGACCGCGCTTGCGCCGGGACCGGCGCATGTCTGGGACAATGGCAACACGGTCGAGGTGCAGCTCGCCTTCGGCTCGCTCGAAAGCCTGCCCGATGCCCGTATCCTTGATGGAGCCAACGGCGCGCTGATCAATGGCGAGATCATCCAGTTCGCGAACGCGGTGCTGATCGGGCCGGGACGCTATCGGCTTTCGCGCCTGTTGCGCGGTCGGCTCGGGACGGAGCACCGGATCACGACACATCCGATCGGCTCGCGCTTCGTGCTGCTCGATCCCGGCCGGCTTGAACGCCCGACCTTCTCGGCTTCCAGCATTGGCCTTGCCATCGCCTGGCGGTTCGCGCCCGTGCCGCAGGGGCCGACCGGCGACCAGTCCGGACAGATCAGCTTCGCGAATGGCGGCGAGGCCCTGAAGCCATGGTCGCCGGCGCATGTGCGGGGCGTGCGCAATGGCGCGGGCGATCTGTCGATCAGCTGGGTTCGCCGCACCCGCTACGGCGGCTGGTGGCGCGATCTGACGGACGTTCCCCTCAATGAAGAGACCGAGCGCTACGAGGTCGACGTGATGAACGGCTCGACGGTCCTGCGCACGCTTCCCGTGTCCGCGCCCGCCGCCACCTATACCGCCGCCCAACAGGTCGCCGATTTCGGATCGGCGCAGGCGAGCGTCACCGTCCGCGTCGTCCAGCTCTCGACCGCGATCGGGCGCGGCACGCCGGCCGTGGCGACGATCTGACCCCGATCATCTGACCCCGACCATCTGATCCAGAAACCCGACCAAGGCGCTCTGACCGAGCGCCTTGAAGGAGCCGTCATGACCACACCGAACCTTGGCCTTCCCTTCATCCTGCAGGGGCAGGCGCAGAAGGAAGTCACCCACAACGAGGCGCTGATCCGGCTCGACGCGCTCGTGCATGGCAGCGTGCGCAGCAGATCGCTCGCCACCCCACCCGGATCGCCCGCCAATGGCGAGCGCTGGATCGTGCCTTCCGGCGCGACCGGCGCATGGGCAGGCCAGACCGGTCGGATCGCCCACTGGAACGTCAACGCCTGGGCGTTCTATGTGCCTGTGACGGGCTGGCGCTACCAGGTCGAGGACGAGCGGCTCACGGTTGTCTGGACCGACGCCGATTGGCGCGATCGCATCGTCGGCACGCCCAATGGCGGCGCGATCCGGCTCGTGGCGCTCGAACAGGAACTGACGCTCACCGGCGCCTTCGTGGACACGACCACCGCCGTGATCGCGGACCGCATGATCGTGCTGGCCGTTGCTTCGCGCACGACCTTGGCCATCACTGGCGCGACCTCCTATGGCGTCGGTGTGGCTGGCAACACCAGTCAGTTCGGCGGTTCGCTCGGCATCGCGCTCGGATCGAACAATATCGGCGTGATCGGCCCGACCGCCTTCTACGCCAATACGCCGATCCGGGTGACGGCGGCTGGCGGCAACTTCACGGGAGGCCGTGTGCGCGTCGTCCTCTACGCGCTCGCCTTCACCGCGCCGACCGCGTGATCTGAAGTCCAATACTCAGGAGATGACGATGAAGAAGGATCTGCTCTGGCCGAGCGCGCCAGGCGGCGGCGCTGACGTGCCCGGAGGAATCGCGGGCCATGTGCGCGGCGCTGCCCTGCAGGACCAGGATGGCCGCGTCGCTCCGATGGTCAGCATCCTCGGCGCGCCCACGAAGTTCCGCGACGCCTTCGAGGCGTTCGATACGACCACGCGCTGGAACGCCGTCCAGATCGCGCCCGGCGACATCGTGCAGGTCGACGGCAATGTCGCGGGCGCAAGCTACCTCGTGATTTCAAAGGACCCGCTCTCCGAGGCGACCGAAACCATCATCGAGACGCTCGACAGCTTCACCATGCCCGTGCGCGTCGCCGCCGGCATCTCGCTGTCGCAGCGGATCAACGGGCAGGAGTTCTCGCTGGAGCTCGTCTCGACCGATGACTGGCCGGGCGTCGTGCCGCTCGTTCCGGCAGGCCCGGTCACCATCGCCTCGATCTCCCAGGCGACCACGACGCTCAGTGTCACGACCGCCGCGCCGCATGGCCTCAGGATCGGCGAGCGGGTCTCGGTCTTCGGCGTCCCCGACAGCCGCCTCAACTATTCCTGTCTCACCATCGCGACGACGCCGACGCCCACGAGCTTCACCGCCACGGCCGGGCCGCAGGGCGCGATCCCCTCGGTGACGGCCGGACCGTTCACAAGCGGCTCCATCATCAAGGCCGATCCGCTGGGCTATGCCCGCAATGGATCGAGTCTCGTCTTCGAGGGGACGACAGCGACGAGCGAGAGCTATTATGTCCGCTCCGAGGGAGGCGATGCTCTGCCTTCCGGCACGATCGCAGGCAATCACGCGGCCGCCTTTTCGGTGTCGACGGCTGCCACCCAGCTGGTCGCGGCAGCAGGCGCTTATGCGTTCGCACCTGCGGCCTTGTTCGAGATCCTGCCTCAGCTTGAAAAAGTGACCTTCAGCGGCTCGCCGATCGACAGCGCGGGCGCGATCTCGGCAATGTTCAAACGTTCGCAGGTCGTCCCCAATCCTGCGCGGGACTACAAGCTGCGCCTGCGTGCGAAAAACCATCGCTCTCTGTCGCGCCCCGTCGGCAAGATCGTCTCGGCGGCCAAAGCGGGATCGGCAACGGTGACGATCACGTTCGACCAGCCGCACGGATTGACGGTCACTGATCTCGTGGTGGTCTTCGGCATCCGCGATCAGGTGAACTTCGCCAATCTGGCAACACCGACAGCCGTCGCCAGCGTGCCCAACGCCACGACGATCACGATTCCCATCGGCGCATCGGCGACCGCGACGTCCTTTGGCGGCGTCGTTATCCGGGTGAATGGCGCTGTGTTCGGAGCGCCCATCGGCCAGGTCGCGCAATCGGTGGCCAGAACCGCCAATCTGCTGACCGTCACCGGTTCTGCGGCCTGGACCGGACTGCAGATCGGCCAGTACGTCAATCTGCATGGCGTGCGTGACGCCGTGTCCGGAGCCGATCTCGGACTCGACGGGCCCTACCGCGTTCGTGACGTCGCGACGACTGCGCTCGTTCTCGAACCCATCGGTGCAGCACCGACCGGCGCCGATATCGTCACGACGAATTGCGGCGGCGCGGTTCTGCCTCGCACCGACTTCCGGGTGCATTTCATCCGCGTGATGGAGTTCACGCGCCTCATCACCGAATCCATCGGCGGCTTCGGACGGGCCGACCAGATGGATGCCGCCCCGGTCCTGGTCACCAATGCCGTCTCGGCAGTCACCGTGACCGGCGGTGTGGCGCAGGACGCGGTCGCGGGCAATCCGGTCGGGATCGGTGCGCGCGCCGCCAACGTCAATCAGGCGGCGATGTCCGCGACCGGCGATCTCGTGCACCTCATGGCGACGATGATCGGCGCGCTCGTCAACAAGCCGTTCTCGATCCCCGAGGCCGATTGGACCTACGCGCCAGCCGGCGTGATCGCCAACACGGCGGACGTGGTGATCGCCGCCGCCGCCGGTGCGGGCATCCGCCGGTATGTGACTGCGATCCAGGTCATCAACACCAACGCGGTCGCGACCGAGTTCGTGATCAAGGACGGCGCCACGGTGATCTGGCGCATCTGGCTGCCCGCCAGCATGACGACGCCGTGGGACATCGACTTCCCCACGCCGCTGCGCTCCAGCGCCAACGCGGCGCTCAACGCCGCCGCCATCACCAGCGGCGCCAGCATCTATCTCGACGCGCAGGGCTACACCGCGCCCTGAACCGCCCGCTGTCTTGGGCTTTGGCCACAGGCGCGCACACGGCGCGATAGTCCCACGCCCGCATGTCTGGCGCAGCCGCGCTCGCATTGGCCACACGGCGCGCCCTGTGCGCCACCACGGGCCAACCCGAAAACCAGAGGAAGAAACCATGCCCGCAACAGCTGCGGCGGCGGTCACCGTCGCCCCGGAAACCCTGACGATCACCTGGCTGGTCGCTGGCGGGATCATCGCCGAACTCCTGATCCTGATCGTCTTCCTCGTCCGGGTGGCCTGGTGGCTGTCCCACCGCTTCACGCTGATCGATGCGACCCTTGCCGCGAACGCCAAGGAGATCGTCGC
>CALMZV010000057.1 GCA_937870755.1 uncultured Methylocystaceae bacterium
TGCGGCAGGCCCCGCCTCCCCTCTCCATTCTCAATTTTCTCGGTCCCCTTTGCGCAGCGCGTCATTCCAGTCCTCGGCCGGAGGGGTGAGGCGAAACCATTCGCAGCTGGCCTCCTCGGCGATATCGCGAAGCCGCCCCGCGAAAGTCTCGCCCTGAGCATTGGCATCCGTCGCGGCGAGGAGCTGCGCACCGGAGCGCGAGGCGAGCGATCGCACCGCCGCTTCCGTCGCCGGCGACCAGCCGCCGCCCGTACTGAGATAGAGGCTGCCTTCCCGCAGGCCTTCGAGGGCAGCGAGGCTTATCGCGTCGATGGCCGCCTCGGTGAGGCAGATGCGCAGGGCATCGGGCGCGCCCAACCGGAACAGCACCTTCGACCCGCCGGTCGAGAAGCCGCGCCAGTCGGGACCGCGCTCTTCCCAGCCGGTGACGCTGCCCTCGTTATCGACATGGGCCGCCCACATACTGCCGAGCGGGCCTTCCCGCAGCCGGTCCTGAAGGATGGCGACACGGATGATCGCATCTGGAAGGAAACGCTCGTCGCGTAGATAGCGCCAGGTCGCCGAACCGGGCCACGGTTTGCGGCGCTCGCGCCAGCGTTCGGAAAGCGAAGCCACGGGCTCATGCTCGCGGGGCGCGCGTGTCCATACCGGCTCCGCCGGGACGAAACCGACCAGCTCGGCCGCGGTCGCGAGCACGTCGGCAAAGTTGCCGCCATCGAGAAGCCGGATCAGCGAGAACACGTCGCCCTTCGCATCCGATTTCGGATCGAACCAGCCCTTGCCGTCATGGATCACGATGACGATCTCGTCGCCGCGGCGGTGCTTGACCGCGCGGCGGGTGCTTTCCTTCAGATCGATGGCGAAGCCGGCTTTCTCCAGCACCGCCGCACAGGATACGCGTTCCTTCAGATATTCGACCTCGCTTGTCTCCATCTCGCTCTCCCCGGACACGCTTGCGTCCGGCCTTTCTTCGTCTCTCTTCTCTCCGCATCTCGCGGGCCCCTCTCGCCGGGCGCGAAGAGCAAGCCCGCAAGGGCGCGGGCCGGCAACTGCGGAATTCATCAGCATGGTCGCGGGCGACCCGGCCCGCGGCGTCAGCTTCCCTTGCGGGCGCCAGCTCGCAAGCGGCACCCGGCACGGCGGCAAGGCCGGTTCAATGAACCGGCCGCGCGCCCGAGAAGGGATCGTACTCGAAAAGCACGGTGACATCGTCGCCGTCGAGCTCGTCGGCCGGTAGGACGCCATATTCGCCGTCGACCTCGAAGAGAGAGACCGGGACCATCAGGGTGCGGGCGAGCTGGAAGGCGGCGTTCTGGGCGAGATCGAGGTCGTTCGACATGGGTTGAGGCTCCATCTGGAGCGGGCCAATTCCCGCTCGATGGCTCCCCAGAGGGGCCGGTCCCGGTCGCGATCACCGCGAAGTCGAAGACGAAAGCGGCGGCAGCTTGCTAGCCGACCCCGCAGCGGGTTGATCGTGGAAGATCCGGGACCGGACCAGGAGACATCGCAGAAGAGCGGGATTGGGCTGCTCCCGTTGGCCCTATGCCCCTCCCGGACAACCCTCTCGCCAGGGCTCCGCTGCCGCACTGCCCCTGATGGTTCCTGTCGCGCCGCCCGGCGAGACGCCGCTTAAGACCTCCCCGCCCGCCGCAGCTCCGCGTCGACGATCGCCTGCACGGTCGCGAGATCCATCTCCACATGCGGCGAGATCCGCGCCACCTCCGCCGCCACCTTGGCCCAATGGGCGAACTCGCTGCCCCTGCCCTCGGCGCGCGCCCGAGCTGCCAGGCGCTGCGCCTCGTAATAGGCGCCCTGCTCATCCTCCCGCACGAGGCGACGCGCATGGGCCTGCCAACGCCCGCGAATGGCGCGGCGCCGATCCAGCCAGGATTTTAGGATATCAAGCATCCGCTCGCTTCCCTCCGGCGGCAGCCCGATCTTGCGTCAGAGATGGAAGCCCGCATGGGTGAAGACCTTTCAGGGCTTCAGCTCTGCCGACAGCTCGCCCGAAGGGGACGCCGGAAATTGCCGTTGTTTCGCGCCTCACCGCTCCTGTATCAATTTACGATGTTGTTCGATCGCAGGAGCAGGGATGACCGTATGTTCGGTTGTAATACTCAAGGATGCTATCGTGGCAATCGCCGATGGCCGGCTGATGACCGGAGATCGAAGAAGCTTCGATACGACAGAGAAGATAATTCGTTTCCAACCGCGCTACAGGCTTCCAATCATAGCTGTGAACCGGTTCAGCCACTTTGAGGAGAAAGCTGGGAAATCCTGGTGCGTCATGTACGCCGGGACTTATGCCTTGTGCCGCGAGGTCATAGAAACCTTCCGGAACCGCATCTCCAGCCTCTATCTGCCGCGCGACTACGATCAGGGTGGAGCGCCATACCTTACCCGCGATTTTGACCCCGGCAGAAACTATCTGAACGACTATAATTTTCGACCCGATGAAATACTGGCCTTTCACCGCTCGCTGATCGTCGGAGAATTCAAGGATTGCCTGCAGGAGAAGGCCGATGAGTGGGTGGGGCACGGCAAGCATCTTGACTGCGAGTTCATATCGAGATCGATGATGAACGGAGAGAGCGGGCCCAGGGCGGGGGCAGAGCTACTATAGGCGAAGGTCAGGGTGATCGGTGATCCGCGGCATAGTCGCAAGCACTTTTTCCGGCGCCTCACCCTTTTCCCTGAGTTCCTTTGCTTCGAGAAACCTGCTGCGTGTACCGGCAGAGAAATCCTCCAGCCGGAACTTCGCACCACCATCTCCTGCGAAGCGCTCGAACACATCGGTTAGCGAGGTCTTTCCGCTGTTGTTGCGGCCAACGATGCCGGTCGATCCAGATTCTGGCATGATTTCGGCATCCTCGATCAGGCGGAAGCCTTGGACCCTCACCTTCTGTATGCGCATGTCCCCTCCCTCATGAAGCTCTGTTATTGCCGTTTTGCCGACTTCATCGTGTCCTCACGCTAATGCCGCAAACCGAGTGCGCGCAGCCAGGCATCAACCTGACCGAAGGCGTCCTGTTGCCACTGTTCCGGTGTCCGTCCGTCGAGTATTGCCGTTTCGTCCACGAATTTGCGTACGCTGGTCGCACCATATCCCTCCGGAGCGTCGAACTTCTCGGCGATGAACTTGTAACCCTGCGCGCCGCTCTGTTGATCGAGCAGAGGTTTGCAGACTTCCGCAAGAGCATCGATCCCGTCAGGATAATTTCTGATGCAGTAATAGATGTCGTAGGCGTCCTTCTGCTTGTGACGACCGTTCAAGGCATGGCCCTTCATAGCCAGCAGGGCCGGAATTGAGCATACGGCGACTTCGACGCGATTGGTCCCGCCTTCCGGCATCTCGCCGGAGATGGCGACGAGCTGATAGAAACGAAGCGCGAGATCGGCGCCATCAGCACGCTGGACAGCAAAATCATTCAGGATCGGCGGATTGTTCTTCACGATTTCCGCATGGCGCGGCATGAGGAAATCAACGACGATGTCGATGGGTGCGCCTCCGTCATCGACAGGAACTTCGCGCACGAGCTGGAAGCGGCGAAGTTCCTCGCGCTGCTTGTAGCCCTGCCCCATCAGAGCCTCGACCAAGGTGACATACTCGCCATCCCCGAGAGCTTCCGCATCGAGACCGAGGTCGACGTCAAGGGTGCCGACATGCGGCATGTCCTCATTATCGAGAAGCAGCCAAGGAACGGCGCCGCCGATCACGGCGAACTTGCCCTTGAAACTGCCGAGGATCTGACCGATCTCGATCAGGACGCCCTTCACGGCCCTTGTGGTGCGGTCCTCATAGTCCGATGCGGATTGAGGGTCGGGCGGCACTAGTTTCGCCATGCGAGAAGCTCCTGTCGAAGGTGGTCGGCAGCCTCGGCGCCGCGTTCCCCGGCAACGGCAAGGTCGAGATAAGTTTGAACTGGGCTCGTACAGAAAACGCCGGGCGCGGGTTCCACCGCATCCAGGAAGAGGCCGTGGTCCTTCAGGACTGTCACGACGACATTTGCTCCCGAACGAGCAGGCACCATCTTCAGCGCAGCGCTCAGGGCGACAAGCCCGTCCGCACTCGCGTAGAAATACTGAGTTTGCACCCTCCCGTAGGGAGAGAGCCAATGTGCCGCCGAGAACGATGCCAAGATGGCGCTGAATCCGTTGCCCAGGTGCTGGGCTTGGCGCAGGGCATATTCGAGCGGCTGTCCATGGAGCGTCGTGTAAAACTCCACTCGCTCGCCTTGTGGCGGCTCGTAGGCCTCGCGCCAGGCGTCGAGAAGACGGTCGGGATGAGACAGCCGGAGGCCGTCTTCGGCGATCTCGGCCCATTCTCGATCAACCAATTCGCTGCGGACATTGCTGACATGGCCAAGGCTCACCATGGATTCCTTCGCCAGATCGGCGACTCGCCACGCTCGCCGAGGGTCACGCAAAAGGGCACGAAGCACCTGTGCGGATTTCGGCTTGAAGATGGATTTCAGGCTGCGTTGGACGGCAGGCGGCTTGTCATCGACCTGCCGCTCGATGAACACGCTGTCGAAAGTGACGCGCGCATTGCCTACCAGATCGATGAAACCGACGTCGAACTCGCGGCAAAGCGTCTGCGCTTCCGAAGACAGATAGGGGGCGACGAAGATCGGCGTTGCCGGGGGATCGAAGCTATTCGCCGCCTTTCGAAGCTGAAGGAGAGCCGCGCGCACATGCCGTGGCTGTCCGACAGATTTGACCTCGCAAACCAGCACCCGCTCGCGCCCATCGAAATTCAGCCTGACGACCAGATCGACACCGGAATCAGGTGGTGCAAGCTTGATATTGTCGACGCGGATAAAGGGCACCCTCTGCAGCAGCGCCCCGACAGCGTCCGCCGCCTGGCTCTCAAGCTGATTCACATGTTCTGGCGCTTTCAACATTCGTTGAAACTGGCAGAATCAATGAAATCTGTCAAACTCTTTCACTAAGACATGTTATTTCAGCGTACGCTGAACGGCCATGATTGGTGAAAGCGCCACCGCTGTTCAAAACACAGCCCATGCTCGATATCTCCCTCTCCCGGTCGCTTCCCGGACCCCGAGTTCAGCGATGAGATTCAATGCCCCGCGAGGCGTGACCTCTGCCGCCTTCGCAACCATAGAGGCAGAGACGATCGGCCGCGCGAGGATCAGATCGATCGCAGCGGGTAAGCTGCTCGATGAGCGCCGACCCCGCATTCTTCGTTCCATCTGCTCACGCGCCTGGCTCAGGCGGACAATCTCCTTCATGCCGGTCTCGGCCGCGGCCGACATCGCATCGAGGAACGCGAGCAGCCGTGGCGTTCTCCCATGCGCTCGCCGGCGCTCGCGCGGCACAGCCTTCAGCCCGACATGAAACCCCGGCAGATGCGACGAGACCTTGCCGCGTGCCCGCAGATAGGCAGCCACAAGCTGCCCGCCGAGCGGGTGCTGTCTTTGCAGGGGCTCAATCGATTCCCATGCGTCGAACAGGATCGCCGCGGACAACGTAGAAGGCAGCTCCTCCGTCTCCTTCAGCACAGCCCGCCATTGCGACATCCGCTCGCGCTCGTCCCAATCCGGATCACGAATGATCAGATCGCCAACAGCCAATGACGGTCGTTCTGGAGGCCTTTTCATAGCGCCCTCCCCTATGCCATCCAGCACGCGCTGCGAGCGATTGATGATCGCGTCGATATGCGCGAATTCTCGCGCGAGTGGATCGTCCTCGTCGTCCTCAGAATCGAAAAACCCCTCCACTTCCGGCTCTCGCGGAACGGGGTCCTCCTCCACCTTGATGACTGCGGATCCGGCAAGCGATCCGATGCCTGCTTCGGTGAGCGCCCAGTCTGGCTCGGCGCCAGCGATCCGGCGGCGTGATCGCAGAATGGCATGAGCGATTGTCAGTTCATGCGTTGGCGCGCGTATGTCCATGCGGGCGTCGTGGAGAACCAGATCTTCGATATGGACGAGTTCTCCAGAGACCCACATGCTGGCGGCCGCGTCGAAAAAGTGTCCACGTTCGATGAAGCCCTCCCCGACCGGGCTGCGGCGCACGATCTCATCGAGACGCGCGAGATGGTCTTCCGCGCGGGCCGCGGCCGGAAGGAGGGTCTTGAGGGGCAGTTCCCCGATTTCATATACCATTGATAACACATATCTTTAGCAGCGATACGGAAACTAACATAACATTCACTTCCGTCACATCGATATGATTTCCACGCGCGCGTACAGTGTGATGTGCCGTGGCTTCCGGGATTGAACAGCAGAGCGCCGGTCGAGCCTTTCCATCGGTGAAAAGCCTGATTTCACGGGCTTTTTGGCGGATAGCCACGCCCAAAAAGACCTCAAGAGACGTTTACAAACGTTCGGTTAGGCGTATCTTCTGCATTTGAAAAAACGCCCTTCCCTGCTCTCTCAGGCTCTCCAAATGGCCGCCGACACACGAAATCGAGCTTCCCGTCGAGCACAGGGCCGGCTTATCGGCTACGCCCGCGTCTCCACGGACGATCAGGCGACGGAAGCGCAGGAGATCGAGCTGCGATCGGCCGGCTGCGACGTCATCGTCCAGGAACACGGCTCGGGCGCATCGCGCGCTCGCCCTGCCCTTGCGAAACTGACCCGCGACATCGCCGCCGGCGACACCCTCATCGTCGTTCGCCTCGATCGCCTGGCGCGCTCGGTGAGCCATCTGCTGGAGGTGATCGAGGATCTCGCCGCGAAGGGCGCGCATTTCCGGTCTCTGCGCGATCCGATCGACACCTCGACGCCCCAGGGCATGTTCTCGCTGCAGGTTCTCGGCGCCGTGGCGCAGCTCGAACGTGCGCTGATATCCGAACGCACCAAGGCCGGTATCCGGGCCGCGAAGGCAAAAGGAAAGAAGCCGGGCAATCCAGGCATCCGCGAGCGCCGGCCGGAAGCCCTGGCGAAGATGACGGCGGCGCAGAAAGCAGCCTATGGCGATCGCGTCCAGGCGACGGCAGGCCAATGGTTGCCAGCGGTGCGCCAGATGCGCCCCGACCACACCTGGGATGATATCGCTCGCGTCCTGAAGCAGCGTGGCCTCGACTGGACGCCGGAACGACTTCGCCGCGCGGTCAAGTGGATGGTGGCCGAGCGCATGGCCGATTCCGCCCTGCTCAGGAAGTCCCCTCCCCGCCTGCCCGAGGATCGGCTGATGACGCTGGTCGCTGGCATCCATTCCTCGAACAAGGACCTCACGCTGCGCGAGATCGCGGTGCAGCTCGAACGTCTTCACGAGCGCACCCCGCGAGGCGGCTCGAAATGGTCGACGTCTTCCGTCAAAAACCTTCTGGATCGTGCGCGGCGGTCCGGCCTGATCGCTGATCCCGCGGCGAGCCCGGTCGCCTCATCGTGAGCCCGAAGGATATCCCCGGCCGCCCGCGGCAGGGTCAGGAAGGTTCACCACGATATGTCGTACTCCCGTTCGACCGCACATCACAAAGCTGCTCATTCCAGTCTTCGGCCTCGGGCCACAACCTCATGAAGTCGGCTCCCGTCGCCGACGCGATCTCCCTCAGGCGGGCAGCATAGATATCGCCCTGGTCATTTCCGTCGCACGCCGCAACGAGCTGCGCGCCGGCGCGGGAGACCAGTGTGACGATCATCTCCGCCGTCGCAGGAGCCCAGCCCCCGCCCGTGCTGGCATAAAGACTGTCATCGCGCTGCTCCAAGGCCGCGAGGCTCATCGCGTCGATCGCCGCTTCGGTAATGCAGACGCGGAGCCTTTCACCCCTGCCAAGGACGAAAAGAGATTTCGCGCCGCCAGAGGCGAAGCCTCGCCAATCCGGACCTCGCTCCTCCCAGCCAACGGTTTGGCCAGTCAAGTTCGTGTGTCCGGCCCAGACCGATCCTTTCGGCCCTTCGCGAAGGATGCCGGCAGCGCTCGCCTCCGAGACGATAGCTTCAGGAATGGCACGGACCTTTGTGAGATAATTCCAGGCGGAAGATCCAGGCGTCGGACGAACGCGCGCCGACCAGCGTTGAACGACACTGGCGGGCGTGCCCTGTCTCGAGCTTCTCTGCCATGCTGGAGCCGTTTGCTCGAAGCCGATCAGATCAGCCACCGCTTTCACGGCCGAGGCGAAGTCAGGCGAACCGAGACGTTGGGCCAGGGAGAACACGTCACCCTTTGCGTCCGATGTCGGATCGAACCAGCCTCTTCCGTTATGTACGACAATGATGATCTCGCCTTCGCTGCGCCGATACTTGATCGCTTTCGGCGTGCTCTCGCGGAGGTCGACCTTCCAGCCATCGTTCTCAAGCAGCGCTGGACAGATCACAGCCGTCTTGAGTTGGTCGATGTCATACCGCGCCATCTGCGACCCCTGAGGCTACGCCGAGGCTACGGCCTCTCGAAGTTGGGGGCGTTACAGCTGTAATCCGGCCAGGCCAAGTGACTGAAACAACGCGAACTTTCTGAGGCGATCGCCTCTCAGCTACCTCCCTCCAGTCCCTGATGGAAGCGTGGCGCCAGGCGATAGTTACAACTGTAACGCTGGAAACTACCGCCGTCATGGCTTCCCCCCGCTCCGCCTGAACGCGCCATCGGCGAGGCCGAACAGGCTCTTCTCCAAGTGCAAGCTCCCCTCCACGGCGCGATCAATCATCGCCCGGAAATAGCCGCCGGGGCTCGAAATCTGATCCGGAGATCGCGCCGACTTTTCAAGCACCGTCGCGAGAATTGCCGCCGCAGCGTATCGACCAACCCTCCCCGCGCCATTCACCCAGCCGGCCTCCGAAAGGCCTATCATCACCCTCATCATCGGCGCTGCCGCCGCGAGTTCCGGCCAATTCTTGAAGTCTCCGCCAGCCATCTCACAGGCCTGGGGGCAGGCTGCTCGCACCAGCCCGACAGATACCGACGCGAGCACCTTCGACTGAACTTCATCCACCGTATCGGGACGCTTTTCCTCAGAGAGCACCTGGAGATCTGGCCGAATCGCTTCAGACTTTTTCTCGGTTGATGCGACGACCGCGTAGCGGTCGTGAGCTGAGGAGGAAAGTTCTCGCTCGTTAGAGCGAGGCCGTTGTTCTTTACTTTCAATAGAGTCTTGAGGGGTTGTATTAATATTAGGACTGACGCCGATGTCACCCTCGGCTGACATATTGTGCGGCACATAATCGTCAGTCACTTCGATCACGATCCGGGCGTGCAGATCCTGCAGGGCTTCGGCCACTCCCTCAGGGCTCAGTCCAAGGCCTCTCAAACGTTCGAATTCCGCCGTCCACCTCTCGGCGTTCTCGGGGTAAGCATCGCATGCATCGACAATCGCTCGAGACACGCGCGTGACCGCTCTTCGGGCCTCTTGCTCGCTATTCAGCCGAGCCTGGAATTCCTCGACGAGCGCCTTCAGCTCCCTGATACGCACGCGCGCCGGCGTAAAATCCAAGCCGTAGCCCTTGGAGATATCGCCTTCCTTATCGCGATAGACGAAGCGGCGACCAGTGGGGCTGTCCCGGTACGCGACGATCCCGGCCTCGACGAGCCTTCGAATACAGCGCGTGATCTGTCGCTCCGATCGGGCGGTATATTCCGCCAGCTTGGCGTTGGAGATCGCGACTATAGGGCGGTTCCCGCCCTTCCAATCGTCCGCCCGGGACAGCCCTATCAGGATGTCCATGACGTGATAGGTCGAGCCGTCAATTCCCAAAATCGGCGCAGCCTTCTTGAGAATGATAGCGACCTCGGCCTTCGACGTTTCTGGAACGTCATTGGCCATCGCAAGCCGGGCGCTTGCCAGAATCCCCGGTGTGATTCGTCTGAACGACGCGATTTCCATAGATTGGGCCATAACCAGCCATTCCGCGGCCCTTCGGCTGCGGCTCCATCACTCGAGTGAAAGAAAGGCCAGCAAATCGGCGCACAACATCGATCCCGGACTGGAAGCCGGGGCTTGATTGTGCAAGCGCTCCATCATAGAATCAGTTTGTCACTGCTGATGCCGACAGAGCTCACCGTTCTGTTAGCCAGGGATCCAAGGGCTTGCCGATTGCCGTCGGCAAGCCCTTTTCCTGTCTGGGTGTCAGGTCATGACTTCACCCCTTGTTCTGATCGTTTGAACTCGTCCACCAGCTCCGGTAGGCGCTCGATAAGCCAAGCGGACAAACCCGGGGCGGCCATCTCGGGAATTGAGAACTGTGTGCCCTTGGGCGTCTTCTTCGTCGTGACGACCAAGCCGTCGCCAAGGTCGAGTTGTTGAAGCGCCGCTCCCTTCGCCGGCGTCGGACGATCGAGCGTGCGCAGAAGCGCGGCAAACCTCTCGTCGGAGCCAAGCGCCTGCCACCGATCGGATCCCACCAGTCCGTTGACCGCAGAGTTCAAATCGGGGGGGAGCTTTTGCTCCTTGAAGAAGGAGCCGAGCTTCTCCCATTTCGGCCGACCGACCGACTTGGCGGGCCCGATCTTGCGAACCAGCGCCTCGGGCAGGGCGCTCGCGGTCGCTGTCAGGATCGAAATGTACGCCAGGCCTTTTTCTTCATTCCGACCAAGCGCTCTCGCTATGACATCCCGGGCGAAGCCCCGCTTCTTCAGATCGGCGGCGTAGAGGGCTTGCTCGATAAACGAGGGATTCTCGCGTTCAGCGTTCTCGATCCCTTGCGCGACGACGAGCTCCTCGTCCGTCAGCGGCGAAACAACCGCACGAACAGGAATTCCAAGGATTTCACATGCGCGATGCCGGCGATGGCCGTAGGCGACCTGATAGTGGCCAGGGCGATCCTGCATCGGCCGCACGAGGATCGGAAGCTTCTGACCTTCCCTGCGGATGCCCTCGACGAAATCCGGAAACTCCGGATCGGTATCGAAATCCATCCGATCGCGCACAAAGGCGGGTATGATATGTGCCGGATCCAGTTCCACCGCCACTTCGGCCGACTGAAGCTGGGCACGCAGGCGTTCGTTCTCCGCCTCGACCGCCGAGAAGGTTTGCTGCATCGATTTGACCGCCCCGGACATCCCGGCCGCGTGAGGCTTCGACTTATCGGCGGCCGGGGAGGGGATATGCTTCTCCAGCTCGGCACGATCGACATTGGCGAACAGATTCTTCATCCGGTTGGATCGGTCCTTGGCGTTCGTCATGGCCGCCCCCATACATGGTTGAGGTGGTTTAAAACCTCCTGGTTGACGGCATCCACGGATTCCAGCGCCCGGCTGAGAGTGTCCCGTCCGACGGTCCCCCTGGCCATTTCGTAGAGGCTCTTCTTCTCGAGGCCGGCATTGGCAATCGCTGTCGTCTCCACGACAACGGGCGCCAGCACATCCTCGCCGAAAAGCGACCGCAGGAGCGCGACGATGTTGACTTGCGGGACATCATTCGGGTTGTGCCGCGTCAGCACGTACCTGATGAAATCGTGCTTCAGCTCGCCGCCATTTTCCTGGATGACGTGGAGGATGTCGCTGGTCATCTTGAGGAACTGATTCATACTCGACACATCGAGCATGGCTGGATGAACCGTCACCAGCAAAGCAGTGGCTGCATAGAGCGCACCGAGCGTCAGATATCCAAGTTGCGGGGGGGCGTCGATCAGAACGACGTCATAATCGGCTTCGACACTGTTGATCACAGAACGCAGCCGGCGGAAGAACATACCTTCGCCACGTCCCTCTCCCCGAGCGATAGCCTGCGGCGTCTCGTGCTCATACTCCATGAGTTCGAGATTTCCCGGAACGAGGTCCACGCCATCGAAATAGGTCTTCCGGATGACGTCGCGGAGCGGAACGCGCAGGTCGTCATCGTAACGGATAGCGCCATAAACGGTCTGGTTCTCGTCCACGTCCAGTTCCGGCTGGAAACCGAACATCGTTGAAAGCGAAGCCTGCGGGTCGAGATCGATCGCGAGAACGCGCAGCCCCTGAAGTGCAAGAAAATGTGCGAGGTGGACAGTGGTCGTCGTCTTTGCCGAACCGCCCTTGAAGTTGGCCACCGCTACGACCTGCAATTTGTCGCCTGGACGCCTGCGCGGAAGAAAGCCCAACGCTTCCTTCGGGCGCTTTTGCGCAAGATGTGCTCGAATCTCGTTGATCTGCGTGAGGGAATACGCACGGCGGCGATTGTCCTTGCCGTGGAGCTCCGGTGCAACGCTCTCGCCATCCAGCGACATTTGTCTCAAGGTCGATTCGGCGATCCCAACCATCGCTGCCGCTTCGCGCGAGGTAAAAGTCTTGAGCGACTTCTTCGCCTCGGGCGGATACAACTGTGATCGCAGCGACTGAAGCTGAGCCGCGAGCAGATGCGAGTGGCGAGTGATCTTGGCGATCGACTCCTCGCTGTCAGACTTATAAGCACTCGCTGCGGGCATATCGCTCTCGACGGAAAAATCCCGATAATCGCTTAAAAAGCGTCGCGAGACGATTACGCGATTCCCGAACTTGGTCAAATCCTATTTGGTTAACAGATACTTAACAGGGCTTCCCAAGCGAGCTCTGAATCGGCAGCCAAACAGGCGATTCCTGTAGTGGATTCAAATGACTGACATGACCGGCTTCGGCAGCCCGACGTCGGAAGCGGCTAATGAATTCATTAGGGTCAAACCTGTCGTTTTTTCCGCGTCAGCAGCCGTTTCGGCCTGTTTCGCGGGCGACTCATCGCCGTGAGCCGAGAATCGCACTCATAAATTCACTAGTCGCGGCCGCCCGCCGATGCTGCGCTTTTGTCCTCCGACCTCAATCGCGTCGGAGAAGCGAA
>CALMZV010000058.1 GCA_937870755.1 uncultured Methylocystaceae bacterium
ACCAGCGGCGGCGCCGCTGGTTTAGCCGCGACCGCGGCGCCGAGCTGATGCGAGGAATGCGCGGCCGTCTTTCGGCCGCGCAATATTAGAGGAACAACCAGCGGCGGCGCCGCTGGTTTAGCCGCGACCGCGGCGCCGAGCTGATGCGAGGAATGCGCGGCCGTCTTTCGGCCGCGCAATATTAGAGAAACGCGCGGCCGTCTTTCGGCCGCGCAAAATTAAGAGAGCGGAGCCGCTGGGCGACCCCGCTCTGCGCTGTCCTCTTTGGCCGATCGCTTGGGAGCCTCCCCTCCCGGACGTCGTTGCGTCCCGCGACCTTGCCGGTGTCCTCCCGAGACTTGGACTGCTGGTAATGCCAGTCTGATTTTTGTCGGTTTTTTTTGTCCGACAATGCCTCTTGCGAGACGGACACACGCTAGCTCAGGACCCGATGCTTGTCGACGCCCCGCGCTGCAAAAAAGTTCAAAAAACCGCCGCGCCGCGCAAAAAAGATGCGCTTTAATCGGTTCATATCGAAACTTTCTTGCGAATACCGCCTTATGATTGTGATTTCAATCAAGTGGCCGATGTTAGCCGCGCGCCGACGCGGCGTCTGGCCGCCCCACGCGCCGCAGGCCGCGTCGACGGCCGCGCCGTATCCCGCACTGCGCCACGAAGCCGGCTGCACGCTTGAGTTTTGACGCCGTCTGCCTTCAAGTGCCCCGCAAATCGTCCGACGGATTCGAACGCAATGCGACTGTCCCGCTATTTCCTGCCCATCCTCCGCGAAACGCCGAAAGAGGCGGAAATCGTCTCGCATCGCCTCATGCTGCGCGCGGGCATGATTCGTCAGGAATCGGCGGGCATTTACGCCTTCCTGCCGTTGGGCCTGCGGGTGCTCAACAAGATCAACGCCATCGTGCGCGAGGAGCAGAACCGCGCCGGCGCGATCGAATTGCTCATGCCCACCATCCAGTCGGCGGACCTGTGGCGCGAATCCGGTCGCTACGACGACTACGGGAAGGAAATGCTGCGCATCAGGGACCGGCACGAGCGCGACATGCTTTACGGCCCGACGAACGAGGAGATGATCACGGAGATTTTCCGCGCCTATGTGCGCTCCTACCGCGATCTTCCGCTCAATCTCTATCATATCCAGTGGAAGTTCCGCGACGAGGTGCGCCCGCGCTTCGGCGTCATGCGCGGCCGCGAATTCCTGATGAAGGACGCCTATTCGTTCGATCTCGACGAGGCCGGCGCGCGCCATTCCTACAACAGAATGTTCACGGCCTATCTGCGCACCTTCGCGCGGATGGGGCTGAAGGCGATCCCCATGCGCGCCGACACCGGTCCCATCGGCGGCGATCTCAGCCACGAATTCATCGTCCTGGCCTCCACCGGCGAGAGCCAGGTGTTCTGCCATCGCGATTTTCTCGACCGCTCCGCTCCCCCGGCCGATATCGACTTCGAGGATCGCGCGACCATGCAGGGCGTGTTCGATTCGTGGACCGCGCATTACGCGGCGACCGAGGAGATGCACGACGCCGAAAAATTCGCTGCCCTGCCGGCCGCGGCGCAGGTTTCCGCGCGCGGCATCGAGGTTGGCCATATTTTCTACTTCGGAACGAAATATTCCGAACCGATGCGGGCCGTCGTCAACGGCCCGGACGGCAGGGAGACGCCCGTGCACATGGGTTCCTACGGCATCGGTCCCTCGCGGCTCGCCGCCGCCATCATCGAGGCCAGCCACGACGAGGCGGGCATGATCTGGCCGCGCGCGGTCGCGCCCTTCGAGGTCGGCCTCGCCAATCTGAAGGTCGGCGATGCGGCGACGGACGCCGCCTGCGCGGACCTCTACGAAAAGCTCGGCCGCGCGGGCGTGGATGTGCTCTACGACGACCGCGACGAGCGCCCCGGCGCGAAATTCGCGACGCTCGATCTGATCGGCCTGCCCTGGCAGGCGATCGTCGGGCCGAAGGGGCTGGCGGAAGGGCGGATCGAATTGAAGAACCGCCGCTCGGGCGAGCGGCTGTCGCTGTCGCCGGAGGAAGCCTTCAACAAGTTGCGCGAGGTCGACGCATGACGGCGGCCGCCGTCGAAACGGCGGGCGCGCCGGCGTCCGAACCTTCCAGCACCAAAGCGTTCGCGCCGTTCGAGTGGCTGCTCGCGCTGCGCTACCTGCGCGCGCGCCGCGCGGAAGGTTTTGTGTCCGTCATCGCCGGCTTTTCCTTTCTCGGCATCATGCTCGGCGTGGCGACGCTCATCGTGGTGATGAGCGTGATGAACGGCTTTCACAAGGAGCTGCTCGACAAGATCGTCGGCATCAACGGCCATGTGTTCGTGCAGGGCGCCGACACGCCGCTCACCGACTACGCCGCCGTCGTCGATCGCCTGTCGAAAGTGAAGGGCGTGAAACTCGCGCTGCCGATGGTGGAGGGCGCGGCCGGCGTGTCCTCGCAATACGGGCAGGCGGGGGCGCTGGTCCGCGGCGTGCGCGAGGAGGATCTCAAGCGCCTGCCGGGCGTGGCGGGCAACGTGCGCATTGGCTCTCTGGACGGGTTCGACGCCGCCAACGGCGTCGCCATCGGCCAGCGCATGGCCGAAAATCTCAGCCTGCGGGTCGGCGACACGATCACGCTTCTCATCGCCCGGGGGGCGGCGACCCCGTTCGGCGTGGCGCCGCGCATCAAGTCGTATCCCGTGCAGGCGATCTTCCAGATCGGCATGTCGGAATTCGACAACGTGTTCGTCTACATGCCGCTCGCCGAGGCGCAGGCCTTCTTCAACAAGGACGAGGAAGCCTCCGTCGTCGAGATTTTCGCCGACAATCCCGACCGCATCGACGCGCTGCGCGCCGATCTCGAACAGGCGGCCGGCCGCCCCGTCATCATGACGGACTGGCGCCAGCGCAACGAAACGTTCTTCAACGTGCTGAAGGTCGAGCGCAATGTGATGTTCATCATCCTCACGCTGATCGTGCTGGTGGCGGCGCTGAACATCATCTCGGGCCTCACGATGCTGGTGAAGGACAAGGGGCGCGACATCGCCATCCTGCGCACGATGGGCGCGACGCGCGGCGCCATTCTGCGCGTGTTCCTCATCACCGGCGCCTCCATTGGCGTGGCCGGCACGCTCGCCGGCTTTCTGCTCGGCCTTGTGCTCGCCAACAATCTCGAGGCGATCCGCGGCCTGCTGAACTACGCGCTGCACGCCAACCTGTTTCCCGCGGAAGTCTACTTTCTCTCGCGCCTGCCGGCGGTGGTGGACGCGGGCGAGGTGACGCTGATCGTGGTCATGACGCTCATCCTCTCGGTCGCCGCCAGCCTTTATCCCGCCTGGCGCGCCGCGCGGCTCGATCCCGTCGAAGCGCTGAGATACGAATGATGGAAGCCCTTCGTCTGTCGGGCGTCGAACGCCGTTACACGCAGGGCGGCAACGCGCTGGAGATTCTGCGCGGCGCGGACCTCGCGCTCGCATCCGGCGAGGCGGTCGCGCTCATCGCGCCGTCGGGCGCGGGCAAGTCCACGCTGCTGCACGTGGCGGGCCTGCTGGAACGGCCCGACTCCGGCGACGTGATCGTCGGCGGCGCCTCCACGCGCGACATGTCGGACGATGGCCGCACGCGGTTGCGCCGCACCACCATCGGATTCGTCTACCAGTTCCACCACCTGCTGCCGGAATTCTCCGCGCGCGAAAACATCGTGCTGCCGCAGATGATCCGCGGCCTGGAGCGCGGCGAGGCGGGCCGGCGCGCCGACGAATTGCTGTCCTATCTGGGCCTGGGCGAGCGCGGCAAACATCGGCCCGCGCAATTGTCCGGCGGCGAGCAGCAACGCGTGGCGATCGCGCGCGCCGTGGCGAATGCGCCGAAGGTTCTGCTCGCCGACGAGCCGACCGGCAATCTCGACCCGCGCACGGCCGGCCATGTGTTCGATACGTTGATGCAACTGGTGCGCGCGAGCGGTTTGGCGGCGCTGGTGGCGACCCACAATCTCGATCTCGCCGCGCGCATGGATCGCCGCATCACCCTGCGCGAAGGTCGGGTGGTCGACGCCGACTGAGCGTCAGATCGGCGAGGAGCGGTCCTCGAGATCGCGCAGGCGCGATTGCAGTTGCGCCACCTTCGCGCGCAAGCGGGCGTTCTCCGCGCGCAGTTCCTCGATCGTATGCGCCGCGTCGCCCTCGGCGGCCTCAACCGCCTCCGCGTGGTCGACGAATTGCACGCCCACCTGATTGTCCTGGCGCCAGACGATGCGTGCGCGCCAGCTCCGGGCCTTGTGCGGCACGTGCAACTCGAATTCGGACGGCAGAACGGCGTGGCGGGATGTTTCGATCCGAGCGCCGCTATCGGAAATGTTGCGCACGACGCAATCGAGCGTCGAACTGCCGTTGTTGAAAACGATATGGGCGCTCATGAGGCTGCGCATGCGCTCCATGCGCGGCGCTTCGGCTTTATGTTCATCCATGCTCGCGTTCCCGCCGCGGGCGCGCCGGCCGTTCGACCGGGCCTGCCGCCCGCGAAGGCGATCCTACGACCGTCCTGTTAAGGATTGGTGTGACGCGTCAGCCGCTTGGCGCCTGGCGCCCGCTCCCGCAGGCGCCGCGCGGTCGTCGCTGCCGGCCGCCGTAGACAAGAACAAAAAAAGAACATATAAAGGACAAACGTAGGGTGTGGAGGAGTTGGTCATGGCTCGCGCAATCGCCTCGGACGTTCTGGAACTCGCGGCTATCGGCGTCTTTCTCGCCGCCATCGCCGTGACCGCCATCGCCCTGGGCGCGATGTCGATCCCCGCTGTCTAAGGCCGACGACTCTCTTTAAGAATAAGCCTCCGCACAGGCCGGCGACGGTCCCGTGCGCAAGCGTTGCGCGGCGCCTGAACGTGTCGCGGCGGAGGCTTCATTGGCGCTGTCGGACGTCGGGTTCGTTCATCTTCATGTCCATTCGTCCTTCTCGCTGCGCGAGGGGGCGCTCGGCATCGGCACGCTGGCGAAACTTGCGGTGGCGGACAGGCAGCCCGCGCTCGCCATCACCGACACCAACAATCTGTTCGGCGCGCTCGAATTTTCCGAAAAGCTCGCCAAGGAAGGCGTGCAGCCGATCGTCGGCGTGCAGCTCGGCGTCGATTTCGGGCCGGAGCCGGAGGCGGCTGTCCAGCGCGGCCCGCGCGGCGAACAGGCCCCGCGCGGCCTCGTGCTCATCGGGCGCAACGAGGCGGGCTATCGCGCGCTCATGCGGCTCGTCTCGCGCGCCTGGCTGGAGTCGGGCGACGACGGCGAGCCGCTCGTCGCGCTCGACGCGCTGGCCGGCGACGCGGACGGGTTGATCGCGCTCACCGGCGGCCCGGCCGGTCCGATCGACCGGGCGTTGCGCGCCGGCCGCGAGGATCTGGCGCGTGCGCGCCTGGCGCGTCTGGCGGCGATTTTCGGCGACCGCCTCTATGTGGAGCTTCAGCGCCACGACGTCGAGGCCGAACGCGCGGTCGAGCCCTACCTCGTCGACATGGCCTATCGCGGCGGCCTGCCGCTCGTGGCGACCAACGAACCCTATTTCGCCGCCCGCTCCGACTACGACGCGCACGACGCGCTGCTGTGCATCGCCGACGGCGCCGTCGTGATCGAAAGCGACCGGCGTCGCCTCACGCCCGAACACCGCTTCAAGACCCGCGACGAAATGCGCGCCCTGTTCGCCGATCTGCCGGAGGCGACCGACAACACCGTCGAGATCGCGCTGCGCTGCTCCTATCGGCCGACGACGCGCAAGCCGATCCTGCCGCGCTTCACCAGCGGCGCGGACGAAGCGGGCGCGGAGGCCGCCGAATTGCGGCGGCAGGCGGAAGAGGGGCTCGCGCGGCGCCTGGCCGCGCAGCCGCCGGCGCCGGGCTTCGCGCGCGCCGACTACGACGCGCGCCTCGCCTTCGAGCTGGACGTCATCGAGAAGATGAAGTTCCCCGGCTACTTCCTCATCGTGTCGGACTTCATCAAATACGCGAAGGAACAGGCCATTCCGGTCGGGCCGGGGCGCGGCTCGGGCGCGGGCTCCCTGGTCGCCTACGCGCTCACCATCACCGATCTCGACCCCATGCGGTTCGGCCTGCTGTTCGAGCGGTTTCTCAACCCCGAGCGCGTGTCGATGCCCGACTTCGACATCGACTTCTGCCAGACGCGGCGCGACGAAGTCATCTCCTACGTGCGCCGGCGCTACGGCGCCGATCGCGTCGCGCAGATCATCACGTTCGGCTCGTTCCTGGCGCGCGGCGTGTTGCGCAATGTCGGCCGCGTGCTGGGCATGCCGCTCGGCCATGTGGACAAGCTCGCCAAGCTCGTGCCGCAGAATCCCGCCAAGCCCGTCACGCTGAAAGAAGCGATCGCCGGTGAGCCGCGCCTGAAGGAGGCGGCCGCCAGCGACGAGCGCGTGGCGCAGTTGCTCGAAGTCGCGCAGAAGCTCGAAGGTCTCTATTCGAACGCGTCCACGCACGCCGCCGGCGTCGTCATCGGCGACCGTCCGCTCGACGAACTGGTGCCGCTCTATCGCGATCCGAAGTCGGATATGCCCGCCACGCAGTTCAACATGAAATGGGTGGAGCCGGCGGGCCTCGTGAAATTCGACTTTCTCGGCCTCAAGACGCTGACGGTGCTGGCGACCGCCGTCGCACTCGTGGCGCGGCGCGGCGTCAACATCGATCTGTCCGCCATCCCGCTCGACGACGCGAGGACATACGAGCTTCTGGGCCGGGGCGAGACGGTCGGCGTGTTCCAGCTGGAAAGCGCGGGCATGCGCAAGGCGCTGGTCGAAATGTGCGCCGACCGGTTCGAGGACATCATCGCGCTGGTGGCGCTCTACCGGCCGGGTCCGATGGCGAACATCCCGACCTATTGCGCGGTCAAGCTCGGCGAGCAGGAGCCCGACTACATCCACCCGAAGATCGAGCCGATCCTGAAGGAGACGTTCGGCGTCATCATCTATCAGGAACAGGTGATGCAGATCGCGC
>CALMZV010000059.1 GCA_937870755.1 uncultured Methylocystaceae bacterium
GCCAACGCTGGCACTTGCGATGCAATTGAGTGCTGTAGCGCTACGAGCTGGGGATGTCAACGGCGGAGTAAAAACCGGCCACTCGGCGGTTCAAAAGTCGGCCACTTGCGGCGCGCGCATGAGATCGCCGGGAGGGCTTAAGCCCGAGCGGGTGTCTCATGCGCGCGTTGCGATTTTCGAAGGGCGTCAGCCAGCCTTTCGGGCGCGGCTTTGGGCGAGACGATAGCTGTCGCCGTTCATCTCGAGGATGCTGACGTGATGGGTGATGCGGTCGAGCAAAGCGCCGGTCAGGCGCTCGGACCCCATTGTTTCCGTCCATTCGTCAAAAGGAAGGTTGCTGGTGATCAGGGTCGCGCCTCGCTCGTATCGTTGCGAGATCAGCTCGAACAGCAATTCCGCGCCGGTCTTGGACAGCGGCACGAAGCCCAGCTCATCGATGATCAGCAGGTTATAGGCGGCCATCTGCTTCTGGAACCGGAGGAGCCGTCGCTCGTCCCGGGCCTCCATCATCTCGCTGACCAGACCGGCCGCTGTGGTGAAGCCGACGGACAGGCCCTTCTGGCATGCGGCCAGGCCGAGGCCGAGCGCCACATGGGTCTTGCCCGTTCCACTGGGGCCAAGGGCAATGACATTCTCGCGGCGCTCGATCCATTCGCATCGAGCCAGTTCCAGAACCTGCATCTTGTTGAGCTTGGGGATGGCGGTGAAGTCGAAACTGTCGAGACTTTTGACGACGGGGAATTTGGCCGCCTTGATCCGGCGCTCGACCTTGCGGCGATCCCGCTCGATCATCTCCCGCTCGGCAAGCCGGAAGAGATATCCGGTATGATCGACGCCCTCGGTGGCGCACAACCGGGCCAGCTTCTGGTGCTCGCGCTGGAAGGTCGGCAGCTTCAGGGTTTTGAGATAATGGGTGAGAAGGATCTCGGGTGCTTCGGTGCTCATGCGGCTTCTTCCGCATCCGACGACAGCAGACGCATATACGCCTTCGCCGATGTCGTCTCGACCGTCGTTCTCGGCAGGTAGGGATAGATGGCCAGATCCAGCCGCGGTGGCCGGCGCTCCACTCGGCACAGCACCAGATGCTTAACCGCATCGAAGCCGATTGCGCCGAGCTGGATCGCCTGCTTCACGGCCGCATGCAGGTCGGCGAATTCGAAGCTCTCCACGAGACGCAGCACCTGAACATACTCGCGCCGACCATGCTTTGCCATGCGGCCTTCCATCAGGCGGCGCAGCGTGGCGAACTCTTGCGGCAGATCCCAGCCCTGGAGGGGCGCTGCCTGATCCAGCGAATTGATCTTCCGCTCGATCAGCGGCAGGTAATGCACAGGATCGAAGACGACGTCTTCCCGTTCCCAGCACCGAGGATGGCGGGCGATGATCTCGCCACGGCAACCGATGACCACTTCGTGGACATAGCCGCGCACCCACACATCCTGATGGCCATAGGCAACCGGTACGGAATAATCGTTGGTCTTGTAGCGCACCAGCGACTGGGCCGTCACAATGGCACCGGCCTGGTCGCAGGCATCGAAGGGCGACGCCGGCAAGGGCCGCATGGCAGCCAGATCGCGAAGCAAGCGTTCTCCGATCGTCTCGTTCTCGCCTCGCAGCCTGTCGCGCTGGCGCTTGCGGCATTGCTCTTCCAGCCAGGTGTTGAACGCATCCCATGTGGCAAACTGCGGGATTGGCACCATGAAGTTGCGCCTGGCATAGCCAACAAGCCCCTCGACGTTCCCCTTGTCGTTGCCCTTCCCCGGACGGCCATAGCGATCCCGGATCAGGTAATGAGACAGGAAACCGCTGAACAACGTCGCCCGCTTGCGTGTGCCGTCGGCCAGGATCTTCGCCACGAGGCAGCGGTCATTGTCGTAAACGATCGATTGCGGCACTGCGCCGAAGAAGGCGAACGCATGGACGTGGCCATCGACCCAGGCCTCGGCCACCGCCGACGGATAAGCCCGCACATAGCAGCCGTCGCTATGCGGCAGGTCGAGCACGAAGAAGTGCGCCTTCCGCTCCACGCCGCCGATCACCACCAACGCCTCGCCAAAATCGGCCTGCGCATGCCCTGGCGGATGCGACAGCGGCACAAATACCTCTTGGCGACGCTGATCCCGCTCGCGCATATAGTCCTTGATGATCGTGTAGCCGCCGGTGAACCCGCATTCGTCACGAAGCCGGTCGAACACCCGCTTGGCCGTATGGCGCTGCTTGCGCGGCACCTTCACGTCCTCATCAAGCCAGTGATCGATCGTCGAAACAAACGCATCCAGCTTCGGTCGCCGGATCGGTGAACGGCGCTGATAGCCAGGTGGCGTCGAATAGGCCACCATCTTGGTCACGCTGTCGCGCGAAATGTTGAAATGCTTCGCGGCCTGTCGCCGGCTCATCCCTTCCGAAACAGCCAGCCGAACCCTCAGATATAATTCCACGGTGTAAATCCCCAGCCCTCCTGCAATCGTCGCAGAAGGTAAATAGGTGGACGACTTTTACGCCGCCCGAAGCGGGATAATCCCGCCGCTACCGTGGTCTAATTTTGCACCGCCGCTCTCAGGGGATTCTAAAAAATTTGATAGCAAATTGGCTCGGCATCGCGGAGCGATGAGTGACTGCTTCTGGCCGGCAGCAGCCCGTCGTTGCCTGATGGATCCAACCCCTCCGCTGCTATAGT
>CALMZV010000060.1 GCA_937870755.1 uncultured Methylocystaceae bacterium
GGGGTCATCGCAGAATCTGTTCCAAATCCTACGCTAAGCGGCGTCGAGGAAGGCTGAGCGCGGGTCTCGGAGGGGCCGAAAGCCATATTCGAGCGGCTCGGTAGGCCAGATATAGTCGCCGTTGAAGGTGATGTGCTCCCAGCCGAGCGGGGCGACATGGGCGAGCAGATCGTCGGTGACGGCCTCGCCGCGGGCGCGCAGTTCGTTCACGGCCCGGCCGAGATAGACCGTGTTCCACAGGATCACGGCGGCGACGGCCAGATTGAGGCCGGAAGCACGATATTTCTGATTTTCGAAGGTCCGATCGCGGATTTCGCCGAGGCGATGAAAGAACACCGCGCGGGCGAGCGCGTTGCGCGCCTCGCCCTTGTTGAGGCCGGCGTTGGCCCGCCGCCGTAGCGCCGGATCGCTGATCCAATCGAGGGTGAAGAGCGTGCGCTCCAGGCGCCCGATCTCGCGGAGCGTCTTCGCCAGCGCATTCTGTTTGGGATAGGCCGCGAGCCGCCGCATCAAGACGGACGGCGCGACGGTTCCAGCCTTGATCGACGCCGCGAGGCGCAGCGTCTCGTCCCAGTTCTCGCCGATCAGGCGGAAATCGACGGCTCCGCCGATCATGGGGGTCAGGGCGGCGTAGGCGGCGCGGCCGTCGGCGACATAGAGGCGGCGGTCGGCGAGATCGCGAATGCGCGGCGCGAAGCGGAATCCTGTGAGGCCGCACAGGCCGAAGACATGATCGATGGCGCCGGCGGTGTCGGTGTAATGCTCGCGGATTTCCAGCGAGCATTCATGATGCAGCAGGCCGTCGAGAATATGCGCCGCTTCGCTGGCGTTGGCGGCGATGACCTTGGTATGGAACGGCGCGTAGCGGTCGGAGACATGGGTGTAGAACTTCACGCCCGGCTCGGAGCCGTATTTGGCGTTGTAGTCGGCGCGCGCCTCGCCGTGCCCGCCGGCCCTGAAGAACTGGCCGTCGGATGACGACGTGTCGCCGTCGCCCCAGATTTTCGTGAACGGCTGCGCGTGGATCGTGTCGACCAGACAGGCCAGAGCCGCCTGATAGGTCTCGTCGCGGACATGCCATTCGGCGATCCACAACAGCCTCGAATGGCTGAACACCTTGGAGCTGCGCGCCATCCTGGCGAGTCCGAGATTGGTGGCGTCGGCAAGCAGCGCCGTCATCAACGCCAAATCGTCTTCGGGCGGCGCGCCGGTCCGTAAATGGCCGAACCGTGCAGCGAATCCCGTCCAGCCATGCACTTCGGCCAACAGCTCGGTGACGCGCAGACGCGGCAGCATGCCATAGAGCCGCCGCGCGAGTTGATCGGATGCGTCGGATTCGTCCTTGCGGATCGGGCTGATCGAGAGCCCCTCCTCGGTGATCGTCGCCTCGGGAAGCTCGCCGGCCACCGCCAGCGCGTCGATTTCCTGCAGCCGAGAGACGAGGAGCGCCGTCTTCTCGGCGCGCCATTCGTCGAAGCGATCGGCGACGGCGAGGCCCAATTCGCCGTCCTGGCGCCGCGTCGCGAATGTCTGTGGCGGCAGGAGAAAATCGTCGAAAGCGCGGAACGCGCGGCTGCCTTCGACCCAAATGTCGCCGGCCCGCAGGCGATCGCGCAACGTCATCATGACTGCGACCTCATAGGCGCGGCGATCAACGGCGCCGCCGGCTCCGACGAGCTTGCGCCACGCCGGTTTCAGAAACGCCGTGGGCGCGCGCGGCGGCGGATTTCTCACGCCGGCCGCGTGGAGCCCGCGCAACACGTCGAGCGCCGCGAGCAACGGATCCCCGGATTTCCACGAGCGGAACGTGAAAGCGCCAAGCAGGACCGGCGCTATCCGCCGCACCGTCGGATAGCGCTCGACAATCTCGCTCAAATTGTCTTCGCGCGCGGCGGCGACAACCGGTTCGGCCTCGGCGACCAAAGTCTTCAGGCGCTCCCAACCGAGCGCGCGCTCCACGGCGGCGACCTGATCCTCTCCGGACGCCTTGGCGGCCAGCATGGCTTTCGCCATGCCGAGCAGAGCCCGCGTCGAAGCGTCGAGCGCCTTCGCTCGCTCGACGACGTTTTCTTTGCGCGCGTGATCGGCGCGGCGGCACACGCGGCCGAGCATTTTGTCGAACATCGTGATGGCGGCGTCGGTCAGGATCGTCTCCATCTCGCGCGCGAATACGACCAGCGTCGCCAATCGGCGCTGCGCGTCGAACCGCGACAGATGCTGAGCGCTGAGAACGGCGGTTTCCCGCGTGATCGCCGCATAGCGCGCGCGGTGAATCCGTTGCTCGCGGTCCGGCCCGACGCCGAGCCTTCGAACGGCTTGCAGCCGTTCGACGATCCCGGCCAGGTTCCGCTGCGTCGGCGCTTCCGGCCAGTCGCGCAGCCACGCGAGCGGTGTTCGGTCCTGGTCGTTGCTGACCGCGATCAGCGCTTCCAGTCCGGCGATCGTCTCCCGATTCAGGCCCTCGACGAGGTTTCGATGCGCCCGTTTCCGCGCGCGAGCGCGGGCGGCCAAGCCGATTTTTTCCAAAGTGACGGCTGCTGGAAGCAAGACGCCTCGCCCGCGCAGATGGGCGATGATCGCGGCGACAATGGCGTCGCCTCGATCCGTGCCTGTCGCTTCGTCAAGCGCGACTCCGGCGGCGGCTCGGTAATCCTCTCGCCGAAAGGGACGAACGCCCAGGTAGGCCTGGAGTTCAGCGAGATGCTCCCAACGGGTTTCGTTGCGACGCGCGTACGCGGCGAACGCCGACGGTTCGCATCCGATTTGCGCGGCAATAAAATCGAGCATACCGCTCGGTGGGTTCTCCTCCGCACCAAAAATGCGGCCGGGAAACCTCAAATACGCAAGGTGAACGGCGAACCCCAATCGGTTCGCCGCGCGCCGCCGTCGCCCGATAAGCGCTAGGTCTTCCGCCGAGAATGTGTAGTGCCGGACGATCGCCGCCGGCTCGGCCGGCGGATCGAATAGCGCCGTGCGGCTCTGAGGCGAAAGGAGCTGGCGAGGAGGCATGAGCGGATTCTTTCGTCGCGCAAACGTTCGGTTGCGCGACAGTCCGAGCCTGCGCCATAATTCAAAGGCTTGCGCTTTGCGCAATTATGTTGCCAAATGCACATAATTGGCAACAACAAAAAGCGACAATCATGCTGCTCGGCTACGCCCGCGTCTCCAAATCCGAAGATCAAGACGCCGCGCCGCAAATTCGCGCGCTCAAAGAAGCTGGGTGCGCGAAGCTGTTCGAGGAAGCCGCTTCCGGCGGAAGATGGGACCGGCCCGAACTGCATCGGCTGCTCGACCAGCTCCGGTCCGGCGACACGCTAGTCGTCTGGAAGCTCGACCGCCTGTCCCGGTCGCTCAAGGACCTGCTCGCCATCCTCGAACGCGTCGACGCCGCCGGCGGCAAGTTCCGATCCCTCACCGAGGCGATCGACACCTCCGGCCCCGCCGGCCGCATGTTGATGCAGATGCTCGGCGCCTTTGCCGAGTTCGAGCGCGAAATGATCCGCGAGCGCACCCGCGCTGGCTTGCGCGAGGCCAGAGCCAAGGGGCGCGTTCCGGGCCGCAAGCCCAAGATCACCGCCGAACAGCAAAAGGAAATCGTCGACGCCGTGTCATCCGGCCGCAAAACCGCCGCCGAAGTCGCTCGTCTGTTCAAAATTCATCGCGCCACCGTATCCCGTTTCGTCTCTCAGGCCCGCGCGTCCGAGCCCTCAAATCCTTAGCGTAGGATTTGGAACAGATTCTGCGATGACCCTTTGGAGATCTCGTCGCGGCCGTGCTCGAGGCGATGGAGGACAAACGCGCCGAGCA
>CALMZV010000061.1 GCA_937870755.1 uncultured Methylocystaceae bacterium
CGCAGACCTACGACGGCCGCGCGTTCAACCTCCTCGACCCGGACCCGGCCGACATCTGTTTTCGCGAGATCGCGACCACGCTGTCGCAGATCAACCGCTACGCCGGCGCGAGCCGCGCGCCGGTTTCCGTCGCGCTCCACACGCTGATCGCGGCCGACAACGCGCCGCCGTCGCTGAAAGCCCACGTGCTGCTGCATGACGCGCACGAGGCCTATATCGGCGACATCACCACGCCGACCGCCGCCGCGCTCGCGCGGCTCGCCGACGACCGCAACGCGCCGATCTGCGTCGTGCGGCCTGGCGCGGCGATCGTGCGCGAGGCGCTCGCAAAACTGAAATTCGGGATCGACGTGGCGATCTACGAGGCCGCCGATTTGCCGCCGCCGGACGCGCGGATGCAGGCCGAGATCAAACACGCAGACCGCATCGCGCTGATGACCGAGCGCCGTGATTTTCTCGCGGCCCCGCCCCGGCCGTGGGACCTGGAGCTTGAAGCCGTCGCGCCGGCGAAACGCGTCTATCGCGCCGGAACGTTCGGCCGCACGCCGGTCGATGTCGCCGGCGCGCTCTACGACGAATTCCGCCGCTGGCTGCCGGCGTTCGGCGGCGGCGCGGAACCGCAGCGCCGCCGGCGCGCAACGAGCGGCGCAGCCGCGCAACCCAAGGAGCAAGCATGAGCCCGCGCCCGATCCGACGATTTTCAGAAATGCTCGGCCTTCTGAGCCGCGGCAGATTCGAGGAAAAGTGCGACGAGCACCTCACCCACGCAATCGAAACGCTTGAGGCGCTGCCCGGCGAAAAGGGCGCCGCCACGCTCACCGTGACGATCACGCTCAATTTCGAAAGCGGCCGGCTCGACGTGAAACCGGCCGTGAAATCGAAACTGCCGGAAGACAAGGGCTTCTCCGGCACGCCGTTCTGGACCTACGAGGGCGGACTCAGCGTCCAGCACCCGAGCCAGATCGACATGTTCGGCCCGCGCGCGGCCGAGCCGCGCGACCGCGACACCGCCTGATTTTCAGCCAGCAGACAGGAGACCGACATGGCAGTCGAACCATTTGACGTGCAGACCATCAACCGCATCGCCGACATGGGCGCGAAAAGCGCGGGCGCCTTGAGGCCCGTCGAACTGGCCGCGCCGGAAGGCGCGGTCGGCGTGCCGCCCTCGATTCCCGCGCTGCTGCGCGACGGCGCCGCGCCGGAGGTCGTTGGCCTGCGCAAACTGTTCGAGGACTATCGCAACGCGCCGGAACGCCGGCGCGGCGTGGCGAGAATGACGACGCTCGAAAGTTTCGAGGCGCTGGTCAACCGCCACAAAGGCGAAAGCTCCGCCATCTTCGCTGCGACGGCCTGGCCGAACCCGAAGTTGACCGCCGTCATCGACTATCACGAGACCGACGGAACCGCGCGGTTCGGCGAACACCGCATCGAATATCCGTTCCCGCTGACCGATGAATTCAAGGTGTGGATCGGCCAAGACGGCAAGGCGATGGAGCAGGCCGAATTCGCCGCGTTTCTCGAAGATCACGCGGCGGAACTGGCCGCGCCGCTCGACGCCGAGCGCAACGAATACCAGGCGCTTTTCAAGGAAAAGTTCGCGACGCCGGCCGAACTGATCGACCTGTCGCGCAGCCTTGAGGTGTTCGTCGGCGCGCGCGTGAAACGCGGCGAGCGTCTGGCGTCGGGCGAACGCACCGTCGAGTTCGTCGAGGAGCACACAAACGTCAAGGGCGAGAAGATCGAGATCCCCGGCGTGTTCATGGTTTCGATCAAGGCTTTCATGGACGGCGACGCAATCCGCATCCCCGCCCGCCTGCGCTATCGGATCAGCGCCGGCAATATCCACTGGTTCTATTCGCTCTATCGGTGGGAACACTGGCTGCGCGCGCAGGTGCAGGACGACCTCGCCCACGCCGCCAAGGCGACCGGCCTGCCGACCTTCGAAGGCGCGCCCGAAGCCTGAGCCACCACCCCGCGCGCGGCCCATGCCGGCCGCGCGCGCAAGGAGACATCCATGCGCCTCACCTGCGCCAAAGCCGATCTGATCGCCGCGCTGTCCGTCCTCGCGCGCGTGGTCGAGCGCCGCTCGACCATTCCGATTCTCAACTACATCCTGATCGAGCGCGCCGCCGACGGCGCGGCGCTGCTGCGCGGGACCGATCTCGACATGGAATGCGCCGCGCGCCTGCCGCTCGCCGATGGCGCGGTCGACGCGACGATCGCGGCGCCCGCGCACCTCATGCACGACATCGCGCGCAGGCTGCCCGACAAGGCGACCGTCACGCTGTCGATCGACAGGCCGGGCGACGATCTCACGATTTCCTGCGGCCGCATGAAAGCCAATATCCACACCCTGCCGCCAGACGACTACCCGCAGACGCCGGGCCAGAAAGAGCCGGCGCGGTTCGATCTGCCGGCGGCGGCGCTAGCTGCGCTGTTCGGCCGCAGCGCCTTCGCGATCTCGGCGGAAGAGACGCGCTACTATCTCAACGGCGCGTATCTCCACCCGGCTGGCGACCATCTGCGCGCCGTGGCGACAGACGGCCACCGCCTCGCGCGCATCGATGTCGATCTGCCGGCGGACGCCGCGTTTGCCGGCGTGATCGTGCCGCGCAAGGCGTGCGGCGAGATCGTGAAACTGGCTGAGGCGGCCGGCAAGGACGCGACCGTCGCGGTGGCGATCGACGCCTCGCGCGCGGGCTTCGATTTCGGCGGCGTGAGCATCGTCACCAAGACGATAGACGGCACGTTCCCCGACTACGCCCGCGTCATCCCGACCGGAAACGGCGCGATCGCGCGCATCGACCGCGCGGCGCTGATCGCGGCGGTCGAGCGCGTGTCGACCATCGCGACGGAGCGCGGTCGCGCGGTCAAGCTGGAATTCGCCGACGGCATGCTGCGCCTCAGCGCGATCGACGGCGATGTCGGCTCGGCGCGCGAGGAGATCGAGTGCGACTTTTCCGCGAATCCGGTCGAGATCGGATTCAACAACGCCTACCTCTCGGAAATGCTGCGCGGCATGGCCGGGCGCGAAGTGAAAGTGTCGATGGCCGACGCCGGCGCGCCGACATTGTTCGAGGACACGTCCGACGAAACGGGCGTGTTCGTTCTCATGCCGATGCGCGTTTAGGGAGCAGCCGATGTCAGGCGTCAACAAGGCGATCATCGTCGGCCATCTCGGCCGCGATCCGGAAGTGCGCACGTCGCAGAGCGGCGCGCGCGTCGTGACCTTCTCGGTCGCGACCGGCGAAAGCTGGCGCGACAAGCAGACCGGCGAGCGCAAGGAGCGCACCGAATGGCACAACGTCGTCGTGTTCAACGACGGCCTCGGCAAGATCGCCGAGCAATATCTGCGAAAAGGGTCGAAGGTCTATCTCGAAGGCCAGATTCGCACGCGCGAATACACCGACCGCGACGGCAACGCGCGCAGGACGAGCGAGATCGTCCTGGCGCAGTTTCGCGGCGAACTGACCCTGCTCGACAGCGCCAAACGCCCCGCGCCCGAGGAAGGCGACTACGGCAAGACGCGCGCGAGAGAGACGCCCGCCACGCCGCAACCGCGCGCGCTGAATGAAGCGCTCGACGACGACATACCGTTCTGATGGGCGCGCCATGGCAACGCGCCATCCACCCTTGAAAGGTTCGCTAGATATGTCAGACAACTCGAAGATCGAGTGGACCGACGCCACCTGGAATCCGGTCACTGGTTGCAGCGTCGTCTCGCCCGGCTGCACGAATTGCTACGCGATGAAGCTCGCCGGAACGCGGCTCGCGCATCATCCCTCGCGCGCCGGCCTGACGCGCGACACGAAGGCCGG
>CALMZV010000062.1 GCA_937870755.1 uncultured Methylocystaceae bacterium
GTAAGCGCTGTTCTCAGGCCACATGCCTGAGCGGCGCGGGCGGCGCATAGACCCATGGCAGGAGATCGTCTATCCGGCTGTTGAGGTGGCCGCCGACGATCTTCGCAAGCGTGTCGGCGAGATAGGCCTGAGGATCGACGCCGCAGAGTTTACAGGTCTCAACCAGCGAGGCGACGATCGCCCAATGCTCGCCGCCGCCATCGGATCCCGCGAAGAGCGCATTCTTTCGATTGAGGGCGATCGGACGCATTGAGCGCTCGACAATATTGGAATCGATCTCGATGCGGCCGTCGTCAATGAAGCGCACGAGGCCAGCCCAGCGCGACAGAGCGTAACGGATCGCCTCGGCGAGTTTGCTCTTCTGGCTGATCAGCTTGAGCTTCTGGCGCAGCCATGGTTCGAGTTCGAGAAGAAGCGGCCGCGTCTTCTCCTGGCGAACGGCGCGCCGTTCGTCGGCGCTTCGACCGCGGAGCTCCTTTTCGATCGCATAAAGAGCGGAGATCCTTTCGAGCGCTTCGCTGGCGATCGGCATCGCTCCGCCGAGCGCCAGTTCATAGAAGCGACGGCGCACATGCGTCCAGCAGAAGGCAAGCTGGACGTCGCCTTTTTCGGCCAGCGGCCGATAGCCGGCATAGCCATCGACCTGCAGCACGCCCTTGAACCCCGCAAGATGCGCGATTGGCTGTTCGGCCTTGCGGTTGGGCGCATAGACATAGGCGACCGCCGGAGGATCAGCCCCGCCCCATGGTCGATCGTCTCTGGCGTATGCCCAGAGCTGGCCGGTCTTGGTGCGGCCTCGTCCGGGATCGAGAACCGGCGCTGTCGTCTCGTCGGCGAAGATCTTGGTCGACGACCGGATATGCGCGAGCAGGCGTTCATGAACGGGTCGCAGATGCCAGGCGGCGCGGCCGACCCAGTCGGCGAGCGTTGAGCGATCGAGATTGATCCCCTGCCGGGCATATATCTGAGCCTGACGGTAAAGCGGCAGATGATCGGCGTATTTGGCGACGAGCACCTGTGCGACAGTGGCCTCGGTCGGCAGACCGCCTTCGATGAGCCGCGCTGGCGCCGGCGGTTGAACCACCACGTCCTCGCAGGCGCGGCAAGCGTATTTGGGACGGCGCACGACCAGCACCCGGAACTGCGCGGGCACGATGTCCAGCCGTTCGCTCACGTCCTCGCCGATCCGGTGCAGCAAGCCTTTGCAGCACGGGCAGGCCTTGTCGTCGATATCCACGATCGTTTCGATCCGCGGCAGATGTGGCGGCAGCGCGCCGCGGTTTGTGCGCCGCTTCCTCGCCGCATTCTCGCGCTCCGCCGCCGATGTGCCTTCTGCGTCCGCCGCGGCGCCAGCCTCGGTCTGTTCGACCTCTTCGAGCGCCAAAAGCATCTGGTCTTCCGGCAGCGTCTCGGCGCGGCGACCGAACCGATGGCGCTGCATCTCCTTGATGATCTGGATAAGCCGCTCGTTGCGCGCACGTTCCGCAACCAGCATTGCTTTGAGCGTGTCCGGATCGTCGGGAAGCGTTTCGGTCGTCTGCGGCATAGGTCAAGAAGACCATATTTTCCGGGCGCTTTCGACGATTTTCGAGGCCCTGATTCAACGTGTCGCGGCCTATCCCGGCAAAGACGGCGCCGCCGTGTCCCTCGCGCGAACACGCCGCCAATCCAGCCCCTCGAGCAGCGCCGATAATTGCGCCGCCGACAATCTCATCACTCCATCGGCGATCTTCGGCCACCGGAACTCGCCATCCTCCAATCGCTTGGCGAACAGGCAGACGCCTGTGCCGTCCCAGAAGATCAGTTTGATCCGGTCTGCCCGCTTGGCGCGGAACACGTAGATGGCGCCGCTGAACGGATCGGCCGCCATCGTCTCCCGCACCAGCGCCGCCAGGCCGTCCGGGCCCTTGCGAAAGTCGACCGGCTTCGTCGCCACCATCACGCGGACCGCGCCTGTCGGGCCGATCACCTGGGCGCCTTCAGCGCGCGGATGATGGCCGCCACGACCGCGGCCTCCGCTCCGCCCCAGATCCACACGCTGTCGCCGTCAATGTCGAGCTCGATGACCGGTGGACGCGCGATCGTCTTGACGTCGGGCGCCGCAGATTCTGCCGCGTCGACAATGGCGGGGACGAACGCCGGCGACGCCGGGCCGTCGCTTGTCGTCGATGTCCGCCGCATGGCGCGACGCCAGGTGAACACCTGCTGCGGCGTCAGCCCGTGACGACGAGCGATCGCGGAAACGACGGCGTCCGGCTGCAACGTCTCCTCGACGACGCGCGCCTTTTCGTCATCGCTCCAACGCCGTCGCCCGCTCGCTCCCGTGATCACTTCAACACGCCGAACAGCCGTCACGTGCGGCTCAGCCATAAGCTCAAGTCTAGACACAAGCCGATCTCCCAATCAGGAAATCAGACTCGCT
>CALMZV010000063.1 GCA_937870755.1 uncultured Methylocystaceae bacterium
CCAGAAGGTGACGACCGACTTCGATTCCATGCTGGCCAAACTGGTCGTTCTGGGCGCGGACCGGGCGGACGCCATCGCGCGTGCGATCGCGGCGCTGGACGAGCTTGCGATCCTGGGCGTGCGCACCAACGTCGACTATCTCGCGCGCGTGCTGGCCTCGCAGCCCTTCCGCGCCGGCGCGCTGCACACGGGGTTCGTCGCCGAACACGCCGCCGCGCTCGCCCCGCCTTCGATCGACCCGGCGGTCGGCGACCGCGTGCTGATCGCCGCGGCGCTCGCCCAGCGCGCGTTCCGCGACGCGATCGATGAGGTCGCCGAGCCCTACGCCTCGATCGGCCACTGGAGAAACTGAGCGATGGCGCTGCATCTCAAACTGGCCGGATCGACCCACGCCATCGAGATCGTCCGCCGCAAACCGACCCTGCTGTTGCGCGTCGACGGCAGGCTGCACGAAATCGCCACGCCCGACGCGCCCGATGCGCTGGCGATCGACGCCGCCGCCTTCTCCTTCGTCCGAGCGCTGGAGGCCGAGAGCGACCGCGAGACCGCGTTCGTGCGGCATGGCGGGCGCACCTATGAGGTCGGGTTTGTCGACCCGCGGGCCGAAATCGCCGCGCACGACGCAACCCATGACGAAATCCATGCGCCAATGCCGGGCGCGGTGGTGAGCGTCCACAAGCAGCCGGGCGAAACCGTCGCGCGGGGCGAGACGATCGTCACCATCGAAAGCATGAAATTGCAGACGGCGCTTGCGGCGCAACGCGACGGAATCGTGCAGGACGTTCTGCGCGCGGCAGGCGAGACCTTCGAGAAGGACGAAGCGCTCGTGCGGCTCGCGCCCGCGGCGGAAGGGTGAGGCATGCGCAGGATCCAGTCGATGCTGTCGACCGCGAGCGCCGATTTCCGGCGCAACGAGGCGCACAACAGGGCGCTCGTCGCCGCCTTTCGTGAGAAGCAGGACAAAGCGCGCCACGCGCGGCCGCAGCGCGATCTCGACCGGCTGGCGAGCCAGGGCAAGCTGCGTCCGCGCGAGCGCATCGAAAAACTCATCGACCCCGGCACGCCGTTTCTGGAACTGTCGTCGCTGGCCGCCAACATGGCCTACGGCGGCGAGTCGCCGTCCGCCAGCTCCATCGTCGGCATCGGCGTCGTCAGCGGCCGCGAAACCATCGTGCGCGCGGACGACCCAAGCGTGAAGGGCGGCGCATGGTATCCGCTCACCACCAAGAAGATCGTGCGCGCGCTCGACATCGCCATCGAGAACCGGCTGCCGGTCGTCCATCTTTGCGATTCGGCCGGCGGCTTCCTGCCTCTGCAATCGCAGCTGTTTCCGGACAAATATGTCGGCGGCCGCATTTTCCGCAACCAGTCCATCCTGTCGAAGATGGGCGTCAAGCAGCTTTCGCTCGTATTCGGCCATTGCACGGCGGGCGGCGCCTATATTCCGGCTTTGTCGGACTACAACGTCATCGTGCGCGGAACGGGCGCGGTGTTTCTCGGCGGCCCGCCGCTCGTGAAAGCGGCGACGGGCGAGGAATCGACGGTCGAGGAGCTGGGCGGCGCCGACATGCACACCAGCGTGAGCGGCGTCTGCGATTATCCGGCCGCCAGCGAGGAGGAAGCGATCCTCATCGGCCGCGAGATCGTTGCGCAATGGGAAAGGCCGCGCAAATGGGACATCCAGCGCGAGGCGCCCGAAGCGCCGGCCTACGAACCCCAGGAGCTTTACGGAATCATTCCGGACGACATCAAGAAGCAGTTTGACATGCGCGAGGTCATCGCGCGCATCGTCGACGGCAGCCGGTTCCACGAATATCAGCCGAATTACGGAACCACGCTCGTCTGCGGCTTCGCCAACATCTGGGGCTACAAGGTCGGCATTCTCGCCAACAACGGCGTGCTGTTCAACGATTCCTCGCTCAAGGGCGGCCATTTCATCGAACTGTGCAACCAGAACAACACGCCGCTGGTGTTTCTGCAGAACATCACCGGCTATATGATCGGGCGCGACTACGAGCGGCGCGGCATCACCAAGGACGGCGCCAAGATGATCATGGCGCAGAGTTGTTCGCGCGTGCCGAAATTCACGGTCATGTGCAACGGCTCTTTCGGCGCCGGCAATTACGGCATGTGCGGCCGCGCGTTCGACGCGCGCTTTCTCTTCGCCTGGCCCAATCACCAGATCGGCGTGATGGGCGGAGACCAGGCCGCCAACACGCTGGTGGAGGTGAAAGCCAATCAGATGCGCCGCGCCGGCGAGCCGATCGATGCGGCGACGCTGGAGCGCGTGCGTACGGAGACGCTCGCCGCCTATCAGGAACAGACGTCGGCCTATTATTCGACCTCGGAACTGTGGGACGACGGCTTGATCGACCCCATCGACACGCGCAACGCGCTCGCCGTCGCGATTTCCGCGTCGCTCAATGCGCCGCTGGGCGAGGCCGGATACGGCGTATTCCGCTTCTAGGGTCTGTGGAGCAGGAGGCTCGGGCGGCCGCGCAGGGAAGCGGTCGTCCGGCGCAATTTCGCCATCGACGGCTGGCCTTCATGCCGCTTTGCACATGCGGAGATGCGCGATGTCGCCGGATATTTCGGCTCGCCTGCGCGCCGTTGCGGATGCGTTGCCCTTGCGGCCGGGGTTGCGTGTTCTGGAGATCGGATGCGGTCCGGGCGCTCTGGCGCGCGAGATCGCGCGCCGGATCGCCGGCGGTCATGTGCTGGCCATCGACCGCTCCGCCAGAGCGATCGCACAGGCCGCGGCCCTGTCGCAAAAAGAGATCGCCGCGGGAAGGCTGAGCCTGCGCCGGGTCGCTGTGGAGGATTTCGAGCTTGCGCGCGGCGAGGCGTGTTTCGACCTCGCCGTCGCCGTGCGCGTCGGCGCGCTGGACGGCCGCCACCCCGAGGCGGGTCGGCGCGCGCGCGCCTGCATTGCAGGGGCGTTGCGGCCAGGCGGGCGCCTGTTTGTCGATGTCGACGGCCGGCTGCGCGAGATCGAATGCAAATGAGGGGCGCCGCGCCGGGATTGACTCTTGGCCGGGGAGGGCGTTGTCTAAGAACAAAACAGGAACATTTAGATGGTCCAGGACCTGCGAGTTTTGCGGGCGCGAGAGGATATGGCGCCGCCGCCCGGCTGGCCCGAGGGGGCGGGCGCGTTGGGCGCGCGGCTGGCCGTCGCCGCCCTGCACGAATTCTACGCCGCCGCCGAGCCGGATGCGCCGGGCGCGACGGGCTTCGCCTTGCTCGCCGGCCGGGCTTTGGGGCGCGGCCGTTTCGTCTGGGTCCGGCACATCGACCTCGACCGGGAGGCGGGCGCGTTCTATCCGCCGGGAGCGGCCGCGCTCGGCGTCGATCCCGCATCCTTTCTTTTTGTGCGGGCGCAGCGTGTCGACGGCGCCCTGCAGGCGGCGCTGGAGGCTGCGCGCTGCGCGGGCGCGGCGACCATTCTGGTCGAATTCCGGGGCGCCGCGCGCGTTTACGATCTTGTCGCCAGTCGCCGTCTGGCCTGCGCCGCCCGCGACAGCGGCGCCCGGGTTTTCCTGGTGCGCAGCGGCGCCCCGCCCGCTCCCAGCGCCGCGCAGACGCGCTGGCTGGTGCGGTGCGCGCGCTCGCGCGTTCTGGCCGCCAATGCGCCGGGCGGCCCGGCTTTCGATCTCGCCTTGCTGCGCGACCGGCGCGGGCGGGAAGGGTTTGCGTTGCGTGTGGAGTGGAACCGTGAGCGAGGATGGTTCGAAGACTGCGACGTCGCCGGCGCCGCGCCCCGCCCCTGCGTCGCGCCGCTATCTGGCGCTGTGGTGTCCTTTCCTGTCGGCCGACCGGGCGCGCCGGACGCGCGCGCCCGGGCCGGATGAACCGCCGCTCGTCCTCGTCGAGACGGCGCAGGGCGGCCTGCGCGTCGCCGCGCTGGATGCGGCGGCCGCGCGCGCGGGCCTGCGGGTCGGCATGTCGCTGGCGCAGGCGCGCGCGCGCGCAGGCGCGCTCGCAACGCAGGACGCCGACCCCGCGGCCGACGCGGCGTTCCTGAATGATTGCGCGCAGGCCTGCGAAATGTTCACCCCCCTCGTCGCGCGCGATGGCGCCGACGGATTGCTGCTCGACATCACGGGCTGCGCGCATCTGTTCGGCGGCGAAGATGCGTTGCGCGCCCGCGCCTGCCGGCGTTTGCGCGCCGCGGGCCTTGCCGCGCGCGCCGCGCTCGCCGCCACGCCGGACGCCGCGCGCGCCTTCGCGCGGTTTGCGCCGGAAGGCGGGTGCGCGCCCGCCACCGAGGAGGCGCGCGCGCGCCGCCTCCCGCTCGCAGCCCTCGAATGCGACGTCGAGACCGCGCTCGCTCTGGCGCGCGCGGGGTTCGCAACGCTTGGCGATCTCGCCGACCGTCCCTCGGCCGCGCTCGCGGCGCGCTTCGGCCCGCGCCTGACGCGTCGTCTCGACCGCATTCTGGGTCGCGAGGACATGCGCATCACGCCGTTGCGCGCGCCGCCCGATATCATGGCGGAGCGGCATTTTCCGGAACCGCTTGCGTTGACGGAAAGCCTCATGGCCACGCTGGAGCGGCTGGCGATCGACGTCGCGGTCCTGCTCGAACGACGCGCGGCGGGCGGGCGCCGGTTCGAGGCGAGTTTCTTCCGGACGGACGGAATGGTGCGGCGGCTCCTCGTGGAGACGGCGCAACCCGCGCGCGATCCCGAAAGCCTCATGCGTCTCGTGCGGCTGAAGATCGACGCGCTGGCCGACCCGCTCGATCCCGGTTTCGGGTTCGATGCGGTGCGTCTCGCCGTCCTGCGGAGCGAGCCGCTGCATGCCGGTCAGACGCATCTCGGCGAGGAGCGGGAGACTGCGGACGACGCGCGCGCGTTCGCCGAACTGGCCAACCGTCTCGTCGCGCGGTTCGGGCGCGAGAACGTGCGCCGCTTCGTCGCGCGCGACACGCACGATCCCGCGCGCGCCGCTTTCGCCGCGCCGTTTCTGGCGGCTGCGGCGCCGTGGCCGGACAGCGCGCCGCAACCCGTCCCGTCCCGCCCCCTCACCCTGTTCGATCCGCCCCAGCCGATCGAGGATGCGGTCGCCGAAGTGCCGGACGGTCCGCCGCGCCGGTTTCGGTGGCGGCGCGTGCTGCACGAGGTGGCGGCCGCCGAAGGGCCCGAGCGCATCGCGCCCGAATGGTGGCGCGCGCCGCAAGACGCGCCGACCCGCGATTACTACCGCGTCGAGGATTCCGAAGGTCGCCGCTTCTGGCTGTTCCGCGAGGGATTTTATGCGCACGAGCGCGGCGCGCCGCGCTGGTTTCTGCACGGACTGTTCGCATGAGCGCGCGCGCCTGGGCCGAACTCGTCTGCGCGACGAATTTCTCGTTCCTGCACGGCGCCTCCTCGCCCGCCGACATGGTGCTGACGGCGCTTCTTCTAGGCCATTCCGGCCTTGGAATCGCCGACCGCAATTCGGTCGCCGGCGTGGTGCGCGCCTTCGCGGCGCTGCGCGACCTGCGCGAGGGCGGCGCGCTGCCGCCGGTCCGGCGTCGCGAAGGATCGGGGCCGGGCGAATATCATTACGAACCGACGGCCGATTTCGCGGAAGGCGAGGGGGCGGAACGATTACGCGCGCACGTGCAGGCGCGCGCGCAGAATTTCAAACTCGTGACCGGCGCGCGGCTCGTCTTCGCCGACGCCACGCCCGACATCGTCGTTCATCCGCGCACGCGCGCCGGCTGGGGCCGTCTGTGCCGGCTGCTCACGCAAGGAAACATGCGCGCGAAGAAAGGCGCCTGCCATCTCACGCGCGCCGATCTTCTGGCCGATACGAACGACCTCGCGCTGATTGTCATGCCGGGGCGCGCGGACGACGATCTGGCTGTGTTTCTGCCGCGCCTTGCCGAAAGCGCGCCGGAAAACGTCTTTCTCGCCGCCGACATGCCGCGCAAGGGCGACGACCGGCGCCGGCTCGCGCGCCTGGCGGGAATCGCGGAGCGCGCTGGCGTCGCGTTGCTGGCGACCAACGACGCGCTCTACGCCGACCCCTCCGCGCGCGACCTGCAGGACATTCTCGTCTGCATCCGCGAGGGCGCGACCATCGAGACCGCCGGGCGGCTGTTGCAGGCCAACGCCGAGCGCCATCTCAAACATCCGGCGGAAATGGCGCGGCTGTTCGCCGATTGTCCGCAGGCCGTCGCCGCGACGCAGGAATGTCTCGCGCGGATTGAATTCTCGCTCGACCAGCTCAAATACGAATATCCGGAAGAAACGACGCCGCCGGGCCGCAGCGCGCAGGAATGGCTGGAGGAACTCACGTTCCGCCACGCGCGCATGCGCTATCCCGCGGGCGTTCCCGCCAAAGTGGAGGCGCTGTTGCGCAAGGAGCTGGCGCTGATACGCCAGCTCGATTACGCGCGATATTTCCTCACCATCCACGACATCGTGCGCGTGGCCAACGACAAGGGCGTTCTGTGTCAGGGCCGCGGGTCGGCCGCCAATTCCGCCGTCTGCTACGTGCTGGGCGTCACCTGCGTCGATCCGGCGGAAAACGACGTGCTGTTCGAACGGTTCATTTCCACCGAACGACGCGAGCCGCCGGACATCGACGTCGATTTCGAACACGAACGACGCGAGGAGATCATCCAGCACATTTACGAACGCTACGGCCGCATGCGCGCCGGCATCGCCGCCACCGTCATCAGCTACCGGCCCAAGAGCGCCATCCGCGATGTCGGCAAGGCGTTCGGCCTGCCGCAGGACATTCTCGGGGCGCTCTCGGGAACGCAATGGGGCAGTTGGGGCAGCGACATCACGCGCGCGCAGGTGCGCCAGGCCGGGCTCGATCCCGACAACGCCGAAATCGCGCGCGTCGTGCGGTTCGCCTGCCGGCTGATCGGTTTTCCGCGTCATCTGTCGCAACATGTCGGCGGGTTCATTCTGGCGCGTGAACGGCTCGACGACATCGCGCCCATCGGCAACGCGGCGATGAAGGATCGCACCTTCATCGAATGGGACAAGGACGACATCGACACGCTCGGCCTGATGAAGGTCGACATTCTCGCGCTCGGCATGCTCACCTGCATCCGCAAGGCGTTCGATCTGATCGCCGCGCACGGCGGCGCACGGCTCGGCCTAGCCGACATTCCGCCCGACGACCGCGAGACATACGACATGCTCTGCCGCGGCGATTCGGTCGGCGTGTTTCAGGTGGAAAGCCGCGCGCAGATGAACATGCTGCCGCGTCTGCGGCCGCGCACGTTCTACGATCTCGTCATTCAGGTCGCCATCGTCCGGCCGGGCCCCATTCAGGGCGACATGGTCCATCCCTATCTCAGGCGGCGCGCGGGGCGCGAGGCCGTGGCGTTTCCCTCGCCCGCCCCGCCGCACGATCCCGACGAACTGAAGGACGTGCTGCAGAAGACGCTCGGCGTGCCGCTGTTTCAGGAACAGGCGATGAAGCTGGCGATGGTCGCGGCTCGGTTCAGCGCCGTGGAAGCCAACCAGTTGCGCCGCGCGATGGCGACCTTCCGCCATGTCGGCACGATCCATCTGTTCGAAACCATGATGGTCGAACGCATGGTCGCGCGCGGCTACGAACGGCCCTTCGCGCAGAATTGTTTCGAGCAGATCAAGGGCTTCGGCTCATACGGCTTTCCCGAAAGCCATGCGGCCTCGTTCGCCAAGCTCGTCTACATTTCCGCCTGGCTCAAATGTCATCATCCGGCGGCGTTCGCCTGCGCCTTGCTGAACGCGCAGCCGATGGGCTTTTACGCGCCCGCGCAGATCGTGCGCAGCGCGCGCGAGAGCGGCGTCGAAATCCGCGCGCCCGACATCAACCACAGCCATTGGGACAACATGCTGGAGCGCGACGCGAAGGGCGCGCTGGCGCTGCGTCTCGGCTTCCGGCAGGCCGAAGGCGTGCACGAAGCAGAGGCGCTGCGGCTGGTCGCGGCGCGCGGCGACGGGTTCGCCTCGGTCGAGGCGCTGGCCGTGCGCGCGCAGCTTTACGGCCGTCCGCTGCGCGCGCTGGCCGACGCGGACGCCTTCCGTTCCATCGGGATCGACCGGCGCGCCGCGCTGTGGGAGGCGCGACGCCTGCCGAACGCCGCGCCGCTGCCGCTGTTTTCCGCCGCCGTCGCGCGCGAACTGGCCGACGAGCCGGATGCGCGCTTGCCGCCGATGAGCCTCGGCGAACATGTGGCGACCGATTACCAGACGTTGCGGCTGTCGCTCAAAGCTCATCCCATGCAGATCCTGCGGCCCGTGTTCGCGCGCGAGGGGGTCGTGGCCTGCGCGAACATCGGCGACCGGCGCGACGGCCAGTGGACGCGCGCGGCCGGCGTGGTGCTGGTGCGCCAGCGGCCGGGCAAGGGCGCCGCCATTTTCATCACGCTGGAGGACGAAACCGGCGTCGCCAACGTCGTGTTGTGGGCGCGCGATTTCGAACGGTTCCGCAAGGAGACGATGGCCGCGCGGCTGATGCTGGTGGAAGGCCGCGTGCAGAAAAGCCCGGAAGGCGTGGTCCATCTCATGGCCGCGCGCATTCTCGACCGTTCGTGCGAACTGGACCGTTTGTGGCGCGATGCGAGGCCGCCGTCGCAGCCGCGGGCGGACGTCGTGGTTCCCGCGCCGCTCCATCTCGCGCCGGCGCCGCGCCACCGCCACCCGCGCCACCGCCATCCGCGCGATGTTCGCGTCCTGCCGAAATCGCGGGATTTTCATTAAGGCGCCGCGCCGTCTTGCCATCCGGCGTGCGGGCGAACAATGTGCGACGGCAGGGCCGGACCAACGGCCCGGGAACGAGAGGAAACGATGCTGCTGATCGAGAAAGCCGGCCCGGTGGCCGTGGTGACGCTCAACCGACCCGAGGCGATGAACGCCTTGTCGCGCCAGTTGCGGGCCGAACTCGACCGGGCGATCCGCGCGCTGTCGGCCGACGATTCGGTGAGCGTGGTGGTGCTGACAGGCGCGGGCCGCGCCTTCACCGCCGGTCTCGATCTCAAGGAGCTTGGCAGCGCGCCGGATGCGCTGGGCGCGGCGAACGCGACCGGCGCCTCGGAAAATCCGGTGCTGGCCATCGCCCAGTGTCCCAAGCCCGTCATCGGCGCCATCAACGGCGTGGCGATCACCGGCGGCTTCGAACTGGCGCTCGCCTGCGACGTGCTGATCGCCTCCACTCAGGCGCGTTTCGCCGATACCCATGCGCGCGTTGGCATCATGCCTGGCTGGGGTCTGTCGCAGAAACTGTCGCGCGTCATCGGCGTCTACCGCGCCAAGGAGCTGTCGCTCACCGGCAACTTCCTCGACGCGCGCACCGCGCAGGCGTGGGGCCTCGTCAACCGCGTGGTCGAACCGGACGAACTGATGCCCACCGCGATGAAACTCGCGCAGGACATGGCCTCGATCCCCACCGACACGCTCTGCCTCTACAAGTCGATCATCGACGAGGGCTACGCCCTGTCGCTGGGCGAGGGGCTGGAGGTCGAGCATCGCCGCTCCAGCGCCAACAATCGCGCCGTCACGCCCGATATGGTCGAAAAACGCCGGGCCGGCATTCAGGCGCGCGGCCGCTCGCAGGGCTGAGACGCGATCGATGCGGCGCGCGCGAACCGCTTGAGCTTGCGCGCGCGCCGTATAGACTTTCGCCGCGCGCGAACGAGCGTCCATACAAGGGCGGCCGCGCGGCGACGGCGCGCAAGCGCCCGGAGGAAACCACATGGCGAACGATACGGCTGCGGCCGCGGTTGATTTGGGCTTCGATCCCGAGGCGTTGCGCGCGAGATATCGCCAGGAGCGCGACAAGCGTCAGCGCGCCGACGGCAATGCGCAATATGTGGAGATGAAGGGCGCCTTCGCCCACTATCTCGACGACCCTTACGTTCCGCAGGGCTTCACGCGCGCCGCGCTCGAGGAGGAAACGACCGTCCTCATCATCGGCGGCGGCTTTTCCGGCCTGCTGGCCGCCGCGCGTCTGCATGCGCTCGGCGTCGACGACGTGCGGATCGTCGAGAAGGGCGGCGATTTCGGCGGCACCTGGTACTGGAACCGCTATCCGGGCGCGGCCTGCGACACGGAGAGCTACATCTACATGCCGCTGCTGGAGGAGACGGGCTACATGCCGGTCGCCAAATACGCGCGCGCGCCGGAACTGCTCGAACATTCGCGCCGTATCGGCCGTCATTTCGGTCTCTACGAAAAGACGCTGTTCCAGACCGAGATCAAGGCGCTGCGCTGGCTGGAGGACGAATCGTGCTGGCTTGCCGAAACCAATCGCGAAGATGCGCTGAAGGCGCGGTTCGTGGTGCTCGCCGGCGGCCTGTTGCACATGCCAAAACTGCCGGGCATTCCGGGCGTGGAAACGTTCCGGGGCCACGCGTTCCACACTAGCCGCTGGGACTACGCCTATACCGGCGGCGATTCCATGGGCGGTCTGACGGGCCTCGCCGACAAGCGCGTCGGCATCATCGGCACCGGCGCGACCGCCGTGCAATGCGTGCCGCATCTGGGCGCCGGCGCGAAGGAGCTGTTCGTCTTCCAGCGCACGCCCTCCTCCGTCGACGTGCGCAACGACCGCCCGACCGATCCCGAATGGGTGAAAAGCCTCAAGTCCGGCTGGCAGAAGGAGCGCATGGACAATTTCTCCGCCGTCGTCTCCGGCGCCGAATTCGACGAGGACATGGTCAACGACGGCTGGACGGACCTCATCGGCAATATTCTTCTTGCGGCCCGTCGCAAGGCGCGCGCCGGCGAAAAGGTGGAAGACCCCGAAAAGCTGATCCAGATCGCTGACTATCAGAAGATGGAGCGCGTGCGCGCGCGCGTCGACCAGATCGTGAAGGACGGGACGACGGCCGAGGCGCTCAAGCCCTGGTACGACCAGTTCTGCAAGCGGCCGTGTTTTCACGATCAGTATCTCGACACCTTCAACCGGCCCAACGTTCATCTGATCGACACGAAGGGCAGGGGCGTCGAGCGGATCACCGAGCGCGGCGTCGTCGCCAACGGTCGCGAATACGAACTCGACTGTCTCATCTATTCGACCGGCTTCGAGGTCGGCACCGACTACACGCGCCGCGTCGGGTTCGAGATCTACGGGCGCGGCGGGCGCACGCTGACCGAAAAATGGAAGGACGGCGCCGAGACGTTGCACGGCCTGTTCACGCGCGACTTTCCGAACCTGTTCATCGTCGCCACGATGCAGTCCGGCAACAGCGCCAATTTCCAGCACATGCTGAGCGAACAGTCCAAGCACATCGCCTATGTGGTGAAGGAGGCGGTCGCCCGCGACATACGTTCGTTCGAGCCGACCGAACAGGCCGAGCGCGACTGGGTGAAGACCATCGTCGCCATGTCGAAAATGCGCGCGCCGTTCCTCAAGGAATGCACGCCCGGCTACTACAACAACGAAGGGCAGCTCAACGAGTCGACCGCCAAGAACGGCGCCTATTACAAGGGGCCGATGGTGTTCATCAAACTGCTGGAGGACTGGCGCGCGGACGGAACGCTGCCGGGGTTGGATATCCGGCGCTGATACCTCACGCCTGCGAGCGGGCGCGCCCGTAAGGGTCCCACGTGACTCCGGCGAGAAAGCCGGCGTCGACCGGCAGGTTCGCGCCGGTGATCGCGCTGGCGCGGTCGCAGATGAGGAAACTGGCGGCCGCGCCCACTTCGCGCGCTTCCACGATGCGTCCCATCGCGGACGACTCCGCCATCCGCGCTTCGTCCATCACGCCCGATTGCAACGCGCGTTCCAGGCCCTGCGTGCGCGTGAAACCCGGCGAGACCGCGTTGACGCGCACGCCGCGCCGCCCCCATTCGGAGGCGAGCGTGCGCGTCAGGCTCGCCACGCCCGCCTTGGCGGCCGAATAGGCGTGGGCGCTGGAGGTTGTCGTGGCGGTGATGGAGGCGACCAGCACGATGGCGCCGCGCCCGCGCGCGATCATCTTTCGACCGACCGCCTGCGCCACGTAGAACGTTCCCGACAGATCGACGTCGATCTCGCGCCGCCACACGTCCGCCCGCAGCTTTTCGGCCGGACTCATGCGGCCGAGAACGCCGGCGGCGTGCACGCAGCCGTCGATCGGCCCGTGCCGGGCCTCGATCGCCTCGATCTCGCGCGCGACGAGATCGGGATCGCTCACGTCGAACGGCGCGTCCCAGTAGATGCAGTCCGCATGTCGCCGTTCGGGGGGCGGCGGCGCGATGTCGGTCGCAAGCGCGCGAAACCCGTCCTGCGCGAGCGCGCGCGCGCACGCTTCCCCAATGCCGCTCGCCGCGCCTGTCACCAGCACCAGCCTGCCATCGCCGATCACGTCGTCCTCCGCTTGTCGCCGCCGGCGCGGAACAACAGTCCGCCCACGAGTTTGGAATAGGCCGACATCACATGCGCCGGCGCGCCCGACCCCCCGCCGGCGTAGCGCTGGCCGAGATAGCCGCGCGCGCCCATGAAGATGTGCGCCACGACCTCCAGCTCCGCATCCGTGAAGTCGCCGATCTCGCCCGCCGCCCGACCGCGCCGGAACAGGCTCACATAGTTGCGCGCGATATTGTCGATGTGGCGCCTGTGGCCTTCGGGCGCGAAGATTTCGGCTTCGTTGAGAACGCGCAGAAAGCCGGGCTGCTCGGCCAGATAGTCGAAAAAGGCGCGAAAACGCTGCTCCTCCTGCGCGCGCGCGTCGGCGCCCGTGTCGATCCGCGCCTTGATGAAGGCCAGCATGTCCTGCCCCAGTTCCGGCAGCAGACGGTCGAGCAGGTCCTGCCGGTTGGGAAAATGCGTGTAGAACGTGCCCTGCGCCACGCCCGCGCGCGCGGTGATGCGCGCCACGGACGCCTCCGCATAGCCCATCTCGCCCACGATGTCGGCGGCCGCCTTGAACAGGCGCCGCTTGACGATGTCGTTGCGCTCGTTGCGGCTGAGTTTCAGCACGCGCGCCGCCGGCGCCGGTTTCGCCGCCGCGGATCTGGCTGGCGCGGTTCTGCGGCTTTGTCCGCTCATTCGTCGTTCAGCTCCGCGCGCAACACGCGCTTCAGTATCTTTCCGGAGGGATTGCGCGGCAGCGCCGAGCGAATCACCAGCCCTTTGGGCGTCTTGAACCCGGCGAGCCGGGCGCGGCAATGCGCGATCAGCCGCGCTTCGTCAAGCTGCGCGCCCTCCCGCAGCACCACCACGGCGATCGGCTTCTCGCCCCATTGCGCGTCCGGCGCGCCGATCACGGCGACTTCCGCCACCTCGGGCAGTTCGTAGATCGCCCGCTCGACTTCGGAGGACGCGATGTTCTCGCCGCCGGAAATGATCATGTCCTTCTTGCGATCGGTGAGAAACAGAAAGCCGTCCTCGTCGAGATAGCCGACATCGCCGGTCAGGAACCATCCATCGGCGAAACAGGCTTTGGTTTTCGCCTCGTCGCGCCAGTAGCCTTGCGTCACCTTCGGCCCGCGCAGGCAGATTTCGCCCTCCACGTTCGGGCCGGCGAAGCCGCCGCTCTCGTCGCGGATGCGCAGCTCCACATGCGGCACGCAGCGGCCGACCGATCCGATCTTCTCGATTTCGCGGCCGGGCTCCATCAGCGTGTCGCCCGAGACGCTCTCGGTCAGCCCGTAGGCGTCGATGTAGCGGCCGTTGGTGAAATAATCGCCGAATTCGCGGATGCGTTGTTCGGGCGTGCGCTCGCCGCCGCCGATGACCCATCTCATGCTGGAAACGTCGAACGCCGCGCGATCGGGATAGGCGATCAGGCCGCTCGTCATCACCGGCGCGAGCCATGCGGCGTTCAGCCGATGGCTTTGGATGGAGCCGAGCACGGCGGCCGGATCGAAGTCGCGATGCACGTAAATCATGCCGCCGGCCCATAGGACGCCCACGCCCGGCAGATCGCACGCCCCCACATGATACAGCGGGCCGGCGACCAGAAGGCGCGTGTCGCCGTCGATGCCGAGCGATATCCCGAGCCCGGCGCTCTTCCAGTAAAAATTGTCGTAAGTGTGCATCACGCCCTTCGGCCGGTCGGTCGTGCCGGACGTGTACATCAGGCGAAACAGATCGCCGCCCCTGGCCAGATGCGCGCCGGCGCGCGCGCCCGTGGCGCCGAGGCGCGTCGCGTCCTCCTGCGCGGCCGCATTCACGACGACGATGCGCGCGTCCGCTTCGCGCGCGCTGGCGTGCAATTCCTCGTCCGTCAGCAGGAGTCGCGCGCCGGCGTTGCCGACGATATAGGCGACCTCCTCCGCCGACAGCCGGAAATTGATCGGCAGAAAAATCGCGCCGATGTGACTGGTTGCGAAAAACAGATCGAGAAACGCTGCGCTGTTCTTCATCAGCACGGCCACGACATCGCCGGCCCCCACGCCCTGCGCGCCGAGCCACGCGCCCGTGCGCTCGATGCGATCGAGAAAGGTCGCATAGCTGACGCTTGCGTCCTTGTAGACGAACGCCGTTTTCGCCGGCGTGACGCGTGCGTGATGAGCGATGAAACTCGACAGGGTGATCATGGAATCGCTTCTTGCAAACCTGACTCATTGTTCAGGAATGAAGCCTCCAGCGCAACTGTCGGCGCGCAATGCCCACGGAATGTAGCGACAAATCGCTGCAATTGCTGCTATGCACAATGATTTTTGCAGCGCAAGAGGCACAACAAAATGTTGAACCGGCATTCAGTTTTTCTTGACGGGTGGCCCGAGCGCCGTAGAGTTGCGGCTGGCCGTCAGACCGAAAGGACGCCGGCGAGGGAGGACGATGATGTCGACTGACAAGACTCGAGGCGGTCATCCGACTGCAAGCGACGCCGTTTCCCGGCGTTCGGCGCTGGCGCTCGCGGGCTCTGCGGCGCTCGTCACGGTCGCGGCGCCCTGGGTGGCGCGCGCGCAGGCCAAGACCATCCGCATCGGCATGCCCACCATTCTGTCCGGCCGCGTGGCGACGCTCGGCATTTCCTCGCGCAACGCGGTGATGATGGAGGTGGAGAAGGTGAATGCGGCGGGCGGGCTGGCCGGCCGTCCGATCGAGATGGTGGTGCGCGATTCCAAGGGCCAGCCGCAGGAAGCCGCGCGCGTCGTGCGTGAGCTTGTCAATACGGACGGCTGCGAGATCATCATCGACGCCGAAGCTTCCTCCGCCGCCTTCGCGGTGCACGAGGTGGCGCGCGATCTCGGCATGCTGACCATCCACACGTGTTCGGAAACCTCGCAGCTCTCGGCCGATCCGAAACTGCGCATCCCCAACGCGTTTCGCTGCGTGCGTCAGGGCGTGCACGATTCGGTCGCCGGCGCCGCCTACGCCGCGAAGATCGCGAAGGAGAAGGGGTTGAAGAAATGGGCGACCTGTTCGCCCGACTACGCCTACGGGCGCGATACGACCGCCGAGTTCATCTATTATCTCAAGCAGTTCGTGCCGGAGGTGGAGGTCATTTCGGAGTCCTGGCCCAAGCTGTTCCAGCCCGACTACACCGAGACGATCACCAAGCTTCTCCAGGCCAACCCGCAGGCGATCTATTCCTGCATCTGGGGCGGCGACCTCACCGCCTTCATCGACCAGGGCAATCTTTACGGCGTGTTCGGCAAGGCCGCGTTCTTCGCCGTCAACATGGCCGACTACACCGTGCTCACGGCGGTGAAGAACCTGCCGGCCGGCGTCCATTCCGGCAATCGCTACATCAAGACCTTTCCCACAACGCCGCAGAACGCAGCCTGGGGCGACGCCTATCGTCAGAAATACAATGAATATCCGACCAACTGGTCGTGGGAGAACGCAGCGGCCGTCAATTTCCTGGCCGAGGCGGCGAAGAAGGCCGGCTCCACCGACGGCAAGAAGATGTCGGAGGCGCTCAAGGGTCTGACCATCGATTCGCCATTCGGCATGAACGGCAAGATCACCATGCGCGCCGAGGACCAGACCATCGTCGATTACGCCATCGGCTGGGGCACGACCATTCCGAAGGAGCCCTACATGCCGAACGTGACGCCCGGCGACTGGAAACAGATCGTCGAATACGAAACCGCGTGGAAGAAGAGCAAGGGGTATCTCTGATCCTCCGTTCCGGCGCGCCGCCTGCGGGCGGCGCCTCCTCTCTCGTTGAACGGCGGGCGTTCCCTTGGATCTCGACGCGCTCTTTTCCTGTTTCGCTTCGGCGTCCTGCGTGATCACGCAGGCGACCAGCGGCTTCATCATCGGCATGTTGCTGTTTCTGGTCGCCGTCGGTCTCACGCTCATTTTCGGCATTCTGAAGGTCGTCAATTTCAGCCACGGCGTCTTCTATATGGTCGGCGCCTATCTCACGTTGACCGTGTTCCAGGCGACGGAGTCGTTCACGCTCGCGCTGGTCGCCGGCGGGCTCGGCACGGCGCTGGTCGGCTGGCTGGTCGAGCGATTGTTCATGAGCCGCATCTACGGCGCCGATTCGCTGATGCAGATTCTCGTCTGCTATGCGCTCATCCTCATCTTCGACGATCTGGTGCGCATGATCTGGGGCGCCGAATTTCGCTCGATGGGCATGCCGTCGACGTTTCAGTTGCCGCCGCTGTTCATCTTCGGCGGCGTCGTGCCGCCCTATTATCTGTTCGTCATCGCCGTCGCCGCGCTGATCGCCGTCGTGCTCGGTCTCGTCGTGTCGCGCACGCGCGCGGGCAAGATCGTGCGCGCGGCGGCGCACAACGCGCCGATGGTGTCGGCGCTCGGCGTCAACACGACGGTCGTCTACGGGCTGGTCTTCGCCGCCGGCTGCATGCTGGCCGGCCTTGCCGGCGCGCTCGCCGCGCCCGTGCGCTCGGTCACGCCCGGCATGGGTTTCTCCATTCTCATCGAGTCGTTCATCGTCACCGTCATCGGCGGCATGGGTTCGATCGTCGGCGCACTGGTCGGCGCGCTGCTCATCGGCCTCTTGCGCACGTTCGGCGCGCTCGGCTTTCCGCTGTTCAACGAAGGGCTGATGTATATCTTCATGGTCGTCGTTCTGGTCGCGCGCCCGACCGGCCTGTTCGGCAAGGAGACGGCCTGACATGGGAGCGCCGTCCATTCCGCGCGCGCTGGCGATCGGCGCCGTCGCTTTCGTCGCGCTTGTCGCCGCGCCGCTGGCGACCGGCAGCACCGTGCTGATCGATTTCGTCATCCGCCTGTCCGCGCTCGCCATTTTCGCCACCTCGCTCAATCTTCTGGCGGGTTACGGCGGCATGGTGTCGTTCGGCCACGGCATGTTCTACGGGTTCGGCGCCTATTGTTTCGCGCTCATGATGCAGCGCACCGGCGTTTCCATCCCGGTGGCCTTTCTGACGACCGTCGTCGGCGCGGCGCTGGTCTCGGCGATCATCGGCGCGATCTGCGTACGCTTGAAGGAGGTGTATTTCTCCTTTGTCACGCTCGCCTTCCAGATGCTCATCCACGCAATCATCCTGGCGGCGATGCCGTTGACGGGCGGCGACCAGGGCCTGCGCGGCGGCGTGCCGCGGCCGGTTTTTCTGGGCGTCGATCTGTCGAACCAGATGCAGCTCTGCGTGTTCAGCGCGTTCCTCCTGGTGGCGAGCCTGCTTGTCATGCACCACGTGGTCGCCTCGCCGTTCGGCGCGACGCTGCGTATGATCCGCGACAATGCGCAGCGCGCGGCCTATCTCGGCGTCGCGGTCGACCGCGTGCGGCTGAAGGCTTTCGTCATCGCCGCGGTGTTCGCCGCGGTCGGCGGCGTCGTGCAGGCGCTGTTCGTGTCCGGCGCCTATCCCGAATTCGCCTACTGGACCATGTCGGGCGAGGGCATTTTCGTCATCATGCTGGGCGGGCTGACGACGTTCCTTGGCCCCACGCTCGGCTCCGTCATCATGCTTCTTCTGAACGACGTGGTCACGCGCTTCACCCACTATCACGGGCTTGTTCTCGGCATCGTCATTCTTGTCGCAGCGCTCGGCCTCAGGAAAGGCCTTGGCGACTTCGTGGTCGAGCGCCTCGCCGACCGCAGGAGGCAGGAGGCTGCATGAGCGACGTTGACGACATCAATCTGCAATCGCGCATCGCGGTGGTCACCGGCGGGGCGAGCGGCATCGGCGCTGCGACAGCGCGCGCGCTGGGTGCGCGCGGGGCGCGCGTGGTTGTGGCGGATGTGACGGACGCCGCCGAGATGGTCGCGCGCGAGATCGGCGGGTCCGCGTTTCATGCCGATGTCGGCGACGAAGCGGCGGTGGAGGCCCTCGCCCATCGCGTGGAGACCGAGGTCGGCCCGGTCGCCATTCTCGTCAACAGCGCGGGAATCATCCAGCGGCCCGTCGCGCCGCAGGATCTGCCAATGAAGGATTGGGACGACGTGGTGCGCGTCGACCAGCGCGGAACGTGGCTCACCAGCCTTGCGTTCGGCCGCCGCATGGCTGCGCGCGGCGCCGGCGCCATCGTCAACATCGCCTCGATCGCCGGCATGCGGTCCATGCCGCTGCACGCTTATGCGCCGGCCAAAGCCGCCGTCATATCGATGACCGAGTGCCTGGCCGCCGAATGGGGCCCGTCGGGCGTGCGCGTCAACGCGGTTTCGCCGGGCTACACGCTCACGCCCGCGTTGCAGCGCGCGATCGACGCCGGAGAACGCGATGTGTCGCTGCTGGCCGCCAACGCGGCGCTCCAGCGCATGGTGCGGCCCGAGGAGATCGCCGCCGCCGTGTGCTTTCTGGCGAGCGACGCCGCGCGCGCCATCACCGGCGTCAACCTGCCCGTTGACGCCGGCTGGCTCGTGGCGACATCGTGGGCCGGTTACGGCGGTTTGCGGAGCCAACGCGCATGACGGCCGCGCTCGACGTCATCGGCCTGTGCAAGTCGTTCGGCGGCGTGCGCGCCATTGACAACGTCACGCTGTCGTTCCCGTCCGGATCGCTTTCGGCGGTCATCGGGCCGAACGGCGCGGGCAAGAGCACTTTCTTCAATCTCATCTCCGGCGCCTTCACGCCGGATGCCGGCGAGGTGCGCGTCGAGGGGCGCAATATCGCCGGCCTGTCGCGCGCCGAAATCGTGCGACGCGGCATCGGGCGCGCGTTTCAGGTGGCGAGCATTTTTCCGACCTTCACCGTCGCGGACTCACTCTACGCCGCCGTGCAGAGCGGGCAGGGCCATGCCGAGCGTCTTGTCGGCCGTTTTCCGCTGTCCGGCGCGCGGGCGCGCGCGCACGAGGTCGCCGAAATGCTCGGCCTTGCCGACAAGCTCCATCGGGTCGCCTCCACTTTGTCGCACGGCGACCAGAAGCTGCTGGACATCGCCATCGCGCTGGTGCGCGAGCCGCGCATTCTGCTGCTGGACGAGCCGACCGCCGGCATGGGGCCGGAGGAGCGCTGGCGCATGATCGAGAAGGTGCGCGAACTGTGGGAGCGCCAGAAGATCACCGTCGTCTTCATCGAGCACGACATGGACATCGTCTTCAGGATCGCGCCGACCATCCGCGTTCTCTGCTACGGCCGCGTGCTGGCGGAAGGAACTCCGGACGAAATCCGCGCCAATCCGGCGGTGATCGAAGCCTATCTGGGGACCGCGCACGAGGGAGCCGCCGCATGAGCGCGCCCGTCATTCTGGAGGCGCGCGGCCTCGACGTGTTCTACGCCACGAGCCAGATATTGTTCGGCGTCGATCTCGATGTCCGCGAAGGCGAAACGGTCGCGCTTCTGGGCCGCAACGGCGCCGGCAAGAGCACGACCATGAAGGCGCTCATGGGCGTCGCGCCGCCGCGGCGCGGCTCGGTGCGCATGCGCGGAGAGGAGATCGCCGGTCGCAAACCGCATGTCGCGGCGCGGCTCGGCATCGGCTTCGTGCCGGAGGACCGGCAGATTTTTCCCGACCATACCGTCGAGGACAATCTGACCATCGCGCGCAAGAAAGGCCCCGCCGGCGAGGACAACTGGCCGCTCGAACGGCTGTTCGAAGTCTTTCCGCTGCTCGTGCCGCTGCGCAAACGCATCGCGGGGCGCCTGTCCGGCGGCGAGCAGCAGATTCTCGCCATCGCGCGCGCGCTGGCCGGCAATCCGGTGGCGTTGCTGCTGGACGAGCCGAGCGAGGGTCTGGCGCCGATCGTCGTGCAGCGCATCGCCGACACGCTGCACAAGCTGCGCGGCGCGGGCCTCACCATTCTCATCGCCGAGCAGAACATGCATTTCTGTCTCGGCATCGCAAGCCACGCGATCGTCATCGACAAGGGACAGATCGTCTATCGCGACACCATCCAGAACCTGCGCGCGGACGAAGACGTGCGCCGGCGCTATCTGGCGATGTGAGGGAGGCGCGCATGACCGCTTTCGCAACGGAGCTTGCTCGTTTCGTCGGGCGTTTCGATCTGGCGAGCCTGCCGCCGGAGGTCGTCGAGAAGGCCCGCGCGTGCCTGCTCAACGCCTACGGCGTCGCGCTCGACTGCCACGACACGCCCTACGCGCCGGTCGCGCGCGCCGCCGCGCTCGCGATGGACGGCGAACGCCACGAGAGCGACCGCAAGGACGGCGCGACATTGCTCGGCGATGGTCGGCGCACCAGCGTCGGCGGCGCATGCCTGGCCAACTCCGCCTTGTTCCACGGCCGCGCGCAGGAGGATTCCTGCGGCGCCGCCCATTTCGGAACCATTCTCGCGCCCCTGCTCACCGCCATGATCGAGGCGGGCCACGCGCCCGTCTCGCGACTTCTGCCCGCGCTGGTGGCGGGCTACGAGGCCGGCGGCGCGCTCGAGCAGGCTTTCGCCGGCGCCACCACGCCCGGCGGCTTCCGCTCCTCCGCCATCTACGGCACGGTGGCGGCGGCGGCCGCGGCCGCGCGGTTGCTGGATCTGGACGAGGCGCGTTTCGCCGCGGCGCTGTCGAACGCCGCCTCGTTCGCCGGCGGCGTGCTGCAGTCCTTCGCCGACGGCACGGACGAATGGCGCTATCAGGTAGGTCTGGTCGCGCGCAACGGACTCGTCGCGGCGGAACTCGCGCGCGCCGGCTCGGCATCCGCGCCGCATGCATTCGAGGGCAAGTCCGGTTTCGTGAAGGCCTTCGCCCGCGCCGACATGGACGTCGCAGCGCTCGTGCGGGCGTTCGGCCGCGACTGGGCGATCCTGCGCACCGCGTTCAAACCCTACCCGGTCTGCGCGTTCAACCAGACGCCGGTGATCGCCGCGCTCGCGCTGCGCGAGCAGCTGGCGGGCCGGACGCCGGGCCGCGCGCGCGTGCGCATGAACCCCTACGAAATGGGCTATGCGGGCATGGATTCCAAAGGCCCGTTCCATTCGGTCTCGGGCACGCTCATGTCCATCCCCTTCTGCATCGCCGCCACGCTCGTGCGCGGCTCGCCGACCATGCGCATGATGACGACCTACGACGACGCGGCGGTCAACGCGCTCGTGCCGAACATCGAACTGGTTCCCGATTCCGCCGTGCCGACGCTGTCCGCAGTCATCGAGGTGGAGACGCAGGACGGCGCGCGCCTCGTGCGCGACGAGCGGATGACCGCGCGGGACTATTCCTACGGCCGCGCCGAAGTGTCGGCCATGATCCGTCGCATCGGCGTGGAGCAGAACGTGCCGCCGCACGCCTTCGACGCCATCGAGCGTTTTGTCGAGGATCTGCCCGGCGGGCGGATCGAAACGATCGTCGAAGCTTTCGGCGCCTTGCCGCGCGCGAATGCGCCCCAGATCAGGTTGACCGCATGACCAGACCGAAACCAAAGGCGACGACCGGCGTTCCGACCGGCCGCAATAATCCATCCGAGATTTCCCGCGACCATCTGGCGGACCTCTATGGCCGCCTGCTGACGATCCGCCGCGCGGAGGAGCGGTTGCAGAAGCTGTTCGCCGACGGCGAGGTGCCGGGCTTCATCCATCTGTCGATCGGTCAGGAGGCGGTCTCCGTCGGCGTGATGGATGCGCTGCGCGACGCCGACACCATCGCTTCCACCCATCGCGGCCACGGCCACGCCATCGCCAAGGGCATGGCGCTCGAAGGCTTCTTCGCCGAACTTCTCGCGCGCGACGAGGGCGTCTGCCGCGGGCGCGGCGGCTCCATGCATGTGGCGGACATGAAGATCGGCATGCTGGGCGCCAACGGCATCGTCGGCGCGGGGCTGTCGATCGCGCTCGGCAGCGCGCTCGCGCACAAGACGCGTGGAACGAACGACATCGCGGTCGCGTTTTTCGGCGACGGCGCGCAGGCCGAAGGCCTGCTGCACGAATGCCTGAACATCGCGGCCCTGTGGAAGCTGCCGCTGCTGTTCGTCTGCGAGAACAACGGCTGGGGCGAGTTCCTGCCGACGACCAAACATCTCGCCTTTCAGTTGGGCGATCTCGCCGCCGCCTATCGCGTGCCGCACACCAGGGTCGACGGCAACGATGTGGTGGCCGTGCAGGCGGCCGCCCATCGCATCGTCGAGGCGATGCGCGAGGGCGCGGGGCCCATGGCGCTCGAATGCGTGACGACGCGCGTGCGCGGCCATTTCGAGGGCGACGCGCAGAAATACCGCGACCCCGATGAACTCGCCGCGCTGGCCGCGCTCGATCCGGTGCGGCGCGTGGCCGACCAGCTCGCCGCGCTCGGCCTCGGCGCGGCGGCCCTGGAGGCGATCGACGCCGGGGTGGCCCAAAAGGTCGAAGCCGCGGTCGCCCACGCGCGCACGGGAACGGACCCTTCGTTCGAGGCGGCCTGCGCCGACGTCTACGCCGAAGGAGGGCGCGCCTGATGGCGGAGTTGCGATACCAGAAAGCGATCGGCCGTGCGCTCGAGGACGCGATGACCGCCGATCCGACGGTGATTCTGTTCGGCGAGGACGTGGCCGAGGCCGGCGGCTCATTCGGCGCGACCAAGGGACTGCGCGAGAAGTTCGGCGCCGCGCGTGTGTTCGACACCCCCATATCCGAGGCCGCGCTCGCCGGCGCGGCCGTCGGGGCGGCGGTTTCGGGCCTGAAGCCGGTGCTCGAAATCATGTTCATGGATTTCACGACGCTGGTGATGGACGCGCTCGTCAACCAGGCCGCCAAGGCGCGTTTCATGTTCGGCGGTCGCTGCGCGGTGCCGCTGGTGCTGCGCACGCCGCACGGCGGCGGCCTCGGCGCGGGGCCGCAGCATTCGCAATGTCTGGAGGCGTGGTTCGCGCATGTGCCGGGCCTCAAGGTCGTGTGCCCGTCCGATCCCGTGAGCGCCTATGGTCTCCTGCGCGCCGCCATCGACGATCCCAATCCGGTGATCTTCGTGGAGAACAAGTCGCTCTACGCCAGCAAGATCGACGCGCCGGACGAACTGCCCGCATTCGAGGTCGGCAAGGCGCGCATCGCGCGGCCAGGCGCAGACGTCACCATCGTCACCTATGGCGGCGCGCTGCGCACCGCTCTTGCCGCGGCCGATGCGCTCGCGGGCGAAGGCGTGGAGGCCGAGATCGTCGATCTTCTCAGCCTGCAACCGTGGGACGAAGCGACGGTTCTGGCGTCCCTGTCGCGCACGCATCGCCTGGTTGTGATGCACGAAGCGGTGGAGGCGTTCGGCGTCGGCGCCGAAATCGCCGCGCGCATGGCCGATATCGGCTTCGACGAGCTCGATGGCCCGATTGTGCGCGTGGGCGCGCCATTCATGCCCATTCCCTTCTCCAAGCCCCTTGAGCGCGCCTACATGCCGAGCGTCGAAAATCTCGTCGCCGCCGTGCGTCGCACGCTCGCCTGAACGGAGCCGTCCATGTCCCAAGATGTCGTTCTCGTCGAAAAGCGCGGCGCCGTCGCGCTGCTCACCATCAACCGTCCGAAAACGCTGAATGCGCTCGACATGGCGACGCTGGCCGTGCTTGACGAAAAAGTCTCGATGCTGGAGCGCGACGAGACGGTGCGCGTCGTCGTCATCACCGGCGCCGGCAAGTCCTTCGTCGCGGGCGGCGACATCGCCGATCTCAACGCGCGGCGCGGCCTGCCGCACTACATGGAGCTTGCCGAACGGCTGCACACGGTGTTGCGACGCATCGAGACGATGGACAAGCCGACCATCGCCGCCGTCAACGGCTGGGCGCTGGGCGGGGGAACGGAACTGCTGTTGTGCACCGACATTCGCATCGCGGCCAAATCCGCGAAGTTCGGTCTGCCGGAAATCACGCTCGGCCTCTTTCCCGGCGCCGGCGGCACGCAGCGCCTCACGCGGCAGATCCCGCTCTGCAAGGCCAAGGAGATGATGTATCTGGGCGAGCACATCGCGGCCGCCGACGCCGAGCGCCTGGGCCTCGTCAACGAGGTCGTCGCCGACGAAGACCTGATGAAACGCGTCTTCGAGCGCGCCGAGGCGATCGCCAGGAAATCGCCGCTGGTGCTGAAACTCTTGAAGCGCACGCTCGTGGACGGCGACGAGATGCCGCTCGGCGCGGCCTTGCGCCACGAGCAGGCGATGATCAGTCTGGTTCTCGATTCCAACGATGCGCACGAAGGCTGCACGGCCTTTCTCGAAAAGCGCCCGGCCGCGTTCAAGGGCGCCTGAGCAAGCCATGGCGAACGCCACGCAAATTCTCATGCCGAAGCTCGGCCTGACGATGACCGAAGGGCTCGTCGCGTCGTGGGCGGTCAAGCCGGGCGACGAGGTCGAAACCGGCGATCTTCTGTTCGTGGTGGAGACCGAGAAGGTCGCCTCCGACGTGTTCGCGGACGCGCCCGGCCGCATCGAGAAAATTCTCGTGGCCGAAGGCGAAACCGTGCCGGTCGGCGCGCCGGTCTGCGCGCTCGCCGCTCGCCGCGCGCCCGCGCAGGCCATGGCGCCGGCGGGCCCCCCGCCGGTCATGACGACGAAGGCGCCCGCGCCATCGGCCGACGCCGCGCGCATTCTGGCGACGCCGCTCGCCCGCCGCATCGCGCGCGAGCGGGGCGTGGACCTTTCGCGCGTCGCGGGCTCGGGTCCGAGGGGGCGCATCAAATGCGCCGATGTTGAAGCCGCCAGCGCCGCGCGGCCGGTTGCGCCGTCGCCCGTCGCCCGCGACGCGCGCCCCGCGCCGACGTCGCGCCCGCCGACGCGCATGGAACGCGTGATCGCCGAACGTCTGGCGCAGTCCAAGCAGACCATTCCGCACTTCTACGTGCTGCGGACGATCGATGCGACGGCGCTGCTCGGCCTGCGCGCAGACCTCAACGCCGACAGGACGAAACGGGCGCTCTCGGTCACGCACTTCATTGTCGCCGCCGTCGGTCGCGCGCTCGCCGCCATGCCCGAGATGAATGCGCTCTGGCGCAACGAGGCGATCGAGATGCTGACGGCGAGCGATGTCGGCGTCGCGGTCGATGTCGCAAGCGGCCTGGTCGTGCCCGTGGCCCGCGAAGCCGGCGCGCGAACGCTCGACGCGTTGGCCGAACACATGGAAAGCCTCGTGCAGCGCGCCCGCGATGGCGCGCTCGGCCTCGACGAGATGCAGGGCGCCGCCATATCCGTGTCGAATGTCGGCATGTACGGCGCGTCGTATCTCGTGCCGGTGATCGATCCCGCGCAATCCGCGATCCTCGGCGTCGGCGCAGCGCGGAGCGCTTTCCGGCCGGACGAGAAGGGCGCGCCGCGGCTGGCGCAGGAGATCGGTCTCACGCTGTCGTGCGACCATCGCATTCACAACGGCGTGCGCGCCGCGCGCTTTCTCGAACATGTAGCCGCGCTGCTGGAGCGGCCCCTGCGCTTGCTGCGCGCCTGAAACCGGACGACGACGATGCGATTCGACCTGACCGAAGAACAGAAGCTGCTTGTCGCCACCGCGCGCAAGGTCGGCGAAAAATATGGGCTTGAATACTGGCGCGAGCGCGATGCGGCCAAGGCCTATCCGGTCGAGGTCTGGCAGGCGATTTGCGAGGCGGGCCTGTGCGGCGTGGCGATCCCGGAGGAATACGGCGGCGCGGGACTCGGCATGCTCGATCTGGCGCTCGCCATCGAGGCGCTGTGCGCCGGCGGCGGCGGCTCCACGCTCAGCCAGATGTTCATGTGCAATCCCATCTTCGGCGGCATCACGCTTTCGAAATTCGCGTCCGAGGACATGCGCCGCGACCTGTTGCCGAAACTGGTGCGGGGCGAGGCGACATTCTGCATGGCCCTGACCGAGCCGGACGCGGGCACCAACACGCTCGAAATGCGCACCTTCGCGCGCAGGGACGGCGACGGCTGGCGTCTGAACGGACAGAAGATCTGGATCACCTGCGTGCCGCAGGCGACCAAGATGCTGGTGGCCGCGCGCACCAGGAGGTTCGACGAGGTCAAGCGCAAGACCGAAGGCGTGAGCCTGTTCGTCATCGACGTCGAGCGCGCCGGCCTCGTTCATCGCGCCATCGACAAGGTCGGCACCAACACGCTGCCCTCAAGTTTCGTGTTCTTCGAAGACGTGCGCGTGGAGCCGCACGAACTCGTCGGAACGCTCGACAACGGCTTCCGCGAATTGCTCGATGTGCTCAACACCGAGCGCATCGTCACCACGTCCGGCCTCGTGGGGACGGCGGAGCTGTGCGTGCAACTCGGCGCGCGCTACGCCAGAGAGCGCAAGGTTTTCGCCGACCCGATCGGCGCCTATCAGGCGATCCAGTTTCCGCTGGCCGAAGCGCAGATCGAACTCGAATGCGCCCGCCTCATGAACTACAAGGCCGCAGCGCTCTGCGACGAAAATCGCCCCTACGGCCGCGAGGCCAATATGGCCAAATTCCTGGCGGGAAAGGCGGCGGCGCTCGCCACCGACCGCGCCATGCAGACGATGGGCGGCATGGGATATTCGAAGGAGTTTCACGTCGAGCGCCTGTGGCGCGACGCGCGGCTCTTCCGCATCGCGCCCGTCTCCGAGGAAATGATCCTCAATTTCGTCGCGCAGCACGATCTCGCTCTGCCGCGCTCCTATTGAAGGCTCGCGCCATGTCCGAACGCAAGCTCGTTCGCCTGTTCAACCGGCGCGCCGATCTTTCGCCGGAGCAGTTTCAGGCGCGCTGGGGCCGGAGCCAGCCCGCCCTTGTGCGCGCCGCGCCCGGCGTGCGGCGCTATGTGCAGTCAGCGCCGCTCTTGCGGGGCTATGCGAAGGGGCCGATGATTGTCGACGGGCTGGACGAAATCTGGTTCGCATCCGACGGCGAGATGGCGCAGGCGCTGGCCGGCGCTGCGTGGAGCGCGATCGACCGCGATCTTGGCGAATTTTGCGCCATGCCGCCGATCCTCCTGCCGGTCGACGTGCATGTGATCAAGGACAATCCCATACCCTCCCCCGCGGTCAAGAACGTGGAATTCGTCAACCGTCGGCCGGGCATGGCGCTCGAACCGTTCCGCGCCTACTGGCGCGCCGTGCACGGCCCCATCGCCAGCCATATCCCCCCGCTCGTGCGCTACGAGCAGAACCATCTGGCGATGGGCGAATACGCGAAGGGCGCGCCGCCGTTCGACGGACTGGCCATCACCTGGTTCCGCTCCACCGCCGACATGCGCGCCGGCGCGACGACGCCCCAATATGCGGCCACGCGCGAGGACGAGAAGAGCTTCCTCCCCGACGGCCACCTGCCGATCGTCATCACGCAGGAGCGCGTTTTGTTCTGAACGCTCAGTCGGCCGCGCGCCGCAGCCCGCGCGCGTCGAGTCGCCGGGCGAGCATGGCGATACGGTCGCCGCCCCAGAACAACTCGCCCTCGAAGATCATCGATGGCACGCCGAACACCCCGAGCGCCTCGGCCTGCGCGCGCAGTTCGTCGTGCTCCGCGCGGCCGGGGCCGCTGGCGTAGGCCACGAATGCGTCCGGATCGCCGCCCGCGCGCGCGATCACGTCCTTCATCTGGTCCATGACGTCGATGTCGAGCTGATGGGTCCAGAACAGGCGAAACGTCAGGTCGTGATAGGCGCGGAAAATGCCGTGCCGCCGCGCGAACAGCAGGCCGGCGCTCGAAAGATACCCGTCGTAGATGCGCTTGGGGCCTTTCAGCACGAGCCCCTGTTCGTTGGCGCTGCGGCGTGCGTCCATATAGGCGTATTTCACCTTGCGCCAGTTGTGGGGCGAGCGTGTGTCGACCGCATCGAGATAGTCGGCGATGTGCAGCGTCAGCGGCAGCCAGTCGAGCGTCACGTCGTGCGTCTGCTCCAGCGCGAACAGCGCGTTGTTGGCGACATAGGCGTAGGGGCTCTTGTAGTCGGTGTAGACGCGCACCTGCGTCATGTCCGCCTCCGTCGTGCGTTCCGCACCCTCTCTTGCGCGCCGGCGCGCAAGATCGCACGATGGCGCCGCGCGCGCCACAACAAAGCGCGCGGATGCGGGGAGAATCGCATGCGTCATTGGAACGTCTTCGCCGTGCGCTACGCGACCCATCATCGCATGGCGCGCGAGAATTTCCTGCACCTCGACGTTCACGACGCGCCGATGCCGATCGACTTCTATGTCTGGGCCCTGCAGTCGCAGGGCGAGACCATTGTCGTCGACACCGGCTTCAACGCGCAGTCAGGCGCGCGCCGCGGCCGCAAGCTGCTGACGCCCGTCGACCATGCGCTCGAAAGGCTCGGCGCCGATGTCGCCGGCATACGCGATGTCGTGATCACCCACCTGCATTACGACCACGCGGGCAATCTCGATCTGTTCCCGAACGCGCGCTTCCACATTCAGGACAGGGAAATGTCCTTCGCCACCGGCCGCAATATGTGTTTTGGCTGCATGCGAAATGCATTCGAGGTGGACGATGTGGTGCGCATGGTCCGCGCGGTCTACGCCGAGCGCGTGGTCTTTCACGACGGCGACGAGGAGATCGCCGATGGCGTGTCGCTCCATCGCGTGGGCGGCCATACGGACGGCCTGCAGATGGTGCGGGTGCGCACGCAGCGCGGCCCGGTCGTGCTGACCAGCGACGCGTGCCATTTCTACGCCAACATGGATCGGCAGAACCCGTTTCCCATTCTCTTCAACGTCGGCGATCTCGTGCAGGGCTGGGCGCGGGCGCGCGCGCTGGCGGGCGCCGAGGACCGCGTCGTCGTCGGGCACGACCCGATCGTGCGCGAAATCTATCCGGCGGTCGAAGGCTCGAACGGCGAGATCGTCGCGCTGCATCTGCCGCCGCGTTCGCGCGCATGAAGGAGGGGCGGCTTGCGTGGCGGCCCGCAAAGCAGGATGATCGCCGCGCGCATACGCGCGACAGGCGCCGCCATGGATACGGAGGGACCATCGACCGGCAGGACGCTGCTGGCGTCGCACCCGTTGTTTGCGGGGCTGGACGAACAGGCGCTGACGCAGCTCAGCCGGTTCCTGCATGTGCGCGAGGTGCGCAAGGGCGCGGCCATCGTGCGCAAGGGCGATCCGGGCGCGAGTTTGATGATCGTCGCGGACGGGGCGGTCAAGGTGGTCGCGCCGTCGGCCGACGGCAAGGAAGCGCTGCTCAATGTCATCGAGCGCGGCGGCGTGTTCGGCGAGATCGCGCTGCTGGACGGGGAGCCGCGCACGGCCGACGCCATCGCGCTCGCCGACTGCACGCTGCTCGTTCTCGACCGCCGCGACGTTCTTCCGTTCATCCACCGCCATCCGCAGGTGGCGATCGAATTCATCAGCGTCCTCTGCCGTAAGCTGCGTCAGGCGAGCGAGCACGTCGAAAGCATGATGTTCCTGTCGGTGACCGCGCGCATGGCGCGCGCGCTCCAGCGCTTTCGACAGGGGACGAGCGTGCCGCTCACGCAGTTGCAGATCGCCCAGGCCATCGGCAGCACCCGCGAAAGCGTGAACCAGGAATTGCGACGCTGGCAGGCCGAAGGCTGGATTCGTCTGGAGAAGGGCGGTCTCGTCATCCTGCGCGACGACATGCTGGACGAGCTCGCGCGCGCCCGCTGAAGGGCGCGCGACCGATCCCGCTTGTTGCCGGCGGCCAAGGAGGCTATCGTTTCCGCCCACGAACTGCCTCGGCTTGGAACGGTCGATGAAGTGCGCGCAATGTCAGCACGATAATCCCGACAACGCGAGATTCTGCGAGCAATGCGCTGCGGAGATCGGGCTGGTGTGCGCGCATTGCGGCGGCGTCGTCTCCGCCACGGCGCGCTACTGCGCCCATTGCGGGCGGTTGCTGGCGGAAGCGGGACGGACGCATTCGGCCGGCGCGTTTTCCGCGCAGCGCCTCCTCAGAAGGTCGGGCGCCTCGCTCACCGCGCTCGAGGGCGAGCGCAAGCAGGTCACCATCCTGTTCGCCGACATAAAGGGCTCGATGGAGTTGATCGTCGGGCGCGATCCGGAGGAGGCGCAGCATCGCCTTGACCCGGTGCTGGAACGGATGGTGGAGGCCATCCACCGCTACGAGGGCACCGTCGCGCGCGTGATGGGCGACGGCGTGATGGCCCTGTTCGGAGCGCCGCTGGCGCACGAGGACCATGCCGTGCGCGCCTGCTACGCGGCGCTGCGCATGCAGGAGGCCACCAAACGCTACGCGCGCGACATGCAGGCCAACGGCGAGCCGCCGGTCGCCATCCGCGTCGGCGTCGCCTCGGGCGAAATCGTCGTCAGCGCCGTCGGCGCCGATCTTCAGATGGACTTCACGGTGGTCGGCGAGACGGCGCACATCGCCGCGCGCATGGAGCAGCTCGCGGCGCCGGGAACGGTGCTGGCCGCCGAAAGCACGCGCAGACTGGTCGAGGGCTATGTGGCGCTCACGCCCGTCGGGCCGCTTGCGATCAAGGGCGTCGCGCAGCCGATGCCGGCCTACGAAGTCTCCGGCGGCGGCGATGCGCGCACGCGCCTGCAGGCGGCCGCCCAGCGCGGACTGACCCGCTTCGTGGGGCGCGAAAACGAACTGGCCGAACTGGTGCGCGCGCAGCGCCTGGCCGCCGACGGACGCTGCCAGATCGTGCAGATCGTCGGCGAGCCGGGCGTCGGAAAATCGCGTCTGGCCCACGAATTCATGGTGTCGGAGCACACCGCCGGCTGGCTGGTGCTGCGCTCGAACGCCGCCTCCTACGGGCGCGCCAGTCCCTATCTGCCGATCGTGCAACTGCTTAGGCGCTATTTCGCGATCGAGCCCAACGACGCCACCGGGGCGATCCGCGACAAGGTGAGCGCCCGCATCGCCACGTTCGAGCCCGAGTTGCAGGACGCCGTCGCGCCCGTGCTCGATCTGCTCGACGCGCTCGACCCGGATCACCCCTTCAAGGCGCTCGACCCGCTCCAGCATCGCCGGCGCACCTATCAGGCGCTGGCCGGGCTTCTGCTGCGCCTCACCCACCGTCAACCCGTGGTCGCGATGCTGGAGGATCTGCATTGGGCGGATTCGATCACGCTCGGCCTTCTCGACAAGCTGATCGTGGAAACGCAGAACGCGCCGCTGCTGCTCATCGTCACCTGCCGCCCCGAATTCAAGGACGGCTGGAGCATCCGGCCGAATTTCCACCGTATCGTTCTGGCGCCGCTGGCGCGCGACGGCATGTCTGCGCTCGTCGACGAGCTTCTGGGCGCCGATGCAGGACTCGCCGAGCTGAAGTCGTTTCTCGAAAAGCGCTCGAACGGCAACCCGTTCTTCATCGAGGAGATCGTCGGCGCTCTGGCGGCCACCGGCGTTCTGAAAGGCGGTCGCGGTCGCTATGTGCTGGCCTCGGCCTTTTCCAGCGGGGAGGTTCCGCAAACCGTGCAAGCGGTGCTGGCCACGCGCATCGACGCGCTGTCGGCCGCCGACAAACGCATTCTCCAGGAGGCGAGCGTCATCGGGCAGGATGTGCCGTTGTCGGTCCTGCAGGCGATTTCGTCGGCGCCCGAGGGCGAATTGCGCGATCGCCTCCACAGTCTCGAAACGGCGGAATTTCTCTACACGACGAAGCTGTTTCCGGATCTGGAATACACCTTCAAACACTCGCTCACACACGATGTCGCCTATAACGGCATGCGCCACGACCGGCGCCGCGAAATTCACGCGCGCGTTCTGGACGCCATCGAGCGCCTGTTCGCCGACCGCATCGGCGAGCAGGTCGAGCGGCTCGCAGAACACGCCGTGCGCGGTCAGTCGCCCGAGAAGGCGGTGGCCTATCTGCGCGGCGCCGGCGCCAAGGCCGCCGAACGCGAGGCCTATGTGGAGGCGGCCGGCTGGTTCGAACAGGCGATTGACCAGCTCGCGCATCTGCCCGACACGCGCGAGAACATCGAAACGGCGATCGACCTGCGCTTCGAGCTGCGCAACGTGCTTCAGCCGCTCGGGGACCGCAAACGCATCGCCGAACGGCTCGCGGAAGCCGAACGGCTCGCCGAACGCATCGACGACAAGAGCCGGCGCGGTTGGGTTCAATCCTATCTGACCGAACAATTCTGGATGCTCGGCCGCAATCGCGACGCCGCAATCGCCGGCGAGCGCGCCATCGCCATCGCCGAGGAATTGTCGGACCTCGCCCTGCGCGTCGTCACCAATCTGCCGCTTGGCCTGGCCTATCACACGCGCGGCGAGTATCGGCGCGCGATCCAGTATTTCGACTGGATCGCCAGGCGGCTATCGGGCGATCTCGCCCAGCAGCGATTCGGCATGTTCGTCCTGCCGTCGTCGTTCGCGCTCAGTTTCATCGGCTGGAGCCATGCCGAACTCGGCGAATTCGATCTGGCTTCGGAGGCGGGCGGGCAGGCGTTGAAGATCGCCGAGGAAGCGTCCCATCCTTTCAGTTGCGGCTACGCTTATCTCGGCCTCGGCGTCGCGGCCTTGCGCAGGGGCGATGTGGAAAGCGCGCACGAGTCGTTCGGGCGGGCGCTCGCCGCCGGAGCATTCGCCGACAGTCCTGTGGGCTATTCGTTCGTCGCGCTGCATATGGGCTACGCGCTGGCGCTGCTCGGCAGGATGCAGGAAGGCATATCCATGCTCGAAGGCACGGTGGCGATCGCCGAATCGAAAGGTTTCGTCGCACGCCACGCGTTGCGTCTGGCCTATCTGGCGGAGAGTTATCTGCTCGACGGACGTCCGCAGGCGGCGCGCGACATCGCCGTGCGCGCGGTCGGTCTCGCCCGCGATCTCGACGAGCGCGCCAACTGCGCCTTTGCGTTGCGCGTTCTCGCGCGCGTCCATGCCGCGCTCGACGAATGGCGCGATGCGGACCTGCACTGTCGCGCGGCGCTGAAACTGTCGGAGGATCTCGCGATGCGTCCGTTGCAGGCGCATTGTCTGGCCGGTCTCGGCGACGTGTACGCGGCGCGCGGCGATGCTGTCGCCGCGGCGCGACACCGCGAAAACGCGACGGCGCTCGCCAAGACCTTGCGGATGTCCTCCGCCTCCGATCTATATTGCCGAGCGTAGGTCTCGCGCGTAGACTTTTCGTCCCTGACACGGGAGGACTTCATGAGCGACGCTGCCGTTCTGGCCGGACTGTACATGATCCGCACCAACCCGATGTATCAAGCCGCCGAGGCGCTGCGCCGCAAAACGGCCGGCGGCGCGGCCGCGATGGCGAGAGCGCCCGCGGGCTCGGAAGAACATCGCGCGATTCTGTTGCTTCTCAACACATGGGAGACGATGGCGCGCATGGTCCAGAGCGTGGGCGAGAAAGAAGTTCAGGAGCGCATCTACGAGACGGTTCCCATCTCGTACATGTATCGCGAACTGCGCCCGGCGATCGAGGCGCTGCGCGGCGGCGCGCCCGCATTCGGACTTCAGTTCGAGAAACTCACCGACGCCGCGGATACGTGGTGCAAGGCCAGGCCCGACCGCTACATCAGTGGCGCAAGCGGCGGATTGCACGCCTTTTTCGGCTGAAGGCGTGGGCGCCGGCGCCCTGTCGTCGCGCTTTTCGACCTGGCTGCTGCGGCCCTATCTCGACCTCGGTCCTTTCGTGGTCGGTCCCACGCACGCGCAGTCGGTCGAGCGTAGCTGGGATGCGTTCACCAGTGCGGACGATGCGTTGTTTTCGCCGCAGCGCGCGATGCATCCGGCGTTTCGCGTCGCGCTCGCCGCCGAGGCCGGCGCCGCTTATGCGCTGGACGACCCACGACGCCTGCCGGCGCGGCTGCGCACGCCGCGCTGGGAGCGGTTGTGTGCGGCGCTGGACGATTGGCGCGGCGCGTCGTCTTCGCGACAGGCGCGTCTCGTCGGCCTTCTGAACGCTCTGTGCCTGTATGAAGCGGCGATGGCGCTGGCGCCGTCGCGGGGCGTGCGCGCCGCCGACCCGCATGTCGTCGCCCGCGCCTTCGGCTGCGCGCTCGCCCGCTACCTGCGCAACCTTCCCGAGCGCGTCGCGCAATACGACGATGCGGACATGTCCGTCTTCGTCGACATCGCGTCCAACGCGCCGCACGCGCCCGACATCGCCTTCAACGCCGCTGCGCGCGTGTTCGTGCATCTCGCCAAGACCGGCGCGAGCCTCGACGATCTCGAAACCTGGGGCGCGCGATGGAAATCCGCGCATGCGCGCGTCACACGCAATGCGTCCACATTCGCCGCCGATCTCATGACGAGCCGCTTCCACCGCGGCTACGCGTTTCTGCCGCAGCGGCGCGGCGACAGGGCTGGCGTGGCCGCGCTTATGGACGCGGCCGAAAAACTCGCGCGCGGGCTTGCGCCGAAAGATGCGGGGGAGGATCTGCTCCGGCGCGAGAACCTGCATGCGCTGATGGAAAGCCGGACCAAGGAAGCGATGTGGCTCGGCGACCTCGATCTGGCGCATGCGCGCGCCCAGGAGGTGGTGCAGGTCGATCCCTACGACGCCAAGGCCTGGACCGAACTCGGTCAGGCGCGCTTTGCGCGCAGGCAATGGCGCGCGGCGTCGGAGGCCTTTCTCGCGGCGGCCACGCTCGGCCCGCCGGCGACCGCCCTCGCGCGCCACATGGCCGGCATGTGCTTCCTCAATCTCGGCGAACATGTGGCGGCGGGCTTTCTGTTCAACGAGGCGCTCGCGCACGATCCGCTCGGCGTCTCGCCGCGCCTGAGAATCGAAAGCGCCCCGGACGCGCCGCCGCTCGATGCGTTGAAAGTCTGGAGCCGCGCACGCCAGCCATGAGTCCGAAACGCGAAGTCCGACCGCCTCGGAGGGAGGCGATCGGACTTCTTGCGCAGGCTCTCGTGCAAGTCGACGGGTCAGCCCAGCGCGATGTTGTCGCGCACGCCTTCCGGCGCGGCGTAGTCCGCCAGCACGGTGCCCGTGCCCTCGGGGTCGCGGTAGCCGGCGAGCGCGCCGCCGGCCGTGCCTTCCGGCTGGCCGTAGCTTGCGAGCGCGCCGCCCGCTGTGCCTTCCGGCTTGCCGTAGTCCGCGATGACGGCCGCGCCGTGCCCTTCCGGCTTGCGGTAGTTGGACTGGATGGAGGTCGCCGAACCTTCGATGTTGGTCCGGCCGGCCGCCAGCGCGTCCACCGCCAGCGCGGCGGTTCGTTCGCCGTGCAGATCGAGCCGCGCGCCGGCGGTCCCGATGGCGGGCGCCGACAGCAAGAGCGCTGCGACGGCCAGTCTCGATGCGATCGTTTTCATGGTCCACTCCTTTTGTCGGAGCCATTCCCTCGGCCCGTGAGGCAAGCTACGACGCATCCCCGGCGAACTGTGTTGGCGAGCCAACACACGCGCCGCGCGGCGACGCGGCGCGTGCGCTCGCGCACGAACTCCCCCTATTGTCAGCGCGCCGGCGAAGTGGGAGAAGGCGCGCAGGATCAACGAGGGGCGCGGCGCATGTGCGGAATCGCCGGATTTCTGGTCGGCGAAGGCGCAAACCGCCTCGAAGGCGTCGACGGTCCCGCGCTGCTTGCCGCGATGGGCGCGGCGATCGCGCATCGAGGACCGGACGATTCGGGCGTGTTCTTCCAGCGTGCGGAAGGCGTCGGCCTGTCCCATCGCCGCCTGTCGATCATCGATCTTTCGCCCGCCGGCCATCAGCCGATGGCGTCGGCCTGCGGCCGCTACACGCTGGTCTACAACGGCGAACTCTACAACTTCGCGGAGCTCAGGAGCGACCTTGAGAAGGCTGGCCGCGCGCCGGTCTGGCGCGGCGGCTCGGACACCGAAGTCATGCTCGCGTGTTTCTCGGCCTGGGGCGTGGAGGCGTCGCTGGCGCGGTTCGACGGCATGTTCGCTTTCGCCGTGTGGGACGGCCAGGCGCGCCGACTGACGCTCGCGCGCGACCGCGCAGGCGAAAAGCCGCTCTATTACGGGCTCGTGGGCGGCGCGCTGGTGTTCGGCTCCGAGTTGCGCGCGCTCTGCGCCTTTCCCGGCTTCGATCGCACGATCGACGCTCGGGCGCTCGGGCGCTACATTCGTTTTCTCGCCACGCCCTCGCCGGATTCGATTTTCGCGGGCGTGCGCAAACTGCCGCCCGGCCAGTTTCTCGTCGTTGCGCGCGCCGATCTCGCCGCCGGCCTGCCGGCGCCGCGCGCCTTCTGGCGCGCGACCGAGGTTTTCGCGCAGGCGCGCGCGAACGAATTTTCCGGAACGATGGAGGCCGCGGTCGATCGGCTCGACGAAATCCTGCGCCGCGCGATCGCGCAGCGCGTCGTGGCGGACGTGCCGCTCGGCGCCTTTCTGTCGGGCGGATTCGATTCCACGCTGATCGTCGCCCTCATGCAGGCCGAAGCCGCGCGGCCGGTGCGCACATTCACCATCGGCTTCGATGATCCGGCCTTCGACGAATCGCCGCACGCCGCCGCCGTCGCGCGTCATCTTGGAACCGACCATGTCGCGGCGCGCGTCACCTCGAAAGAGGCGATGGACACGATCGCGCGCCTGCCGGCGATCTACGACGAGCCGTTCGCCGATTCCTCGCAGATACCGACCGCCATTCTGTGCGCGCTGGTGCGCGAGCGCATGACGGTCGCGCTGTCGGGCGACGCGGGCGATGAATTGTTTGGCGGCTATCAGCGCTATTTCGCCACCGCGCAGGGCTGGAAATATATCGCCGCCGCGCCCGCGCCGCTGCGCAGGGCCGCCGCGCAGGCCTATCTGGCGACGACCAGGACATTGCCCGCCGCGCTCACCGGGCGCCGAAATGGTCTGCTGAAGGCGCTCAATCCCGATTTCGCGCCCAAGATCGCCGGCGCCCTCGCCGCGCGTGACGAATGGGAGCTGTACGAAGGATTTCTCGCCGGTCTGGGCGCCGCGCCCGACATACTGGCGGACAGGGCCCACGATTTCCGCCCGCCGCAGGCGTCGGCGTGGAGCGCGCTCCAGGGCGACGTCTTCCACAAGATGATGCTCATGGATTTCGTCGGCTATCTGCCGGACGACATTCTGGTGAAGGTCGATCGCGCCGCGATGGCGGTCGGGCTCGAAACGCGCGTGCCGTTTCTCGATCCCGATGTCGTCGCCTTCGCGTGGAGCCTGCCGCTGGCGATGAAGGTGGAGGCCGGGCGCGGCAAGCTCATCCTGCGCAAACTCGTCGAACGCTACGTGCCGACGGCGCTCATGGAGCGGCCGAAACAGGGGTTCGGCCTGCCGCTCGGCGACTGGCTGCGTGGCCCGCTGCGCGACTGGGCAGAGGAACTCCTGAGCGAACGGCGCCTGCGCGCGGACGGCTTCTTCGATGCGCGCGCGGTTCGCGCGCTATGGGAGAACCACCTGGCGGGCGCCAACAAAGGCCAGCCGCGCGTGTGGCCGATTCTCATGTTCAACGCCTGGTTCGAGGCTATGGGCCGGGCGCCCACGCGGCCCTTGCCGCAAGCCGCCCCGGCGCTGTAGAGCAGGCGGCGGATCGGCCGCCGAGGGAGTTATCGTGAACGCATCCGCGAACCATGACGGACCGCGCCGCACGTTCGCCGCGCCCCAGAAGATTCTCGTCACGGGAACGGCGGGCTTCATCGGGTTTTCGCTGGCGCGCCGGCTCCTGGCCGACGGCCATGCGGTGTGCGGCGTCGACGGCATGACGCCCTATTACGATGTCGCGCTCAAGCAACGCCGCCACGCGATGCTGCGCGAATCGAACCGGTTCGTGGCGCACGAATTCATGCTGGAGGATGCGCAGGCCACGCTGCGCGCGGCGCAATCGTTTGCGCCCGACATAGTGGTGCATCTGGCCGCGCAGGCCGGCGTGCGTTACAGCCTGGAAAATCCCCGCGCCTATATCGACGCCAATCTCGTCGGCACGTTCAACGTGATGGAGGCCGTGCGCGTCGTGCGGCCGGCCCATTTCCTGCTCGCCTCCACCAGTTCCGTTTACGGCGGCAACGTCGACATGCCGTTCGGCGAGCGCGATTCGACCGACCATCCGCTCACGCTCTATGCGGCGACCAAGAAGGCGACGGAGGCGATGTCGCATTCCTACGCCCATGTGTGGGGCCTGCCGACGACGGCGTTCCGCTTCTTCACCGTCTACGGCCCGTGGGGCCGGCCGGACATGGCGCTGTTCAAATTCGTCGACGCGATTCTCAACGACCGGCCGATCGAGATTTACGGCAACGGCGAGATGTCGCGCGACTTCACCTACATCGACGATCTGGTGGAGGCGATCGTGCGCTTGCTGCCGGCTGCGCCGGTGGTGGGCGAGCGCGCGGCGGCGGGGCCGGATTCGCTGTCGGGGTCGGCGCCGTGGCGCGTGGTGAACATCGGCGGCGGCGAGCCGGTCGGGCTGATGACCTACGTCGCCACCATCGAGAAACACCTGGGGCGCGAAGCGAAGAAGATCATGCTGCCGATGCAGACGGGCGATGTGCCGGCGACGTTCGCGCGCGCCGATCTTCTGAAATCGCTCACCGGGTTCAAGCCGGCGACCAGCGTCGACGAGGGCGTCGGGCGCTTCGTCGAATGGTATCGCGCCTACCACAACCTCTGAGCGCGGAGGAGGACGCATGGCGCGCATCGTCGTCGTCGCGGGCCTGCCCTCGTCGCTCGTCAATTTTCGCGGACCGCTGATCGAGGCCATGCGCGCAAACGGCCACGAGGTTCACGCCGCCGGTCCGCCGGCCGATGCGCATACGCTCGAATGGCTTTCTGCGCGCGGCGTCGCCTATCACCCCGTCGAACTTGCGCGCACCGGCCTTTCGGTCGCCGGCGACATCGGCACGTTCCTCGGCCTGCGGCGGGTGTTTCGCGCGGTGCGGCCCGACGTCGTCTTCGCTTATACGATCAAGCCGGTTGTCTATGGCATGCTGGCGGCGGCGTCCGCCGGCGCGCCGCGGCGCTACGCGCTCGTCACCGGGCTCGGCTTCGCCTTCACCGACGGCGATGGCAGCGGCAAGCGGCGCCTTTCCCAGGCGATCGCCTCGCTGCTTTATGCGGTCGCGCTGCGGCTGGCCACGGGCGTATTCTTTCAGAACCCCGACGACGCGGCGCTGTTTCGCGCGCGTCGACTGCTGCCCGCGCGTCTGCAACCGCGGATCGTCAACGGTTCGGGCGTGGACCTCGCGCAGTTTCCCGTCGCGCCGCAGCCGCCGGCGCCGCGCTTCCTGATGATCTCGCGCCTCGTCGCCGACAAGGGCGTGCGCGAATTCGTGGCGGCCGCGCGCATCGTGCGACGCCGGCGCCCCGATGCGACCTTCGACCTCGTCGGCCCGACCGATCCCAATCCGGCCGCCATTCCCGCCAGTCTGATTCCGGACGCCGTCGCCGACGGCGCCGTCGTCTATCATGGCGAAACGCGCGACGTGCGGCCATTTCTCGCCAATGCGTCGGTCTATGTCCTGCCGTCCTACCGCGAAGGCACGCCGCGCACGGTTCTGGAGGCGATGGCGACCGGTCGCGCGGTGATCACCACGGACGCCCCGGGCTGCCGCGAAACGGTGCGCGACGGCGACAACGGGTTTCTTGTGCCCGTGCGCGATGCGGACGCGCTCGCACGCGCCATGCTGCGGCTGATCGAAGATCCGGCGCTCGGCGCCGAAATGGGACGGCGCGCGCGCGCGCGCTGCGAAGAAAAATACGACGTGCGCAAGGTCAACGCCGCCATGCTCGATCATATGCGGCTGTGAGGCGATTGCGAGCCAAGCGCCGATTTTCTAGCGCGGCTGGCGCGCGCCACGCACGGGCGCCGACGCAAGCATGGCGCAGGCGATGGCGAAAACGACCGACAGGGCGGACGTGCGCAGCGGATAGTCCCAGAACGAATGGACGACCAGCTGCGCCACGACGATGAACGCCGCATTGCGCCGAGCGCGCGTGTCCGCATCGGGTTCGGACAAGTTCGCCTTCAACGCGCGCGCCGTCAGCGCCATCCAGCCGGTCATGGCGAGCAGGCCGGCGAGGCCGGTCTCGATCACGATTTCCAGCGGGTCGAAATGCGCGTGATTGACGACGGCCGGCAGCAACGTGCCTGCGGTCTGGAACAGTGGGAACACGCGCTCGAACGTTCCCAGCCCCGAGCCGAACGGAAAGAACGCCCAGGCGGCGGTCGCCGAAACGCCCGCGATCATCGCGCGCGCGCCGCCGATCAGCTCGTCGCTGGCGAAGCGCGCCAGGATCGTATCCAGGCCGAAGGCCAGCGCCAGAGCGGCGACGACGAGAACGGCGCCGATCGCGAGCGCATAAAGGCGCGCCCGACCGCGCGCGAGCGACAACCCGTCCCGCAGCAGAAACAGGTAGGACAGCGCCCACGACAGCGCGCCGAGCGCGAGCGCCGAGCGCGACCCCGTCGTCATCAGGCCGAGGAGCACGAGCAGATAAAAGCCGGAGAGCGCGGCGAGCGCCAGGCCGCCGCGCTTTGCGCGCTGCTGACGATAGACGACCGCGGCCAGCGGAATGAGCGAATAGAGAAACGCCGCGTTATGGTTCTTGTTGGCGAAAAATCCGACGCCGAAATACGGATTGGTCGGCGCATGGAACCGCAAGGCGCTCTCCGGCCCTTCGATGACCTGCAGAAAGTCGACCGCGATCGAAATGGCGCCGATCGCCAGAACGAGCAGCAGAAGATTGGAGCGCTGCCGGCGGTCGCACATGAGAAAGCCGAAAAAGGCGGCGATTGGCGGCAGCAGCGCAAAGGCCACACGCTCGGTCGCCCACGGGCTGATCGACACGCCAAGCCATGGCGGCGCGATTTGCGCGCTGGCGTAGGTTTCCAGAACGGCGCCGCGACCGGGCAGCGCCGACCAGACCGCCGGCGGCAGCGGAATCAGTTGTGCGATCGGAATGGCGACGATCAGACCGATCAGCGCCAGCGTCCATCGGTCGACCGCGGCGTAAACCCGCCGCGCATGCGCCACCAGCAGGACGACGAGCGGCGCCCACGCAAATTGCACGATGGAATCGGAAACGACGCCCTTCTGCGTGGCGCCTCCAAAAAAAAGCGACGCCGCGATGGCGGCGCCGCAAACGATACCGGTCCAGCGCACGTCGGCGATGGACGGTCAGTGGCTCAGGAACGGCATGCAGGCGACGCCGCACTCCAACCCGTGCTTGCCGTTATGAACGGCAAGGCCGATGCCGAGACCCGCGCCGGCGACCACGACGCCGCCAGCGACCCACAGCGGATGTTCCGGCGGCGGGGGGGGCGGGGCGAAATTGGTCTGGGGCGCGCGCTGCGCCACGACGGCCGGATCGAGCGTCGCCTGCGCGGCGCAGATCGCTCCGTCCTTGGCGACGAGCTTCATCATCGAGCCTGCGGCGGCCTGGGTCACGACCTTCTGGCCGACGACGATGCTGGCCGAGCCCTCGCGCACGAGCACCCGGTCGCCGACCGAGAGCGCGGCGCCGTCGGTCGCTTCGGCGAACGAACCGCCGCGCGAGACCAGAACGCTGGCGCCACGCGCCGACAAATGGGCCGCGCCGGCGGCGCACGCCATCTCGACAGGCTGCGCCTGCCGCGGCGCGCCGATCGACTGCGCCTGAACCACGCTGGGCGCGCACAGACTGGCGGCCACAAGAACGCAGAACGCCTTTTTCATCGGCAAATCCTCACCCTCGCAAAGCGATCCTTAGATCAACGGAGTGGACCTTTAACACAACAAGCCGATTTGTCCAACTTGCGAATCCGCCGCGCGCGGCTCAATCTGCCGCAAAGAGAGGTTGCGACGAATGGGCGCGCGGCGCGCATCGATCGCGGGGAAAGAGCGATCGCTTTCCATATGAAATCGAATCTGGTGGCGCGCGAAGGCGGGATTGATCGCGGAACGGCTTCGGACCGCGGGACACTTGTCATTGTCGGCGCCGGCGGACACGCCACGAGTTGCGCAGATGTCGCGCGTTCGGCGGGATACGGGCGCATCTGGTTCGTGGATGCGCGCAAGGCTGGCGCGCGGCTGCTGGACTGGGACATCGTCGGCGATGTGGCCGACGTTTATACGCCAGGGGGCGAGGTTTTGGTTGCGATTGGCGACAACGCCAGCCGCCAGCGCGTGTGCGAAGACATTTCCCGGCGCTTTCCCGACTGTCGCTTCCCCCCCGTCGTGCATGCGACGGCGTCGATCTCGCCTTATGCGCGGATCGAAGAGGGCGCGGTCGCGATGGCCGGCGCAGTGGTGGGGCCGAATTCGCGCTGCGGGCGGTTCTGCATCGTCAATACCCGCGCCTCGATCGACCACGACTGCGTCATGGAAGATTTTTCGTCTATCGCGCCGGGCGCGGTGACCGGCGGGGGCGTCCGCATCGGCCTTCGTTCGGCCGTCGGCATCGGCGCGGTCGTTCGCCACGGCGTTGTCATCGGCGACGATTGCGTCGTGGGCGCAAACAGTTACGTGCATGGCCACATGACGAACAATATCGTTTGTTACGGGTCGCCGGCGCGGGTGGTTCGCGGGCGAAATCTGGATGATCGGTATCTTTAGGTCGGTCGGAACGGCGGCCGAGGCGCTTCATGGTATTTTAACGCCAAGCGGTTAATTCCATTAACCTTGTTCGTCATTATTTTTTGCGGCGGCGGTCGTGAGCCACAAATTTTCGCCAGGTCTCCATGACAGTCCCGGCGACCAGTCGTTTTCAGGCGCGATAGCGCGAGGCAGAGCGAGCCATTGATCGATCTTCATTGTCATTTGCTGCACGGCCTCGACGACGGGCCGCGGTCGCTCGAGGAATCGCTGGAGATGGCGCGCCTGATGGTGGCGGACGGCATCGGCGTCGCCGCCTGCACGCCGCACATCATGCCGGGCGTCTTCAACAACGACGGGCCCACGATCCGCGAGCGCGTGGCCCGGTTGCAGGAGGAACTGGACAGGGCGGGCGTCCCGCTCACTCTGGTCGCCGGCGCGGACGTGCACATGGCGCCCAATCTGACGGGCGCGCTGCGCTCGGGCGCCGCGCTCACCATTCACGATTCCGGTTACGTGCTGATCGAGCCGCCGCATCACGTGCCGCCGCCGCGGATCGACGAGGCGTTCTTCGATTTGATGGCGGCCGGCTACCAGCCCATTCTCACCCATCCCGAAAGGCTGACCTGGATCGAGCGGAAATACGACGCCATCGAGCGGTTGTTCGCGGCCGGCGTCTGGATGCAGGTGACCGCCGGTTCGCTCCTCGGCGATTTCGGCCCCGCGCCGAAACATTGGGCGGAGCGCATTCTCGATGCGGGCATGTGTCACATTCTGGCGACCGATGCCCACAACCCCACCCGCCGTCCGCCGCGGTTGCGGGCCGGATTCGAGGCCGCCAAGGCGCGCGTCGGATTGGACGAGGCCATCAATTTGGTGGTGCACCGGCCGTTCGGCATATTGGAAAATCGCGGCGTATCCGCTATGCCCCCTCCGGTGGGGGCTGTCGTAACGGAAGCCGAAAGAAAGCCGCGCGACTTCTGGCGTCGCGTCCTGAAGATGCCCGGCAGGGAGCGATAGCTCGAAATTCGGCGGTCGTGGAGTACAGCGCATGACCTATGGGGCCAACGAAATGCAGAGCCGCGCGTCCGCGCGCAGGTCGGGCCCGTTGGCGGGCGCGCTCGTCGCGCTTGCTCTCGCGCTCGGCGGTTGCAATTCGGTCGGCGGCGGAGACGCGAGCCTGCTCGGCGCCGCGCTGCCCGAGCCCGACAGCGCGCGCGCGTCCGGCGGCCAGGCGCAGAACGAATATCGCATTTCGCCCAACGACACGATCGAGGTGAACGTCTATCAGGTGCCCAATCTCAGCCGCACCGTGCAGGTGGACGGCGCGGGGCGCATTTCGCTGCCGCTGATCGGCGCGGTGCTGGCGGCCGGTCGCACGGTCAACGAACTGGAGGGCGACGTCACGCGCCGCTATGGCGCGCGGTACCTGCAATCTCCGCAGATTTCGGTGTTTCTGAAGGAATCCGTGGGCCGGCAGATCACGGTCGACGGCGCCGTCAAGAAACCCGGCGTCTACATGCTCAAGGGGCGCACCTCTCTGCTCCAGGCGCTGGCGCTCGCCGAAGGCATCAATGATGTCGGCGATGTTTCGACCGTCACGTTGTCGCGCACGGCCGACCGCAAGCGCGTGTCCGCCCGTTACGATGTCGCGTCCATCCGGGCCGGCCAGACGCCCGACCCGCAGGTGTATGGCGGCGACACGATCACGGTCGACGAATCGGCGGCGCGCCACGGTCTGCAGGCGTTGAAGGCCGCGGTGCCCGCGGTCATTCAGGTCGGCACCAAGGTGATTCCGTGATCGGGGGGCGCTGTCTGGAGAGCAAGGTGTCTCGATGAGTCTGCCTGCCATGGACGATCGGGCGACCACGCCCGCAACCGCGACGGGTCGCGATCTCGCTACCCCGCAGGCGCGCGGCCTCGCCTATCCGGACGTCTCGGCGCGCCAGTTCGAGTCGCAGGCCGCGTCGCCGTTTCTGGTCTATCTCGGCATCTTTCTGAAACATTGGCGTCTCGTCGTCGCCATCTGCGCGGCTTCGCTGGTTCTCGGCCTGATCGTCACGTTTCTGATGCCGCGCATCTACACGGCGACCACGACCATCCAGATCGATCGCGAGGCCGCCAAGGTCATCCGCTCGCAGGACGCCTCCGTCGAGAACCCGCTCGACCCGCAGTTTTACACCACGCAGTACGAACTGCTGAAGAGTCGCGCGCTCGCCGAGCGCGTCGTCGATGCGCTGTCTCTGGCGGGGCTGCCCGGCTTCGCCGAAGGCGAGCCTTCGGCCCTGTCGCGACTTTTCGATCGCATCTTCTCCAAGGAGGACTCGGACGCCGAGATCTCCCGCCGTCGGCGGCTGGCGGCCAACGTCGTGATGAAGGGGCTCAGCATCCAGCCCGTTCCGCTGTCGCGCATCGTGAAGGTCAATTTCAGCCATCGCGACGCCACGCTCGCCCAGCGCATCAGCGCGTCCACCGCCGAGAATTTCGTGGCCATGACGCTGGATCGCCGGTTTGCGGCGTCCTCCTATGCGCGCGACTTTCTCGACGAGAAGATACAGCAGGTCAAACTCAAACTCGAGGAAAGCGAAAAGCAGGTCGTCGCTTATGCCCGGCAGCAGGGCATCGTGAACGTCGACGAGAAGATCTCGGTCGCCGGCGCCAATCTCAAGGCCCTCAACGAATCGCTGGCGGAAGCCACCGCCGAACGCATCAAGACCGAACAGTTGTGGGCGCAGGCGCAGGTCGCCAACGGCGCCGGCCTGCCGCAGGTGATGAACGACAAGCTGATCGAGAAGGCGCGCGAGAAGCGCGCCCAGCTGATGGCCGACTATCAGGACAAGCTGCGGCTGATGAAGCCTGATTTTCCGGAGATGCGGCAGATTCAGGCGCAGATCGTCGAATACGACCGCCAGATCGCGCGCCAGATCGATCTCGTCAAACGCTCGATCAAAACGCAGTTCGAAACCGCGCGCGACCAGGAGGCCTCGTTCGCCGCCAAGACCGAAAGCCTGAAGACCGAGGTGCTCGATCTGCGCAATCGCAGCATCCAGTACAATATCCTCCAGCGCGAGGTCGACACCAACCGCTCGCTCTACGACGGGCTGTTGCAGCAGTATAAGGAAGTCGGCGTGACGGGCGCGGTCACGACCAACAATGTCTCGATCATCGACAAGGCGGAAAAGCCGCTGACGCCGTCGAGCCCGCGGCTCATTCTCAATATCCCGCTCGCGCTGTTCCTCGGGCTTCTGGCCGCGCTCGGCACGATCGCCGTGCTGGAGATGCTCGACGATACGTTCAAGTCGGCCGAAGAAGTGGAATCGATGCTGGGCCTCACCGCGCTCGGCGTCGTTCCGATGATGAAGGAGGCCAAGGGCGCGTCCGAGCAGATGAACGTCGCCGCCGCAGTGGTGGGCGATCCGTTGTCGCCGATCGCCGAGGCCTATCGTTCGCTGCGCACGGCGCTGCAATTCTCCACGCCGGCCGGGGCGCCGAAGGTGCTTCTGGTCACCAGTTCGCAGCCGGGGGAGGGCAAGTCCACGACGAGCCTGTGCCTTGCCGCCAATTTCGCGCAGCTCGGGCTCCAGGTGCTGCTGATCGACGCCGATCTGCGCAAGGCCTCGCTGCACAAGACGCTCGGCGTCGACAACAACCGCGGCCTTTCGAACGTGCTCGCCGGCGGCGTCGACGCCTCGCTCGTGGTTCACGAGAATGTCATCGACGGGGTGACGCTGCTGGCCTCCGGGCCGCTGCCGCCCAACCCCGCCGAACTGCTCGCAGGTCCCCAGTTCGCCTCCCTGCTGACCACCGCCAGCGAGAAGTTCGACGTCGTCATCATCGACGGTCCGCCGATCATGGGCCTGGCCGATGCGCCGGTCGTGGGCAGTCTGGTCGATGGCACGCTGCTCGTGATCGACTCGGGCAGGACGCGCCGGCGCATGGTGGCCGCCGCCGCCAAGCGCATGGCGCTCGCGCGCAGCTACATGGTGGGCGTCCTGCTGAACAAGTTCGAGCAGTCGAAGGCCGGCCATGCGTATGGTTACGGCTACGGCTATGGATACGGCTACGGCGGCCTGAAATATTTCCACTACGGCGCCAACGACGGGACCGAGAAAAAGCCGGCGCAGTCGCTGTTGGGCCGGTGACGTGCACCGCAACCCGGCCATGCTGGCGGCGCTCGAACTTGCGGCATCGCCGGCGCTCGTCCGGCGCGCGCGTCGGCAGCCGCTGCCCGAGGGCGTGCTGGAGGTGATTCGCGCCGCGGCCGGCTCCGAGGAGACGCTGGCCGCCGCGGCGCGGGCCTTTCGCAAGGACCCGGCTTTCGTGCAGACCGCCGCCGCCTTCTACGTGCAGCAACTGCTGCTGTTCTCCGGCGCCGACAGCTATCGCGTTCTGGGCGTGCCGCCCGGCGCCTCGCGCGAACAGATGCGCGAACACATGCGCTGGCTGATGGCCTGGCTGCATCCCGACCGCGCAAGCGACAGTTGGCGGGCCGTGTTCGCGGGCCGCGTGCTCGCAGCCTGGCGCGAGGCGGGCGGCAAACCGCCGGGCGCGCCCGCACCCGCGCGGGCGATCGCCTCGCGCAACAGGCGCCGCAGCATGATCGTGGCGAGCCAGGCATGGCGCATGCCTCTCGTGCGGCGGCGGCGGCGGCGCGGATGGCTATGGAAATGGGTTCCGCTGACGCTCGCCGCGAGCCTGGGCGCGATGATCTGGTGGCGCGCCGACGCAACGACCGCAGACGCCGCGCTCTGGCTCGAATCGCTTTTCAATTCCGCGTTCGACGCGTTCGCCGACTGAGGCGCGCGGACAGGACAGGCAGGGAGCTGGAGAATGGCCAATAGCGATCGTCGCCGGAGGACGCGCCGGGCCGCGTGGACCGTCGGGATCCTGCTCGCCGCATTTCTCGGCTGGCGCATCGTGGCGCACGGCGTGGGCGATCTGCTTGCAGCCGTCGAGCCGGCGACGGCGTCGGCCTGGGATCGTCGTCATCCGGTCGCGCTCGGCGTTCTGGCGCAGGACCGGTTGAAGGCGCAGGGCGCGGAGCCCGCGCGCGCGGCCGCCGATTTCGCCGCGCGGCTTCTGGCGAACGACCCGCTGCATGCCGGCGCGCTCTCTCTTTACGGGCTGGCGATCGCGCAATCGGGCGCGCCCGAGCGCGCCGAAAGGATCATGCGCACGGCCGCCGCCCATGTGCCGTTCGATCTGGCGTCGCACGCCTGGCTCTACGAACGCGCGCTGAAGGCGCAGGATCGACTGGCGGCCTGGTCGCATCTCGACATGCTGCTGCGCGCGCGTCCCGGCATGGCCGACCGCGTCGGCGCCTCGCTCGTATCGCTGGTCGGTTCGGATCCGCAGGCCGAGGAGGGCTTCGCCCGGTTGATGGCCACATCGCCGCCCTGGCGTCCGGGACTCATGACCTATCTGGCGCGACATCATCCCGACAGGGAATCGCTGGCGCGCCTGTTCGGACGGCTTCAGAACTCCGGCGCGCCGCCGACCCTGCCGGAACTGCAGGCTTTTCTGGAGCGGCTCGCGCGCGAGGGCGATTACGACCGCGCCTATCTCGCATGGGTCGGCCACCTGCCGCGCGAGCGCCTGTCGAAACTCGGCCTCATGTACAATGCGCGCTTTCAGTATCCGGTCTCGAATCTTCCGTTCGACTGGGAGTTCTTTCCCGCGCCGGGCATGCGGCTGCGCGTGGTCGCGGATACAGATGAGCCAGCGCTCAAGGTCGAGTTCTTCGGCGCCAGGGTCGGCTTTGCCGGCGTCCGCCATTTTCTGGCGCTGGCGCCCGGCGACTATACGCTCTCGGGCATGGCCAGGACAGACGATCTGCAAAGCGCGCGCGGTCTGCGCTGGCGACTTTATTGCGCAACCGGCGCGATGGTGGAACTCGCCACCACGGAAAGTCTGAACATGACGACGCAGGCGCGTCCCTTCCGCGTGCCGTTCTCCGTGCCCGAAGCGGATTGCGGCACGCAGGTCATGGCGCTGGAATCTCCCGCGCGCATCGCCTCCGAATCGGCGATCAACGGAAGCGCGTCCTACTGGCGCCTGGATTTGGAAAGTCGCCGCTAGTTCGCACCGCGTGCGCAGCCAAATTTCCGATAGGGTCGCCAATAACCTAGCGTCAACCAAATATATCTAATAAAAACGGACAAACCCGAGCGGGGCCACGCTCGAGCTGGCGCGGGGGATGTCGTGATATTTCTTCGTTTTCTCGAAAGCCGCAGTCGGTCCTTCAAGATTCTCGCGCTGGTGCTGGTCGACGCGGTCTTCCTGATTTCCGCGGCTTTCCTCGCCTATATGCTGCGCATGTCGGACATCGTGTTTCCCGCGCGCGATGTCGTTCCGCTCATTCTGCTCGGGCCGTTGTTGACGGTGGCGACCGCCGCCCTGTTCGGCGTCTATCTGCACATCACGCGGCTGAGCGCGCACGGCTGGAACAAATGGATCATCCTGTCGCAGATTCCGGTCGTCGTCGTGTGGTCGGCCACGGTGCTGCTGATCGGGCGCGAAGGTTTTCCGCGCTCGGTGATCGCGATCTTCGCGATTCTGGCGCCGGTCTGCATGATCTATGCGCGCAGGCTGATTGCGCTGATCATGGGCGGGGCGAGAATTTCGGGGGGCAAGAGCAGGGGCGTTCCGAGCGTCATCGTCGGCGCCGATTCGCGCAGCGCCGAACTGTTCGCCAGTTTGCAGCGCCGCGGCGGCCACCGGATGGTCGCTTTCGTGGAGACGGACGCGGGCCTCGTGGGCGGCAAGCTCGCCGGGCGCAAGGTGGTCGATCTGAGCGACCTGCCGGACCTGATCGAATATGAAGGCGTGCGCGAGGTGATCGTCGCGAAGGCGGACTTTACGCGCGCCGACCATCGCAAGCTGGTGGAGTTCCTTCATCCCTATCCCGTCGCGATCAAGGTCGTGCCGGGGCTGGAGGAACTGGCGACCGGTCAGGTGACCATCAATGCGGCCCGCCCCGTGCGGGTGGAGGACGTTCTCGGCCGCGACCCGGTGCGCCCGCGCGCCACGCTGCTGACCAAGGCGGTCGCCGGCAAATGCGTGCTGGTGACGGGCGCGGGCGGGTCGATCGGCTCCGAGATCGTGCGCCAGACCTTCCGCTACAACCCCTCGAAACTCATTCTGGTCGACAACAGCGAATTCGCCCTGTTCGAAATCCACCGCGAGATCGAGGCGCGTCTGCAAGGCGCTGGTTCGACGATGGAGCTGAAGCCGGTGCTCGGCAGCGTCGCCGACGAGGATTTCATGCTCGACGTCATGACGCGCAATGGCGTGGACGTCGTCTTTCACGCCGCAGCCTACAAACACGTGCGCATGGTGCAGGAGAATCCCGTCGCCGGCGTCGTCAACAATGTCTTCGGCACGTTCGCAGCCGCGCGCGCGGCTGCGCAGGCGCGCGTCGAAACGTTCATTCTCGTTTCGACCGACAAGGCCGTGCGCCCCACCAGCGTCATGGGCGCCACCAAGCGCGTGGCCGAAATGGTGCTGCAGGGCCTGGCGGCCGGCGGCCAGAGCGAGACGGTTTTCCTGTCCGTGCGCTTCGGCAATGTGCTCGGCTCGTCCGGCTCCGTCGTTCCGCTGTTCCGTCAGCAGATCGAGCGCGGCGGGCCGATCACCGTGACCGATCCGGAGGTCACGCGTTACTTCATGTTGATTCCCGAGGCCGCCCAACTCGTCATTCAGGCCGCGGCGATGGCGCACGGCGGCGAGGTCTTCGTGCTCGACATGGGCGAGCCGGTGAAGATCCTCGATCTCGCGCGCAAGATGGTCGAGATCGCCGGCCTGACGGTGCAGGACGAAGACAATCCCGACGGCGACATCGAGATCAAATTCGTCGGCCTCAACGACGGCGAGAAACTCTACGAGGAGCTTTTGATCGGCGAGAACGTGTCGCAAACCGCGCACGAACGCATCATGCAATGCAACGAGCACTTCCTGTCTGCCGACGCGCTCGCGGCGGAACTCGCCAAGTTGCGGCAATTGCTCGAACTCGGCGACGAGGAGGGGCTCAAACGCAAGGTCATGCGACTGGCCGCACCGCCTGCGGAGCTCACGGTCCCGCAATTGCTGCGCGCCTGAAGTCGCGCAGGCGCGACGGGATCGTCGCCGTCGGTCAGAGAGGAGAGCGTGCGCATGGCCACTGCAGTTCTGTCGAGCGCGGCGGCGCCGGTGGCGGGGCAGACATGGCCAATGTTCGCCGAGGACGAGATCGCCGACGTGGTCGCGGTCCTGCGTTCCGGCAAGGTCAATCAATGGACCGGCGACCGCGTCAAGCTGTTCGAGACGCGCTTTACGCAAAAGATGGGCTGCGCGCGCGGCCTCGCCCTCGCCAACGGCTCGCTCGCGCTCGAACTCGCGCTGAAGACGCTGGGCGTCGGGCCGGGGGACGAGGTGATCGTCACGCCGCGAAGCTTCGTGGCGTCCGCGTTCTGCGCCATGCTGGTCGGCGCGCGCCCCGTCTTTGCCGATATCGACCGCGACAGCGGAAACATCACGGCCCAAACCATCGCCGCCTGCATCACCGCGCGCACGCGCGCCATCGTGCCGGTTCATCTGGGCGGCTGGCCGTGCGACATGCCGCAGATCATGGCGTTGGCGGCGCGCCACAATTGCGTTGTCGTGGAGGATTGCGCGCAGTCGCATGGCGCGGAGATCGACGGACGCCCGGCGGGCGCGTTCGGCCATGCGGCGGCCTGGTCGTTCTGTCAGGACAAAATCATGACGACCGGCGGCGAGGGCGGCTTCGTCACGTTTCAGGACGCCGCGCACTGGGAGAAGGCATGGTCGTTCAAGGACCACGGCAAGAACTGGCGCGAGGTGAACTCCCCGCCGAAGGAGCCGGGCTTTCGCTGGTTGCATGATTCGGTGGGCACCAACTGGCGCATGACGGAGATGCAGGCCGCCATCGGCCTCAGGCAACTGGACAAGCTCGACGCGTGGCGCGACGCGCGCACGCGCAACGCGGCGATCTACGACCGCGCGCTCGCCGGCCTGCCCGCCATCCGCGCGCCATCGCCGCGCGCGGGCCTGCATCACGCTTTCTACAAGCACTACGTCTACGTGCGGCCGCAGGCGCTGAAACCGGGCGTGACGCGCGACACGCTGCTGGCGCTGCTGGCCGAGCGCGGCCTGCGCGCCTTTTCCGGCAGTTGCTCGGAAATCTATCGCGAGAAGGCGTTCGCCGATCTTGCGGTCGAGGCGTGTCCCAACGCGCGCGAACTCGGCGAGACGAGCCTGATGTTCGAGGTGCACCCGACGCTCGACCCTGCGCATGTCGAACGCTGCGCGCGTGGCGTGGCCGAAACCGTGGCCGGCGTGCAACGGGCGTGAGCGTCCGCGCCGGGCGGGCCCGAAAAGCGGTTGACCGCCGGCGCGCGATCGTTCCCGTGCGAACGGTTTTGCGCTATAGCGCTGTCCAGCATGTGTCCGGTTCGCGTGAACGCGTCACATCGACAACGCGCCAGGCAACCATATGGCCGCGAATTGGGTTCGGATTCTGTTGGGCGATCCTGCAGTCGCGGGCACGCGAACGGCTGCGCCGGTAGCCGCCAACGATTCGTACGCGCAGCCCGCGCCGCAGGACAGCATGGCGGCGGGCGCCGCATCGGGCGTTCTGGCCGGCCAGACGGGCGTCTTCGAAATGTGGGGTCCGGGCGGGCCGGACGTCCAGGCTGCGCTCTTGCCGAACGTCGACCCGACCGCGCTGTCGCTTGGTCTTGGCGCGCAGGGCGCGCCGTGGCTTGGTCTTGGCGCGCAGGGCGCCGCGGCGCAGACGCCATGGCCGGCTGAGGAGCCGTTCGTTTATGCGACCGATTCTGCCGCGACGGTCGCGACCGGCGGGCCGCTCCCGCTCATGGGCGACTGGAGCGCTGCTTTCGCGGATTGGGCGACATTGCTCGCGCCGCCCGAGCGCGCCGCTTTCGATTCGAGCTTCGCGCAGACGGCGACGTCCCATATCGGCGCCGCGCCGCTTCTGGCGCCCGCCGCGCCGGATGTCTGGGTCGACGGAACGAAACCTTAGAGGTTGATCTTGCGCGCCGACGCTTCCGCCGAACGGACATGACGGCTTCGCCGCACCCCTCTCCCGACCCGCGGCCGCTCGACACGAGTCTGCGCGCGCTCTGCGGCATCGCCGCCTATTTCCGCATCGCCGCCGATCCTGTGCAACTCGCGCGCGAACTATCGATCGCCGACGCCGATTCCGACCCCGACCACGTGCTGCGCGCGGCCCTTCATCTGGGCCTGAAGGCGCGCAGAATCGACAGTCTCACGGCGGCGCGCCTCGCAACCCTGCCCTCGCCCTCGATCGTCCGGCTTCGGACCGGAGCGTTTGTCGTCTACGGCGGCAGGTTTCCCGATGGCGCGCATCGCATTGTCGATCCGATCACGCGGCAGGCCGAACGCATTTCGCTCGAAGATCTGTTCCGGCGCATCGAGCCGATGGCGCTTCTCGTCGCGCGCAGACTGGGCGGGCCCGGCGTCGATCCCGAGAGCTTCAATCTGCGCTGGTTCCTCCCGACCATCTGGCGCTATCGCAAGCCGCTCGCCCATGTGCTCGTCGCCTCGTTCTTCGTGCAGGTTTTCGCGCTCGTCTCGCCGCTGTTCTTTCAGGTGGTGATCGACAAGGTCGTCAGCCACAAGGGCTACGACACGCTGTTCGTTCTGATCCTCGGTCTGGTGGCGATCGGCCTGTTCGATGTCGTGCTGCAATATCTGCGCAGCTATGCGCTTTCGCACACGACCAACCGCATCGATGTCGAACTCGGACGGCGCCTGTTCGCGCATCTGTTCCGGCTGCCGATGAGCTATTTCGAAACGCGCGCCGCCGGACAGACGGTCGCGCGTGTGCGCGAACTGGAGACCATTCGTTCGTTCCTTACGGGCCAGGGGCTGTTTTCCGCGCTCGACCTCTTCTTCGCGATCGTGTTCATCGCGGTGCTGCTCGCCTATTCGTGGCGCCTGACGTTGATCGTGGTCGCCTCCATTCCGCTCTATATGATCATCGCCGCGCTGCTGCGCCCGGCGCTGCGCGAAAAGATCAACGAAAAATTCAATCGCGGCGCGGCGAGCCAGCAGATGCTGGTGGAGGCGATCGTCGGCGTGCAGACGGTAAAGGCCGCGGCCGTGGAGCCGGCCATGCAGACGCAGTGGGAGGAGAAGCTCGCGGCCTATGTCGCCTCCTCTTTCGACGCGGGACTGATCGGCGCCGGCGGACAGAGCGCCATCCAGTATGTGAACAAGCTGACGTCCGCAGCGCTCCTGCTGTTCGGCGCGAAAGCCGTGATCGACGGCGACCTCACGGTTGGCGAACTCGTCGCCTTCAACATGATCGCCGGACAGGTGGCGCAGCCGATCCTGCGGCTGTCGCAGATCTGGCAGGACTTCCAGCAGGTGAAGATATCGGTCGATCGGCTCGGCGACATTCTGAACATGCCGCCGGAGCCGATGAACGCCGCGCACGGCAACCTGCCGCCGGCGCGTGGCGCGATCTCCCTGCGCAACGTGACGTTCCGGTATCGTCCCGGCGCGCCCGAGGTCTTGCGCAACATCAACCTGCACATACGGCCGGGCGAGGTCGTCGGCATTGTCGGGCGGTCCGGTTCCGGCAAATCGACGCTCGCCAAGCTCGTGCAGCGTTTCTATCTGCCCGAGGAGGGGCAGGTGCTGGTCGATGGCGTCGATGTCGCGCAGGTGTCGCCTGCCTGGCTGCGCCGCCAGGTGGGCGTGGTGCTGCAGGAAAACCTTCTGTTCAACCGGTCGATCCACGACAATATCGCGCTCGCCAATCCGGCGATGCCGCGCGCCCATGTGATCGCCGTCGCGCGGCTGGCCGGCGCCGACGAATTCATCGGCCATTTGCCGCAAGGCTACGACACGATCATCGAGGAGCGTGGCGCGAACCTGTCCGGCGGCCAGCGTCAGCGCATCGCGATCGCCCGCGCGCTGGCGACCAATCCGCCGATCCTGATCTTCGACGAGGCGACGAGCGCGCTCGACTATGAGAGCGAGCGCGTGATCCAGCAGAACATGCGCGAGATCGTGAAGAACCGCACGGTCGTCATCATCGCGCACAGGTTGCAGGCGGTGCGTCCATGCTCGCAGATCATAGGCCTGCACGAGGGTCGCATCGTCGAAGCCGGCTCGCATGACGAACTGATCCGCCGCAACGGGCTCTATGCGCGCCTCTGGGCGTTGCAGAACGGAGCGGCGCCGTGAACGCGCCTCACACAATGCCACGCGCGCCGCGCGGCGAGTCCGTCCCCGCATCTGCGCGCTCCGATCGCGAGTTTCTTCCGGCCGCGCTGTCGATTCTCGAAACGCCGCCGTCGCCGGTGCGGATTGCGTTGATTTGGGCGATCGCCCTGCTCGTCGTCTTTGCGATCGGTTGGAGCTATTTCGGCCGCATCGACATCGTGGCGGTTGCGCAGGGCAAGATTCAGCCGACAGGCCGCGTGAAAACCGTGCAGCCGGTGGAGCCGGGCAGGGTGGCGGCGATTCGCGTGGAGAATGGCCGCAGCGTGCGGGCGGGCCAGACGCTGGTGGAACTGGACGGAACGGAGGCGCGCGCGGAGGAAACCGCCGCGCGCGACGCGCTGGCCGACATCTCGGCCGAGGCGCTGCGACGGCGCGCGGCGCTCGCCGCGGCCGAGGCGCGCGCCTTCGACGGGGCGCCGGGCGTCGCATGGCCGGACGACATTCCGGAAGATGCGCGCCGGCGACAGGCGCGCGTTCTGCGGGCCGATCTCACGCAACTGGCCACGACGGCGCGCGCCATCGACGCGCAGATCCGGCAGAAGGAGGCCGAAGTCGAGCGGCTGACCGAAACGATCGCGGCGCAGCAGGCATTGGTCGCCACCTTGCGCGAGCGTGTCGCCATGCGCACGCAACTGAACGAGCGCAACGCCGCGCCGCGCGCGGCCGTGATCGATGCGCTCGAAACGCTCCAGACGCAGGAGACCGCGCTCAGCCACCAGAAGGGTCAGCTCGGAGAGGCCCGTTCCGCGATCGCGGTGCTGCATGTGGAGCGCGCCAGGGGGCTCGACGCGTTCATCGCCGAAACCGCGCAGAAACTGGCCGAGGCCGAGCGCCAGATCGAGGAACAGCGCCAGCGCCTGGCCAAGGCCCGCGTGCGCGTCGGCCATATGACGATCGAAAGCCCGATCGATGGCGTGGTGATCGGCCTTTCTGTGACGACGGTCGGCCAGGTTGTCGCCGCGAGCGAGGAGATCATGCGCATCGTGCCGGACGGCGCCGGCATCGAGATCGAATGCTACGTCCAGAACAAGGACGCAGGCTTCGTGAAGGTCGGCCAGACCGCGGTCGTGAAGATCGAGTCATTTCCCTTCACGCGCTACGGTTCCGTCGAGGGCCGCGTCACGCGGGTGAGCCACGACGCCATCCCCGAGCCGGACGCGCAGACGATCGAAGGCGCGCCGTCGCGGTCGACCAGATCGAGCTATTTCGCCGGCGCCCAGCGCGTGCAGAACCTGGTCTTTCCGGTTTCGCTGCAACTGGACCGGGCCGCCATCCGCATCGGCGACGCCGACGCGCCGCTCACCCCCGGCATGGCCGTCACGGTCGAAATCAGGACGGGCGCGCGCCGCATTCTCGAATATGTCTTCTCCCCCCTTGTGGAGACGGCGTCGAAAGCGCTGAAGGAAAGATAGTGGCGGCGGGCGCGCCGGCGCCTGGCGACATCAATCGTCCACGCACGGCGCGACGCCCATGCCAACCAGTTGCTCGCCGGTGAGCGATTTGTCGTCGCTGAACTGCACCGCCTCCAGGGCGCGCGTACGGATGGCCCATTCGCGCACGCGCGCGGGATAATAGGCGAGCATTTTCATCGTGCCGAACGGATCGGGCGTGGCGGTTGGGGCCGTCGTGTGGGCGGCGTGGAACCACAGCCGCGCGCGCGCGGTGACGCAGACCCTCCGGACCCCCAGGAAAACCGTGCACGCCGACGCGCAGCGCCCGTCGAGCCTCTTGGCCTCCCCGCGCGCATTCAATCGGTCGACCTCGGCGATATAGGCCAGCAGCCGCCCCCCGTCGTCGGCCGGCGCCGGGCGATGGTGCGGCGCGCAGCCGGATACCGCAAGCCCGAGCGCCAGCGGCGCGACGATCGTCAACCCGACGGCCCTCAAGCGAATCTCCCATTCGAGAAGGGCATTCTCCATCGCCTCTGCGCGTTTGGCGAGCCGATCGCCCGTCATGGCGACGCCGGCCGCCGCATTGTCTCTCGCTGTGTGGGTCATTATGAAGAGCGCGGGCGTTTCCAATGCGCCTTACGCCGCAAGGCCGCGCGCCGCAAGGTCGCGCGTCGCTCGGCGGGCGGATCGTCGGCGGTCCGCGACGCATCGGGAAATGGGTAGGGCATGGCCGTCTTCATGGTCTTCGAGACACTGCGAGAAAGAATCGGAAATTCGGTCATGCTCACGCGTTTTGTTGGCGCGGCGTCGTGGAGCTTGTTCGGATCGGTGGTCACGAATGGCGCCAGCCTGGTGACGACCGTGCTCGTCGCGCGCATTCTCGGCAAAGAATCATTCGGGCATTTCGTCGCGTTGCAAACGACGGTCTTGACTATCTCCATGGCCAGCTGGTTTGGCGTTGGCTTCGCGGCCAATCGATATGCAGCCGACTTGGCGCGCCGCGATCCCGGCCGGCTCGGCCGAATTCTCGGATTGTCGCAGATTGTCATCCTGATCACGGGCGTGATCGCAATCGCTTCGCTCGCAGGCGCCGCCGACGCAATCGCGCAGCACGGATTCCGGGCGCCAGAGATTGGCGCGCCGATCGCGATCGCCGCAGTCTCAATCCTGTTCCTGTCGTTCGATGGCTTTCAGAAAAACATTCTGATCGGCCTGTCCGAAATGCGCGCGTTCGCCTGGAGTTCGATTCTCGGCGCGGCGTTATCGATTCCGGTCACGATCGCGCTTACATATCGCTACGGCTTGACCGGCGCCGCGATCGCGGTGGTCGCGGGTTCGATGGCCAATTGCGCGATCAGCTGGGTTTGGTCGCGGAGCAAGCTCGGGAAACTCGGAATCGTCCTGTCATGGCGCGACAGCGGGCGAGAAATGGGGACAATGCTTCATTTCGCGCTGCCGGCGCTTCTGACCGGCTTGCTGCCGGCAGGCGCCAACTGGATCGTGCAGTCGCTTCTGGCGCGCGCAGGCAGCGCTGGCGAGGTCGCGGTGTTCGGCATCGCCATGCAGTGGTTCCATCTCGTCAACTTCCTGCCGGGCGCCATGGCGCGCGCGCTCATGCCGATCATGACTGAATCCGTTCGTGATGGTCATGCGACCCGGCGCACATTACTCGCCGGCGTCGCCGCCAGCACCCTCGTCGCTGCGCCGATCGCGTTGGGTGGCGCGATCCTCTCTCCTTATATCATGGAGAGCTATGGACCGCAGTTCGCGGGGTCTCAAGCTGCGCTCGCCATCGCCATCGCCATGGGCGTTGCTGTGGTTCATGCAGCCCAACTGTCCGTGCAGCAGCTCATTGCCGCACGCGAGCATATGTGGATCGCGATTGCGATGACCCTTGCCATGACCACGGTTTTTGTTGGCGCCTCGATCATTCTGGTTCCGTATGGCGCTACCGGCGCCGCAGCTGCTCTGGCTGCCGGATATCTGTTTCAGGCGGGCGCCTCGCTCGCATACGGGTCGATGTTCCTGCGAAATGCGAGGATGCGATAGCTGGCGATGAAGGCAATGAGCCGTCAGCTCGATGTGCGCGGCTGCAACGGTTCGCAACGACCAAATGAAGGCGCAATCGGCCACGAGGCGCGGGGACCCATCATGACGCAAGACAATCCCACGGAAGCGGTTCCGTCAGACGGTTCCGTCGATATCGTCATCGTCAACTGGAACTCCGGGCGGCAACTTCAGCGCGTGCTGGCCTCGGTCCAGCGTCATGCGGATATCGATACGACGAAGGCGTTCGTCGTCGACAACGATTCAAGCGATGGCTCGCAGCGCGTCAGCATGGCCTCGCTCCAGACGATTCTTCTTCAACAGGACAGCAATCTCGGTTTTGCGCGCGCGTGCAATATCGGCGCGAACGCCGGCCGCGGACGGTTCATCCTGTTTCTGAACCCGGACGCAGAGATCGTGGATCGATCGATCCAGACGGCGGTCGCTTTCCTGAACGAGAAGGACAACGCGTCGTTTGGGATTTGCGGAATTCATCTCTACGGAGAGGAAGGCGCGACGCAGAAGCACTGCGTGCGATTCCCGACCGCGCGATCGTTCATCGGTCAGTCGCTGGGTCTGGACGTGCTGTTTCCATCCGCGTTCCAGCCGATGTTCATGACGGACTTCGATCACGAGGAAAGTCGGCCGGTCGATCATGTCATTGGTGCGTTCTATCTTATTCGTCGCGAAGTCTTCGACGCGCTGGGCGGTTTCGACGAGCGCTTTTTTGTATACCTTGAGGATCTCGATTTATCGCTGCGCGCGTCAAGGGCGGGCTGGAGAACATACTACCTTGCGCAAGCGTCCGCCTTCCACAAAGGAGGCGGGACATCGGAGCAGGTGAAGGCGCGCCGACTTTTCTATTCTTTACGGAGCAAGTTGCTCTACGCATTCAAGCATTTTTCCACCCTGCCGGCGTTGGCGGTCATGGCGGTCACCTTGTTTGTCGAGCCGTTCGCTCGCACGGCGCGCGCCGGTCTGCGTCGCTCTCGGAGCGAATTCGGAGAGACGCTGTCCGCTTATGGGCTGTTGTTCGCAGATATGCCGCGGCTCATTCCGTTGTTCCTGCGCGGCCGCGCCTGATGGCGAGAGCGAATGTCGTGTCCGAGCGGGTTGGACCGGCGACGTGCGGCTGTTCGTGCGGACGATGCCTTCAGCGCTCCTCCACCCACAGCCCCGGAGTCCCGGAGGCGATGCAGCGCCAACCCTTGGGCTGATCCGGACCCGACAGTCTGTTGTGGATGTACTGGCCCACGACATGCGGGCCGTTCGTAGGCTTGCCCTTTATCGAGTCAGTGTAACCGTGCGCGTTGTCGATGAGGACCGCCATATCTTTCATCGTCAGATAGTCGCTCCAACCATCGCCAAACCTCACGTTCGCGATTCTTGAGTTGGCGAATGTGCAAGGAAACGAGACGTCGTTGCGATAGGCTCGATCCCAATCCGGAGAGTAAGGAACGTCGACCGAGTAGGTGACGTTTTGCTGTAAGAAACCGCCGGTTGTCAGCATCGCAAAGACCCCGCCGGGATAGTAGCCCGCCACCGGTGTCACGACTTTGCCGATCACGGTTGTTTTCGTCACGCGTCCGGCACGAAACCCGAACCGTGCGACGTCTGATACACGCAGGTCAATGTGTGAATTTACAACGCCTGTGGCGTCCGCGCCATTGTCGTATGCGTCATTGCCGATGCGTGCGCCCTCTCGAACATGAGATACTTTACCCACTATCGACACCGTGTCCGAATTCGAAATAACGATCGCGTCGCCGTATGCATGGAGAAAAGCGCCGCTAAACGAATCGATTGTCACGCCGCCAGCGTCGATAATCGCCAATGTATGCGTTCTCGTCATCGTCAGCTCGCCTATGGCGTCGAGTGTTTCCGCATGGGATGTGTTCACGACATCGGCCGAGCCGATGCGCACATTGCGCGTCACATTGGCGGAGCGCCGGCCGAGAATGGCGAGACCGGAGAAACCGGCGGTTACGACATCGACCGCATTCACCACGATATTCTTGCATGACTGAAAGTCGTGATCGGGCTCGATGTCGAAGCCTCCGGGTTCTCGCACGCCATTGATCACGCCGCCGATGCGCATGCTTTTCAATGTCTGTATACGAACATTGTCGCAGGAAATGATCGAGACCAGATTGCGCCCGTCGTCGGCCGAATTGACTCCTTCAATTGATCCGATCGCCAAACCGTCAGAATTCGCCGAGGCGGCCGTCAGGCGGGCCTGCGATACATAAAGACCGTCGCCACGAATCTCACGCACACGCATCGTTGGAATGTCGAATCGCGTAACCCCGGCGAGCGTCACGCAATAGATGTGCTCGCTGTCCGGCTGTGCGTCGCGATTGCCATGGAAGTTCCCCTCAATCGCACACGAGTCGCACTCTTGAAAGGCGATGCCGGTCCAGCAGGCGTTCTGAAAATTTCCTGCGCCTCTGGAGGGCGCTGCTTTGACCACGGCTTCGCCTTCGAATACCAGCCGCGTGCCGTCGTATTGCCGGCCTTCCAGCGTCACGCCGCCAAGCAGAAAGCGGCGGCCCACATCGAACAGCACTGTCCGGCCCTTGTGGGCGTCGATAAACGCTTTCGCTGCGACAGAGTCGTCGGCGATGCCGTCCCCCGCCAAGCCCCATTGCATCGCGCTGGGCAGGGCTGCGTCGTATGGTCGCCATCTCCAGATTCCTTCAGCGCCGCTCGCGGCGCCGGCTTCCTCGAATGCGGCCACGTACAGGCTTGGCGGCGTGAGACTTCGGGGATCGGCGACCAGAAACGCCCGGCCCGAACGCGCCGGCTCGGCCAGCAGCGCAGTCAAGTCGGGCATTGTCGGCGCCTCCAGCCGCACATCTTCCGACCATCCCTCAGCCCAGTCGACCAGCAACGCGTCTCCGACGAGGCGCCAGGTTGCACCTGCGGCCGTCGTGGATGCGGCTGGCGCGCCGAACACCGTCAGCCGTTGCGCCCGAGCCAGTGCGATCCAGTCGCTTTCATCGAACTTCGTCGCGCCCGCGTGTGTGCGTGCGCATTGCCAAATTGCGCCACGATGGACGACCATTGAAGCAGGGCTTTCCGAAGCGTAGCGGGGGCCTGCGAACCAGGGGCGGACGATGGCGAAGCGCCGGCGGCCATTCGGCGTCATCTCTCCAACAAGTGGAATATCGCAGCCTTCCACAACGATGTGCGGCGAGAACGGCTCCATTAATTATATCCGCGTTGATGGCTATCGCTCCGAGGCGAAATTCGCGCGCCAGAAGCTGACGTACTCGCTTCGTCGCAGGAAATATACGATCGGCAGTATGTACATCCATTGGAAGACATATGCTTCCAGATAGGGATTTGTGTTGCTGGAAAGGAAGGCGGCGATAAAGCCGGAGAACACAAAGGTTTCAAACCGATCCATCTTGCCGCCGATGATCAGGCGCGCGCCTTGAAACAACGTCACCAGAAATGGCGCCGCATAGACCGCGGCGCCTAGAAAGCCGGTCCTGAAGACAGTCGCGACCCATACCAGTTCGTATCGCCACGGCTTTTCCGGATCGGAATACCAGAAGGAAGCCGTTCCATGGCCCGCGCCAAGTCCCCAGTTCGAATCAATTCCGTGCTTCAAAGCCTCCAGCTGATCGAAACGCGTCAGCCCGCCCACGTTCTGGTGATCTGGAAACAACTTTCCGAGCGCGTCGGAGATATTGGTGACGACGCCTGCGCCGAATTCATTGCCGGCCAGAAGCTGCAGAACCAGCGCGCCGACCACGACCACGATGGAGCCAAGGACCAGAAGCAGCATGCGATGAGATAGGCTCTCTCTCCGTGTACTGGCGAAAAAGGCGACGCCTGCGAAAATGCACAGCCCGATTAGCATCGAGAACACCAGCGATCCACGACCTGAGGTGAACGCGATGGCCGCTATGATCGCGAAAATGATGATTCTCAAGAATGGATTTCGCACGACTCCGGGACTCGCAAAAAAGCCGGAGGCTATGAAGATCATGGAACCGTAGACGTGCATTGTCGCCGCGACAAACCCCTCCTCGGAGATCACGACGTTCGGCGTCTCGATGAATATCCTGACCGCGTCAGGCCCCAGCGTTCTGAAGGCCCAGAAAAAGTAAACGACCGTCGCCGCGATGACTGGAACCGAATAGACCAGCAGCCGGACGATCGTCTTCAGATCCACGAGAAACAACAGGGCCGTCAGCTGCGCGCCGATGACGAGCGGGAAGAATATGTAAATAAGAAATACTTCACCTGCGGCGACGTCGGGAGCGCCGTTTAGACGGCCGATAATTAAATAAAATAACGTTATGATATAACTTGCATAAAGATAATAAAAATAAGGCCCAGAAAAAATTATCCGCCCATAGACAATAACGCAATATATAAAAGAAAAGACTATCGAAGTCGCTGACACGATCTTAAAGGAATTTGGCATTATGACTGTAAGGGCAAATGAAATCAGGAACGAGGCGCCAAGGATAGCGCCGACAGCCTTCTTTCCGGTTTGCAATTGTTGGTTCGCGTATATGAGCACTTGATGTCCTGGCGACTTCGAGAACCCGGCATGACGCAACCGCGTGGCGCAATTTTAGGCGCGCCTCCAAGCCTGCGTCATCAGCCCCTGGATGCGTCCCGCGCTTCTTCTGGAGCAGTAAACATGGCTCCACGCTCCTTGGCGGGCGTCCTTCTCGAGCAGCATCCTGTTCGAGCAAGGCCAAAAGGCGCGGAGATCGGGCGCGGGTCGATGTCTAACAGATTTCCTGAAGCTGCGCGACGATACGGCAAGCGGGTTCGCACAGCCGGTCGGCCGGATCACCGCTGCCCCGCCCTTCTCATGATCTCCGCCATTGTCGGCAGCGTGGCTTGCAGCGAATAGGTCTGTTCGACGC
>CALMZV010000064.1 GCA_937870755.1 uncultured Methylocystaceae bacterium
CGCGCTTGTGGTCGCGATAGCGTTGCAGGATCGGACGCGCTTCGTCGATCAGCGCCGCCAGGGCATGGCCGGCGACGGCCTGCGCCAACGCGACCCAAGTGTCGCAACAGGCGGTGTAATGGGTCTCGGCGGCGTCGTTCAGCCGGTCGCCGTCAGCCTTGGAGAGGCCGGCCTGTTTGGCTGCAGCGGCCCATTTGCCCTTCTTGCGGTAGGAGGCGAAGGCGCCGGTCCTAATGCAAAGATCCGGGTGGGGCCGCGAGGTCAGGAGCCGAACGAGGCCTGCGGGCGTCGCGGGATCGGGACCGTTCGCAACGGCGGTCGCCATTTCGGCCAGCCGCTCGACGATCGTCACCGTTTCCGGCTCGGCCGCCGCCGTGCCATCCATGAAGTTCGCGAAATCCGCCGTGGCCTGCCGGAACGCCGTGAGGTGGCCGCCAAGTGGAGAGACGGGCGGGGCCGTGAGCGTGGGGCGACGGCGCAGATTCTCGGCGATCTTGTGGATGAGCGCCACGGTCTCGCCGGGGCTGTGCAGCACCATCTCGGCCAGGATACCGCCCTGACCGCCGGACAGGCGTTCGCGCAGCCAGCCATCGACAATCTCAAGGAAGGTGAGGTCGGCCTGGTTGCGATCCATGACGCCGGCGCCGGGATCGATGTCGGCCTCCGCCGGATAGGGCTTGATCAGGCGCTGGCAGAAGCCGTGGATGGTCGAGCAGGTGATTTCGTCGATCGCAGCGCTGGCGGCGGCGAGATTGTCGCGATGGGTCTGGGACAGCCCATCGGGCAGCGCCACGCGCAGTTCGGTCGCGATCGTGCCGGCCGAGAGGTCGGCGACGAACTCGCGGACACGCGACAGCAGCTCGCTCGCGGCGAGTTCGGTGAAGGTGACGGCGGCGATGGAACGCGGCGCGACGCCTTCGGCCAGCATGGCGGCGATGCGGCCGGCCATGACGGCGGTCTTGCCCGAACCCGCGCCGGCCTCGACTAGGATCGAGCGATCATGGAGGCTGATCGCATCGCGGCGCGCGCCGTCGTCCTTCAGCACTTTGGGCACGCTGCTCATCATTCCGCCTCCCAGACCTGAGCGACTTCGCCAAGCCGCTCCGTGGCGGCCGGCATTTTGCGTTTGCAATAGGTGGCGCTGGCGTTGGCCGGCAGGGCGAAGGCGAGGTCGTCATAGTCGCCGCCGGTATCCGGGCCAGGCAGGGCCGCGCCTCCGGCGAGACTCGACCGTGCCGCGCGCAGATAGCCCGTGATCTCCTCGAGCACGGCCTCGGGATCGTCGAGCTGGAGATCGACGGGCTCGCGCGGGTAGAGCAGCGAGGCGCTGATGGCGACGTCGTCGCCGAGGAGCGCCTTCACCGCGAAGGCATAGAGACAGCGCTGAAGCTCGCGTCCGCCATTGAGGCGGATGTCGCCGCGCGGCGGCCGTCCGGTCTTGTAGTCCCGCACGAGGGCGCGCTTGCCGTCGCCCGAGATGTCGAGCCGGTCGATATAGCCGGCGATGTTGAAGCCCGTGTCGGGAATCGTGACCGGCGCGCTCGCATCCCAGGGCGTTTCCGCGTCGGATTTCGGCTGCAAACCGCCAAAGGGCACCTCTCCGTAGGAGCGTGCGCCCGGCAGGACATCTTCCCCATAGGACAGGGCGCGGCCCGCCATAACGCGAGCGTCGTCGAGGGTGCGCCACCAGATGACGGCCGGCGGAACCGGACGCTCGCTCTCCCAATCGGCGGCGACGGCCTGCACAGCCTGCGCCACCGCCGCGTCTATGGTTCCCGCCTCGGCGGAGGCAAGGCCGCCTCCGGCTTCGAGATCGCGCAGGGCGCGGTCGAGAACCATGTGGACAAGATCGCCGATCCCGAGCGCATCAAGCACGAGCGGTTCGGCGCTGCTCTGCGGTTCCCGCCATCCGAAGGCATAGACCCACACGAAACTTAGCGGATTACGCAGAAGGCGGCTCAGCGAACTGGCCGACTGGGTGCGGTCGAGTATGGCGAGAACGAGGGGATGGTCCGCACGCACGAGCCCGTCATGGGGCGTGATCTCGGCCTTCCGCCAGTCGCACCAGCAGCCTTGCGCGCCGACCACTTGCGGATCGGTGGCGAACTCTTGGGGCCGGGCCATGAGACGGTCGGTTTCGCTGAAGGCGTGCGCCGGCGTCGCGTTGCGGCGCAGGTAGGTTTCGCCGCCACGTCCGGCGAGCAGAGCGCTGCGACCCAAGAGACGCCCGTCGCTGTCGCGCCGGGCGCGCGACAGAACGACTGTATCGGCCGTTGTGGCGAGGATCGTCTCGAAATCACGCCGGTCGGCGAGATTGACCGGCAGTGGATCGAGCACTGGGGTCGGGATGATATGGTCCGGGATCAGCCGATCCTCGGCGATCCTGCGCGGCCAGCGCGAGGAATTGAGCCCGAGTAGCCGCACGAAGCGGCGGGGCGATGCCGCGAGTGCGCTGGCCGGCATCCAGGCGACGCAGACGCACGCTTCCAGTCCGT
>CALMZV010000065.1 GCA_937870755.1 uncultured Methylocystaceae bacterium
GGCTGCAACCTGAATCGACTCACGGCCACGCTTGCGATAGAACGTAGCAAGAACACGATTCAGGTATGGAGGACAACCGTGTCCCGAGACCACAAGAAATTTGTCAATCCGAAGTTCACCCGGACGATCGATCTCGGACTCTTGCGGAGGCTGCTGGAACGCCACGCGGCCGAACTGCCGCAATTCGATTTCTCAATCTTCGGCAAAGACGACGCCGAGGCGCGGAAATTCATTGAAGGCTATTTCGCAGGCCCCGACGAAAACTACTCGGAGGGCTTGATCGCGGATCTGCATCACATCGCAGAACTCGGCACCGCCGCCGGATTGGAAATCCTGCTGCAGCAGGCTCTTCGATTTGGCACCAACCTTCTGCCAGCGGAAGGCGAAGGCGATCGCGCGCAAGATCCGAAGCATATCGCCGTGAAAGCGTTCCTTGATCATCGCGAGGTGTTCGACGCGGCATCCGACATGATGGTGATCCTGGCGCGTCCAAGCCTCGACGAGTTCGTCGGTCTCGATGAAGGCGTTGAGGCAAGGATGGACGACATCGTCCGTCAGGCATTCGAAGCCGCCGCCGCGGAGCTGTTCAAGAAAGGGCTTCGCAGCAATCATTGCCGTGTCGGCTGGTACGATGACGACGAGTTTTCGTTGGTGATCACTCATGGGTCGCCCGTGACGACTGCATCAATCGTGGATGGCCAGCAGGAAAAGGTGATCAGCTTCCGAACCGCTGAACATGCCGTGCTCAAGTATCAGAGCGGCACGGGCATCGTCGGGATTGGAGGAACGGCGAAAGCGTTGCGGCGCGAACTTGCAGAGATTTTCGCCGACAAGGTTTTGGGTCGCCCGGGTTTCTTCGCATCGGATCATGCCCAGAACCTCTACACGCTCGATCGGGTGCAGCAGGTCGGCTTTGGGTTCCGTTTCACCCACGAATTCGACGACTTCATTCAGCGTGTGCAGATCACGGAGGTGCAGGTTGACCGGGTCGGCGCTGATGCGAAGACCGGCGAAACTCGGACGTTTTTCTCCTACGTGGCGCGCGACGGGCGTGACAACGCACTGGCGAGGCTCGGCGAAATGATGCGGGGAGCAAGCCTTGGTGCAGACTGGCGGCTCAATCACCTGGTGTTTCGGGTGCATTTCGGGAAGCCAGGCACACGAAACAAGAAAGTCGTCGTAAAGCTCAAGCCGCCTGCGCACGCCGTCTTCAAGCGTATCCACTACGAGGATCGCATCTTGCGCCTCCTCCGCCGCAACGGAATGCTCCATGACCGAGACGCTTCTGGCACTGCTGTGGCGGCTGAGTGAGACCGATGAGCCGATCTTCCTTTGGGGTCGGCAAGCCGCCTGCCATTTTGGTCCGGCTTTCGACCGGCTGCTCGCGTCCGGCGTCCTGCAGGAGTGTCCGCCAGCTACGGAATGGGATCCTTGTGTCGACTGTTCCTGTGGCGCGGATGCCCGGATCATCCAGTTCCGCGAGGGAGCGTCGTGGGCGCTGTGTCCGCACGACAGACATCGCGATACTAGGCTGGAGGACCACGACCTTCGCAGCTTCCAGGTCCATCCCGATAGCCTCGTTGGACTGATTGCCGACGCTCTTGCACAGCGGAAAGGCCTCTCGCTGCTCATGCCCGGTGTTTGGCTGATCGAACCCAGCGAAGACCCGGCCGCGATCGTGGTCGTTCCATCGCGCGGAACCCTATCCCAAACGGGCCTGGAGGGAATGCTTCGGGAAGCAAGGTCAGGGGACCTCCTGCTTCTGGCTCCTTCAATTGCCGCCACGGAGCGGTTGCGCTTCACGCGGGCCGGGATCAGGACCGCTCCCCTGGCGGCGACCACGAGCATGTCCAGCGTCGGGCTATTGACCGTGACACTTCCACAAATGGCAGTGGAAGCCGACGCGCACCCGGCGCTCACCGTGTTTCGCGGGGCAAGGCGTGTTGCCTGGGGCGATAGGCAGATCACCCTCAGCGATCAGCCGACGCGTCTTCTGGCGGCCCTGATCGAGCAAGCGAAGACACCTCGGCCGCACCTCACAGCCCGCGACGTTGAAGATGTAATCTACGGTTCCCTTGCGCCGACAACGGCGCGTCCAGGACGCGATATCGTTCGCGAGCTGCGGGATGCCTTGACGAGAGGGGGGCTCAATCGTGCAGAGGTCGGCTCGCTTATTCGTCGGGAGGGGAATCGTGGATGGCGTCTCGACTGCCAGGGCACGATGAGAGTTGAGCCTTAGCCCACGTTTCTCCCACGCTATGCCCACGCGACGCCCACCAAGAACGACCTGCTAGCCGGCACCGTCTCGCCATCGAAACCCGATGACGAGGCTCTGCCCCATGTCCTTCTCTCCCTCGCCGGAACAGCTCCATACGCTGTTGCACGAAGCCGATGCCGCTGCCCGCAGCCTGGTGCGGCGGATGCGACTGCCCCGCCATGATCTCGAAGACATTCGCCAGGATCTGATCACGGACGCCTTCGCGCGGCTGGCGGCTTTCGATCCGGCGCGTGGGTCGATCGGTGCGTTCGTCGCGACCGTGATGGCGCACCGCGCCACGCGGATCATGCGGCGTGTGATCGCCGAGCGTCGCATGTTCGGCTTCGAGCCGACCTCGATCGACGCGCCCATCAATGACGGTGAATCGGACACTCTCGCCGACACGATCGCCAACGATGGCGGCCTCGGCGCCGTGTGGGGTCAGGCTGGCGAGGGCGCATCGACGTCCGCCATCCGGCTGGATGTGGAGCGCTGCCTCGGGGCGCTCGATCGTCGCGATGGCGTGTTGTGCGCGGCGCTCACGACCAAGAGCGTCGATGAGCTGGCGGCCGAGGGGCACGGCTCTCGCGCTGGCCTCTACCGCCGGATCCAGACGCTGCGCGGGACGCTCCTCGCCCGCGGCCTTGCCGCCGCCTGAGACGGTTTCCGGACCTGGTGAGTAGGAGCCGCTCATGAGCAACACGATCATCCCCTTTTCGACAGCGCGGCTCCGGATTTCGGAGATCGATTTCTGTGGCTGGCTCGGCCAGGCCACGCCCGGCGACTGCCTCGAATACCATCGCGGGTTCCTCGCCCTCGACGGCATGCCGATGGCGACCCGGCTTCCGCCCAAGGACCGCACCGAACTCCTGAAGCTCGGGCGACGCGCGATGTGGGCGGCCGAACAGGGGCTCGCGCATCTCGTCCAGCGGCGTCATGGCCCCGACGACTTCTCCTACCTCGCCGTGGCGCGGCGGAAGCCGAAGTCGTCGCCGGTCTCGCTCTCCGCCCTCCTCGCCGAGGAGGTCGCGTGATGACCGATCCTCGCAACAACCTGCCGACGCTCGACGCGCTCCGCACCATGCCGATCGCCGAGATCACGGCCTTGCCGGCCGAGGTGCTGGCCGTGCTTCAGGACGAAGCCGACGCGGCGCTCAGGAACGCGAAGTCGCTGAAGGACTGGCTCGACGGCGCCATCGCGCTGAAGTTCGGCGAGCGTGCGCGTGAAGCCCGCGCGGCTCTGGGCAAGGACACCGGCACCGTCCGCTTCACCGACAGCACGGTCACCATCGTCGCAGATCTGCCGAAGAAGGTGGAGTGGGACCAAGTCAGGCTCGCCGCTCTCGTCGAGACGATCCGCGCCTCCGGCGACGACCCCAGCCAGTACGTGGAGATCAGCCTCTCGGTCTCCGAGCGCGCCTTTGGCGCCTGGCCCGACGCGATCCGCCGCACCTTCGAGCCGGCCCGGACGCTCAGGACCGGCAAACCGACCTTCCGATTGCTCCGCACATGACAAGGACCAAGCCCATGTTCCCATTCGGCAAATCCACCCCTGATGCGCCCCTGTCGGCGATCAAGGCGCTGCAGAAATCCCATTACAGCCTCG
>CALMZV010000066.1 GCA_937870755.1 uncultured Methylocystaceae bacterium
GTACCGCCGATGACCACTTCTCGCGTCAGCTACACCACCTCACGGGGCACGATCCGTATTCGCGTCCAGCCCATCTCCCTCGTCGGCGACGAGACATCAGTCTTCTAGCTTGTCAGGAACCATGTCTTAATAACGTGTACAGTTGAATATTTCATGGAGTCCTTTAATAATGAATTTGGAGGATCTAGAAATGGTAGATGCCTGCGGACTTGTTGTCTCTCGTACGCCTCATACAGAGGAGTCATACCGGAAGACATATCTTAGACTCTGTCGACGGTGCGGAGCGGATGTCTCGGTAGATCGAATCGGTCTTCTCGAGGCGGTAACCGCTTGGTGGCAAGCGCACTCGGGTTTGTGGCGTCCTGCTACCATTCGTCAATACCGCGCGGCAATTCTCGCGGAGGCTGACGCATTGTCGCTCTCGTCGCGCTGGACGCCAGACCACAAAGCCAAATACGCGAATCTCTCGAAAGAATCGCCTCTACCCCGTGATCGGGCTGCTCCGCGTCGGACGAGCGCGAAAAAGCGCCGGACCGTACGCGAGAAGGAGATTCGGAAATTGGCGACCGCTGCTGCCGGTACCAAGGACCGCACCGGCTTCATGCTCGCGGGAATATTGGTCTATGGCGCATCAGTTGGCTTGCGTCCATGCGAGTGGGCGGATGCTCGCATCGTCGATGGGACGCTAGCAATCCGGTCAGCAAAGACCACCAATGGTCGCGGAATCGAAAGCCGATTTATTGAAATTTCCATCCTCGGCGCTGAAAAAGTGGCGAGGTTCAGTTATTTTTTGAATGTTCTGCACGAAGAAATCGGTACTTATGGGTGGTCAAAGATCTATCGGCGCCTCGCAAAGCGTCTTTACAGGCTCTGCAAGAAAATCGGTATTCCTGTGATCAGTCTGTACACTGTGCGTCATCAGGCGCTGGCAAATGCGAAGCGCGCGTTGGACCGGGTCGATGTCGCCGCCCTCGCCGGTCACGTCAGTGTCCGAACGGCGGCTACGCATTATGCTCGCAGACGGAACGCGTGGCGCCCCAAGCCGATTCTGCGCCCGACCCCGGAGATGCGCGCAGCCGTCAGGGTTACGGCCACCGTTGCTCGCGCACTCCGCTCGACCTCGTTTTCAGGTTTCAAAGCTCCACGTTTCTAGGCCTTTTCGCCGTTCTCGCAAGGATCGCAGGCGAAGCAGCTATCGACCATACAGCCGACGCCGACGCAATCGCCGACAGCTAACTTCGTCACCTTCGCGCCGACCGCCGACCGCCGACAACTTCATCCTGATCCCCGGACCAGCCTCCAGCACCGCTGCCGGCAACAGTGCCGGATCAGCTTGAGGCGAAACTGGTCAGGACGACGATGACTGACAAGGCGGCCTCCCGCGGAGGGATACGTATCAACTCTCAGTGAGTAACAAGGACGAGAGCAGTTACGCCATCGCCTCTTCGAGCCTCTGCTTACGCCTTGACCAGTCCGGAAGGACAAGACCCAAAAGCTCGAAAAACTCCGCTCCATGGTGCGGCACGGCCATGTGGCAAAGCTCGTGCGTGATGACGTAGTCAATCGCGTCTATGGGCGCCTCGATTAGGCGGCGATTGAGCAGAAGGCGCGATGCTGGTGACATCGAACCCCACCGCTGCCGGAGTTGGCGCACAATCAGACCTCTGGGGCGGAAGTCTTCAGGGGCCGGGAAGCGCAGCAAATTGACTTCAAGGCGCTCTACGAATTTCACATAAGCCCGCTCCCGATACCAACCTTCGACAAGTTCGCGGGTGACCTCGGTCCGTTCAGGCCTGTGCGTTTGGACCGTATCCCTCCGGCGGGGGCCGTCTGCCGGAGGATGAGGCCGTTGGGTAAGAGCATGCCTTATGGCATGCGCAAAGGTCATTTCGGATTTCGAGGTCCTGTCGGCCGGGGATGCCGGGCGTCGGCGTGACTGGACGGACGAGGAGAAGATCCGGATCGTCGAAGAGAGCCTGCTCGGTCATCGGCAGGGGTCTGCGACGGCGCGGCGGGTCGGGATCTCGCGGTCTCTGCTGACGCGGTGGCGGGCGGAGTATCGCGCCGGTCGGCTCTCCCGGATTGGGCCGACGTTCACGGCCGTGACGGTTGCGCCGGATGCGGCGCCGGTGGTGGGCTGCGAAGGACCCTCGCCGCCGGTCGCGGCGCCGACTACAGAGTCGACGATCGAGATCGTTCTTCGGAACGGGCGCCGGATGACGGTTCCGGCCTCGATCGACCCGAAGACGTTGGCTCGCCTGCTGCCGGTGGTGGACGCGCCATGATAGCGTTCCCAGCCGGCGCGAAGGTCTGGATCGCCGGCGGCGTCACCGACATGCGCTGCGGCATGAACAGCCTGGCGCTGAAGATCCAGCAGGGGCTCGGGCGCGATCCGCACGGCGGGGAACTCTTCTGCTTTCGCGGGCGGCGCGGCGATCTGGTGAAGATCCTGTGGCACGACGGGGTCGGCATGTCGCTCTACGCGAAGCGGTTGGAAGCGGGCAAGTTCGTGTGGCCGGCGGGCTCGGGCCGGAGCGCGGTGGCGATCTCGGCGGCCCAACTCGGCTATCTCCTGGAAGGGATCGACTGGCGCAATCCACGCTGGACGCAACGCCCGGCGAAGGCCGGGTGATAGGGTCTACTCGACTGTTTTT
>CALMZV010000067.1 GCA_937870755.1 uncultured Methylocystaceae bacterium
AACGCTGCCGGCGCGTCGGCTTCACGGCTTACGATGTGTCGGCGCTGGTCGGCGTCGTCACCGGATATCTGCGCGACCGGCCGATGAGCCCGCGCGCCGAGATCGAAGCACTGGCGTCCGCCTATTCCTTCGATGCGGTCGAAACCGACGGCGTGATCCGCTTCGTGCCGCGCGGGCGGTCCTCGGTCGCGACGCTGACCTTGGCCGAACTCGCTGTTCCCGATCAGGGCGAAGAGATCACGTTGACGCGCGGCCAAGAAACCGAACTGCCGAACGAGGTGGCGGTCGGCTTCACCGACGCAGTGGATGAATACAAATCCGGCGCGGTTTCGGCGACTCGGCTCGCCGGCTATTCCGAACGCAAGAGCGATCTGCGGCTGGCGCTGGTGATGGATCAGGTTCAGGCGCAATCGATCGCTGATCGCGCGCTGGTGGAAGCATGGGTTGCACGCGAGACCGCGCAACTGGCGCTGCCGCCTTCGCGCATCGCGCTCGATCCAGGCGACGTGATCGATCTCGTCATCAACGGCAGGGCGCGATCGTTCCGGCTGACGCGCGTGCTCGACAAGGGCGCGCGCGAAGCCGAAGCGGTGCGCGCCGAAGCGGCGATCTATGCGCCGCCGCTCAACGGCATCGCCCCACCGACGCTCACGCCACCGCCAATCTATGGCGCGGCGGTTTTGCGGCTGATGGACCTGCCGCTGCTGCGCGATACCGACGACGGCTTCTCGCCCTACGCCGCGGCCTCCGCTTCGCCCTGGGGCGGCGTCGTGGTGATGGACAGCGCCACCGGCTCGGATTTCGTGCTCGACACAACGCTCGCCGTTCGGGCCACCGTTGGCGAAACCATCCAGCCGCTTTCCGCAGGGCCGACGGAGTATTGGGACGAAGGCTCCGTCCTCGAGGTGAAGCTCTATGCCGGGGAACTGGCGAGCGCCACGCCCGACACAATCCTCAGCGGTGGCACCAACAGCCTCGCGCTCGGCACGCCCGACGGCGATTGGGAGATCGTCCAGTTCGCCGATGCGGTTCTGACCGGGTCGCAGACCTATCGGCTCACGAAGCTGCTGCGCGGACGCCTCGGCACCGAGCACGCCATCCGCTCGCCGCTGGCCCTTGGCGCGCCAGTGGTTCTGTTGAACGAGGCTGTCGCCAAGATCGACGGCAAGCCCGCCGAACGCCTCGCCGCCCGCTTCTATCGATGGGGACCGCAGGCGCTCGATATCGCCGATCCCGCCTGGCAGCAGACGACCTTCGCCACGAAGGCCGTCGGCCGCATGCCGTGGTCGCCAGTCCAGATCGCGGGCGCGCGCAATGGCGGCGGCGATCTCACCATCACATGGGTTCGGCGCACCCGCTTCGGCGGCGTCTGGGCCGATGGCGTCGATGTTCCGCTCAACGAGGAAAGCGAGCGCTACGAGGTCGATGTGATGAACGGCGCGAATGTCGTCCGAACCATCGCCGCGACCACGCCGACCGCCAGCTATTCCGCCGCCCAGCAGGTCGCGGATTTCGGATCGGCGCAAAGCGCGATTTCGGTGCGCGTCTACCAGCTCTCCGCCTCCGTCGGGCGCGGCTGGCCGGGCGCCGCCATCATCTGAAGGATCACACCAATGCCGACGCCGAACCTCGGCCTGCCCACGCTCGCGCAAGGGCAGGCGCAGAAGGAGATTGCCCATAACGACGCGCTGCTGCGCCTCGATGCGCTTGTGCAAACCAGCGTCAAGAGCCGGGCGCTGGCGACGCCGCCCGGAAGCCCGGCCAATGGCGATCGCTGGATTGTCCCGTCAGGCGCAACCGGGGTCTGGGCTGGCCAGACCGACAAGATCGCCTTCTGGCGCGAGGGCGTATGGGCGTTCTTCGTGCCCGTCGTCGGCTGGCGCGTCCATGTTGAAGACGAGCGCCTCACCGTCGTCTGGACCGATGGCGCCTGGCGCGACCGGATCGTCGGCACCGCCAATGGCGGCGCGATCCGGCTCGTGGCGCTCGAACAGGAACTGACGCTCACCGGCGCCTTCGTCGATGCCACCACCGCCGTGATCGCCGACCGCATGATCGTACTGGCGGTCGCCTCGCGAACCACGCAGGCGATCACCGGTGCCACCTCCTACGGCGTCGGCGTCGCCGGCAACACCAGCCAGTTCGGCGGTTCGCTCGGCATCGCGCTCGGATCGAACAACATCGGCGTGATCGGCCCGACCGCCTTCTACGCCAACACGCCGATCCGCGTCACGGCGGCCGGCGGCAACTTCACCGGCGGCAAGGTGCGCGTCGTGCTCTACGCGCTCGCCTTCAACGCCCCGACCTCGTGATCTGAAGCCTCAATATTCAGGAGATTTCCATGAAGAAGGAACTGCTCTGGCCGAGCGCGCCAGGCGGCGTCGCTGACGTGCCCGGCGGAACGGCTGGGTTTGTGCGGGGCGCGGCCTTGCAGGATCAAGATGGCCGCGTCGCGCCCATGGTCAGCATACTCGGCGCGCCGACCAAATTCCGCGACGCCTTCGAGACATTCGACACGACCGCGCGGTGGAACGCTGTTCAGATCGCGTCCGGGGATATCGTTCAGGTCGACGGTAACGTCGCGGGCGCGAGCTACCTTGTGATCTCCAAGGACCCGCTCTCCGAGGCAAGCGAAACCATCATCGAAACGCTCGATCGCTTCACCATGCCGGTACGCGTCGCAGCAGGTATTTCACTATCGCAGCGGATCAACGGTCAGGAGTTCGCCTTCGAACTCGTCTCGACTGATGACTGGCAGGGCGCAGTGCCTCTTACGCCCGCGAGCCCTGTCGCCATCGCTTCAATCTCCCAAGCGACCACGACGCTCAACGTCACGACGGCCGCGCCGCACGGGCTCAAGATCGGTGAAAAGGTCTCGATCACGGGCGTCAGCGACAGTCGCCTGAACTATTCCTGCCTGACGGTGGCTACCACGCCAACACCCACGAGCTTCACCGCCACGGCCGGGCCACAGGGGACGATTCCCTCGGTGACGGCCGGGCCGTTCACCAGCGGCTCGATCATCAAAGCCGATCCGCTGGGCTATGCCCGCAACGGGTCGAGCCTCGTCTTCGAAGGCACGACGGCGACGAGCGAGAGCTATTATGTCCGCTCCGAGGGAGGCGACGCTCTGCCTTCCGGCACGATCGCAGGCAATCACGCGGCCGCCTTTTCAGTGTCGACGGCCGCCACCCAGCTGGTCGCGGCAGCAGGGGCCTATGCCTTTGCACCTGCCGCCCTGTTCGAAATCCTGCCTCAGCTTGAAAAGGTGACCTTCAGCGGCTCGCCGATCGACAGCGGGGGCGCGATCTCGGCCATGTTCAAGCGCACGCAGGTCGTCCCCAATCCGGCCCGCGACTACAAGCTTCGCCTTTCGCGCCAAGAGCCACCGTTCCCTGTCGCGCCCCGTCGGCAAGATCGTCTCCGCGGCCAAGGCGGGTTCGGCGACGGTGACGATCACCTTCGACCAGCCGCACGGATTGACGGTCGCCGATCTTGTCGTGGTCTTTGGCATCCGCGATCAGGTGAACTTCGCCAATCTGGCGACCCCGACCGCCGTCGCCAGCGTGCCCAGCGCCACCACGATCACGGTTCCCATCGGCGCGTCGGCAACCGCGACCTCCTTTGGCGGCGTCGTCATCCGGGTGAATGGCGGCGTCTTCGGAGCCCCCATCGGCCAGGTCGCGCAATCGGTCGCCCGCACCGCCAATCTGCTGACGGTCACCGGTTCGGCGGCCTGGTCGGGACTGCAGATCGGCCAGTGCATCAATCTGCACGGCGTGCGCGACGCCGTGTCCGGGGCCGATCTCGGGCTCGACGGGCCCTACCGCGTTCGTGACGTCGCGACGACTGCGCTCGTTCTCGAACCCATCGGTGCAGCACCGACCGGCGCCGATATCGTCACGACGAATTGCGGCGGCGCGGTTCTGCCTCGCACCGACTTCCGGGTGCATTTCATCCGCGTGATGGAGTTCACGCGCCTCATCACCGAATCCATCGGCGGCTTCGGACGGGCCGACCAGATGGATGCCGCCCCGGTCCTGGTCACGAACGCCGTGTCGGCGGTCACCGTGACCGGCGGCGTGGCGCAGGACGCCGTAGCCGGCAACCCGGTCGGGATCGGCGCGCGCGCCGCCAACGTCAACCAGGCGGCGATGTCCGCGACCGGCGATCTCGTGCACCTGATGGCGACGATGATCGGCGCGCTCGTCAACAAGCCATTCTCGATCCCGGAGGCGGATTGGAGCTATGCGCCCGCTGGCGCGATTGCGAACACGACAGATGTCGTGATAGCCGCCGCCGCTGGTGCGGGGATCAGGCGCTATGTCACTTCCATTCAGGTGATCAACACCAACGCGGTCGCAACCGAGTTCGTGATCAAGGACGGATCAACGGTGATTTGGCGAATCTGGCTACCCGCCAACATGACGACGCCGTGGGACATCGACTTCCCCACGCCGCTTCGATCCAGCGCCAATGCGGCGCTCAATGCCGCTGCCATCACCAGCGGCGCCAGCATCTATCTCGACGCGCAGGGCTACACGGCTCCCTGACGCTGGCCATGGCCACGGGCGCACACACGGCGCGAAGGCCGCACCGCCGCGTGGGATGGCGCAGCCACATTCGAACTGGCCACACAGCGCGCCCTGTGCGCCACCAATGGCCAACCCCAAAAGCAAAGGACGACTCCATGCCTGGAACAGCTGCGGCGGCGGTCACCGTCGCGCCGGAAACCCTGACGATCACCTGGCTTGTCGCTGGCGGGATCATCGCTGAACTCTTGATCCTAATCGTCTTTCTCGTCCGCGTGGCGTGGTGGTTGTCGCAGCGTTTCACGCTTATAGACGCGACCCTTGCCGCCAACGCCAAGGAGATCGGCGCGATCAAGGTCGATGTCTCGAACGATATCGCCGGGCGCAAGGTGGTCGCCGAGGCCCGCACCGACATCGCCCAGATGAAGGCGACGCTCGCCGAGTTCCGCGAACGCATCGACCGCTTGGAAAGCCATGAGGACGGGCGCAAGCACGGCTGAACCGCCGCTCTCAACCCCAATCGCAACCCGACGCAAAGCCCGCCACACCGGCGGGCTTCGTTGTTTCAGGAGGTCGCAATGCTGCCTGCCCAATACCGATGGCTCGAAGCCGAGCCCGGCCCGCGCATGATCGCCGAGGCGCTGAAGCAATACGGCACACTCGAAGCGCCTGGCGCCGCCGACAACCCGAAGATCATCGGCTGGCAAGCGGAACTCGAAGCCGCCGGCATCGGCCGCGTCTATTCAGGCGCCTATCGCCACGACGCGATCCCGTGGTGCGGCCTGTTCATGGCGATTGTCGCCCTCCGCGCGAATATCGAACGCCGCCCCGAGCGGAATCCGCCGCGCCTCTATCTCTCGGCGCTCGAATGGGCGGCGTTCGGCAGGTCGGTTCCGAAAGGCGCTGCGGCGCTTGGCGACGTGCTCGTCTTCAAGCGCAAGGGCGGCGGGCATGTCGGCCTCTATGTCGGCCACGACGCCTCGGCCTTCCACGTTCTCGGCGGCAATCAATCCGATCGCGTCTCGATCACGCGGCTGTCGCGCAACCGGCTCGTGGCGGTGCGCCGCCCGG
>CALMZV010000068.1 GCA_937870755.1 uncultured Methylocystaceae bacterium
AACGCTATTGAGACGCCAAGAGCCTTCGGCGCCCGAAAGACGCAAAACCGGGCGTTTTGCGTCTAAGACATGCGTTCGCCTGGCCCGGCGCCCGTTCCCTGGGCGCCAATGTCGCGTTCCGGCGATATAAACGCATTGTTCCAAATCATATGCCACAAGTATGAGGGACGGACCCAGCGGCTATGTGCGATGTTGCATTGCATAAGTCGGCCATGTCACCATATGCGCCGCAAAAGGCTGGCTCGAGTCTGAAATCGGGGTCGGGAAGTGGGCATGATGTATCAGGCATATCAGGCGCAGGACGACCTGTTGACGCCCGTGCGGCTCTTCGCCTCGACGGCCCTGTCGGCGCTGGAAGGTTCATGGCTGGCCAATTCCGGTTTGCCGTTCATGCGCAATCTGACCGCGGCGTACGAGATGCTCGCCCGGGCCCGTCTCACCCACGCGCGCCCGCCCTACGGCATCGCCAGCGTCCAGATCGCGGGCGCCGAAACCCCCGTGACCGAGGAGGTGGTGTTCGCCACCCCCTTCGGTTCGCTGCTCCGGTTCCGCAAGGAAGTCGCGGCCGAACAGCCCCGCGTGCTGGTGGTGGCGCCGCTTTCGGGCCATTTCGCGACCCTGTTGCGCTCGACCGTGCGCACTCTGCTCGTCGATCATGACGTTTATATAACCGACTGGCACAACGCGCGGGATGTGCCGCTGGCGGCCGGCGTATTCGGCATGGACGGCTACATCCGTCATCTCATTCAGTTTCTGGAGTTTCTCGGGCCGGGCGCCCATGTGGTCGCGGTCTGTCAGCCCTGCGTGCAGGCGGTCGCGGCGACCGCCATCATGTCGGAGGACGACAATCCCGCCACGCCGGCCAGCCTCACCCTGATGGCCGGCCCGATCGACTGCCGGCTCAATCCGACCAAAGTGAACGAGCTGGCGACCACCCGCTCCATCGACTGGTTCGAGCGCACGCTGATTGCGACCGTGCCGCACCGCTACAAGGGCGCCGGCCGTCTCGTCTATCCGGGTTTCGTGCAGTTGACGGCCTTCATGTCGATGAACATGGACCGCCACGTGAAGGCCCATACCGATCTCTACGACCATCTGGTGAAGGGCGACATCGCGAAGGCCGAGCAGACCAAGACCTTCTACGACGAATATTTCGCGGTGCTGGATCTGCCCGCGGAATTCTATCTGGAGACGGTGCGGCTGGTGTTTCAGGAATACGCCCTGGCCAAGGGCGAACTGACGTTCGAGGGCCGCAAGGTGAATCCGGCCGCCATCCGCAAGACCACGCTGCTGACAGTGGAAGGCGAGCGCGACGACATCTGCTCGGTCGGACAGACGCTGGCCGCTCACGATCTCATGCCCAAACTGCGCCCCTATCGCAAACGCCACCATTTGCAGGCGGGCGTGGGCCATTACGGCGTGTTCTCGGGCAAGAAATGGGAGAACCAGATCTACCCGCTCCTGCGCAACACGATCCTCTCCAGCCAGTAAACCGGGTTTCGTGGCGCCGCCGCAATTGGCTGTTACGCCTGCGTGGAACACAGACCGGACGGCGCGCGCTATGGACAACGCTTCCTTCTTTTCCGATCTCCTGAACACCATAGCCGAGCGTGGTCGCGCGCTGATCGGCGCCAAGCCGCCGCGCGGGGCCGGCGGGCGCGTGGGCGAACTCGTCGCGCGCTGCCGCGACCTGCTGTCGGGGCGCGGCGAGGCGACGGGCGCGGCGATCGCCATCGAAATCCTCGACGACTATCGCGCGCTCGACGCGCCGGCCCGGCTTGCGTTCTTCTCCGCCCTCGCCGCCGAATTCGGCCCCGACCGCGCGGCGATGACGCGCGCGCTCGAACATTGGGGGCGCGAAACGTCGGACGCCGCCGCCGCCGACCTGCATTACGCCGCCGAGCCGCGCCGGCTTGAACTGTTCCGACGTCTGAACCGTGCGCCGGGCGGCACGGGCGCGCTCGTGGCCATGCGCGCCGATCTGTTGCCGCTGCTGCGCGAGGCGCCGGCGTTGCGCGTGGTCGACCGCGATCTGCTGCATCTGTTCGCCTCCTGGTTCAACCGCGGCTTTCTCGTGCTGCGCCACATCGACTGGCGCACGCCCGCCAACATTCTCGAAAAGCTGATCCGCTACGAGGCTGTGCACCAGATCCACGACTGGGACGACCTGCGCCGGCGCATCGATCCGCCCGACCGGCGCTGCTACGCCTTCTTCCACCCCGCGCTGGTGGACGAGCCGCTGATCTTCGTGGAGGTGGCGCTGACGGAGACGATGCCGGCGGCGGTGGCGCCCTTGCTGGCGCAGACGCGGCTGCCCGTCGCGCCGGACCGGGCGCGCGTGGCCGTCTTCTATTCCATCTCCAACTGCCAGACCGGGCTGGCCGGCGTCACGTTCGGCAATTTCCTCATCAAGCAGGTGGTGGAGGAATTGCGCCGCGAACTGCCGCGCATCGAAACCTTCGTCACGCTGTCGCCGATTCCGGGTCTGCGCGCGTGGGTGGAGAGCGAGGAACCGGGCCTCGACGTCGATGCGCGCGCCACGCTCGCGCTGGCCGGCGACGCCGACTGGCCGGACGACGCGCAGGCGCAGGCGAAGCTGCGCAAGCTTCTCGAACCTTTGATCGCGCAATATTTCCTGCAGGCGCGCCGCAAGGACGGGCGCGTGATCGATCCTGTCGCGCGCTTCCATCTCGGCAACGGCGCGCGGCTCGAACGCATCGACTGGCTGGGCGACCGCTCGCACAAGGGTTTGCGGGAATCCTTCGGCGCCATGGTCAACTATCTCTATGACCTCGACGAAATCGAGCGCAATCACGAAGCTTTCGCCAACCAGGGCGAGGTGGCGGCCTCGAGCGCCGTCAAAAAAATGCTGAAGGACAGAAAGCGGCGGGCGCCCGCGCCCACTCCGGCGTGAGGGCGCCGGGATTTCCGGAACGGCGCAGGCGCTGGTAAAACGGTCGAAACCGCACGGAAGGCCGCATGCCATCACATCTCTATCAGCAACTCGTCGACTGCTTTCCCGACCGCGCCCGCCCGGCGTTCATCACCGAAAGCGGCGCCCGCATTTCCTATGGCGATGTGGAGGCCGCCTCCGCCCGCATGGCGCAGGCGCTCGTCACGCTCGGCGTCAAACCCGGCGATCGCGTGGCGATGCAGGTCGAGAAATCGATCGACGCGGTTATGCTCTATCTCGGCGTCATCCGCGCGGGCGCGCTGCTGCTGCCGCTCAACACCGCCTACACGCCGGCCGAGGTGGAATATTTCCTGACGGACGCCGCGCCGACCGTGTTCGTTTGCGATCCCGGAAAGCGCGATGGGCTGGCGGGCGCGGCGGCGGCCGCAGGGATCGCGCATGTCGAGACGATGGCGTCCGACGGTTCCGGTTCGCTGAAGTTTCGCGCCACGCAAATGCCCGCGAGCTTCGCCGACGTCGAACGCGGCCCCGACGATCTGGCCGGCATTCTATATACGTCCGGCACGACCGGCCGCTCCAAGGGCGCCATGATCAGCCACGAGAACCTCGCCTCCAACGCGCGCACGCTGAAGGAGATCTGGCGCTTCACAGATGAGGACACGCTCATCCACGCGCTGCCGATCTACCATACGCACGGCCTGTTCGTGGCGGTGAACGTTCTGCTCATGGCCGGCGGCGCGACGATCTTCCTGCCGAAGTTCGACGCCGACCAGGTCATGTCCGTCATGCCGCAGGCGACCAGCATGATGGGCGTGCCGACGTTCTACACGCGCTTGCTGCAACACCCCGCGCTTGATCGCGCGGCGACCGCGAACATGCGCCTGTTCATTTCCGGCTCCGCGCCGCTGCTGGCCGAAACGCATCGCGAATGGCGCGAGAAGACCGGCCACGCCATTCTCGAACGCTACGGCATGACCGAAACGAACATGATCACGTCCAATCCGTATGACGGCGAACGCGTGGCGGGCACGGTCGGCTTTCCGCTGCCGGGCGTGGAGGTGCGCATCGCCGATCCGGAAACGGGCCGCGTGCTGCCGCAGGGCGAGATCGGCGTCATCGAGCTGAAAGGTCCGAACGTCTTCAAGGGCTACTGGAATATGCCGGAGAAGACCGCGGCCGAGTTCCGGCCCGATGGCTTCTTCATCACCGGCGACCTCGGCAGGGTCGACGAACGCGGCTACTACCACATCGTCGGGCGCGGCAAGGATCTCGTCATCACCGGCGGCTTCAACGTCTATCCCAAGGAGATCGAAACCGAGATCGACGGAATGCCCGGCGTGGTCGAGAGCGCGGTCATCGGCGTCGCCCATCCCGATTTCGGCGAAGGCGTGACGGCGGTCGTCGTGCGCGCGAACGGCGCGACCATCGACGAACGACAGATCGCGGCGGCGCTCGAAGGCCGCCTCGCGAAATTCAAGCAGCCGAAGAAGATCGTGTTTCTCGACGATCTGCCGCGCAACGCCATGGGCAAGGTGCAGAAGAACGTGCTGCGCGAACGGTTCAAGTCGCTCTACGGCGCTTAGGTCCGGCCGGCGCAGGCGGCCCCCATCGCGTGAAATAGACGCTCGCGCCGGTGGCCAGGCCATAGAGCACGAGCGCCAGCCCCACGAGCGCGAACATGACCCATAGCGGCGCGCCGAGCGCGGTCGCGATCGCGCCGCCGCCCGCGATCGTTGCAAGCCGCAGCGTGGACGACAGCACGGGGCCCAGCACCCTGCCCGCGCCCTGCGAGGCGAAGAACAGGCACATGCCGAAGCCGAAAAACGGATAGGCCGGGCCGGTCCAGCGCAGATAATCGCGCGTGGCCTGCAACACGCCGGCGTCGTTCGTGAAATGCACCGCCCACAGGTCGGGGAAGATCGCGAAGAAAAAGCCGATCGCGCCGAGGCAGATCGCCGCGATCGTGGCGCCGGTCCACGCGACGCGCCGCGCGCGTCCCACCTCGTGCGCGCCCATCGCCATGCCCACCATCGGAATGCACGCCACGCCGAATGCGAACGCAAACGGCGTCAGCAGAAACTCGAGCCGCGCGCCGATGCCGTAGCCCGCAAGCGCCTCCACGCCGAAGAAGGAAACGAGCTTGGTCAGAACCAGCACGGTGGCGACCGACTGCACGGGCGAGACGCAGGCGAGCGCGCCGACGCGCAGGATGTCGGCGAACATCGCGCGGCTGATCCGTTGACCGCGGAACGTGAGGCGCACGCGCGCATTCTCGCGCGTGATGCGGAACAGCAAAAAAAGCGCCACGCCGATGAACGCCACGGTCTGGCCCGACGCGACCCCCGCCATTCCCCATCGCGGAAAAGGCCCAAGCCCCAGCCCGAGCGCGCCGCCGACGGCGATCTGCACGACGGCCGCGACCAGCATCGCCAGCGATGGCGAGCGCATGTCGCCGCCGCCGCGCAGCACCGAAACGAACGTATTCGTCATCCAGATGCCGAGCACGCCGAGCGCGAACACGTGGCTGTAGGCCAGCGCTTCGGTGAGTTCCGCGCCGCGCCCTCCGAGCGCGCGATAGATGGGATCGCCGAACAGGAAGATGATCGCGGAAAAGAATACGCCGGCGCAAAGTCCGATGAGCGTCGCATGAAAGGCGAGCGCGCCCGCGCTCTCCTCGTCGCGCGCCCCCAGCGCACGCGCGATGGAGGAGGAGACGCCGCCGCCCATCGCCCCGTTGGAGAGCATCTGCTGCAGCATCGCCATCGGGAAGACGAGCGCCAGACCGGCCAGCGCCGGCGTGCCGAGCGCGCCGACATAGGAGGTTTCGGCGATGGCGACGAACATCGTCGCGCCCATCGCCAGCAGGGTCGGCCAGGCGAGACGAAACAGCATCGGCGCGATGGGCGCATCGAGCAACGGCGAGCGCATCATGGGCGGGGGCGGGCGGGCGAAGGCGGGACCATGCGACAGGCTACCGCAGCCGATGCGGGCTTTGCGAGGGCTTTTGCGAAATTGACGGTTGAACAACGCCTCCGTTCGCCGGAAAAGAAGGGGCGACAGAACGCGGGAGGCGCCTCATGGCCAGACACGAACGGTTTCGCCTGGCGGGCGTGATGGGCTGGCCGATCATGCACTCGCGCTCGCCGCGCCTGCACAACCGCTGGCTGGAGATCTATGGCGTCGAGGGCGTCTACGTGCCGCTCGCCATCGAGCCCGGCAATCTGCAGGCCGCGTTGCGCGCGCTGGCGCCGCTGCGGTTTTCCGGCGTCAATCTCACCATTCCGCACAAGGAGGCGGCGCTCGCCCATGTCGACCGCATCGAGCCGGCCGCGCGCGCCATCGGCGCGATCAACTGCGTGGTGGTCGAGCCGGACGGATCGCTCACCGGGCACAATTTCGATTCGTTCGGCTTCATCGCGTCGCTCCGCGAGGCCGAGCCCGAATGGCGGGCCGACGCAGGGCCGGCCGTCGTCATCGGCGCAGGCGGGGGCGCGCGCGCCATCGTTCACGGGCTGATAGAGCAGGGCGCGCGCGAGGTGCGCATCGTCAACCGCACGCTCGAACGCGCCGGAGAACTGCGCAATGCGTTCGGGCCGGCGGTGACGCCCGTCGAATGGTCGCGCCGGGCGCAGGCGCTCGAAGGCGCCGCCATGCTCGTCAACGCCACGAGCCTGGGCATGGTTGGGCAGGGCGCGCTCGATCTGCCGTTGCGCGCGCTGCCGCGCCACGCGCTCGTCGCCGACATCGTCTACGCGCCGCTCGAAACCGGTCTGCTGGCCGAGGCGCGCGCGCGCGGCAACAAGGCGGTCGACGGGCTCGGCATGCTCATCCATCAGGCGCGCCCGGCGTTCAAGGCCTGGTTCGGCGTGCTGCCGGACGTCACGCCCGCCATCCGAGCGATGATGGAATCGACGGTCTAGCTATTTCGCCGGCGGCGTGCGGGCGATGATGGCCGTCCTGAGGAACGCGGACCGTTCGTCGATCGGAATGAACCCGTCGTGGCTGCGCGCATGGGCGCGCGCGGCGGCCACCGCCTCCGTGACGCTCTCCGGCGCATCCGCGGAGAAATCGCCGTAGAGATAGGTCCATTTGCCGGACGCGGCGAAACCGAGGGTCACCGGCCGCTTGCAGATGTTGAAACATTCGACCGGAACGATCTCCAGGTCCTGCGGCGCGGCGGCTTGCAGCGCGCGCAGGAACCGCGCGCCCGCGCGCTGGTCGCGCGGCTCCTTCGGTTCCGCGGCCGTGCGGCATTTCACGCAAACCTGAATCGTGGTCTTGTTCGACATGGCGCCCTCGTGCTGGCGCGCTCTATCGTGCATTGTCGCGGGATGCAACCTGAGCCAGACATGGCGGCGGCCGAGGCCGCGCTGCGGCAAACGTTCGGCCACGCCGCCTTCCGCCCCGGCCAGCGCGAGATCGTGGCCGCCATTCTGGGCGGGGCGGATGTGTTGGCTCTCATGCCCACCGGCGCCGGCAAATCGCTGCTTTACCAGCTGCCGGCCGTCCTGCCGGGCCCTCCGGTCGTCGTCGTCTCGCCGCTCATATCGCTGATGCGCGATCAGGTTCTCGCGTTGCGCGCGCGGGGCGTCGCCGCGGTCGCGCTGCATTCCGCGCTCGACCCGGACGAACACGAACAGGCGATGCGCCTGATCGAGGACCGGCGCGTTCGGTTGCTCTATCTGTCGCCGGAGCGTCTGGCGCTGGACGAATCCATCGAGATGGTCGCGCGTCTGAAGCCGCGCCTCATCGCCATCGACGAGGCCCATTGCGTCTCGCGCTGGGGCCACGAGTTCCGGCCCGAATACGCCACGCTCGGCGCGGTCGCCGAAAAGCTCGGCGCGCCGCAGATCGTCGCGGTCACCGCAACGGCGGCGCCCGCCACGCGCGCCGACATCGAGAAACTGCTGTTTGCGCGAAAACCGCGCTTCTTCGCCGCGTCGTTCTACCGCCCGAACATCCGCATTCGCATGCGCAAACGTCTGGCGCCGCTCGCCGACGCCGCCGCCGTCGTGCGCGCGCACGCGGGCCAGTCGGGCATCGTCTATTGCGGATCGCGCGCCGGCACGGATGCGCTCGCCGCGAAACTCGCGCATGCCGGGCTGCCCGCGCGCGCCTATCACGCGGGTCTCGACGCCGCCACTCGCAGCGCGCACCAGGACGAGTTCATCGAGCGCGGCGACGCCATCATGGTCGCCACCATCGCCTTCGGCATGGGCGTGGACAAACCGGACGTGCGGTTCGTCTGCCATGTCGACCTGCCGCATTCGATCGAGTCGTACTATCAGGAGATCGGGCGTGCGGGTCGCGACGGAAAGCCGGCGGAAGCGGTCGCCTATGTCAACCGGTTCGCCCATGCGCCGGAAGACAGCAACGCCTACGCGATGGAGACGCTCGCGCGCTCGTGGGACTGCCGCTGGCGCGCCGTGCTGGCGACGCTCGGCGAGACAAGCGGCCTGTGCGGCCAGTGCGACAATTGCCGCAGCGGCCGCGTGTGGGCGCGCCATGCGGCCGATCTGCCGCGGCGCGCGCGCCGTCTGGCGCACGCGGGCGCACGGCGTCTGTTCGCACGCACGGTGAATGTCGCGGAGGATGAACCTGCCGATGCGCCCCGGCCGCAACCGCCCATCGCCGAACCTGCGCCGATGACGGTGGCCGAGGCGCGCAAGCTGGCGGCGCTGCGGGCGGCTCGCGACGCCATCGCCCGCCGGCGCAGGACGCCGCCCAGAAGCGTGGTCGACGAGCGCGCGCTCGATGCGCTCGCGCGCCTTGCGCCGGACGATGCGCGCGCGGCCGAACGGATTCTCGCCCCGTTCGGCGCGCCTGCGCGCGCGCTCATCGACATCGCCGCGCCCGAGGCGCCGGCGCCTCAGGCCGCTTGCGACAGATAGGGCGCGAGATCGGCGCGCACGCGATCGAATTCGTGTTCGAGTTCGGCGATATATGCGGCGCCGTTGGCTGCGAATTCCTGCGCGCCGACCTGTCGCCACGACAGGCACAGTTCGTAGATGTTGTGGGCGCCGATATTGGCCGAGCAGGAACGCAGCGCATGCGCCTCGTCGCGGAAACGGATCACGTCGTTCTCGCGCACCGCGGCCGTCAACGCGGCGAGAATCGAGACCGCGTCCGCGACGAACTGCGTGGCGATCTCGCAGACGAAGTCGCGTCCGCCGAGCGACTCCAGATCGCCGAGCGCGCGCGCGTTGAGCGCCGCGCCCGTATCGGGCGTTTCCATCGTCGTCGGCGCGACGCCGTGGAGCGCGACTTCGGCGTCGGGCGCCTCGCCCTCGCGCACGCGCGCCCATTGGTCGACGATGCGCAGCAGCTCGTTCAGTTCGACCGGCTTGGTCAGACAGTCGGACATGCCCGCGCTCTGGCACCGCGCGCGCGTTTCGGCCGTCACGTCCGCGGTCAGCGCGATCACGGGCGTCGGGTCGTCGGCCGCCTCGCGCGCGCGCAGCCGTCGCGTGGCTTCCACGCCGTCGACCACCGGCATGTTGATGTCCATGAAAACGACGTCGAACCGCTCCCGCGCCAGAAGCTCCAGCGCCTGCTCGCCGTTCGCGACGATCATCACGCGGTGGCCCGCGCGCGTGAGCATCTTCTCGATGACTTTCTGGTTGGTCTTGTTGTCTTCGGCGACCAGCACATGGCGTGTCGCATGCCGTTGCGGCGCAGCCGCGGGCATGGTCGTCTCCGTCGCCGGCCCCATGACGAACGCGACCGCCTCGGCGAGCGCCCGCTTGTCCCGTGCGACGTTCGTGACCACGAATGGCGCGAACGGATCCGGAAAGTGCGAAACGTCGTCGTGCGCCTGCACGAGCACCACGCCCGCGCGCTGGCCCGCCGCGCGCCGAACGGCGAGCGTGACCGCAGGCTCGGCCGCCGCAGCCGCCAGGTCGTTGTCGATGACGAGCGCGAACGGGCCGCTGACGTCCGCCACGGCCGCCGCGAGTTCGTCCGCGTCGGCGACCGCGCGCACATCTTCCGCAAGGGCTTTGGCGGCGCCGACGAGCTCGGCGTCGCACGAAAACACGAAGAGCCGCGGCGCGTCGGCGCGCGCCGTCGATTGCACCGGCGCCAGCGGCGCCTCCATCTCGAACCAGAAGACGCTGCCGCGTCCCTCGGCGCTCGAAACGCCGAGTCGCCCGTCGAGCGCGCTCACAAGCTGCCGCACGATGGCGAGGCCGAGCCCGCTGCCGCCGTAACAATCGCGGATGTTTTCGTTGGCCTGCGTGAACTGGTCGAAAATGCGCTCCTGCGCCTTGGCGCTGATGCCGATGCCCGTATCGTGCACCTCGAACCGCAACAGCACGCGTCCGTCCAGTTGGTCGACGCACGCGGCCCGGATCTCGACCCGCCCTTCCTGCGTGAACTTGATCGCGTTGCCGACGAGGTTGTTGAGGCTGTCCTTGAAATGGCGTTCGGACGTGACGATGAAACGCGGCAGCGTCGTCTGCGCGCGCAGGGTGAGGCACAGCCCCTTGGCTTCCGCCGACACGGCCAGCAGATCGCGCATTTCGCGCAAGCTCGCATGCAGATCGAGCGGGGCGCGCTGAACGTCCTTGCGTCCCATTTCGAGCCGCGAGAAATCGAGAATGGAATCGATCAGACCGAGCAGCGATCGCCCGGCGCCGCCGATCATGCGCGCCATCTCGACTTCCTCCGGCGGAATTTTCGAGGAGGCGAGCAGATCGCCCAGACCGATGATGGCGTTGAGCGGCGTGCGCAGATCGTGGCTGACGGAGGCGACGAACAGACTTTTCGCGCGGTTGGAGGCTTCCGCCTGCGCCTTGGCCGCCCACAGTTTGCGCACCAGCTGATAGGCGTAGGCGGGAATGATCAACAGGCCGACCAGCAGGCCGCCGATCATCGCGTGCTGCTTGTCCCAGTGGGGCGAGAACGCGGCGACCGTCGCCAGCGAGGCGAACGAACCCGCCGACGACAGGATGAGCCAGTTGGGGCCGTAGCGGAACCCGTAGCCGTAGATGATGAGGAGATAGCACGGATACAGAAAGCCGATGCCGGTCGGCCCCGCGATATGGCTTGCGAATGTGCCGGCGCCGAGATCGAGCGCCATCGTGGCGACGCGGCGCGCGCGCACGGCGCCGGGCCACACGAGAATGGCGGCGATGATGCCGAGCGCGGCCGTGCAATAGGCCACGTAGACCATCAGCGACAGCGCGGGCGCGAAGCCCGCGCCCTCCGTGTCGAACACCCACGCGCCGAACATGAAGATGGAGGCGATGACGATCCGGTTGACCGCCATCTCGTGTTCGCTGTCGGGGCGCTGGGCGAGCCGTGCGCGGATGGCCGCGATGGCCGCGAGCGGGCGTTTGAAGAGACGTGTCACGCTGTTCGGGCTCCGCTCGTCGGCCATGCGAAGAGGCGCGGAATCTCCGCCGCGGGAACGGGATGGCCCAGGAAAAAGCCTTGCGCCACGTCGCACCCGTCGCCTTCGAGCCGTTCGAGCTGGCGTTGCGTCTCGACGCCCTCGGCCACCACGTCCAGCGACAGGCTGTGGCCCAGCATGATGATGGCGCGCACGATCGCCGCGTCGTTGGGATCCTGCGCCATGTTGCGCACGAACGTCTGGTCGATCTTGATGCGCTGAACCGGCAGTTTCTTCACATACGAGAGCGACGAATAGCCGGTCCCGAAATCGTCGATGGCGATCGCCACGCCGAGCCGGTTGATCTCGCGCAGATCGTTGGCGACCTCGTCGAGGTCCTGCATCACGATGCTTTCGGTCAGCTCCAGCTCCAGCCGGCGCGGCTCGAGCCCGGTTTCTCCCAGCGTGCGTGCGATGAAGAGCGGCACGTTGCGCTTGCGGAACTGCACCGGCGAAACGTTCACCGCCACGCGGAACGCCGGCAGTCCCTGCATCTGCCAGGCCTTGGCCTGTTCCGCCGCCGCGCGGATCACCCATTCGTTGATTGGAATGATGAGGCCGTTTTCTTCCGCATAGGGCAGAAAGGCGCCGGGGCTCACCAGTCCGTGGCCCGGACGGTTCCAGCGCAACAGCGCCTCCACCGCCACGATCTCGCGCGTGCCGATGGCGACCTGCGGTTGATAGTGCAAAACGAATTCGTCGTGGTCGATGGCGTGGCGCAACGCCGTATCGAGCGTGGCGGCCGCGCGCGCGCGCGTCTGCATGTCGGAGGCGAACAGGCAGAACACGTTGCCGCCCTCCGCTTTCGCCTTGTACATCGCAAGGTCCGCGTTGCGCAGGATTTCCTCCGCGTCGTCGCCGTCGCTCGGGTGCATGGCGATGCCGATGCTGGCGGTCGCGCGCGCGCCGGTCAGTTCCGCGTCCTGAAACGAGGCGATCGCCTGGCCGATGCGCGCGGCGAATTCCGCCGCGTCCGCGCTCGAGCCGACATCGGCCTGGAGAATGGCGAATTCGTCGCCGCCGAGTCGTGCGAGCGTGTCCTTCTCGCGCACCACTTCGGCGAGTTGCGCGCTGATCGACTTGAGGAAACGGTCGCCGACCGAATGGCCGCGCACGTCGTTGATGGATTTGAACCCGTCGAGATCGATCAGATGCAGCGCGAACAGGTTGTCGCCGCGCCGCGCGCGGGTGATCGCCTGGCGCAGCCGGTCGAACAGGAGCGCGCGATTGGGCAGGCCGGTGAGCGAGTCGTGGTGGGCCAGATAGCGCAGATGCTGCTCGGTGCGCTTGTTGGCGGTGATGTCGAGCGAACTCGTCAGCACGCCTTCGATGGCGCCGGCATGGCTGTGCAACGGCGTTTTGGTCGTCAGAAAGCTGCGCCGTTCGCCGTCCTTGCTGACCAGTTCTTCTTCGTAGGCCGGCAGCGCCTTGCCGGTCGAGAACACCAGGCGGTCGAGCGAATGGTCGCGCTGCGCGTTTTCCGGTCCCATATGTTCGCGCATCGTCCTGCCGATCACGGCGGCCGGATCGATGCCGAAGAAATCGGTCTGGAAGGCGTTCACGAACAGCGTTCGGCCCTCGCGGTCGACGGCGCTGATGAGAACGGGCAGCGTGTCGATCACCTGCGCCAGCCGTTCGATGGAATCGCGGATGGCGCGTTCGCGCGAACGCTCGCTGTCGGCCAGTTCGCGGGCCAGCGTCTCGGCGCGGCGCGCCAGCAGCAACTGATGCTGGCGCAGCGTCAGCAGGTTTCGCGATCGGGTGACGAATTCGTGGTGGTCGACGGGCGAGGTCAGGAAATCCGTTGCGCCTGCCTCCAGCGCCTTCAGGCGGAAGGAGCGCTCCTCGTGCACGGTGATGGCGATGACCGGCGCATCCGCTGCGTGCGGCAGGCGGCGCAGCGCGCGGATGAATTCCGCGCCGTTCATCTCGGGCATCTTGTAGTCGGTGATGATCAGGTCAGCGGCGTTGTCGCCGAGCCATTGCAGCGCCTCGACCGGTGAGCCGAAGGCGCGCACGGTCACGTCAGCGCCTACCGATGCGGCGAGTTTCGAAAAGATGTTTCTATTCGTCACCCGATCGTCGACAATTACGATCAACGCCATTCGAAATCTTTCTGGCTTGCGCCCGAACCCGTGCGAATTTGACCGACATTGCGAACCGTTTTAGCGGGACAAACTTAAGCAATCGCTTCAACGAACACGGCGCCGGCGTTTATTTTCGAATGTTTTCGGGGACTTGGCGAAATGGTGAACAGATGGAGTTAAGCAATCTTTCCGCTGGCGCCTTGCGCGAGGCGTTTGTGCGCCGCACGGTTTCGCCGGTCGAAGTTCTGCGCGCCGTGCGGGCGCGGGCGGAGGCGGTCGAGCCCAGGCTCAATGCGCTGTGGGCGGTGGCTTTCGAAAGCGCGGAGGCGCGCGCGCGGGCCGCCGAGGCGCGGTTCAAGATCGGCGAACCGCTCGGGCCGCTCGACGGCGTGCCCGTCACCGTGAAGGAGAACCTGGCGACCGCCGGGCTCGCCATGCCGCTGGGCACGGCGGCGGCGGAGCTCGCGCCGGCGCCGGCCGACAGTCCGCCGGTCGCGCGCATGCGCGCGGGCGGGCTGGTCGATTTCGCGCGCACGACTATGCCGGACTACGGCATGTTGTCGTCCGGCCTGTCCAGTTTCCACAAACTGGCGCGCAATCCGTGGGACCTGACGAAAACGCCCGGCGGTTCGTCGAGCGGCGCGGGCGCCGCGGGCGCGGCCGGCTACGGGCCGCTGCACATCGGCACCGACATCGGCGGCTCGGTGCGCCTGCCGGCCGGCTGGTGCGGGCTGTTCGGGCTGAAACCGAGTTTGGGGCGCATTCCCATCGACCCGCCGTTTCCCGGCCGCGCGGCTGGCCCCATGACGCGCGACGTCGCGGACGCGGCGCTCTTCATGGCCGTGCTGACCGGGCCGGACGCGCGCGACCACATGAGCCTGCCGCCGGCCGACATCGACTGGGAAGCGCTCGACGGCGATCCCGCGGGCCTGCGCGTCGGCCTGTTGCTGGACGCCGGCTGCGGCCTGCCGGTCGACCCCGAAACGCGCGCCGCGGTCGAGGCCGCCGCCCGCGTGTTCGAGGCGGCCGGCGCTGTTGTCGAGCCGATGCGTCCCTTCCTCACGCGCGACATGCTGGACGGGCAGGATCGGTTCTGGCGCGCGCGCGGCTGGTCGGACATCGCGAGCCTGCCGGAGGACCGGCGGGCGAAGATCCTCCCCTTCATCCGGGCGTGGATCGAGAGGGCGGCCAACTACTCCGGCGAGGACGTTTATTCGGGTTTCGCGCAGTCGATGGCGATCCGCAAGGCGACGGTCGACGCCACGCAGCAGTACGATTTCGTGCTGTCGCCGACCGCGCCGATCGCCGCGTTTCCGGCCGAGCTCGCCTCGCCGACCGACGACCCGCAGCGTCCGTTCGAACACATCGCGTTCACCTTGCCGTTCAACATGTCCGAGCAACCGGCCGCCTCGATCAACTGCGGCTACACGTCGGGCGGCCTGCCGATCGGGCTCCAGATCGCCGGGCGTCGCTTCGACGATCCCGGCGTGTTGCGCATGAGCAGGTTCTACGAGCAGGCGCGGCCCGCGCCGCGACCGTGGCCGATGGACTAGAGCAACCTCCGTTCAGGCCGGATCGCTTGAACGACGGGAGGATGCGTTGAACGGGGAACGGGCCCGCACCCAGTCCGGTCCCTGCGCCTCAATCGTCAGTCCGCTGCGGTCGACGGCCGTGAGCGCGTCGCGCACGATCGTTTCGCCGATCCGGCGACCGGGCGCGATTTCGGCGAGCGGGGCCAGCACGAAGCCGCGCCGTAACATCTCGCGGTGCGGCAGCACGAGATCGGGATCGTCGATCCGCGCGTCGCCATAGAACAGAATGTCGATGTCGATCGCGCGCGGCCCCCAGCGCTCGGCGCGCACGCGGCCCATGTCGCGTTCGATGTCCTGCAAGGACGTCAGCAGCGGGTGCGGATCGAGCTTCGTCGCCGCCAGCGCGCAGGCGTTGGCGAAGGCCGGCTGGTCCGTCCTGCCCCACGGTTGCGTGCGCCAGAGCGAGGAGACGGCCACGAGGCGCGCGACGCCCCGCGCCTCCACCGCGCGAATGGCGGCCGCCACTGCGCCCGCGCTGTCGCCGATATTGGCGCCGAACCCCAGTCCGATGATGGTTTCAGCCTTTGTCAATCGCGTCCCACACCTTCAGCGCGGCGCGATGCTCGGCCACGTCGTGCACGCGAAACGCCTGCGCGCCGCGCGCGCGCGCAGCCAGGTTGGCGGCCAGCGTGCCGACGAGGCGGTCGCCGACGGCCGCCCCCAGCACATGGGCGAACAGGCTCTTGCGCGAAACGCCGATCAGCACCGGCAGGCCGTAGGCGCCGAGCGCCCCGGTCGCGTGGAGCGCCGCGAGATTCTGCGCCTGCGTCTTGCCGAACCCGATGCCCGGATCGAGCAAAATGCGCCGCGCGTCCACGCCCGCCCTGCGCGCCAGATCGAGCGAACGGTCGAAAAACCGCCGCAGATCGTCGACGATGTCGAGGCTGGCGTCCACGTGCTCGCGGTTGTGCATGATCACCACCGCCGCCCCGGCCTCGGCCGCCACATGCGCCATGTCCGGGTCGCGTTGCAGCCCCCACACGTCGTTGATCGCGCACACGCCGAGCGCCAGCGCGCGCCGCGCGGTCGCCGCCTTGTAGGTGTCGATCGACAGCGGCGTTTCGAGCCTGGCGAGAAGGCGCGGCAGGATCGCTTCGAGCCGCGCCCATTCCTCCTGCGCGTCGAGCGGCGTGTGGCCCGGCCGCGTCGACTCCGCGCCGATGTCGATGATGTCGGCGCCTTCGTCCGCCATGCGCAGCGCCTGCTGTTCGGCCGCCGCCGGCGCGTCGAACCGTCCGCCGTCGGAGAAGGAATCCGGCGTCACGTTCAAGATGCCCATGATCGCCGACCCGCGCGCGACGGCCTCGAGAAAGCGATCGCGGCGGGCGTGGGCGCAAGTACAAGTACAAATGCGGGTGCGGGCGTCAGACAAGTCTGGTCCTTTCTGCGGCGGCGCAGCAAAGATCGCGCCCATTGCGAATGAGCCGTTCACTCCTTTACCATGTCTTCGCGCCGCCCCGATATGCGGCTCCAACCAAGGACAAGCGCGAACACGCGCCAGGGGGAAGAATGCCGAGAGTGACTTTCGTCGCGCATGATGGAACGCAACGCGAAGTGGACGCGCCTGTCGGCGAAAGCGTGATGCGCGCCGCCGTCCTGAACAACGTGCCGGGCATCGACGCCGATTGCGGCGGCGAATGCGCCTGCGCCACCTGCCATGTCTATGTGGACGAGGCGTGGCTCGGCAAGCTGGCGGCGCCGAGCGAGATGGAGGCGAGCATGCTCGCCTTCGTCGACGGTTCGCAGCCGAATTCCAGGCTGTCCTGCCAGATCAAGGCGACGGCGGAGCTCGACGGTCTCGTCGTCAATCTGCCGAAATCTCAGCACTAGATCGCGCTGCGGGCCGGACGGCCGAACGTCCGGACGCCAAACGCCGATCGCGAGCTTCCGTTCGTCGCCCTTTGGCGACGACCCACACGGTCAAGGGAGAGACCCATGAATGCGCCGCCCGCCATCGACCATGCCGCGCTCGCCGAAAACATGCCGCTCGACGAGATCAACGTGTCCGATCCGAAGATCTATCAACAGGACGTGTGGATGCACTATTTCCGCCGGCTGCGTCGCGATGCGCCGGTGCATTACTGCAAGGACAGCCCCATCGGTCCGTTCTGGTCGGTGACGAAATACAAGGACATCGTCGCCACCGAAGTGAACCACAAGGTGTTTTCGTCCAGTTCGGCCCTCGGCGGCATCACGCTGCGCGACCGGCCGGCCGAACTCGAACTGCCGATGTTCATCGCGATGGACCCGCCCAGGCACGACGACCAGCGCAAGATCGTGCAGCCGATCGTTTCGCCCGCCAATCTCGAAAACTTTTCGGGCCTCATCCGCAGCCGCATCGCCAGGACGCTCGACAGCCTGCCGCGCGGCGAGGTTTTCGATTGGGTGGACAGGGTCTCGATCGAACTGACCGGTCAGATGCTGGCGACGCTGTTCGATTTTCCGTTCGAGGACCGTCGAAAACTCACCTATTGGTCCGACGTCGCCACCACCGATCTCGCCAATCCCGACCGTCTGATCGAGTCGGAGGAGGAGCGCGAGAAGGTTTTCGGCGAATGCCTCGCCTATTTCATGCGTCTCTGGAACGAGCGCGTGAACGCGAAGGAGCCGGGCGGCGACCTCATCTCCATGCTCGCGCACGGGCAGGCCACGCGCGACATGAGCCCGCGCGAATATCTCGGCAACGTCGTGTTGCTGATCGTCGGCGGCAACGACACCACGCGCAACTCGATGAGCGGCAGCGTGTGGTTCTTCGACCAGAACCCGCAGGAATACGCCAAGCTGCGCGCCAATCCCGCGCTGCTCGAATCCGCCGTGCCGGAAATCATTCGCTATCAGACGCCGTTGTCCTACATGCGCCGCACCGCGCTCGCCGACGCCGAGATCGGCGGCCGGAAAATCCGCAAGGGCGACAAGATCGCCATGTGGTACATTTCCGGCAACCGCGACGAGGATGTGATCGAAGACCCTGATCGCTTCATCATCGACCGCCCGCGCCCGCGCCAGCACCTGTCGTTCGGCTTCGGCATCCATCGCTGCGTCGGCAACAGGCTGGGCGAATTGCAGCTGAAGATCCTGTGGGAGGAAATCCTCGCGCGTGATCTGAAAATCGAGGTGGTCGCGCCGCCCAAACGGCTGTTCTCGTCCTTCGTGCACGGCATTACGCAATTGCAGGTGCGCATCCAGCCGTGAGCGGCGTCGCGCGCAGATTTCAGTTGCGCTCGCGCACGATCTCCACGCCGACCGCGCCGTCGATCACGTCCAGCTTCTCAACGCGCACGCGCACGCGCACCACGTGGCGGTCGCGCAGCGTCGTCTCGGCGATTCGTTCGGCGAGCGTTTCGACGAGCGTGATATGGCCCGACGTCGCAAATCGCCGGATGGCGTCCGTGATGACGTCGTAGGAAAAGACGTTCTGGAAGTCGTCGTCGCCGCGCGGCCGCCGGCGCACTTCCGCCTCCACGTCGAACCGCACGCGCTGGCGCGCGTTGCGCTCGTGCGCATAGGCGCCGATCTCGGCCTCGATCACGAAATCGCGGACGAACACGCGGTCCGTCCCCGCCGCATGCAGCGCGCCGCCGGCGCGCTCGCGCGGGATCAGGCTGCGAAACAGGGCGAGAGCATGCGCGTCGAGCCCGCCCGCGCCCTCCGCGCACAGGGCCGAACGAAACCCCAGACTGTCGGGGCGCAGCACCATCAGGCGGGGAATGTCGGGCGCCTGCAGCCGTCCGGCGAGCCCGCAGGAAAGCCCCAGCGCATGCGCCCGTTCCACGAACGTCGCGATTCGCCCGATGTCCATGAGCGCCAGCAGCCGCGCGCCCTGCTTTTGCGCCGTGTCGAGGAGCGCGCCGGAAAACCCCGCCGCGACCATGCGGTCGAGGGCGGCGGGATCGGACGCGCGGTCGGCGTAGAGCACGCCCCAGCAGGGGGCCTGGCGCGCAAGGTCGGCGAAGCCGGACAGGTCTGCGTCGGCCGGAACGGCCAGCAGCGCGGCCCCCTCGGCGCGCCGCGCCCGGGCGTCGGCCACGCTGTCGACGCGAGCCAGCACCCGCGCGCCCGCGGCGGCCGCCACGATGTCGGCGGCCGGCCCGCGATGCGCCAGAAGATCGGCGCCGGCGGCGCGCGCCATCCGCGCCTCGCCCGCATTCGCCACGCTCACGAGAAAATCGGTCATCGGCCCCTCTGGATCGCGCCGCCGCCGCTTACCACAAAATGGCCGGCCGCGCCGGGCGCCGGTTTTCTTCCCCCGCCATTCGGTTTAGGGAAGGGCCAAACCCGATCCGACCCGAGGGGAGGCATTCTTGCACGATCACAAGGGCGAAGCCCACGCCGATATCCGCGCCGCCGTCGAGAAACTGTGCGCCGGTTTTCCCGGCGAGTACTGGCGCAAGCTCGACCGGAACATGGAATATCCGACCGCCTTCGTGCAGGCGCTCACGCAGTCCGGCTTCCTGTCGGCGTTGATACCGGAGGAATATGGCGGGGCGGGCCTCGGCCTGTCGGCGGCGGCCGCCATTCTGGAGGAGGTGCAGCGGGCCGGCTGCAACGGCGGCGCTTGTCATGCGCAGATGTATGTGATGGGCACGGTGCTGCGCCACGGTTCGGAAGAGCAGAAGCGCAAATACCTGCCGGGCGTCGCCTCGGGCGAACTGCGCCTTCAGGCGTTCGGCGTGACCGAACCGACCTCGGGCACCGACACCACCTCGCTGAAGACCTTCGCGCGCAAGCAAGGCGACAAATACGTCGTCAACGGCCAGAAGGTCTGGACCTCGCGCGCCGAACATTCCGACCTGATGATTCTGCTCGCCCGCACCACGCCGCGCGAGGAGGTGAAGAAGAAGACCGACGGCCTGTCGGTGTTCATCGTCGACATGCAGAAGGCCAAGGGCAATGGGCTCACCATCCGGCCCATCCGCACGATGATGAATCACGCCACCACGGAAGTGTTTTTCGACAATATGGAAGTGCCGGCCGAAAACCTCATCGGCGAGGAAGGGCAGGGGTTCCGCTACATCCTGTCGGGCATGAACGCGGAACGCATTCTCATCGCGCACGAATGCATCGGCGACGCCAAATGGTTCATCGAGAAGGCGACCAACTACGCCAAGGAGCGCCATGTGTTCGGCCGTCCGATCGGCCAGAACCAGGGCGTCCAGTTCCCCATCGCCAAGGCCTACGCCAACATGCGCGCAGCCGAACTGATGGCGCGCGAGGCCGTCAAACTCTACGAAGCCGGGCAGAACGCGGGCGCGGAAGCCAACATGGCGAAGATGCTGGCGGCCGACGCCAGTTTCGAAGCCGCCAACGCGTGCATCCAGACGCACGGCGGCTTCGGCTTCGCGGAGGAATACGACGTGGAGCGCAAGTTCCGCGAAACGCGCCTCTATCAGGTGGCGCCGATCTCGACCAATCTGATCCTGTCGTTCGTCGCCGAACACGTGCTGGGCATGCCGCGCTCATACTGAGCGCGGCGAAACTCTTCTCGTCGCGCTCATACTGAGCGCGGCGAAACTCTTCTCGTCGCGTTCATACTGAACGCGGCGAAACTCTTCTCGTCGCGTTCATACTGAACGCGGCGAAACTCTTGTCGTCGCGTTCATACTGAACGCGGCGAAAACTCTTGTCGTCGCGCTCATACCGAGCGCGGCGAAAACTCTTGTCGTCGCGCTCGTTATCCCCGCAGCGCGCGCGTCAGCAGGTCGATCTGCTGGAAGGACAAGACCAGCGCCGCGTTCCCGGCCCAGGCCACGGTCAGGCTGCGCGCCAGCATGCCCCAGAGCCAATCGGAATTGTCCGCGCAGCGCCACACGCTGACGAGGATCCAGACCGTATAGGCGGCGAACGAAATCAGCAGCGCCTCCTGCACGACCGTCTGGCCGCGCGCCATCGCCATGAGGTAAAGGGCGCCCAGAACGGCGCTCGCGCCCACGCCGTAGAGCCAGAAAACCTTGCCAAGCGGCTCGAGCCCGTACCAGGCGCGCACTTCGGTCGCCAACAGGCCAAGCGCCAGATCGCGCGCCCACGCCCGTCCCTCGTCCGCCTCGGTCCGCGATTGTTCCATGGGTTCGCTCCGCCCCGACCCTTATGACACATAGGCGCATCGCGTGTCGCTTCAACGACGGGCGCGTCGGGGCTTGATCCTGCGCGCCCCTTCGGCCACACGAAGGGCGCATGGCGCCGCCGCTTCTCCAACTCCAGTCGATTGGCCTCACCCTGGGCGGCAAGCCGCTGCTGGAGGGGGCCGATCTCATCGTCGCGCCGGGCGACCGCATCTGCCTGGTCGGGCGCAACGGCTCCGGCAAGTCGACCCTGCTGAGGATCGCCGCCGGCGCGCTCGAACCCGACGCCGGATCGCGCTTCCTCCAGCCGGACGCCTCGGTCCGCTACCTCGCGCAGGAGCCCGATCTGTCCGGCTTCGCCGATGTGCTCGCCTTCGTGGAGGCGGGCCTCGGCCCGGCCGACGACCGCCATCGTGCGCGCTATCTGCTGGAGCGGCTCGGCCTGTCGGGGGCGGAGGCGCCGGCGACGCTTTCGGGCGGGGAGGCGCGCCGCGCGGCGCTCGCCCGCGCGCTGGCCCCCGACCCCGACATTCTGCTGCTCGACGAGCCGACCAACCATCTGGACCTGCCCGCCATCGAATGGCTGGAGGACGAGCTGCGCGCGGCGCGCGGCGCGCTGGTGATGGTCAGCCACGACCGGCGGTTTCTCGAAAATCTGTCGCGCGCGACGGTGTGGCTCGACCGCGGCCTCACGCGGCGGCTCGATCGCGGCTTTTTCGAGTTCGAAGCCTGGCGCGACAAGGTTCTGGAGGAGGAGGAGGCCGCGCGCCACAAGCTCGGCCGCAAGATCGCGGCCGAAGAGCACTGGATGCGCTACGGCGTCACCGCGCGCCGCAAGCGCAACATGCGCCGTGTGGCCGAACTCGCGGAGCTGCGGCGCGCCAGGCGCGAAAGCCAGCGCGCGGCGGGCGACGTGAAGCTCGCCGTCAACGAGGCGCAGATGTCCGGCCGGCTCGTGGTCGAGGCGGAGGGGTTGACCAAGGCGTGGGGCGCGACGCCGATCGTGCGCAATCTGTCGCTGCGTATTCTGCGCGGCGACCGGCTCGGTCTCGTGGGGCCGAACGGCGCGGGCAAGACAACGCTCGTCAATCTGCTGGTCGGCGCGCTTTCGCCCGACGCCGGCCGCGTGCGGCTCGGCGCCAATGTCGAACTCGCCACGCTCGACCAGAAGCGCGCCGCGCTCGATCCAGAAGCCTCGTTGCAAACCGTGCTGACCGGCGGCGGCGGCGACTATGTCGAGATCAACGGCGCCAGGAAGCATGTCGCCGGCTACATGCAGGATTTTCTGTTCCGGCCGGAACAGGCGCGCACGCCGGTCGGCCGCCTGTCGGGCGGCGAGCGCGCGCGGCTGATGCTTGCGCGCGCGCTGGCGTTGCCCTCCAATTTTCTCGTGCTCGACGAGCCGACCAACGACCTCGATCTCGAAACGCTCGATCTCGTCGAAAGCCTGCTGGCCGATTATCCGGGCACGGTGCTCATGGTCAGCCACGACCGCGATTTCCTCGACCGTGTGGCGACGTCCGTTCTGGTGGCCGAGGGCGACGGCCTGTGGGTCGAATACGCCGGCGGCTATTCCGACATGGTCGCCCAGCGCGGCGCGGGCGTCGCCGTCAGGGCCGCCCCGCGGCCGGCGCCGAAAGCTCCGGCCGAGCGGCCGGCGCCGGAACGCAAGGCCGAAAAGCGCAAGCTCGGATTCAAGGAAAAACACGCGCTCGAAACACTGCCCGCCGAGATGGACCGATTGCGCGCGGAGATGGCGAAGGCGCAGGCCGCGCTCGCCGACCCCGATCTCTATGTGCGCGATCCGAAGAAATTCGAGACCGCGACCGCGCTCTACGACCAGGCGCAGAAGGCGCTCGCGGCCGCCGAGGACCGCTGGCTGGAGCTCGAACTGCTGCGCGAGGAGCTGGAAGGCTGATGCGCCTGCGCCACAGCCGGCGCCATTAGGCCGCCAACCGCGCTTTCCACCTTGTTTGCGCCCGAAGGCCGCTCTAGGCCAGCACAGGTGAAGCAAGCGACGGTTGGCGGTGTCTCCACGCGACGACAGTCAGGCGACGGGCTTTGCGACCTTGCGTCGGCTGTTGAAGGACTACGGCCGACGGCACGGTTTCGCGTATCTGGCGGCGCTGGTCTTCCTGGGACTGGGGTCGGCGGCGACGGCCCTGGTCGCCTATCTCTTGAAGCCGGTGCTCAACCACATGGTGGAGCCCGACGGCCTGCGCAGCGTGCGCGTGCTGTCGGTGGCGGTGGCCTGCCTGTTCGGCGTGCGCGCGTTCTCCTCCTATTTCTCGCAGGTGATTCTGGCGCGCGCCGGCGCGCGCATCGTCGCCGACGCGCAGTTGCGCCTGTTCGACCACATGATGGATCAGGACCTCGCCTTCCTGCGCGATCGCCATTCCAGCGAATATCTGGCGCGGCTCGCGGTGGCCGCCAACGGCGCGCGCGACGCGTTGCAGACGATAGCGCTCTCGATCGGCCGCGACGCGATCACGCTGCTGTGTCTGGCGCTGGTCATGTTCGTGCAGGATGTCGCGCTCGCGCTCATCGCGCTGGCGCTGATGCCGGTCGCCGGTTTCTGGCTCGGCCAGCTGGTGCGCACGGTGCGGCAGTTGACGCGCCGCTCGTTCGACGGCTCCGCGCGCGTGCTGCGCGCGATGCAGGAGACGTTGACGGGCGTGCGCGTCGTCAAATCGTTCACGCTGGAAGATGAGATGCGCGCGCGCGCCGAACAGGCGATTTTCGAGGTGGAGCGCGCCGCCAACCGCGCGGCCGCGCGCATGGCGCTCGCAAGCCCGCTCGCGGACCTGACGGCGGGCCTCGGCATCGCCTTCATTCTTTTCTACGGCGCCTGGCGCGTGAGCGTGGCCGGCGCCGATCCCGGCGCGTTCTTCTCCTTCGTGGTGGCGATGGTGATGGCCTACGAGCCAGGCAAGAAGATCGCGCGCGCGCATCTGGAGTTGCAGGCCGCGCTCGCCAACGCGCGGGCGATCTACGAGGTTCTGGATGCGCCCGCCGCCGAGTCGCCGCGTCCCGGCGCTCCGGCGCTGCAGGTGGGCGAGGGTCGCATCGCCTTCGAGGGCGTGCGCTTCTCCTATCGCGCCGAGGAACATGCGCTCGACGATCTCGATGTCGTGTTCGAACCCGCCCGCACCACCGCGCTCGTCGGCCCTTCGGGCGCAGGCAAATCGACCGTGGTCAATCTGCTGCAGAGGTTCTACGCGCCCCAGGCCGGCCGCATTCTCGTCGACGGACAGGATATCTCCGGCGTTGACCTGCGCTCGCTGCGGCGCGCCATCGCCTATGTGCCGCAGGACGTGTTTCTGTTCGACGGCGCCATCGGCGAGAACATCCGGCTCGGCCGGCTCGATGCGAGCGACGAGGATGTCGTGAACGCCGCGCGCCGCGCGCATGCGGACGGGTTCATTCGCGCGCTGGGCGACGGCTACGATACGCAGGTCGGCGAGATGGGCGAGAACCTGTCGGGCGGCCAGAAGGCGCGCATCGCCATCGCGCGCGCGCTCCTGAAAGACGCGCCGATCCTCGTGCTGGACGAACCGACGGCCGCCCTCGATTCCGAATCCGAACGCGAGGTGCAGACCGCGCTGGAGGAATTGCGTCGCGGCCGCACCACGCTCGTCATCGCGCACCGCATGCAGACGATCCTCGCCGCCGACTGGATCTGCGTGATCGAGGGCGGGCGGCTCGCTACGCAGGGCCGCCACGAGGATCTCATCGCCCGCTCCGGCCTCTACAAGGCGTTCGTGGATGCGCAGTTCGGCGGCAAGTCCGCACCCTAGAGCATCATCCGTTCAAGCGGAATCGCTTGAACGACGAGATGATGCGTTGAAAATGGCGCGCGTGGTTTTCGATCTGATCCAATCAGATCGGAAATCGCTCTAGACCGCGCCGTCGCGCCACGCCTGCGAGGCGATGGGCCGGCGCGCGCGGGCATGTCCGTGGCGCAGCAGCGCGAAGGCGAAGGCCGCCAGCGCCAGCAGCGTGACCCACCACACCGCCGATATGCCGACGCCGAACGCGCAAAGAACGAATGCGACGGCGAACCCGCCGAGCAGGAACGGCGCGATGCGCGGCGCGGCGCGCCCGCACCCGAGCGCGACGATGGCCGTCAACGCCGCGCTCGCAAGCGCGCCCACGAGGCCGAGTTCGAACCAGATTTCGAACAGCATCGAGCGCGGCGTCGTCGCCGGCAGATAAGTCGCGGCCTTGCCGAGCCGCGCGGAATCGAACCCGTGCCCGGTCAGCGCGTGAATGTCCTCCAGACTGAGGAACTGCCCCCACAGAAAGGAAGGCGCGAGGAACGCGGGCGGCCCGCCCGGCGAAAACGCCGCCCACACGATGAGCGCGAACAGCGGCGCCAGCAGGAAAGCCAGCGCGCCGGCCAGCGCGATGCCCGTGGCGGCCTTGCGCGCGTCGGTGAGCGCGGCGGCGAAGGCGAGCGCGCCGAACGCCGTCGCCACCAGCGCCAGCGGCGTCTGCGCCATCAGCAGCGCGGCGACCACCAGAACGGCGAGCGCGACGGCCCAGCGCGGCTTTTCGCGCAGCGCCAGCGCGCCGAGCGCGGGCCACGCGAGCAGGGCGAGGCCGAACGTGGCGCGCTGGCCGAGCGAAAATTCCGCGCCCGGCGCGGCCGGCCGCTGCAGGCCGCCGACGAAGGACAGGACGATCACCGCGATCGCGCCGGCGGCCACGCCGATCGGCAGCAGATAAAGGTTGGAGGTGCGCGTGCGCTCCGGCAGCAGCGCGGCGGCCGCCGCCACCAGCGCGCAGGTCGACAGCGTCTTCACGAACCGCTCCGACGGTCCCGTGCCGAACGGCGTCCAGATGAGCGACAGACCGGTCCAGGCGACCAGCAGCAGCGCGACGAGTCCGGCGCGCGAGAACAGGGCGGCGCGCAGTTCCTGCGGCCCGCGCTCGCCGGGCGCCAGCAGCCACGCCGCCAGACTGAGCGCCGCGCCGACCGGCACGAGCGCGTAGACCGCGCGGATCGTCAGCACGGAGGCGATCGGCACGCCGATGAGCAGCAGGGCGATGGCGAGCCGGGTGATGATATGCGCCGCGTCGATCGCCGGAGCTTCGTGGGGGCGCTGGGCGCGTTGGCTCATCCTGTCCGGCGGTCCTGATGGAGACGATTCTGGCGCCAGCTTAACCCGCCCGCGCCGCTCCGCCTGTATGCGGCGCGCCACACCTGCGGCCATTTTGCGCTAGTCGTCGGCGCCGGGACGCCGCCGCAGCGCCTTGGCGCCGCTGCGCGCCTTCTTGTCCGCCCTGCGGGCGCGTTTCTGGGCCTTGGGCACGCGGGTGGCGATGCGCGGCGGGGCGGGCGGGGCGGCGGCGGCTGCGACGAGCGCGCCGAGCCGCGCATAGGCGTCGCGCCGGTTGTCCTCCTGCCGGCGGAAACGCCCGGCCTGGATGACGATCTCGCCCGCCAGCGTCAGCCGCCGGCCGGCAAGGCCCGCCAGACGCGCGCGCACGCGCTCCGGCAGGCTGACATTGGCTGCGAGATCGAAACGCAGTTCGACCGCGCTCGCAACTTTGTTGACGTTCTGCCCGCCGGGGCCGGACGCGCGCACGAATCGTTCGGCGATCTCGTGGTCCTCGACGAACAGGCCCGGCGCGATTTCGATCATGCGCATTTCTTACAGCCGCCCGGCGCCCGTTGGGAATGGCCGACGCGCTTGGCGCGGGACGACGCGCCCTCTAAGATCGCGCGATAAACGCCAAGGAGGAAACATGATTTACGTGATCGCCAACCTGACCGTCGACCCCGCCAAGCGCGACGCCGTGCTCGCCGCCGCCAAACCGGCGATCGCCGAGACGCGCAAGGAGCAGGGCTGCATTTCCTACGAACTGTTCCAGAGCGCCGAAAATCCCAACGAGATGGTGTTCGTGGAGCGCTGGGAAAGCCGCGACGCGCTGAACGCGCATGCGCGCTCCGACCATTTCCGCGTGTGGCGCAAGGCGACGGCGGACGCGTTCACCGGCCGCAAGCTCGAGATCCTGTCCGACGCTAAAGTCGAGTCGATGTGAGATGCGGGCGATTTCGGTCAGGGCGGCGGGCGACTGGACGGGCGAGCCTGACGATTGCGTCGTGCTCGACTTCGCCGAGCGCGGGCGCCGGCAGGGCGCGCTGAAAGGCGTGCGCGGGCTGGGCTTCGAGCGCGACCTGCCGGAGGCGGCGCTGCTGCGCTCCGGCGACGCGCTCGCGCTGGAGGACGGACGGCTGGTGGAAGTGCTGGCCGCGCCCGAGCCGCTGATCGAAATCCGCGCCCGCGATCCCAAACTGCTGGCGCAACTGGCGTGGCGCCTCGGCGACCGCCACGCGCCGGCGCAAATTCTCGCCAACCGCCTGCGCGCGCGCCCCGACGCGGAATTCGCGATGCTCGCGCGCGACATGGGCGCGGATGTCGTCGAGATCGAGGCGCCGTTCGACCCGGAAGGCGCGATCTATTCGCCGGCCCGTGCGCGCCATCACGCCCATCACGAACATGCCCATCACGAACATGCCCATCGCGATCATGCCCATCACGATGGCCACGGGCATGGGTGCGGCTGTGGTCACGGTCATCATCACGATGACGACCATCACGATCACGGCCATCGCGGCCATCCGCGCAAATAGCGGGCGGCGGTCCTACCGTCCGACCAGCCCGCGCGCGACGATCACACGCATGATCTCGTTCGTGCCTTCGAGAATCTGGTGCACCCGAAGGTCGCGCACGATCTTCTCCACGCCGTAGTCCGACAGATAGCCGTAGCCGCCGTGCAATTGCAGCGCGCTGTTGGCGACATCGAATCCCGTGTCGGTGGCGAAGCGCTTGGCCATCGCGCAGAGCCGCGTGGCGTCCGGCGATTTGGCGTCGAGCGCGGCCGCCGCGCGCCACAGGAACGTGCGCGCGGCTTCCAGTTCGATCGCCATGTCGGCGAGCTTGAATTGCAGCGCCTGAAACTCGTTGAGCTTTTTGCCGAACGCCTTGCGTTCGTCCATATAGGCGACCGCCTTGTCGAGCGCGGCCTGGGCGCCGCCGAGCGAACAGGCGGCGATGTTGAGCCGCCCGCCGTCCAGCCCCGCCATCGCGATTTTGAAGCCGATGCCCTCGGGACCGATGCGGTTGGCGACCGGAACGCGGCATTTGTCGAACATCACCGCGCGCGTCGGCTGCGCATTCCAGCCCATCTTCTTTTCGTTGGCGCCGAACGACAGGCCCGGCGTTCCGCCCGGCACCACGATGGTGGAGACGCCCCTGGCGCCGTCCTCGCCGGTGCGCGCCATCACCACGTAGAAATCGTGCGGATTGCCGGCGCCGGAGATGAACTGTTTCTGGCCGGTGATGACGTAGTGGTCGCCGTCGCGTTCGGCGCGCGTGCGCAGCGCGGCCGCATCCGACCCCGCGCCGGGCTCGGTCAGGCAATAGGAGGCGAGCTTCTCCATAGAGGTGAGTTGCGGCAGCCATGTGTGGCGCTGCTCGCGCGAGCCGTAGGCGTCGATCATCCACGCGCACATATTGTGGATGGAGATATAGGCGGCCACCGTCGGGCAGGCCGTGGCGAGCGCTTCGAAGATCAGCGCGGCGTCCAGCCGCCCGAGGCCCGAGCCGCCCACGTCCTCGCCGATATAGACGCCGCCGAAGCCCAGGCTCGCGGCCTCGCGCAGGGTGGGAATGGGGAAATGCTTCTTCTCGTCCCATTCGGCCGCGTGCGGCGCGATTTTTTCGGCCGCGAACGCGCGCGCCATGTCGCGGATGGCGATCCGGTCTTCGGTCAGGTCGAAATTCATCAGGCGCTCCTCCGCCTTCTCGATACCGAGAAATCGCGAACGTGGAAACGCCAAACGGCGAAAGCCGCGGTTGCCTTATTCGGCCGCGGCAGGCCGCTGCGCGGGCGCGTCGCCCGCAGGCCCGGCGAAATCCATCTGGTCGATCCGCTCGCCGCGCCTGGCGATCTTGTCGGCCGACGTCGCGATGGCGACCACATCCTCCTGCGCCTGCCGGAAATGCGTGTCGAGCCTGGCGACGCGATCGCGCAGCCGCCGCACATCGTCCACCAGCCGCCGCGTTTCATCCAGAATCACATGGGCCTGTTCGCGCACGCGCGCGTCGCGCACCAGCGCCTGCATCACCTGAATGGCCATCATCATCAGCGAGGGCGAGACGATGACGACGCGCGCGCGATGGGCCTTCTGCACCACATCGTCGAAATGTTCGCACAGGTCCGCATAGACGGCTTCCGACGGCACGAACATCAGGGCGAGATCCTGCGTGACGCCGGGAATGAGATACTTCTCCGAAATGTCCTTCACGTGTCTGGCGATGTCGGCGCGCACGCGTTGCGCAGCGCGCCCGCGCGTCTCCTCGCTGTCGGCCGCGCGCAGCGCCGTGAAGCCCTCGAGCGGAAACTTGGCGTCGATCGTCAGCACGCGGTCGTCGCCCGGCAGCCGCACGATGCAGTCCGGCCGCACGCGCGCGGCGCCGATCGTCGCCTGGAACTCGAACGCGCCGACCGGCAGGCCGTCGCGCACGATTGCTTCCATCCGGCCCTGCCCATAGGCGCCGCGCGCCTGCTTGTTGGCCAGAATGTCCTTCAGCCCGACCACTTCCTCGGTCAGGCCGGTCAGGCGCGCCTGCGCCGCGTCGATCACCGCCAGCCGCTCGTTCAGCTTGCCCAGATGGTCGCCCTGCGCGCGCGCGGCATGTTCGAGTCCCTGGCCGACGCGCTGGCCGACGGCGTCCAGCCGGTCCGCGACGAGCCGCGCGAGGTCCGACTGGCGCGAGCCGAGCGCCTCGGCGAACGCCTGCATCCGCCCAGCCATTTCCGCGCTGGCGCGGTTCAGCTCCGCCATCTTGTCGTCGATCTCGCGCTGGCGCTCGGCGGCGACGGCGCCTTCGGCCGCCCGCGCCCGGCCGCCGCGCCACACGACGACGACAGTGGCGATGAGCAGCCCGACCGCCAGCGCCCCGCCGCCGACCAGCGCGTCGATCAGCCGCACCTCGGCGTCGGCCAAAACCAGAAGAACGCGATCCATATGCAAACGATAACACGATTCGCGCGGTCGCCAGAACGAAATGGGAACATTGCGCCCCGCAAAAGCAAGACGCTCTTTGATCTGGATTCAGGCGCGGGATCGCCGGTTGTGAACATTGGCAATCGCCGCCCGGTGGGGCGGCGCGGGAAAGGGATTATGCGCACATCTTTCGCCATTGTTTTCGCGGGCTCCGGCGGCGCCGGGGCCATCACGGCCGGGTCGTCGTTTCTGCAGGCGGCGGCGCGCGAAGGGTATTACGGGCTCATGACCAAATTGTCGGGCGCGCAGGTGCGCGGCGGCGAGGCGGCTGCGCTCGTGGAGATCGGCGTCTCGCCGACCGAGGCGCAGCCCGATGTGTTCGATGTGCTGATCGCGCTCGACTGGGACAATGTCGGAAAGTTCGCGCCCGAGATTCCGTTGAACGCGAACAGCCTCGTGCTGGCCGATCCGGCGGCCGGCGCCCCGGCGCCGGCGATCGTGGCGACGGGCGCGCGCATCGTCGAGATTCCGCTGTCCAAGATCGCCGCGAGCGTCGAGGGCGGGCGCGTGAATATGGTGGCGCTCGGCGCGGGCGCGGCGCTCGCCGGCCTGCCGATGGGCTCCGTGGATGCGGCGCTGGCGGGAATGCTGGCGTCCAAAGGCGAGAAGGCGGTCGCCGCCTCGCTCGCCGCGGCCAGGGCCGGGGCGACCGAAACCGCCGTGCTCGGCGCCGCGCCGCTTGCGCCCGCACGCAAGGGCGCGCGCTGGTTCTGCTCGGGCAACGAGGCGGTCGGTCTCGGCGCGTTGCGCGGCGGCGTGCGGTTCGTCGCCGCCTATCCGATCACGCCTGCGACCGAGATCACCGAATGGCTCGCCCCGCGCATGGCGGCGGTGGGCGGTCGCGCGATGCTGGCGGAGGACGAGATCGCGGCCATCAACATGGCGCTCGGCGCCAGCTACGGCGGCCTGCCGTCGATGACCGTCACCTCCGGGCCGGGTCTTGCGCTGAAAGTCGAGACGATCGGACTGGCCGCGATGGCCGAACTGCCGCTCGTCATCGTCAACGTCATGCGCGTCGGCCCTTCGACCGGCATCCCGACCAAGAGCGACCAGGGCGATCTGGACCTCGTGCTGCACGGAACGCACGGCGATGCGCCGCGCATCGTGCTCGCGCCGCTGTCCATCGCCGATTGCGCGCCGACGACGGAGCGTGCTGTCCATCTGGCCGAGGCGTTGCAGACCCCGGTGTTCGTTCTGTCCGATCAGTCGTTCGGCCAGACCGAAACAGTGATCGATCCGCCCGCCCGACGTCCCGCGCCGCTCAAACGCAAGGCGGAGAGTTCAGCCACCGGCGCCGATTTCCATCGCTACGTCGCCACGCCCGACAACGTGTCGCCCATGCCCGCGCCCGGCGCGCCCGGCCAGCAATGGGTGGCCGACGGATTGAGCCACGACGACTACGGGCATCCTTCCAACGCTGCAAAGTTCCATGTCGCAGGACTCGACAAGCGGCGCGCCAAGCTGCGCGATTTCGACTACGGTGAGACGTGGGGCGAAATCCATGGCGAGGGCGAGGTCGCGGTCGTCGCATTCGGTTCGACCGTCGGGCCGGTGAAGGAGGCAGCGCGCCGGCTGGGCGAAAGCGGCATGAAGGTGAAAGTGGTGGCGCTGCGGCTGCTCGCGCCCGCGCCCACGCAAGCGATCGCCGCGGCGCTCAAGGACGCGCAACGCGTGATCGTCGTCGAGCAGAACCATTCGGGGCAGCTCTATCGCCACCTGTTGGCGGAGAAAGCCCTGCCGGCCCACGCCGAAAGTCTGGCGCGGCCGGGCCCGTTGCCGTTCCGGCCGGGCGAAATCGCAACCTATCTGGCGTGAGGAAACGATGAGCATTCACGAAACGGCCGCGCCCGCCTGCCATCAGCCGCTGACGTTGAAGGATTTCAAATCCGGCGTGGAGCCGATCTGGTGTCCCGGCTGCGGCGACTTCGGCGTGCTGCAATCATTGCAGCGCGCGCTCGCGGCCCACGGCCGCCCGCCGCATGAGGTGGCGCTCGTGTCGGGCATCGGGTGCTCCTCGCGCCTGCCGGCCTACACCAGCGCCTACGGATTCCACGGCGTGCATGGTCGCGCGTTGCCGGTCGCGGCCGGGTTGAAACTCGCGCGGCCCGATCTCGAAGTGATCGTGGTCGGCGGCGACGGCGACGGCTATTCGATCGGCGGCAATCACTTCCTGCACGCCTGCCGCCGCAACGTGAACCTCACCTATATCGTCATGGACAACCGCGTTTACGGCATGACCAAGGGCCAGCCCTCGCCGACGACGGAAGCCGACTGGGATTCCGACATCGCGCCCGGCGGCTCCGGCGTGCAGCCGTTCTCGCCGCTCGCCATCGCGCTCGCCGCCGGCGCCAATTTCGTCGCGCGCGGCTTTGCGCTGGACGTGAAGCCGCTGGCCGACATCCTCGTCGCCGCCATACGCCATCCGGGCTTCAGTTTCGTCGAGGTGCTCTCGCCCTGCATCACCTTCCGCCCGGAGGAGATGGAGTGGAAGAAGGCCGTGCAGCGCGGCGCGCTCAGCGTAAACACGGATCGCGCGGCCGCTATGGCGATGGCGCTGTCGGTCAACGAGCTGGCGAGCGGAATCATCTTTCAGGGCGACCGACCCGCCTATTCCGAAACGCTGCCGGCGCCGACGGGGCTTGCGGCGATCGAGAAGGAATTCGAACTGAATGCGGCGTGACCGAGCGCGAAACCCTCTCCCCGCAAGCGGGGAGAGGGCAGGGTGAGGGGCGCGCGCCCGCGAATCGATCGCGCGCTCAGTTCGACGCCTTCTGGAACGTGTCGGTGAGAATGTCTCCGAACAGTTCCCAGCGCTGACCGTTGAACTTCATCAACTGGAACTGCTTGTTCACGCGATAGTCGTCCGGCGCCGTCGTGATCTTCATGCCGGGCAGGGTCAGGTCGCCGACGTAGCCCTTGATGTTGGTGGCCTGTTTCATCACGTTGGCGCGCGTCAGATCGTCGCCGCATTCCTTGAGGACATGCGTCATCATCTGGGCCGTCAGATAGCCGTAGGCGGGCAGGCCGCTGTTGGCGTCGAGTTCCGGCGCGTATTTGGCCATGAACGCCTTGTAGCGCTTCATGCCCTCGTCGTTGGCCCATTGCGGGTCGAGCGGGTCCTTGCGGTAGTTGACGCTGATCGTGCCCTTGGAGTTATCGGCCCCGGCGGGAAGCATCACCTCGCCGACAGAGGTCGAGTTGATGTTGAGCAGGTGCACCGGCTTCCAGCCGAGTTCGGCCGCCTTCTTGATCGACTGCGCGGCGAATTTCGGCGTGGAGACGTTGAAGAACAGATCGGCGCCGGAGGCTTTCAGCTTCACCATCTGCGAGTCGACCGTCGGATCGCTCACCTCATAGGGCGTCTCGGCGACGATCATGGTTTTCGCCTTGTCGCCCAGCGCGTCCTTCAGGCCGATCACGTAATCCTTACCGAAATCGTCGTTCTGGTAGAGAATGCCGATCTTCGCGTTGGGATAGGACTTGAGAATGAGCTGCGCGTAGATGTGTCCTTCCGACTGGTAGTTCGGATTGAACGCCATCGTCCACGGATAGGTCTTGGGATCGGTGAAGCGCGTCGCGCCCGACGAGACGAACAGCTGCGGAATCTTTTTGTTGTTGAGATATTTCTGGACGGACGACTGCGCGGCGGTCCCCAACCCCTGGAACAGGAACAGCACCTCGTCGCTTTCGACGAGCTTGCGCGTCTGCTCGACGGCCTTCGGCGGATTGTAGGCGTCGTCGTAGCTGACGAAATTGATCTTGCGTCCGTTCACGCCGCCGTTGTCGTTGATCATCTTGAAATAGGCGGCCTGCGCCTTGCCAACCTGCCCGAAGGCCGACGCCGGTCCGCTGTAGGGATTGGTGTGGCCGATCTTGATCTCCGTGTCGGTCGCGCCCAAATCGTATTTCTTCTGCGCGAAAGCCGGCGTGGCGAACGCCACGGCGCCCGCGAGCGTCCAACCGAGCAAACGAGAATTCATTTCTTGACTCCTGAAGCCATCCCCGTCCCTCCCGAACGATTTCGGCGGAGGGAGTCCTGTCGGCCTGGCGATGGAAAGAAAGAGCCGGGCGTGCGCAGGCCGTGCGCCGACCTGATCCCGGCATGGCCGACCGACGGCGTGTCTAGTCAAGCAACGCCGAAATGAAAAGGGCGCGCCGCAGGGCGCGCCCTTCCAATGCGGCGTCGTGCGTCAGTTTGTCGCCTTCTTGAACGTGTCGGTGAGTAGTTCGCCGAACAACTCCCAGCGCTCGCCGGAGAATTTCATCAGCTGGAACTGCTTGTTCACGCGATAGTCGTCCGGTGCGGTGAAGATCTTCATGCCGGGCAGCGCGAGGTCGCCGGTGAAGCCCTTGATGTTGGTGGCCTGCTTCATCAAGTTGGCGCGCGTCAGTTCGTCGCCTGCCTGCTTGAGCACGTGCACCATCAGTTCGCTGGTCGAATAGCCGTAGGCCGAAAGGCCGCTGTTGGCGTCGAGTTCGGGAAGATATTTGGCCATGAACGCCTTGTAGCGCTTCATGCCGGCGTCGTTGGCCCATTGCGGGTCGAGCGGGTCCTTGCCGTAGTTGACGCTGATCGTGCCCTTGGAGTTTTCGGGCCCCGCCGGAATCATCACCTGACCGACCGCGGTGGCGTTGATGTTGAGCAGATGCACCGGCTTCCAGCCCATCTCCGCCGCCTTCTTGATCGACTGCGCGGCGAATTTCGGCGTGGTGACGTTGAAGAAAAGATCGGCGCCGGAAGCCTTCAGCTTCACCATCTGCGAGTCGACCGTCGGATCGCTCACCTCGTAGGGCGCCTCGGCGACGATCATCGTCTTCGCCTTGTCGCCCAGCGCGTCCTTCAGGCCGATCACGTAATCCTTACCGAAATCGTCGTTCTGGTAGAGAATGCCGATCTTCGCGTTGGGATAGGACTTGAGAATGAGCTGCGCGTAGATGTGTCCTTCCGACTGGTAGTTCGGATTGAACGCCATCGTCCACGGATAGGTCTTGGGATCGGTGAAGCGCGTCGCGCCCGACGAGACGAACAGCTGCGGAATCTTTTTGTTGTTGAGATATTTCTGGACGGACGACTGCGCGGCGGTCCCCAACCCCTGGAACAGGAACAGCACCTCGTCGCTTTCGACGAGCTTGCGCGTCTGCTCGACGGCCTTCGGCGGATTGTAGGCGTCGTCGTAGCTGATGAAATTGATCTTGCGCCCGTTCACGCCGCCGTTGTCGTTGATCATCCTGAAATAGGCGGCCTGCGTCTTGCCGACCTGCCCGTAGGCCGACGCCGGCCCGCTGTAGGGATTGGTATGGCCGATCTTCACTTCCGTATCGGTCGCGCCGGAATCGTATTTCTTCTGCGCGAAGGCCGGCGCGGCGAAAGCCACGACGCCGGCGAGCGTCCACCCGAGCAAACGAGAATTCATCGCTTTCCTCCTGAAACGGTCCTTGTCGCGCGCGAAGGATTTCGGCGGAGGGACTCTTGTTTGGCCTCAGTAAAAGCGAGTGCGCGGGTGCTGGCAAGCGCCCGCGCCGCGCGTCAGGCGATCAGGAATCCGTAGCGCAGCGCGGCGCTGGCCATGTCGAGCGCCATGTCCGCCGCGCGGATCATCTTGCCGTTGGTGAGAAAGCCGTGCACCTGGTCGTTGAGGTCCACAGACCACACGCGCACCCCGGCCTTCTCCAGCGCCTGCGCATAGTCGCGGCCCTCGTCGCACAAGGGATCGTGTCGCGCGGTGAGAACGAAGGCGGGCGGCAGGTTCTCGAACGAGCCCGCCCGCAGCGGCGAGACGCGCCAGTCGAGCTTGTCGGCCTCGCCGTTGATGTAATGGTCGAGGAAGTAGCGCGTGGTCTTCTCCGTCAGCGGAACGTCGTCCGGAATGGTCTTGTAGGAGGCGTGCCGCATCGTGGCGTCCACGGCCGGATAGAGCAGCATCTGGAAAACGAACTTGGGCGCGCCGCCCTCGCGCGCGATGAGGGTCAGCACGGCCGAGAGATTGCCGCCCGCGCTGTCGCCCCCGATCGCCAGTTTCCCGGCGTCGATTCCCAGCGCGCCGGCATTGGCGGCGATCCATCTGGCGGCAGCGATGCAATCTTCGAGCGGCTTGGGATGTTTGTGTTCCGGCGCGAGCCGGTAGTCGACCGAGATCACGACGCAGCGCGCGTCATTGGCGAATTTCCGGCAGACATAGTCGTGCGTGTCGAGATCGCCGATCGTCCAGCCGCCGCCATGCAGATAGACGAGCGCCGCCGCGGCTTCGACCGGCGCGCCCTTGCCGCGGTAGAGCCGCAGCCCGATGGGCCCGTCGGGACCTTCGGCGGCGAGATCGCGCAATTCCGCCATCTCGGGCCTGTCGGGCGAAAACAGCTGGCTGGCGCGCTGATAGGCCTCTCGCGCTTCGGCCGGCGTCATGGTGTCGATCGGCGGCCGGCCGGACGCCTTCACGAGTTCGATGAGATTGCGCGCGTCAGGATCGAAAGCCATCTGTCCCCCCGTTCGTTGCCGACAGGGGACAAGAAAAAAGGGCCACCGGCAAGCCGGCGGACTTTCAAGAAAAAAGGGCCACCGGCAAGCCGGCGGCCCAAGTCTAGGGAGGAAACGCCCAAGGAGGGCTATGCAACGAGGGAGGCTCATTGCATGGAGCGCATATGATATTGCGGCGCACAAAATGTCAAGGATTTTTTGCCGCGCCTGCGAAAACGTTTTCTTGTCTGGCGAGAGACCGCTATGAGTTCATAGGCATTTCTCGCATATGTGCAATGCAGCGTAAGCGACCCTCGCGACGCCCGCTTTCGGGCGCGGACGAAACGGTGTATCCAGAACGAGCGCGCGTTCGGGCGCGCGGGGTCGCTGCGATGGTTCGTCTGGGCAGGCTTCTGGCGCTGGCCGCCGCCCTGGTTCTGGGCGTCGGCGGGGCCACGCATTGCGCCCATGCCGCAAGCGCCGGCGGGGCGAGCGCCGCCGCCGACCACGCCGTCCGCCACGCCGCCCACAACGCCCTGGCCGCCCCCGCCGCGCACGACCACGCCTCGCAGGATGACGCCGGCGACGTCGGCGATGCGACCGCGTCCGCCGCAGGGCAGGGCGCGCTGTGCCCCATGTTGTGCTGCATGGCCGTCCCGGCCGAGCGCGCCGCGCCCACGCGGGCCGCGTTCCAGACGGCGCGTCTCCTGCCGCCGGCTTTCCCCCTCGAAGATGTGACGCGCGCCCCGCCGCTGCCGCCCCCGCGCGCCTGAGCCGGTTTTCCTCACCCGCTCGTATTCCATCCTTCGAGGGAAAGCTTCCCCATGGTCATGACCCATTACATGGAGCTACTCAGCTCCTTCACCAACTTGCTGATTTTCATGGCTGTCCCGGTCATTCTGGCCGAGACGCTGGCGATCACCGAGTTCTACATTCTGTATAACGACGCCCACACCGGCGTCGTGCGCGCCATCAACCGCGCGGCGGGCGTTCTCGTCGGCGTCTACTTCGCGGCCGTGTTCGTCTATCTGTTCTTCACGGCTGTCGTGCCGTTGACGCAGACAGGCCAATGGCGCGGCTGGATCGACATGCTGGCGGTCGGCTCCTACCTGGCGGGCGTCATCCCGCTCGGGGGAATCGCGCTGCTGGAACTGGGCGTGATCTTCTCCAGCCGCACCCCGCGCCAGAAGCTCGCCATCCACGCGGGCCTCATTTCGCTGTTTCTGGTGGTGGGGCATGTGGCGATGGTCGCCGGCATGGTCGACCCGCGCCTCGGCGGCTGGCGGGGGGCGGGCATGGACCATTCCGCCCCTGCGTCCGCGCAGGGCGATCACGGCAAACACTAGCCGCCGCGCAGGACACGTTTGCGGGGCGCGCCGGCGACGGCGCGCCTCTTGCGGCGCAAATCCGGTTTCCCCTTTGTGATGCGATGTTCTAGACCATGGCCCGGATCGCCGGGGGCGGTTCGCAGACGGAGGGTCCATGCTGGACGAGGTCGCGCGGTACCAGATCGGCCATTTGATGCGCGAGAACGAGGTTCTGCGCGAGCGGCTGGAATCCGTGCCGGGCTGGCTGCAATTCGTCTGCCTGCACGGGCGGCGCTTCTACTGGACGCTCACGCGCCTCGTCGGCCTCGGCCATCTGCACGACGGCACGAAATCCTCCTCCGCGGTCGGCGCCGGTTTCGCCGCCGCCATCAAGGCCGCGGATGCGGCGGCGTTGCAGCGCGCGCGCCGGCCGGAGGGCGTGCGCATTCTCATCGACGCCACCATCACTGCCGGCGCGGCCTATCTGTCGGGCATCCCGCGCGTGGTGCGCGAGATCAGCCGCGAGGCGGCGCGCGAAGGCTGGGCGGCGCCGGTTGTCGTCGAAGGCGGGCGGTTCTGTTTCTTTCCGGACGGCGAACCCGTCGCGTTTCGTCCCGGCGACCGCATTGTGCTGCTGGACGCCGGCTGGAACGCAACCGCGACCTATCGCGCCGCGCTCGAGGCGGCCTGCAACGCCGGCGCGCAGGCGGTGCTCGGCGTCTACGATCTCGTGCCGATCCACTATCCCGGCGTGACGACGCTCCAGACGGCGCTCGCCTTCGAGGACTGGTTCCGCAAGCTCATGCCGTTTTATTCGTCCGCGGTCGCCATTTCGCGCGCCACGGCGCTGGAGTTCGACGCGTGGCTCCGGCGCAGCGGCGAGCCGCGCGCGGACAGCATCGCCGTCGGCTGGTTTCATCTGGGCGCCGATCTCGACAGCCGCGCGCCCGAAAAGCTCGGCCCGCCGTCCAACGCCGCGATCGTTGCGCGGCCGTTCTTTCTGTCGGTCGGCACGCTGGAGCCGCGCAAGGGTTACGCCATCGCGCTCGACGCCATGGAGCGCGCCTGGGCGCGTGGTCTCGACGTCAATTACGTGATCGTCGGCCGGCGCGGCTGGAGTTCGGACGCGCTCGCCGCCCGCATCGCCGGCCATCCCGAAAAGAACAGGCGCCTGTTCTGGCTCGACAACGCCGACGACGCCGAGCTTGCGCGTCTTTACGCGGCGGCGCGCGCGCTCGTCTATCCCTCGATCGCCGAGGGGTTCGGCCTGCCGCTGATCGAGGCCGCCCATTTCGGCGCGCCGATCGTGGCCAGCGACATTCCCGTGTTCCGCGAAATCGCCGGCGACCGAATCGATTATTTCGAGGTCGCAAATCCGGACGCGCTCGCCGGGGCGCTGGCGGCGGCGCTCGCCAGACCGCGCGTCGCGCAGGAAATCCCCTGTCTCACATGGCGCGAGAGCGCACGCGCGCTCACCGATATGATAAGAAACCGCGATTACCAGATTGCATGCCAGAAGGCGCAAACCTGATGCCGAGCCTGTCCGAAAAATTCCACGATCTGCGCCGCAAGACCATGCCGCCCAGCGTCAACGACATTACCTGGCGCCATGCCGAAATGACCGCGCGCCTCGACCGCGTGGAGAAAAGCGTGAGCCGCGCGCTCGATCTCGTCGCCGCGTCGCAGCCCGATATTCTCGCCACGCTTCGCTGGCTCCGTCCGATGGCGCCCACAGGCAAGCGCAAGATCCGGGTCGGCGATCCCGGCGACGGGGGCTACGTCTGCCTCGACGATTTCGAGGGTCTGGCCTGCGGTTTGTCGTTCGGCGTCAACGACAACGACACGTGGGATCTCGAAATCGCGGAGCGTGGCGTGCGCGTCCTGCAATTCGACCACACGATCGAGCGCGCCCCCTCCACGCATCCGTTGCTCGAGTTCCACAAGACCATGATCGCCGCCGCGCCGGGCGAGGGCTGCGCGACGCTGCCCGATCTCGTGCGCGCCAACGGCGGCGCGGGGCCGCACGACGTGCTTCTGAAATGCGACATCGAGGGCGACGAGTGGCCGATGCTCGACGCCTGCCCGCCGGATGTGCTCGCCCGGTGCGCCCAGATCGTCTGCGAATTCCACGACCTTCAGTTTCTCGCGCTCGATCCGTTCCGCCAGCGCGCTCATCGGGTGTTCGAAAAGCTCAACCGCGCCTTCTTCGTGGCCCATGTCCACGGCAACAACTGCACGCCGATGGTCAACATCGCCAACGTGCCCGTGCCGAGCACGATCGAAGTCACGTTCGTCAACCGCGCCCGCTGCGCCTGCGAGGAGAGCGGCGAGGTGTTCCCCACCGCGCTCGACGCGCCGAACAACGCGGCCTGGCCGGACCTGTTCCTCGGCGCTTTTCGCTTCTGAGATGCGCGCGTCGATTCGTCTGCCCTCATGAACTGGACAGCCGAACAGGACCGCGCGCTCGCGGCCGTCGCGCAGTGGCTCGCCGCGCCGCGCGCGCCGCAGATTTTCCGGCTGTTCGGCTACGCCGGCACGGGCAAGACCACGCTTGCGCGCCATCTGGCCGAACATGTCGATGGCGAGACGGCGTTCGGCGCCTTCACCGGCAAGGCCGCGCTCGTCATGCGCTCGAAAGGCTGCGCGGACGCGCGCACCATCCATTCCATGATCTACCGGCCCAAGGACCTCGACGCCGAAGAACCCTCGTTCGAACTGAACGAGGACGCGCCGGCCGCCAGCGCCAGCCTCATCGTCATCGACGAATGTTCGATGGTCGACGAGGAACTGGGCCGCGACCTCCTGTCGTTCGGCAAGAAAGTGCTGGTGCTGGGCGATCCCGCGCAATTGCCGCCGGTGAAGGGCGGGGGATATTTCACCGAGGGCGCGCCCGACGTCATGCTGACGGAGGTTCACCGGCAGGCGGCCGACAACCCGATCGTGCGTTTGTCGATGCTGGTGCGCGAGGGCGGGCGGCCGGCGCGCGGCGTCTACGGCGGGAGCCGGGTGATCGGCAGGAGCGAGATCGATACCGCCGCCGTGCAGGCCGCCGATCAGGTGCTGGTCGGTCTCAATCGCACGCGCCACGCCTACAATCGGCGACTGCGGGAGCTGGCGGGCTTTTCCGGAGAGACGCCCCAGGCCGGCGAAAAGCTGGTGTGCCTGCGCAACAACCGCGCCAAGGGCTTGTTGAACGGCGCGACCTTTCGCGTGGCGCGCGCTTCCGGCGTGCGGCGCGGAAAGCTGCGCCTGACGGTCGCGCCCGAGGACATGCCGGGCGTCAAACCGCAGCGCGTGGCCGTGCTGCCGCAGTTCTTCAGCGGGCAGGACGAGGAAATTCCCTATTCTTTGCGGCGCAATTCGGACGAATTCGACTACGGCTACGCGCTCACCGTGCACAAGGCGCAGGGCTCGCAATGGAACGATGTCATTTTGTTCGATGAAAGCTATGCTTTCCGGGAGCATCGCGCGCGCTGGCTCTATACGGGCGTCACGCGCGCGGCGGAGCGGCTGACGCTGGTGGTGTGATTTGTTCCTGTTCGAGTCCGTCATCGCGCTGCTTGCGGTCGCGGTCGCGCTTGCCGGCCTGTCGCGCAAGATCGGCGCGCCCTATCCGGCCTTTCTCGCGCTGGTGGGGGCGGGTCTGGCGTTCGCGCCCGGCATGCCGCGCGTGGAGCTGGAGCCGGAGCTGGCGCTCGCGCTGTTCGTCGCGCCGGTGCTGGTGGAGGCGGGCTACGGCGTTTCGGTGCGCGATCTCAGGCGCGACTGGCGGCCGGTCGCAGGTCTCGTGCTGGTGGCGGTCGCGCTCACGACGATCGTCGTCGCACTTGTCGCGCGATGGCTGTGGCCCGCGCTGCCTCTGGCGGCGGCGATCGCGCTCGGCGCCATCGTCGCCCCGCCGGATGCGGTCGCCGCCTCGACCGTTCTGCGCCATGTCAATCCGCCGCGCCGGCTGGTGACGATTCTGGAAGGCGAAAGCCTGTTGAACGATGCGAGCGCGCTGGTCATCTATCGCGCGGCCGTCATCGCGGCGGGCGCGCATTTCGCGTTCTGGACCGACGGGTTGGCGCTTCTGGCGAGCGTGCCGGTGTCGGTAGGTTTCGGCTGGCTCTGCGCGCTCGCCTTCGCGCGGCTTTCGCGCCGGTTCGAGGACGCGCCGAGCGCCATTCTCGTGCAGTTCGTTTTCGCGTTCGGCGTTTGGCTCGCCGCCGAGCGGCTGCACCTGTCCGCCGTGCTCGCCGTGGTGACCTACGCGGTCGTCGTCGGGCGGATCGCGCCGGCGAAAATGCCCGCGCGGCTGCGCCTGCCCTCGCATTCGGTGTGGGAGACGGCGATCTTCTTCCTCAACGCGCTCGCCTTCGTGCTGATCGGATTGCAGATCGGCCCGATCATGGAGCGGCTCGACGCGCGCGAACGGCTCAATTATTTCGAAATCGCGCTCGCGGTGCTGGCGACCGTCGTCGCGGTGCGGTTTGCGTGGGTGTTTCTCTATGGCGCGGGCGTGGCGCTGCGCGCGCGGCTGCGCGGCTATAGCCCCATCAATCCGGCGGTGCGCCCGACCGCGCGCGCCGGGCTCATCGTGTCGTGGTGCGGCATGCGCGGCATCCTCTCGCTGGCCGCCGCGCTCGCGCTGCCGCAGGGCGCGGCGGACGGCCAGGGCGCCTTTCCCGAGCGCGATCTCATCGTGTTCTGCGCCTTCGTCGTCGTGCTCGGCACGCTGGTGTTGCAGGGCTTCACGCTCGGCCCGCTGCTGCGCGTGCTCGATCTGCCGCAGGACGAGCAGCACGATCGCGAAATCGGCCACGCGCGCACCGAGGCGATGCGCGCCGCGCATGCCGCTCTCGAAAGCCAGGCCGGCGAGGCGGCCGAACGCGTGCGCGCCGAATATGCGAGCCTCGTCGCCATCGCCGATTCCGCGCCCGACGCCTTCGCGCCGAGCGTCTCGCAGGAGGACCGGCTGCATCAGCGCGCGATCATCGCCGCGCGCCGCAGGCTTCTGGAAATGCGGGCGGCCGGCGAAATCGGCGACGACGCCTTTCAGATCGTCCAGCGCCAGCTCGACCGGCTGGAAATGAGCGTGGCCGACGACTGAGTCGGATCAATGGGCGAGCGCGCGCTCCATCAACGCCGTTTCGGTCGCAAAGCCGAGGTCGTGCGCGCCGTACTGCGCCATGCCGGAGCCGTTGAGCCGCGTGCGCGCGTAGAGCGCCGCGTAGGGCGAGCCGGCTTCCACCAGCGCGGCGATGGCGGCGATCCGCGCCAGCCCCTCGCAGATGAAACGCGCGCGCCGTTCGGCCTCGCCCGACAACATCAGCCGTTCGATCTCGGCGGCGAGCGGCGCGATGTTGCAGACCTCGGACGCCTGCGCCACCAGCGCCGACAGCGTGGCGCGCGCGGCCTCCGGCCCGCGGCTGACCGCGCGCAGAATGTCGAGCGCCATCACGTTGCCGGAGCCTTCCCAGATCGCGTTCAGCGGCGACTCGCGGAAGTAGCGCGCCAGCGGCACTTCCTCGCTGTAGCCGTTGCCGCCCTGGCATTCGAGCGATTCGTAGACGAATTGCGGCGCCGACTTGCACACGAAATATTTGATCGCCGGCGTCAGCAGCCGCGACCAGGCCGCCTCTCTCGGATCGGCGATGCGGTCGGCGGCATGCGCGAGCCGCAACACGAGCGCCGTCTGCGCTTCGAGCTCGAGCGCGAGATCGGCCGCCACCGCCCGCATGGCCGGCTGGTCGACCAGCCGCCGCTGGAACACCGAACGGTTGCGGATGTGGTGGATGGCGTTCGACAGCGCGATGCGCATCAGGCCGGCCGACGACACCGCGCAATCGATGCGCGTGAGCTGCACCATCTCGATGATGGTGCGCACGCCCGCGCCTTCCGCGCCCACCCGCCGCGCATAGGCGCCGTGGAACTCCACTTCCGAGGAGGCGTTCGACCGGTTGCCGAGCTTGTCCTTCAGGCGCTGGAACCGCAGGCCGTTGATCGAGCCGTCCGGCCGGTAGCGCGGCAGCAGGTAACAGGTCAGACCGCCGTCGGCTTGCGCCAGCACGAGAAAGGCGTCGCACATCGGCGCCGACATGAACCATTTGTGCCCGGTGATTTCGACATGGTCGCCCTGCGACTGGGCGTACGAGATGTTGGCCCGCACGTCCGTGCCGCCCTGGCGCTCGGTCATGCCCATGCCGATCGTCACGCCCTTTTTCTCCCACCACGGCTTCTGCGCGGGGTCGTAGGTGCGGTCGACAATGCGCGACTTCCATTCGCCGAGAACCTGCGGGTCGCTCGCCATCGCGCCGACGCAGGCGTGCGTCATCGTCACGGGGCACAGATGGCCGGCCTCCGCTTGCGTGGCCATGTAGAGCCGCACCGCGCGCTGCGTCATCGGGGCGTGTTTCTCGCTGCCGTCGTGGACGGAGGCGTGGATGCCATAGCCGATGCTCTTGGCCATCAGCGCGTGATAGGCGGGATGAAACTCCACCCGGTCGATACGGTTGCCCTTGGCGTCCATCGTGCGCAGTTTCGGCGTGTTCTCGTTGGCGATGCGCCCGAGATCGAGCGTTTCGGCCGAGCCGTAGTCGCGCCCGCAGGCCGACAGCGCCGCCTCGTCCAGCCCGTAGCGTTTGGCCGCGTCGACCAGCGTGCGGTCGGCGGAAAACAGATCGACGTTCTCGAACGTCGGCGACTGGTTGAACGAAGCGTCCTCGAGCAATCCGCGGGTCATGTCTCCACCCTCATCCTGTTGCATTCCCTGCGTCGCGCCGATGGCGAACGCAGGATCAAAGTTGCGAGGCGTCGGTCGAAAGCCCCATCAACACGCGCCCGACCAGTTCGTAGGTCGGAGCCGCCACCATCATATGCTGTATCCCCACCTGCGCATCGCGCAGCCGGCGCTGCAGCGGGTGCGACAGAAAGACCGATGAGCCGCCGCCCAGATCGTGCAGAACGCGCACGACGTCGGCCGACGTGCGCGCGGCGTGGGTCGCCGCCAGCCGCAGTTCCGCGCGCGTCCCGACATCGATGTCGCCCGCGCTCTGCGCGCGCTCCCAGCCGCGCGCCACGCTGTCGTAATAATAGGCGCGGGCGGCGTGCAGCCGCGCGGCCGCCTCCGCCAGCCCCGCCTGCGCGGTCGCGCGCTCGGCGAGCGTGCGGCGCGAGCCTTGCGGCCGCTTGCCGCCGGCGAGCGCGACCAGATCGTCCATCGCGCCATAGGCGTTGCCGATGAGCACGGCGGCGACGCCGAGCGCGAGCAGGCCGAAGACGGGGAAGGCGTAGAGCGCGCCCTGCGCCACGGGCTTGTCGGTCATCAACGCGACCGAACGCGCGCGCGGCACGCTCAGCCCGTGCACTTCCATTTCGCCCGACCCCGTGCCGCACAGGCCCGCCACATGCCAGGAATCGATCAGCCGCGCCTCGCGCGCCGGAAAGAGCAGCATGCGGTGCTCGGGCGCGCCGTTGGCGCCGATGCGCGGCGCGCCGTTCTCCATCACGATGGCGCCGCCGCCCAGCCAGCCGCAATTGGCCGAGCCCGAGGCCCATTGCCACTTGCCGTCCAGCACGAAGCCGTCGCCCTCCACGCGCGCGCGGCCCATCGGCGCGAACACGCCGCCGGTGATCGTCTCCGCGTCGGCATAGATGTCGCGCGCGATCGCGGGATCGAGATAGGCCGCGTTCACGCCCGTCGTCGCGCCGATCATCGCGCACCAGGCGGTCGAGGCGTCGCCGCGCCCCAGCGTCTCGATCATCTCGAAAATGACGGCGGGCGCTTCCTCCAGCCCGCCGATGTCGCGCGGGACCGCCACGCGAAACAGGCCCGCGCGCGCCATGCCCCTCGCGAGATCGGCCGGCAGGCGCCGCGCTGTCTCGATTTCGCGCGCCCGGTCCTTCGCCTGTTGCGCAAACGTTCGCGCCGCGGCCAGCACATGACTCATCCCATCCTCCCGCTTTCGCCCATCGTGCGCATGCCGCGCGCGCGTCGCAAGTGGCGCGCCGCGCGCCGAGCCGCTAAATTGCGATGAAACGCCATATTCGAACGGGAGGATCGGGGATGCGGGAACTGTATACGGGCGGCGCGGCCGGCGACATGATTGTGGCCGCCATCCGGCGCCACGCCGACCGCCTCGCCATCGCCGACGAGCGCCAGCGCTGGACCTATCGCGATCTGGGCCAGACGATCGGCCGGCTCATCTCGTTTTTTGGCGATCTCGGCCTGAAGAAGGGCGACGCCGTCTCGGTCCTGTCCGGCAACCGGGTCGAATCCTGGGCCATCATCTGCGCGGCGGCCATCATGGGCCTGCGCTACACGCCGCTGCATCCGCTCGCCGCCGAGGACGATCACGCCTTCATCGTCGACGACGCCGAGATCGACGCGCTCGTGGTCGAGAGCGGCAAGTTTTCCGAACGCGGACTTGCGATCCGCGCGCGCGCGCCGAAGCTCAAACATCTTCTCTCGTTCGGCCCTGTCGCCGGTGCGCGCGATCTTCTGGAGGAGTTGCCGCGCTGCCCCGTTGCGCCGCTCGAGCCGGCGAGCCAGGCGGAAGACATCTGCTGGCTGGCCTATACCGGCGGCACGACCGGCAAGTCGAAGGGCGTGATGATCTCGCATCGCGCCCTGGTGGCGATGTTCGTCACGCTCTACGCCGACTGGGACTGGCCGCAGGACATTCGCTATCTGGCGGCGACCCCCATCAGTCACGCGGCCGGCGTCACGGTGTTTCCGGTCATGTATCGCGGCGGCTTCACGCGGCTCCTTCCGGGCTTCGACATGGAGACCTATTGCCGCACGATTCAGGAAGAAAAGATCACCTGCGCCTTTCTGGTGCCGACCATCATCTACGGGCTGATCGACGCCGCCGACGTGCGCGCGCGCTACGATCTCTCCTCTTTGCAGATGATCACCTATGGCGCGGCGCCCATGTCGCCGGACCGCCTGCTGGAAGGCATGAAGATTTTCGGCCCCGTTTTCGTCCAGCTCTACGGCCAGACGGAGGCGCCGCAATGCGTGACCACGCTGCGCAAGGCCGATCACGACCCGGCCAACATCAGGCGGCTTGGTTCGTGCGGCCGGCCGACGCCGCTGGTGCAGGTCAAGCTGTTCGATTCCGAGATGCGTGAGGTCGCCGTCGGCGAGCCGGGCGAAATCTGCGTGCGCGGCCCCCTCGTCATGAACGGCTACTGGAAGCGGCCGGAGGCGACGGAGGAAGCGTTCAAGGGCGGCTGGCTGCACACAGGCGACGTCGCCGTGCGCGACGAGGAGGGCTATCTCTACATCGTCGACCGCACCAAGGACATGATCATCTCGGGCGGCTTCAACATCTATCCGCGCGAGGTGGAGGACGCGTTGATGGCGCATGGCGCGGTCGCCTCGGCCTGCGTGATCGGCGTGCCGGACGACAAGTGGGGCGAGGCGGTGAAGGCCTTCGTGGTGCTGAAATCCGGCGCCAACGTGGATGCGGCGACCTTGCAGGCCCATGTGAAGGAGCGACGCGGCGCGCCCTGGTCGCCCAAGACCATTGATTTCGTCCCCTCCATCCCGGTCACCGGCCTCGGCAAACTCGATCGCAAGGCGTTGCGCGCGCCCTATTGGGAAGGGCGCGCGCGCGGCGTGGCCTGAGCCCGCATGCGCCGCATTCCGCTCTACGTGTTCGGCGGCTTTCTCGGCGCCGGAAAGACGACGCTGATCAACGACATTCTGGCGCGCGGTCGCCTGCGCGCGGGCGTGCTGGTCAACGATTTCGGCGCCATCAATATCGACGCCTCGCTGATCGCGGGCGCGCGCGGGCGTGTGACGCGGCTCGCCAACGGCTGTGTCTGCTGCAGTCTCGGCGACGATCTGGCGCAGGCGCTGGGCGAGGTGGTGGAGGCGGGCGAGGATCTCGACGCCATCGTCATCGAAGCGTCGGGCGTCGGCGATCCCTGGCGCATCGCCGAGATCGCGTATCTCGATCGCGCGCTGACGCTCGGCGCCGTCTTCTGCGTCGCCGACGCGACCGCCATCGCCGCGCAAATGCGCGACGCCCGCATCGGCGACATTGTCGGCGCGCAGATCGCCGGCGCCGACATCGTGCTCCTGACCAAATGCGACCTGGTCGACGCAGCCGCGCGCGCCGCCGCGCGGGCGTCGATCGCGCAACAGCGCGCGGACGCGCGGATCGTCGAAATCGAAAACGGCGCCGCTCCGTTCGAACTGATGGATGTGGCGCACGAGGACCGTCCGCGCGCGCCGGACGCGACCCGGCACGAAACCCGCTTCACGCGGTTTTCCTATCTGCGCGCGGGCGCGTTCGACCGCGCGCGGCTTGGCGCGGCGCTTGCGGGCGCCCCGCCGGCGCTGCTGCGCCTGAAGGGGTTCTGCGCGCTGCAGGGCGAGCCGCCGGCGCTGCTGCAGATGGTCGGCGCGCGCTGGTCGTTGACGCCTGCGCCCACTGCGACGCCCGCCGCCGGCGTGCGCCTCGCCGGCGTGCTGGCGGGACCGCTTCAGGAAACCGCGACGCTCGAACGCCGGCTCGACGCGGCGCTGTGATCAGCGCCCTTTGGCGAGCTGCGCCAGAATTTCCTCGGTGTGCTCGCCGAGCGCCGGCGCATGGTCGGCGATGCGCGTATCGGCGTTGGACATGCGAAACGGCGGGTTGATCGCGCGGAACGCGCCGCCGGCGTCGCGGATTTCCGCCAGCGCCTGGCGATGCGCGATCTGCGGATCGGCCATCGCTTCCGCGACCGTGCGATAGGCCGAGCACGGCACATCGTGATTCTCGAACGCCGCTATGCATTCGGCCCGCGTGAGCCCGCGCGACCAGGCCTCTATCTCGTGCATGAGCTGATCCCAGTTCTCGCGGCGGTCGGCGTAGAGTTTGAAGCGCGGGTCGTCGATGAATTGGGGGCGCCCGGCGGCGGTCACGAAATTGCGGAACGCCTTTTCGTTGACGACCGCCACCACCACATAGCCGTCCCTGGTCTCCACCGGCCCGAACATCGGCCGGGACGGTTTGGCCACGGCGAATTGCGCGCCCTGCACCTCGTTGAGCGTCAGCGTCAGCATCGCCTCCATCATCGACACGTCGATGTGCTGGCCGCGCCCGGTGATCGTGCGCTGGTAGAGCGCGGTGGCGATGGCGCTGAACCCGTAGAGACCGGCGAACACGTCGGCGTGAAAAATCCCGCAATAATCGGGGCGCGTGCGGCCTTCCTGATAGGTCAGATGGGCGAGGTCGTAGCCGGAATCGGCGTGGACCACCGGCGCATAGGCCGGGCGCTCGGCCGAAGGGCCGGTCTGCCCGTAGCCGGAGATGGAACAATAGATCAGCCGCGGGTTGATCGCGGACAGGCTTGCGTAGTCGAGCCCCAGCCGGCGCATCACGCCCGGCCGGTTGTTTTCGACCAGTATGTCGACCTGCGCCGCGAGCGCCTTCACGTGTTGCGCCGACTGCGCCTGCTTGAGGTCCATGACGACGCTCTTCTTGCCGGCGTTGAGCTGGCCGAAAGCGGAGCTGACGCCCTTGCGCAGGGGCGGGCGCGAGCGCATCACGTCCCCGTCCGGCGCCTCGATTTTTACGACCTCCGCGCCCATATCGGCCAGCAGCCGCGCGCAATAGGGGCCGGCGATGGTGGTTGCGATATCCAGCGCCCGCAGGCCTGCAAACGGCTTGTTCATTCGTCCTCCTGGCGCCGGCGTCTCCTGCGGGCCGCGCCGCAATGTAGCGGGCCTCGCCCGGATTTGAGAAGGCGATCCGCGCGCCATGGGCTACCGCTTCGGCCCGGGACGGGGTATAAGATCACACTTAAACAATAAGATGGCCGTGAGCGTCGAGGGAGCATTGCGATGGAGCGGTTCTGGCTGAAGTCCTATCCGCAGGGAGTGCCGGCCGATGTCGACACGAACGGATATGATTCCCTCGTCGCGATGATCGAGGAAAGTTTCGTCAAGTTTCGCGACCGGCCCGCCTATGTCTGCATGGGCAAGTCGATGACCTACGGCGATATCGACAAATACTCGCGCGATCTTGCAGGCTATCTCGTGGGCCTGGGCCTGCAGCGCGGCGACCGCGTCGCGATCATGATGCCGAACGTGCTGCAGTATCCGGTGGCGGTGGCGGCGGTGCTGCGCGCCGGCTTCATCGCGGTCAACGTCAATCCGCTCTACACGCCGCGCGAACTCGAACACCAGATGAAGGATTCCGGCGCGAAGGCGATCATCATCCTGGAGAATTTCGCCAACACGCTGCAACAGATCGTCGCCCGCACGCAGATCGAGCACATCGTGCTCGCCAGCATGGGCGATCTGCTCGGCATGGTGAAGGGCGCGATCGTCAATTTCGTGGTGCGGCGGAAGATGGTGCCGCCATTCTCGCTGCCGAAGGCGGTGGCCTTCAACAAGGCGGTCGCCGCCGGCGCGGGCAAGACCGTTCCGCGCCCCGCCTTCAAGAAGGACGACATTGCGGTGCTGCAATATACCGGCGGCACGACAGGCCTGGCCAAGGGCGCCTCGCTGTCTCACGGCGCCATTCTGTCGGCGGTCATCGCGTCCGATTACTGGCTGCAACCGGCGCTCAAGCGCAAACCGGTCGAGGGCGGCGTCATCTATGTGTGCGCGCTGCCCCTCTATCACGTCTACGCATTCGTCAATTGCTCGCTGATGGCGATGCGCGCCGGCGGTTCCTGCATCCTCATTCCCAATCCGCGCGACATTCCGGGTCTGGTGAAGGAAATATCGAAATACACGTTCCACTTCTTCCCGGCGGTCAACACGCTGTTCAACGCGCTCGTCCACAACCCCGATTTCGCGAAGCTCGATTTCTCGAAATTCGTTTCGTCCACAGGCGGCGGCGCTGCGGTGCAGGAATCGGTCGCGCGCAAATGGGCCGAGATCACCGGCGCGCCGATCGTCGAGGGCTATGGCCTGTCGGAGACCTGTTCGGGCATCACCTGCAATCCGGCGGACATCAAGGAATTCACCGGCACGGTCGGCCTGCCGATGCCGGGCGTTGAAATCCGCATCGCCGACGACGACGGCGTGTCGGTTCCGCTCGGCCAGTCGGGCGAGGTTCTCATTCGTGGCCCGCAGGTGATGTCGGGCTACTGGGGCCAGCCGCAGGAAACCGCCAAGGCGATGACGAGCGACGGATTCTTCAAGTCCGGCGACATCGGCGTGATGGACGAGCGCGGCTATCTGCGCATCGTCGACCGCAAGAAGGACATGATCCTCGTCTCGGGCTTCAACGTCTATCCCAACGAGGTGGAGGCGGTCGTCGCCGAACATCCCGGCGTGCTCGAATGCGCGGCTGTCGGCACGCCCGACGCCAGGACCGGCGAGGCGGTCCAGCTCTTCGTCGTGCGCAAGGACCCCAACCTCTCCGCCGACGATCTGAAGAATTTCCTCAAGGGCCAGCTGACCGGCTACAAACAGCCCCAGCGCATCGAGTTCCGGGAGGCGTTGCCGAAAACCAACGTCGGCAAGATCCTGCGTCGCGAATTGCGCGACGAGGCGATCCGCGACGTCCGGTCCTCCTGAAGTCCGGTCCTCCTGAAGTCCGGTCCTCCTGAAGTCCGGTCCTCCTGACGCGCGGTCGCTCAGAGAATCGTCGCCAGCGCGGCGCGCGTCTCCTCCTCGCGCTCGATCATCGGCATGTGGCCCGCGCCGGCGATCTCGGCGAGGCGCGCGCCCTTGATCGCGCCCGCCAGCGCGCGCGCGCTTTTCAGCGGCGTCATCATGTCGCGCGAGCCCTGAACGATCAGCGTCGGGCACGCGACTTTCGCGGCGTTCTCGCCGATCGCGCCATGCGCGTTGCAGGCCGAAAGATCGTTGGCGAGCACGCCCGGCGCGCTCTGCGCCAGAATGCGCGCGCCCGCGCCCGTCATCCATAGCCCCGGCGCCTCCGCGCCGCCACGACCCGCGCGCGCGCCGAACCCCCATAGGTTGACCATGTCGAACGCCGCCGGATCGTTGGCGGCGGCGGCGTTCAGAAGGTCCGGCGAAACGCCCATCGCCATCGCCGTGCCGATGAGCCCGAGCGCGCGCACTTTCTCGGGATGGCGCGCCGCGCATGAAAGCGCGACCATTGAACCCATCGAATGGCCGACCAGCGCGGCGTTCTGGACTTTCAGCGCATCGAGCGCGCGCGCGACCCAGTCGGCCATCTCCTCCACGGTCGCGAGCGCCGGCCCGTCCGACTTGCCGTGGCCCGGAAAATCGACCGCCAGGCACGCGCGGCCGCGATAGGCGAAATAGCGTGTCTGCAAGGCGAAGACGGTATGGTCCATCCCGGCGCCGTGCAGAAACACGACCGCTGGTTTCGCCGTATCGAAGGCGACGCTGCCGGTGGAGGCGTGGACGTTGCGATTGTCGAGCTGGAAATCCACGTCGCTCACCCTTTCTGTGACAGGCGCAGCGCCTGCGAGAGATCGCCGATGATGTCGCTTGCGGCTTCGAGTCCGACGGACAGCCGGATCATGTCCTCGCCCACGCCCGCGCGCGCGAGCTGTTCGGCGTTCATCTGCCGGTGCGTGGTCGAAGCCGGATGAATGACCAGCGTCTTGGCGTCGCCGACATTGGCGAGATGGCTGGCGAGCGACAGCGCTTCGATGAATTTGGCGCCGCGCGCGCGGCCGCCCTTCACGCCGAATGTCACGATCGAACCCGCGCCCTTCGGCAGCAGTTTCTGCGCCAGCGCATGGTCGGGATGGTCGGCGAGCGTGGGATGGTTCACCCAGGCCACGGCCTCGTTTTTCTGCAGAAAGGCGAGCGCCGCGGCGGTGTTGGAGACATGGCGCTCCATGCGCAGCGGCAGCGTCTCCACGCCCTGCAACAGATAGAACGCATTGGTCGGCGAAAGGCACGCGCCGAAATCGCGCAGCCCCTCGGACCGCGCGCGCTGCGCGAAGGCGATCGTGCCGTATTCCTCGGCGAACACGAGTCCGTCGTAGCCGGCGTAGGGTTCGGTCATGGTCGGAAACTTCTTCGACCGCGTCCAGTCGAACGTGCCCCCGTCCACGACGGCGCCGCCGATCGCGATCCCGTGCCCGCCGATCCATTTGGTGAGCGAATGAACGACGATGTCCGCGCCGTGTTCGAACGGCCGGAACAGATATGGCGAGGCGAACGTATTGTCGATGAGCAGCGGCAGGCCCGCCTCGTGCGCGATGGCGGCAGCCTTCGGCACGTCGAGAATTTCGAGCCCCGGATTTCCGATGGTCTCGCCGATGACGAGTCGCGTGCGTTCGCCGATCGCGGCTTTCATCCCGGCGAGGTCGCGCGGCTTGACGAATGTGGTGGTGATGCCGAAGCGCGGCAGCGTCTGGGCGAGCAGGTTGATCGTTCCGCCGTAGAGCGAGGCGGAGGCGACGATATGGTCGCCTGCCGACAGCAGGGTCGCAATGGCCAGGTGCAGCGCGGCCTGGCCGCTGGCGGTCGCGACCGCCGCGGCGCCGCCTTCGAGCGCCGCGATGCGCTCCTCCAGCACGGCGGTCGTCGGGTTCGACATGCGCGTGTAGAGATGGCCGCCGATGTCGAGATTGAACAGCGCGGCCGCATGGTCGGCGTCGCGGAACACATAGCTCGTCGTCTGGTGGATGGGCGTCGCGCGCGAGCCGGTCACAGGGTCCGGGTGCTGGCCCGCGTGCAGGCTGAGCGTTTCGAAAGCGGGCGGTCTTGGTCCGGCCATGCGAAAAATCTTTCCTTCAAGCGCGCGAGAGCGTGCGTTGGACCGCGTCGCGCCAGAGCGCATATTTACGGTCTCGCTCCGCGCTGTCCATCTGCGGCGTGAAGCGCCGGTCGAGCGCCCAGCGTTTGCTGAATTCCTGCGGCGCGGGACACAGGCCGGACTGGAGCCCGGCGAGATAGGCGGCGCCGAGCGCGGTCGTTTCGAGAATTTTCGGCCGGTCGACGGGCGCGGCGAGAAAATCGGCGAGCCGCTGCATCGTCCAGTCCGAGGCCACCATGCCGCCGTCCACCCGCAGCGCCGCCTGGCGCGCCGCGCCCCAGTCGCCGCGCATGGCCTCGATCAGGTCGCGCGTCTGGAAGCACACCGATTCGAGCGCCGCGCGCGCAAGCTCCGCCGGGCCGCTCGCGCGGGTGAGGCCAAAAATCGCGCCGCGGCAGTCGGCGTCCCAGTATGGCGCGCCCAGGCCCACGAAAGCCGGCACGAGCACGACATCCTGCGTATCGTCGGCCTGCGCCGCGAGCGGGCCGGACTGCGAAGCCGAGCCGAGAATCTTCAAGCCGTCGCGCAGCCATTGCACGGCCGCGCCGGCGACGAAGATCGAGCCTTCGAGCGCATAGGTCGGCTTGCCCGCGAACTGATAGGCGACGGTGGCGATGAGGCGGTGGCGCGAGACGACGGCGTCGGCGCCTGTGTTCAGCAGCGCGAAACAGCCCGTGCCGTAGGTCGATTTCACCATGCCCGGTTCGAAACAGGCCTGGCCCACGGTCGCCGCCTGCTGGTCGCCGGCCACGCCGCGGATGGGAATGGCGGCGCCGAACAGCGTCGGCTCGCTCGCGCCGTATTCGGCCGCGCAGTCGCGCACATCCGGCAGCAGCGCGCGCGGAACGTCGAGCAGCGCCAGCAACTCGTCGTCCCACGCGCCGCGATGAATGTCGTAGAGCATGGTGCGCGAGGCGTTGGTGGCGTCGGTCGCGTGCGCGCGCCCGCCCGTCAGGCGCCAGATGAGGAACGAATCGATCGTGCCGAAGGCGAGCTCGCCGCGCGCCGCCTTCTCGCGCGCGCCGTCCACGTGATCGAGGATCCATGCGATTTTCACGCCCGAGAAATACGGGTCGGCGAGCAGCCCGGTCTTACGCGCGATGGTTTGTTCGTGGCCCGCCTCCTTCAGCGCGCGGCACATGTCGGCGGTGCGCCGGTCCTGCCAGACGATGGCGTTGTGGATCGGCCGGCCCGTGCGCCGGTCCCACACCACTGTCGTCTCGCGCTGGTTGGTGAGTCCGATGGCGGCGACATCGGCCGCGCGCACGTCGGCCATGCGCAGCGCCTCGCGACACGTTTCGACCACGCTCGTCCAGATGTCCTCCGGGTCGTGCTCAACCCAGCCGGAGGCGGGGAAGATCTGCCGGAACTCGCGCTGCGCGACGGCCGCCACCGTGAGATCGGCGCGAAACAGCAGTGCGCGCGAGGACGTTGTGCCCTGGTCGATGGCGAGAAGATAGGTCATGGCGTTCCCTCAGGCGCTGTCGCGCGTCCGGCGCGCGAGCGTGTGTTCGAGCGCCGCGCGCTCGCAGTCGCCGAATACGAGGCCGAGCTTGGAGCGTCGCCACAGAATGTCGTCGCTCGTGCGCGCGAATTCCTCGTCCGCCAGATAGCGAGCCTCGATCTCGAACAGATCCGCGCCGATCCGCACGCCGAGATCTTCCGCGCGCGTCGCACTGGCCAGCATCCGCGCCACCCGCGTTCCGTAGGCGCGCGCAAGCCGGCGCATGTGCGCTTGCGCGACGAACGGCCAGCGCGCGCTGAATTCGCGCACCAGCGCCTCGAAGCCGTCGACGGGAAAATCGCCTCCGGGCAGCGGCGCGCTCTGCGTCCAGCCGGCGCGTGCGGCGCTGTGCGGAAAGAACGGCGCGAGCTTTTCGAGCGCCGCCAGCGCCAGCCGTCGATAGGTGGTGAGCTTACCGCCGAAAATCGTGAGCAGCGGCGCGGCGCCCTGCGCCGCATCGAGATTCAGCACATAGTCGCGCGTCGCCTCCTGCGCCTTGCTGGCGCCGTCGTCGTAGAGCGGCCGCACGCCGCTGTAGGTCCACACCACATGCGCGCGCGTGAGCGGGATCGAGAAATATTCGTTCGCGGCGGCGATCAGATAGTCGATTTCCGCTTCGCTCGCGCGCGCCTCGCCCGGATCGCCCGCATAGTCGCGGTCGGTCGTGCCGATCAGCGTGAAGTCGTTCTCGAACGGAATGGCGAAGACGATGCGCCCGTCCGCGTTCTGGAAAATGTAGGCGCGTTCGTGCGCGAACATCCGCCGCACGACGATGTGCGAGCCCTGCACCAGCCGCACGCGGCTTGCGGAGGGCGCCGCGATCGTCTCGTCCAGAAGCCGTTGCGCCCACGGGCCGCCGGCGTTGACGAGCGCGCGCGCGCGGATCGTGCGCACGCCGTTGTCGCCGGCGACCGACAGGCGCCACACCGCGCCCGCGCGCACGGCGCCCACGGCTCTGGCGCGCGTTTCGATCCGCGCGCCGCGTTCGCGCGCGTCCATCGCGTTCAGCACGACGAGCCGGGCGTCGGCCACCCAGCAGTCGGAATATTCGAACGCCGTGCCGCGTTCCTTGAGCGGCGCGCCGGCTGCGTCGTTCGCAAGATCCAGCGTGCGTGTGGCCGGCAGCAGGCGTCGCCCGCCGAGATGATCGTAGACGAACAGCCCGAGCCGCAGGAACCACGCCGGCCGCAAGCCCCTGTGATGCGGCAGCACGAACCGCAGCGGCTGCACGATGTGCGGCGCCATGCGCAGCAGCGTCTCGCGTTCCGACAACGACTCGCGGACCAGGCGAAACTCGTAATGCTCCAGATAGCGCAGGCCGCCGTGGATGAGTTTGGTCGAGGCCGACGAGGTTGCGCTCGCAAGGTCGCCCTGCTCGCACAGATAGACCGACAGGCCGCGACCGGCGGCATCGCGCGCGATGCCGCAGCCGTTCACGCCGCCGCCGATGATCGCAATGTCGAAAGGCGCCTCGTTGTCCTGCATCTTGCCGCAAAGTCTATCGCCCCGGCGGGATTCGCGAAACGGCGCGCGCGTCCGGCCTTACGGGCGGGCGCGGGAATCTGGTATGGTCGGGCGCCCGCAATGGAGATTTCCCGGCATGCGCCGCACCGTTTTCGTGCTGAACGGCCCGAACCTCAACCTGCTCGGCAAGCGCGAGCCGGAAATCTACGGCGCCGAAACGCTGGCCGATGTCGAGGGCGCCTGTCGCCAGGCGGCGGCGCGCCACGGACTGGACCTGCGGTTCCATCAGACCAATCGCGAATACGAGCTCATCGACTGGATTCACGAGGCGCGCGACAAGGCCGCCGCCATCGTCATCAACCCGGCGGCGTTCACGCATACGTCGGTGGCCGTCCTGGACGCGCTCCAGGCGTTCGCCGGCCCGGTGATCGAAGTGCACATCTCCAACATCCACAGGCGCGAGCCGTTTCGCCGCCATTCCTATGTGTCGGGCCGCGCCGATGGCGTCATCGCCGGCTGCGGCGGGCAGGGCTATCTGCTGGCGCTCGATCGCGTGGCGCATCTGCTGGACGCCGCGCGACCGATGGCGGGCGGGCAGGGCTGAGCGGAAGAAAAGAGGCCCGGCCTGCGCCGGGCCTCGCGTTGGCCGGCCGTCAGAACAGCAGGCCGTCTTTCACCAGCGTCCAGCGCCCGTTCCTGATCTGCTGGACCTGTGTCGCTGTCGATCCGAGGTGGTTGTCGGTCGAGAACTTCATCGGCGGCGAGTTGAAAATATCGACGAACGCCTGTCCCGATTCCATCGCCTTCAGGAAATTCGCGCCGTTGAGATCCTTGCCCGCCAGTTTGGCGAAGAAGGCGAAGGTCATGATCGTGTTGTAGCCGAGCACGGCCTGGGTGTTGGCTTCCGTGTTGAACGCCTTCTTGTAGTTGGCGATCCACTCTTTCACCTTGCCCTTGGCGGTGTCTTCGTAGGGCACTTCGAACGCGCCGGCCGCGTACAGACCTTCGACGAGTTCCTTGCCGAGCGCCGGAATTTCCATCACGTTCGTTGGCGTCGCGCCGAGGAACGTCACCGTCCAGCCGAGCTTCCTGGCTTCCGCGATCGCGCCGATCGTCTCGCGGATGACGGTGCCGAGCACGACCAGATCGCATCCGTCCGATTTCATCTTGGCGACCTGCGCGCTGAAGTCAGAAGCGCCGCGCTTGTAGCTGGTGATGGAGGCCGGCTGGATCTTCATGGCGTCGAGTTGCCGGTTGAACCCTTCGAGCACCGAACGGCCGTATTCGTCGTCCTGGTGCATGATGCAGGGTTTCTGCGGCTTCCTGCTTTCCACCATGTATTTGAGCGCCGCGCGCGTGCTCTCGACATAGGGCAGCAGGTTGTTGAACTTCAGCCGCTCCTGCGGCTTGCCGGGGTCCATGCGGAAGGTGAATTCGGCCGCCGTGAGCGGAAAGAGCTGCGTGACGCCGGCGTCCAGCAGAATGTCCTGCGCGGCCAGCACGGTCGGCGAGCCCATCGCGCCGACCATCGAGAAAATCCTGTCCTTCTCGACCAGCTTCTGCGTGGCGAGCACCGCCTTCTTGGGATCGTAGGCGCTGTCCTCGATGATCAGCCGTATCCTGCGGCCATTGACGCCGCCGGCGGCGTTGATCTCGTCGACCGCCAGCCGCATGCCGTTGGCGGCCGGAACGCCCCAGCCCTTGATCGGGCCGGACAGATCCTGATGCGTGCCGACGACGATTTCCGTATCCGTGACGCCCTGATTGGCGAATTTCACCTGAGCGATGACCGAAGTCGTGGCCAGACAAAGCGCGGCCGTAACCGCGCCCCGAAGCGAGACGTGTCGCATTCCCAAACTCCCCTGGTCGCATTCCCTCGAACGCCCAAGGAGCTGACGACCGAAGCTCGTTAGGCGGCGGCCTTACCGGAGTACATGGCTTCGATTTCTGCCGCGTATTTTTTGCCGACGAACGACCGTTTCAGTTTCATCGTCGGGGTCAACTCCTCGTCTTCGGGAGTCAATTGCTGGTCGATGAGGTGGAACTTCTTGATCGTTTCCACTCTGGCGAAGTTTTCGTTCACCTTCTCGATCTCCGACCAGATGAGATCGCGAATTTCCTTGGCCCTGCACAGCGATGCGTAATTCGTGAACGGCACGTTCTGGTCCTGCGCGTATTTCTCGCAGTTCTCCTGATCGATCATCACCAGGCAGGTGAGGAACGGCCGCTTGTCGCCGATGACGACGGCGTCGCTGATGTAGGGCGAAAACTTGAGCTGGTTCTCGATTTCGGACGGCGTGATGTTTTTGCCGCCGGCCGTGATGATGATGTCCTTCATCCGGTCGGTGATGCGCACATAGCCTTCGTTGTCGATGAGTCCGACGTCGCCGGTGTGCAGCCAGCCGTCCTTGTCGATCGTCTCGGCGGTCTTGTCGGGCTGGTTGAGATAGCCGGCGAAGACATAATCGCCGCGCAGCAGAATCTCGCCCTGCGGCGACAGTTTCAATTCGCCCCACTCGACCGGCTTACCGATCGTGCCGAGCTTGATCCGGTCGGGCGGCATGCAGGTGGCGAGGCCCCCGTTCTCGGTCTGCCCGTAGACTTCCAGCATGTCGACGCCGAGCGCGAAATACCATTTGATGAGGTCGGGCGAAATCGGCGCGGCGCCCGTCAGCGCCAGCTGGCAACGGTCGATGCCCATCATGCGACGCACGTTGCGCAGCACGAACTGGCGGCCGATGGCGTTGGCGAATTTCAGGCCGGCCGGCGGCTCCTTGCCTGCGAGCCGGTATTCGGCGGCCTTGTAGCCGATCTTGATCGCCTTGTCGTAGAACCAGCGCTCGGACGGTTTGGCGTCTTTCAGCGCGATCATCACGCTCGAATAGAGCTTTTCCCAGATGCGCGGCACGGCGAGGAAGACGGTCGGCTGCACTTCGCGCAGGTTGTCCGGCACCGTTTCCGGGCTTTCGGCAAAATTCATCACCCCGCCGAGCGCGACTGAATTGTAGTAGCCGCCGAGCCGTTCGGCGATGTGGCACAACGGCAGGAACAGCAGGCGCTCGTGCTTGCCCGGCGGCAGGTATTTGTCGGAGTGCTTGAGCTGCGAGATGATGCTGAAATTGGTGTGCATGGCGCCCTTGGCGGGCCCCGTCGTGCCGGATGTATAGACCAGCATCACCAGATCCTTCGATCCGCGGCTGGCGATCATCGCTTCCCATTTCTCGGGGTGCGCGGCCATGTTGTTGCGGCCGATCGCCTGCAGCTCGTCGAGCGACATCACCATGTCGTCGTGGAACTTCTCCAGTCCCTTGGTGTCGAACACGACGACCTTTTTCAGCGTCGGGCAGCGCTCGCGGCACTCCAGCACCTTGTCGAGCTGCTCATCGTCCTCGACGAAGATGATGCTCGTGCGCGAATCGTTGATGAGATATTCGACCTGCTTGACCGAATCGGTCGGATAGATGCCCGAGGAGACGCCGCCGGCGCACACCACGCCCATGTCGGCGTAGACCCATTCGGCCATCGTGCTCGCCAGAATCGAGGCCGTGTCGCCAGGCTTGAACCCGAGCGCGTCGAGCCCGTAGGCGACCTCCTTCACGATTTCGAGCCACTCGTTCCACGTGACCGATTGCCAGACGCCCAGATGCTTGTGGCGCAGCGCGGTCGTCGGTCCGCGCTTTTCCACCGCAAGCAGAAAGCTGCGCGCGATCGTGTCGGCCACGGCCTTGTCCTGCGACGTCATCTGCGAATGTCCCTCCGTTGTCCCGACGCTGCGGCTTACCGCCAGGTCTTTTTCTTTTTCCAGCGCCGCTCGCCGCGCGCGCTTTCTTCCTTGGCGCCGAGATAGAATTCCTGAATGTCCTTGCTCTGCATCAGTCGCTCGCACGAGTCCGCCATCACCACGCGCCCGACCTCGATCACATAGCCGTAATGGGCGGTTTCGAGCGCGATCTTGGCGTTTTGCTCGACCAGCAGCACGCTCACGCCCTCTTCGGCGTTAACGCGCTTGATGATGCTGAAAATTTCCTTCACCAGCAAGGGCGAAAGCCCGAGCGAGGGTTCGTCCAGCAGCAGCAGCTTGGGCCGGCTCATCAGCGCGCGGCTGATGGCGAGCATCTGCTGTTCGCCGCCCGACAATTGCACCGCCGGCTGGGCAAGGCGCTCCTTCAGACGCGGAAAATACTCGAAAATGCGCTCGATATCGCGCGCCACGCCCGCCGAATCCTTGCGCAGGAACGAGCCCATCTGAAGGTTTTCGGCCACCGACAGGAACGGGAACACCTCGCGCCCTTCCGGCACATGCGCGATGCCCATTTCCACGATCTTGTTGGGCTCCATCCGGGTGATCGGCTGGCCCTCGAACTCGACAGACCCCTTGCGCGGGTCGAGCACGCCGGAAATGGTCTTCAGAATCGTCGTCTTGCCGGCGCCGTTGGCGCCCAGAATGGTGACGATCTGGCCTTTCGGCGCCTCCAGGCTCACGCCGCGGATCGCCATGATCGGCCCGTAATAGCTCTCGATGTTGCTGACCTTGAGGATGGGCGCGCCGTCCATGTCTGTCTTCCCCCTCAGGCGCCGAGATAGGCTGCGACCACGTCCGGGTGCGATTGCACCTCGGACGGCGAGCCGATGGTGAGAACGCGGCCGTAGTTGAGCGCGAGCACGCGGTCGGACACGCGGTTGACCAGCGACATGTCGTGCTCGACCATCAGCACGGTGACCCCCAGCTGGTCGCGAATGTCGCGAATCCAGTAGCTCATGTCGTCCGTCTCCTCCACGTTCAGGCCGGAGGAGGGCTCGTCGAGCAGGATCAGTTTCGGCTCGCAGCACAGCGCGCGGGCGAGTTCCACCACCTTGCGCACGCCGTAGGGCAGGCCCGAGATCATCTTGTCGCGATAGGCGGCGATGCCGAGGAAATCGATCACTTCCTCGACATGTTTGCGATGGGCGCGCTCGCTCTGGCGCACCTTGGGAAGAAATAGCAGATCCTCGATCAGGGTCGTGTTGTTGGTGCGATGGCGGCCAACCAGCATGTTCTGCAGCACGGTCGCGTTCTCGAACAGTTCGATGTTCTGGAACGTGCGGGCGATTCCGTGATGCACGATCTGGTGCGCCGGAATCTCGGTGATGTCCTCACCCTCCAGATACAGCCGCCCGTGGGTCGGTTTGTAGAATTTCGAGATGAGGTTGAAGATCGACGTCTTGCCCGCGCCGTTGGGGCCGATGATCGTGAAGATCTCGCCCTTTTCGACAGCGAAGGAGACTTCGCTGACGGCCTTCAGGCCGCCGAAGTGCAACGACAGGTTGTCGGCGCGAAGATAGCTCACCGCACGCGCTCCGATTTCATGTAGGTCTTCTGACGCACGAAGGTCGCCTGTTTGTAGAGCGGGAACAGCTGGAAGAAGAGCTTGATCTTCAGCCAGCGCCCGTAGAGGCCGTGCGGCTCGAACAGGATGAACGCCATGATCACGATGCCGTAGATCGCGCCCTTCAGGCCCGCCGCCGAACCCCAGCGCGCCAGCGTTTCGTAGATCGCCGCCTTGGTGGCGGCGCCCGCGCCGAAAAGACCCGAGATATAGGCGACGAGGTTGGGCACGTCGTCCTTCAGCAGCGTCAGCAGAGGATCGACCATCACGACGAAGATCGCGCCCAGCACCGCGCCGTGCAGGCTGCCGGCGCCGCCAATCAGCACCATCATGATGAATTCGATCGACAGCGCGAGCGTGAACATCTCCGGGCTGATGAACGTCATCTTGTGGGCGAACAGGGAGCCGGCCAGACCCGTGATCCCCGCCGACAGCGCGAACGCCTTCACCTTGTAGCCGGCCACGTCGATGCCCATGGAGCGCGCCGCGGTCTCGCTGTCGCGCACCGCGATCAGCGCGCGCCCGGTCGGCGAGCGCAGGATGTTGAGCGTTAGCAGAATGACGGCCACCAGCACAGCCAGGCACAGGAAATAGAAGGACGGACTGTCGCGCTGGATCGCATAGCCGAAGATCTCGGCCGTCTTCACGCGCAGGCCCTCGTTGCCGTGCGTCACGCTCTCCCAGCGCGCGAGCAGTTCCTCCATCAGGAAGCCGAAGGCGATGGTGGCGATGACGAGATAGATGCCCTGCAGGCGCAGCGCCGGAAAGCCGACGATCGCTCCGATCGCACCCGCAAGCAGCCCTGCCAGCACGAAATAGACGGGAAAGGGCACGCCGTATTTCTGCGCGACCGCCGTCGTATAGGCGCCCATCGCCAGGAACGCGGCGTGGCCGAGCGAGGCCAGGCCCGTGAAGCCGGCGAGAATCATCAACCCGACCGCCACCGTCGCGTAGATGAAGACGAAGACGAGCTGGCTCTGCATGTAGGAGCCGAGCACGAACGGCGCGGCGAGCAGCGCGAGCATGAGCGCGCCGTAGGACCAGGCGTAGCCCGAATGCGGGATGAGTTTGATGTCCTGATCGTAATCGGTCTTGAAAATGAACCGCATCGGAGCGTCTCAGACTTTTTTCGAGAGATAGGCGCCGAAGAGACCTTCGGGACGAACCATCAGCACCGTCAGCAGCACCAGATAGGGCGCGGCGTCCTTCCAGCCTTCGGGCAGGTAGAAGCCCGCCAGCGACTCGATGACGCCGATGATGACGCCGCCGACGAGCGCGCCCGGAATGGAGCCGAACCCGCCGAGCACCGCGGCCGGAAACGCCTTCAGGCCCAGCGCCAGACCCACGTTGGAATGGATGAAGGTGATGGGGGCGAGCAGAATGCCCGCGCAGGTCGCCACCGCCGCCGCGATCGCCCAGACGAGCGAGACGACGCGCTTGACCGGAATGCCCATGTAATAGGCCGCCAGCATGTTCTCGGACGTGGCGCGCATGGCGGTTCCCAGCCGCGTCTTGTTGAAGAACAGGTAGAGCGCCACGCTGAGGATGAGGGTGGCGGCGATGATCGACAGTTTGTCGTGCGCCAGCACCAGATCGCCCACTTTCAGCACGCCGTCGGAGAACGGCGTCTGGATTTTCAGGTCGTCCGTGCCCCAGATCATGCCCGCGACCGAGCGCAGGAAATACCCCAGCCCGATCGTCGCCATCACGATGGAGAACTGCGGATTGCCGAGAATGGGCCGCACGAGAATGCGCTCGCCGATCATCGCGACGATCGCCATCGACAGCACCGACAGCAGGAAGCCCAGCCAGTAGTTGAGGCCCGACATCGCGATGAAGGTGAACGCGAAGAAGCCGCCGAGCATCATCAGATCGCCCTGGGCGAAATTGACGACCTCGGTCGCCTTGTAGATGAGCACGAAGCCGAGCGCGATGAGTCCGTAGACGCAGCCGAGCGCAATCCCGCTAACGGTCTGCTGAACGAGATCCAGCATCCCTCAAAATCCTCCCCGTCCGGCGCAGGCGCCGAAATTCCTCAAGACCCGGATCGAGGCCGGGCGTTCGTTCTTGCGCCCTCCGGCCCGCAACGTGCGGAGCGTCGGGCGGCGCTGTGCGGTCCACAAGATGGTCCGACAATTGACCTATACTGCGTTGCCTCTTCGGCCGGCGCAAGAGGCGATCTGAGGCGCCCTCAAATTTTTCCACGGCGGCGGGAGCGCGCGGGATCAGCCGATCCGGCGGCCCTGCGCATCGACGATCGGCTGACCATCTTCCTTCGCGAAGGGGCCGGGCGGCGCGCTGTCGATCAGATCGAGCACGGTTTCGCTCGGCCGGCAAAGCCGCACGCCTTTCGCCGTGCACACGAAAGGCCGCTCGACCAGCGCCGGATCGGCCACCATCGCGGCCAGGATCGTTTCGTCGTCGGCCTCGGCCAGCGCCTGCGCCTTCGCGTTCTTCGTGCGCATGGCCTGTCGCGGCGAAAGGCCGGCCGCCGCGAACAGGCCGAGCAATTGCGCGCGCGTCCAGCCGGTCTCCAGATATTCGATCACGTGCGGGCGATAGCCCGCGGCCTCCACGATCTTGAGCACGTTGCGAGACGTGCCGCAGGCCGGATTGTGGTGAATGACGACGTCCAAGGCTGCCCCTCACGAACACGGTTTCAGAAACACCGGATCGGCGCCGCCGGCAAGCGCGGCCGCCTCGCGGCAGGCGCCGCGCGCGCAGATCGTCCAGTCGCCGGCGGCGCCCGATCGCCGCAGCGTGACGCGCACTTGCGGCGGCAGACGCGGCGTCCAGGCCCAGAAGCGGCCCTCGCGTCGCGCGTCCGGCGGCGGCTCCATGCCGGCGCCCGTTCCCTCCACGCGCGCCCGCGCCAGCACAAGGCCGTCGGGCGTCGCGCGCCACGTTTCCTCCCACATGGTCTTTTCCACCGAATGACGCCACGCGAGCGTGATGTCGTCGCCGAGCGCGATCAGCGCCGCGCCGACCGCCAGGCAGATCACGCCGCGGCCATGCGGCGCACACGCAACACATGCGCGCCGATGACGAGCGCGGCGAGCGCCAGGCCGATTTCGTCGGTCAGGGGAATGGCCGCGACCAGAAACGCAGCCGCCGCCAGACACAGCGCGCGCTCCCATAAGGTCAGGTCGCGCAGCATGTAGCCGATGAAACCCGCGCCCCACAGGCAGATCGCCAGCGCCGCCTTGGCGACGATCCACACGACCGCGAGCGCATAGGCCAGGCCGTCCACGCCCTTCACCGGTTGCAGCATCAGCGCGGGGTCGTAGACCGCCATGAACGGAATGACGAAACCGGCGATGGCGATGCGCACCGCCTCGAACCCGATCTTGAACCCGGATTCGCGCGCGATCGGCGCCGCGGCGAACGCCGCCAGCGCCACCGGCGGCGTGAGATCGGCCATGATGCCGAAGTAGAACACGAACATGTGGCTGACAATCAGCGGCACGCCGAGTTTGAGCAGAATGGGCGCTGCGATCGAGGATGTGATGATGTAGTTGGGAATGGTCGGAATGCCCATGCCGAGAATGAGGCTGACCAGCATCGTCAGCGCGAGGGCCAGAAACAGGCTTTTTTCACCGACCGACACCACCGCGGCGCCGAAAATCGTGCCGACGCCCGTCAGCGTCATGGCGCCGATGACGATGCCGACAACCGCGCAGGCGATGCCGACCGGAACCGCCTGCCGCGCGCCTTCCGCCAGCGCGTCGCGACAGATGGCGAGTGTTTCGCGCCCGCCCTGCACGAACAGGTTCCAGACGATCAGCGCCGCGATCAGCGCGACGATGACGAGCACCCCGTACCGGAAGAACGCCGAGCACAACAGGCCGAGCCCGACCCAGAACACGAGGCGCAGCGCGGCCGAGCCGAGACCGAGCGCGATCGAAGAGCCCAGAATGAGCAGCACCGTCAGCGCCAGTCCGATCGAGCCGGAAAACAGCGGCGTGAAACCGGCGAACAACAGATAGACCAGGACGACGAGCGGAATGATGAGATGCCATTTACGCATCAGCGCACGGCCGGCGTTTGGCAGTTCGCTGCTCGGCAGGCCGACCAGCCCGCGTTTGCCCGCTTCCAGATGCACGGCGAGGAAGGCCGCGAAATAATAGAGGATGGCGGGAATGACCGCCGCCTGCACGATCGCCGCGTAAGGCACGTCGATCGTTTCGGCCATGATGAAGGCGACGGCGCCCATCACCGGCGGCATGATCTGTCCGCCCATCGAGGCGGTGGCCTCCACGCCGCCGGCGAACGCCGCGCGATAGCCGTAGCGTTTCATCAGCGGAATGGTGAACTGCCCGGTCGAAACCACGTTGGCCACGCCGGAACCCGAGATCGTGCCCATCAGGCCGGAAGAGAACACAGCCACCTTCGCAGGTCCGCCGCGCGCCGAGCCGAACAGGCCCATCGCCACATCCGTGAACAACTGGATCATGCCCGCGCGTTCGAGAAAGGCGCCGAACAGCACGAACAGGAAGATGAACGTCGCGGACACGCCGGTCGGCGTCGCGTAGACGCCTTCCGTGCCGAACGCCATCTGGTCGATCACCTGTTCGAAACTGTAGCCGCGATGGTTGAGCGGCGCGGGCAGATACTGGCCGAACAGGCAATAGGCGAGAAAAAGGCCGGACACGATCGGCAGCGCCGGCCCCATGAAGCGCCACGCCAGCACGAACAGCACGCCGAGCGCGACGACCCCGACGACGAGATCGAGCTGGTTGATGTCGCCCGCGCGCGTCAGCAGGTCCTTGTAGAAATGCCATTGATAGAGCGCGACCAGCGCGCCGAGCACGGCGATGGCGAGCGAAAGAGCCTTGGCCAGCCGCGTGTCCGACCGGTGCGCATAGAGCAGTCCGCCGGCGACGACGCAGAGATAGCCGACATGCAGCGCGCGCAGCACCTGGTTCGGCAGCGAGCCTTCGAACCGCGCGATCAGCTCGACCGCAACCATCAGCGGCGCCCAGGCCAGCGCCGCCGGCCATGCGTCCGCGCCGCGCATCGCGCGCGACACGATGAAGCCGAGCCAGCCGATCATCGCCAGCCGCAGCGCGTCGACCAGCGTCATGTCGCTGCCCGCAAGGGCGGCGATCTTCGCGCCGAGCGGCAGGTTGAAGGCGGTGGCGATCTGAAACAGCGAGAACGAAACCGCGATCCAGAACAAGGCGTCGCCGGCCCGGCCGGGTCCGAAACCGGCCGGCAGTCCGTGTTCGGGATCGACGAGCGCCGGATCGGACGCCGGGGAGGAAGCGGACATCGACGCGCCCGTTACGGCAGTTTCAGGCCTTTTTCCTTGTAATAGCGCGCTGCGCCGGCATGCAGCGGCACGGGCATGCCGTCGAGCGCGCTTTCGAGCTTCACGCCGCGCCCGGCCGCATGTGCGGCGGCCAGCGCATCGAGATTCTCGTACATGGATTTTGTCATCTGGTAGATCGTCTCATCCTTCACCCCCTCGTGCGTGACGAGGTAATTGACGACCGCCGCCGTCGGCACGGACTGCGTCTGCCCGGTATAGGTGTTGGCCGGAACGCTCACCGCGACGAACGGCGGCCCGGCCTTGGCGACGACGTCGGCCGGCACGCTCACGACGACGATCTCGACGGAGGCGGCGAGGTCGCGGATGGAGGCGACGCCGAGCCCCGCCGATTGCAGCGTGGCGTCGAGCTGGCGGTTCTTCACCAGTTCCACCGATTCGGCGAACGGCAGATATTCCACCTTGCCCAGGTCCTTGTAGGAGAGACCCGCGGCCTTGAGGATTTCGCGCGCGTTGAGTTCGGTGCCCGATTTCGGCGCGCCGACCGAGAGGCGCTTGCCCTTCAGATCGGCGAGCGTGCGGATGCCGCTGTCTTTGGCGGCGACGATCTGGATGAAGTTGGGATAGACGGCGCTCACCCCGCGCAATTTTTTCAACGGCGCCTTGAACCCGGCCTCCTCGTCGCCCTTCCACGCCGCAATCAGCGAATCGCCGAGCGTGAAGGCTATTTCGCCTTTCCCCTGCTGCAGCAGGTTCAGGTTCTCGACGGAGGCCTTGGTCGCCTGCACGCTGGGACGTGCGCCGGGAATCTTGTCCGCGTAGATTTTCGAGAGCGCGACGCCCATCGGATAATAGACGCCGGACGTGCCGCCGGTGAGGATGTTGATGAATTCCTCCGCGCGCGCGGGCGCGGCTGCGAGCGCGAGCGCGACGGCGGCGGCGGCGATGCGGCGCAAGGCGATGGTCGACGAAACCCTGATCATAGAAACGCGCTCCCTCGGTTCCCGCGCCCGCGTCGCCACGGGCGTATTGCGGGCAGCTTGGGAGCGCGGCCCGCGCCTCGTCAAGAGCGGGCGCGGCCCGGCGCGATCTAGAACGACAGCCGAACGCCGCCGAAACCCGAGACGCCGGGGCCGAGATAGCCGATCGGCGTCTCGTATCGCTTGTTGAAAAGGTTGTCGACGCGCGCGAACGCGGTCACGCCCTCGGCCGCCTCGTACTCTGCCGCCAGATTGACGAGCATATGCGCCGGCGCCTTCACGCGCGTGAAAGCGATGCGGTCGAAGTCGACCCAGCCGCCGACGCGCACGAGCGTGGCCGACAGGCTCAGCTTCTCCATCGGCCGCCATGTCGCCTGCACGCTCGCCTTGCTGCGCGGCCGGCGCAGGAGGTCGGGCTGCGGCGTGCCTTCCGCCGCCTGCCGGAGCGCCTCGGCCAGATAGCCGGCGGCGGTCGCGATGGACGTGGCGTCGCGCGCGATCGTGTAGGTGTAGTCAGCGCGCAGCGAGAACTCGGGCGTCAGGTTGAGCGCGGCGAACGCCTCGAAACCGTAGGTCTTCGCGCTGCCGATGTTGGAGAGCGTCTGCTCGAACACGAACGGCGCGCTCGGCGGCAATGTCGCGATCTGAATGAGATTGCGGATGGTGTTGCGGAAATAGGTCGCGCCGAACCGCACGCGGTCGTCGAACAGGGGTTGTTCGAACCCGATGTCGAAGCCGCGCGATTCCTCCGGCCGCAGGTTGGGATTGGCGTAGAAATTGTAGAACGGGCTGAAATACGAAGCGTAGAGCTGCGAGAGCGTCGGCGCCTTGAAGCCCGTGCCGTAGCTGGCCTTCAGCACGGTCCCGGCGACCGGAACGTGGAACGCGGGGGCGATGCGCCAGGACGTATGGGCGCCGAATGCATCGTGCCGGTCGTGGCGCACGTTGGCCGCGATGAAGAACCGGTCGGCGATGCGGCCCGTATATTGCGCAAACAATCCCGTATTGCCGGTGCGTCCGCGCGCCGCCGTCTGCGTCTCCGGATCGAACGCGGGCGCATCGAACGTTTCGATCTGCCGCTCCACGCCGGCCATCACGCGATGGTCGGGCGTGATCGCGAATTCCGAACGCCAGTCGAACTTCGTGCGCGCGCCGACATAGAGATTGGGCGCGATCGGTCCGAACACGGTTTCCGGCGAACTTGTCCAACCGCGCGTGTTGAAGCGCGACACGCCGAACACATGTTTCAGCCGGCCCTCCAGCATCGTCCACTCGCCTTCCAGGCGGCCTTGGAAATGCCGGTCGTTGGTGAAGGACTGGCGCGTGGCGAGCGCGTTCGGCAGATAGGGAAACCACAGATTGGCGTCGGTGTAGCGCGCCGTCGCGTTGATGCGGAACCGGTCGCTCACCTGCACGCCGATCCTGGCCGAGCCGGTGGCGTTGTTGAAGACGTTGGGCGCGTCCGCGCCCGGCGAGGCGAAGACAGGCGCGCCGTTCGGCGGAAAAAAGACCGACGGCGTCGCGCGCACCGCATTGGCGCCGATCCGCGACAGCGAGAACGAATAATCGACAGCCTCGTGCGCGCCCGACAGCCGCGCGGCCAGGTTCAGCGCCCCGAACGAGCCCGCTTCGCTCGTCAGCGAAACCTTCGGCCGGCCCTGTCCGCGCTTCGTGGAAATGGCGATCACGCCGCCGATCGAATCCGATCCGTAGAGACCGCCCTGCGGCCCGCGCAGAATTTCGATCCGCTCGATGTCGCTGGTCAGGATTTTCGACAGATCGACCGCCCCGGTCGCGGAGCTGGGGTCGCTGGCGTCCACGCCGTCGATGAAGACTTTCACATGGTTCGAATTGGTCCCCCGCATGAACGCGGAGGCGATCCCGCCCGGCCCGCCGGACTGCACGACATGCAGGCCGGGGACCGTCTGCAATGCCTCCGGCGCCGTGCGCCGCTGCGTGCGCTGAAGCTGCTCGCCGGTGATGACGGTGACCGAACTGCCGGTTTCGCTGGTCGGCGTCGGCGCGGCGTTGGCGACCACGTTGATTTCCGGCAGCGTCTCGACCGGCCCGCGCGGCGCTGTCTGGGCGTGCGCGGGCAGGAGCGCCGGCAGGGGCGCTGGCAGGAGCGCGAAAGCGGAAACGGACCCGGCGAGCGCGGCCCGCCGGAAGCAAGCGGAGGGGGAAAACATGAGAAAAAATCTCGCGGCAACGTGGACCGTCACTGCGATCGGTTGAGCCCGCGGCGTCGAAATCGCCGCCACGGACCTTCGCCGCCCCGGGCGCCCCGACCGGAACCATCGCGCGTGACCACGACTGACGGCAGGTCTCCTGGCTCGCAGGTCTTCGCTTTCGGCCGCCTTCCCGGGGGTCGCCCCCAGTGGCGTGATGGCCGCAGGCTCGCTGCTTACAGTTGCGGGGGCAGCCACGGCCTTGCGCCCGAAGGCGCGCACCGTGTTCCCGTTTTAAGCCCTCTCGGGCGCCGTCGCGGGGATGAACACCGTTTCGCCGCAGCGAGTCAAGCGCGCGCCGGCTTGGACGCGGCCTGCCGGCTCAAGTAATCTGGGGTTTTCCAGTTCGACGGTCCGCCATGCCGCTGCACCCAGCTCTGCCGTATCTGAAATCCGCCGAAAAGGGCAAGGTTGTCACGGCCGCCGATGCGGTGCGCCTCATCCACGACGGCGATACGGTGGCGACCGGCGGGTTCGTCGGCATAGGGTTTGCGGAAGAAATCGCCATTGCGCTGGAGCAGCGTTTTCTGGCGGAGAGCGCCCCGCGCGATCTGACCCTCGTCTATGCGGCCGGACAGGGCGACGGCAGGACGCGTGGCCTCAATCACCTTGGCCACGACGGGCTGGTCAAACGGATCATCGGCGGCCACTGGGGTCTCGTGCCCGCGCTGCAGAAACTCGCCGTCGAAAACCGCATCGAGGCCTACAACCTGCCGCAGGGCGTCATCTCGCATCTGTTCCGCGACATCGCGGCGCACAGGCCCGGCCATATCACCAGCGTGGGCCTCGACACGTTCGTCGATCCGCGCAACGGCGGCGGCAAGCTGAACGCGCGCACGAAGGAGGACGTGGTGGAGCTGATGCCGATCCACGGCGTCGACTACCTGTTCTATCCGGCCTTTCCGATCCATGTCGGAATCATCCGCGCCACCACCGGCGATCCCGACGGCAATCTGACGATGGAGAAGGAGGCGCTGACGCTCGAGGCGCTCGCCATCGCCATGGCGGCGCGCAATTCCGGCGGCATCGTCATCGCGCAGGTCGAGCGCGTGGCCGAGAGCGGCAGCCTCAATCCGCGCCAGGTGAAAGTGCCGGGCGTGCTCGTCGATTGCGTGGTCGTCGCGCGGCCCGAAAACCACTGGCAGACGTTCGCCACGCCCTACAACCCGGCCTACAGCGGCGAGATCCGCGTGCGCACGGCGTCGCTGCCGGCCATGCCCATGAGCGCGCGCAAGATCATCGCGCGGCGCGCGGCGCTGGAGTTGAAGGCCAACAGCGTGGTCAATCTCGGCATCGGCATGCCGGAGGGCGTGTCGGCGGTGTGCAACGAGGAGAAGATCGTCGATCTACTGACCATGACGGCCGAACCGGGCGTCATCGGCGGGGTGCCGGCGAGCGGGCTCGATTTCGGCGCCGCCTCCAACACGCAGGCCGTGCTCGACCAGCCCTACCAGTTCGATTTCTACGACGGCGGCGGCCTCGACATCGCCTTCCTGGGCCTCGCCCAGGCCGACCGGCGTGGCGATCTCAACGTCAGCCGGTTCGGGCCGCGGCTCGCCGGCGCCGGCGGCTTCATCAACATCAGCCAGAAGGCCAAGCGCGTGGTCTTCGTCGGCACGTTCACGGCCGAGGGGCTCGAGGTCGCCATCGAGGATGGCGGGCTGCGCATCCGCAAGGAAGGGTCCGCGCGCAAATTCGTGCATGCGGTCGAGCACCGCACCTTCTCCGGCCCGCATGCGGCCGCCAGCGGGCGCGGCGTGCTCTACGTCACCGAGCGCTGCGTATTCGCGCTGCGGCCGGAAGGGCTGGAGCTGATCGAGATCGCGCCGGGCATCGACGTTTCGCGCGACATTCTCGCCCATATGGACTTCGCGCCCATCGTGCACGGCGCTCCCGCGCTGATGGACGCGCGCATCTTCCGTGAAGGCCCGATGGGCCTGCGCGACGATCTCCTGAGCCTGCCGCTCGACCAGCGCTTCATGTTCGACGCGGCGCGCGATACGCTGTTCATCAATCTGGAGCGGTTTTCGGTGCGCAGCCCCGCCGACATCGACGCGATCCGCCAGACGGTGGAGCGCAAGCTGTCGCCGCTCGGCCGCAAGGTGAAGGCCGTGGTCAACTACGATAATTTCGCCATCGCGCCGGAACTGCTCGACCCCTATTCGGCGATGGTGCGCGGCCTGATGGAACGGTTCTACACGCACGTGTCGCGCTATACGACGAGCGGTTTCCTGCGCATGAAACTGGGCGCGGCGTTGCAGCGGCGCGGCGTTTCGCCCCATATCTATGAAAGCGCCGAGGAGGAGGCCGCAGCGGCTTCGTGAGCGAAGCGCGCGGCAGGGATCAGGACATGCACACCGAGGCCGCCCCGACCAGCGCCGATTTCGACGAGATGCGCGCGCGCGCGCTGATCGAGCCGCTGAAACATCTGGACGGCGCGGCGCTGCCGATCCTCCACGCGCTGCAGCAGGCTTTCGGCTGCATCGACGCGCGCGCCGTCGCGCTCGTCGCCGACGCGCTGGATCTTTCGCGCGCCGAAGTGCATGGCCTGGTGACGTTCTATCCGGATTTTCGCGCCACGCCCGAACCGCGCCGGGTCGTCAAACTGTGTCGCGGCGAGGCGTGTCAGGCGCTCGGATGCGAGGCGCTGGTGGAAGACCTGGCGGGGCGCGGGGTCGTCGTCGACGGCGCCGGCGCGGCGGCGGTCGAGAGCGTCTATTGCCTCGGCAATTGCGCGCTCGGCCCGTCCGCGATGGCGGATGGCGAACTCGTCGGGCGGTTGACGCCGGAAAAACTGGCGCGCCTGTGCGCGCTCGAAAGCGAGGGCGCATGACGCCCGTGCGCATTTTCGTGCCGCAGGACGCCGCCGCCGCATCGGTCGGCGCGGATGCGGTCGCGCGCGCGCTCGCGCACGAGGCGGCCGCGCGCGGTCTGGCGTTCGACATCGTGCGCACCGGCGCGCGCGGCATGATGTGGCTGGAGCCGCTCGTCGAGGTGGAGACGCACGGCGGCCGCATCGCCTACGGCCCGGTCGGCGCGGGCGACGTGGCGGGCCTCGTCGACGCCGGCTTTCATGCGGGCGGCGCGCATCGCCTGCGCCTCGGCGCGATCGAGGATCTCGATTGGATGAAGCGCCAGTCGCGGCTCGTGTTCGCGCGCTGCGGCGTGCAGCATCCGCTGTCGCTCGATGACTGGCGCGCGAGGGGCGGTCTTGCCGGACTGAAGCGCGCGCTCGAAATGGGACCGGAAGCCATCGTCGACGCCATTCAGGCTTCCGGCTTGCGCGGCCGCGGCGGCGCCGGGTTTCCGGCGGGCGTGAAATGGGCGACCGTGCGGGACGCGGAGGCCGACCGCAAATACGTCGTCTGCAATGCCGACGAAGGCGACAGCGGAACCTTCGCCGACCGCATGCTGATGGAGGGCGACCCGTTCCAGATCGTCGAGGGCATGATCGTCGCCGGCCTGGCGGTCGGCGCCACGAAGGGCTTCGTCTATGTGCGCTCCGAATATCCGCGCGCCTTTCGCGCCATGACGCAGGCGATCGCGCGCGCGCAACAGGCCGGCCTCCTGGGCGACGACGTTCTGGGTTCGCGCCGCGCGTTCCGCATCGAGGTCCGGCTCGGCGCCGGCGCCTATATCTGCGGCGAGGAAATGGCGCTGATCGAAAGTCTCGAGGGCAAGCGCGGCATGGTGCGCGCCAAGCCGCCGCTGCCGGCCGTCAGCGGCCTGTTCGGGCGCCCCACGCTCGTCCACAACGTGCTGACGCTCGCGGCCGTTCCCTTCATCCTTGCACATGGCGCGGACGCCTATGCCGCCTATGGCGTAGGCCGCTCGCGCGGCACGATGCCGATCCAGCTCGCCGGCAACGTCAAACGCGGCGGGCTGATCGAGGCGGGGTTCGGATTGTCGTTGCGCGAGATCGTCGAGGATTTCGGCGGCGGAACGCTGTCGGGTCGTCCGGTGCGCGCGGTGCAGCTCGGCGGCCCGCTCGGCGCCTATCTGCCGGAGACGGCGCTCGACGTGAAATTCGACTATGAATCGCTTTCCGCCGTCGGCGGAATGCTGGGTCACGGCGGAATCGTCGTGTTCGACGACAGTGTCGACATGGCGCGGCAGGCGCGGTTCGCCTTCGCGTTCTGCGCGCGCGAAAGCTGTGGCAAATGCACGCCCTGCCGCATCGGCGCGGTGCGCGGGCTGGAGACGATGGACCGCATCATCGCCGGCGAGAACGTCGAGGCCAATATCGCGCTGGTGCGCGATCTCGGCGCGTTGATGAGCGAAGCCTCGCTCTGCGCGATGGGCGGCCTGACGCCCGCGCCCGTCTTGAGCGCGCTCCGCCATTTCGGCGTGGATTTCCGCGCGCGCCGCACTCGGGAGGCAGGATCATGAGCCTCATGAAGGAGATCGATTTCGGCACGCCGCCCGGGACGGCGGGCAAGGACGTCTGGCTCGTCGTCGATGGCGAGCGCGTGCGCGTTCCCGCCGGTACGTCGGTGATGGCGGCCGCCATGAAACGCGGCGTGACGATTCCCAGATTGTGCGCGACCGACATGCTGGAGCCGTTCGGCTCCTGCCGGCTGTGTCTGGTCGAAATCGAAGGGCGTCGCGGCGCGCCGGCCTCCTGCACCACGCCGGTGGAGGAAGGCATGGTGGTGACGACGCAATCGCCGCGCCTCGCCGCGCTGCGCAGGGGCGTGATGGAGCTCTACATCTCCGACCATCCGCTCGATTGCCTTGTCTGCGCGGCCAACGGCGATTGCGAGTTGCAGGACATGGCGGGCGCGGTCGGTCTGCGCGAGGTGCGCTACGGCGCGGGCGCGAACCATTGTTCGGACGCCAGGGACGAGTCCAATCCCTATTTCAGTTACGATCCGTCGAAATGCATCGTCTGCAATCGCTGCGTGCGCGCGTGCGAGGAGGTGCAGGGAACATTCGCGCTGACCGTCGCGGGCCGCGGGTTCGACGCGCGCATCGCGCCGGGCGCGACGGATTTTCTGTCGTCGGAATGCGTGTCGTGCGGCGCCTGCGTGCAGGCTTGTCCGACCGCGACTCTGATTGAGAAATCGGTGGTCGCCGCCGGCCAGCCCGAACACGCGGTCCTCACCACGTGCGCCTATTGCGGCGTCGGCTGCACGTTCCGCGCCGAGATGCAGGGCGAGCGGGTGGTGCGCATGGTTCCGGCCAGGAGCGGCCGCGCGAACGAGGGCCATTCCTGCGTCAAGGGTCGTTTCGCATGGGGCTATGCGACCCATCCCGACCGCATTCTCAAGCCGATGGTGCGCGAGCGGATAGAGGACGCATGGCGCGAGGTGTCGTGGCGCGAGGCCATCGCCTTCGCCGCGGCGCGGCTGAAGCGCATTCAGGCCTCGCACGGCAGGCAGGCGGTCGGCGCCATCACCTCCTCGCGCTGCACGAACGAGGAAGTCTATCTCGTGCAGAAACTCGCGCGCGCCGCGTTCGGCAACAACAATGTCGACACCTGCGCGCGCGTGTGCCACGCGCCGACCGGTTACGGCTTGAAGACGGCGTTCGGAACCTCCGCCGGCACCCAGGATTTCAGGTCGGTCGAACAGGCCGACGTCGTATTGCTGATCGGCGCCAACCCGACCGACGGCCATCCGGTCTTCGCCTCGCGTCTTAAGAAGCGCCTGCGCGCGGGCGCGAAACTGATCGTGATCGACCCGCGGAGAATAGACCTCGTCAGGACGCCGCATGTCCGCGCGGCGCACCATCTCGCCGTGCGCCCGGGCGCCAACGTCGCGCTCGTCAACGCGCTCGCGCATGTCATCGCGACCGAAAGTCTGATCGACGAGGACTATGTGCGCGCCCGCTGTTCGTGGGACGATTTCGCGCTGTGGCGCGATTTCGTCGCGCGCCCGGAAAATTCTCCCGAGGCGATGGCGCCCCACACCGGCGTCGATGCGCGGGAGGTGCGCGCGGCCGCCCGGCTCTATGCCAAGGCCCGGAACGCGGCGATCTATTACGGGCTCGGCGTCACCGAACACAGTCAGGGTTCGACAATGGTCATGGGCCTCGCCAATCTGGCGATGGCGACCGGCAATGTCGGGCGCGCGGGCGTGGGCGTGAACCCGCTGCGCGGACAGAACAACGTGCAGGGTTCGTGCGACATGGGATCCTTCCCGCACGAACTGCCGGGCTATCGCCACATTTCGGACGCGGGCGTGCGCGCCGCGTTCGAAGTCGCGTGGGGCGTGCGGCTCGACGCGGAACCCGGCCTGCGCATCATGAACATGCTGGACGAGGCGCTCGAAGGGCGCTTTCGCGGCATCTATATCCAGGGCGAGGATATCGCTCAGTCCGACCCCAACACGCAGCATGTCGCGGCGGCCCTCGCCGCGATGGACTGCGTGATCGTGCAGGATCTTTTCCTGAACGAGACGGCGAAATACGCGCACGTTTTCCTGCCCGGCGCTTCGTTCCTCGAAAAGGACGGCACGTTCACCAACGCCGAACGTCGCATCAACCGTGTGCGCAAGGTCATGCGTCCGCGCGCCGGCAAGGACGAATGGCGCATCACGTGCGATCTCGCCGCCGCGCTGGGCTTCGCGATGGAGTACGACGGTCCGTCCGAGATCATGGACGAGATAGCTCGCCTCACGCCGAGTTTCGCTGGCGTGAGCTACGACAAGCTGGAGCGGCTCGGCTCGGTGCAGTGGCCCTGCAACGACGCCGCGCCCGAAGGCACGCCGACCATGCATGTCGGCGCCTTCGTCTCGGGCGCCGGTCGGTTCATGCTCACCGAATATGTGCCGACCGACGAGCGCACCGGACCGCGTTTTCCGCTCATTCTCACAACCGGGCGCATTCTCGCGCAATACAATGTCGGCGCGCAGACCCGGCGCACGGACAACGACGTGTGGCATGCCGAAGACGTTCTGGAAATCCATCCCCACGACGCCGAGCAGCGCGGCGTCGTGTCGGGCGATCTGGTCGCGCTCGCAAGCCGCTCGGGCGAGATCGCGTTGCGCGCGCGTGTGTCCGAGCGCATGCAGCCGGGCGTCGTCTACACCACGTTCCATCACGCCAGGACCGGCGCGAATGTGGTGACGACGGATTATTCCGACTGGGCGACCAACTGTCCGGAATACAAGGTGACGGCGGTGGAGGTGCGGCGCACCAACGCGTTGTCGGCGTGGCAGCGGCAGGACGCGCAGGACGACGTTCGCCTCAGACGGATCGGCCCGCGCGATGCCGCAGAATAGGACCGAGGAGGCGCTCGCGCCCTCGCGCGCGGTGGAGGCCGTCGCGATCTCCTTCGCCGATGGCGCGGCCGTGCGTCGGTCGACGCATGCGGCGGTCGAAACGCCGGTCGAATTCTCTTACGGCGGCATTCCTCACGCGGTGATGATGGCGACGCCCGCCGATCTCGAGGATTTCGTCGTCGGCTTTTCCATCACCGAAGGCGTGGTGCGCGCGCCCTCGGACATACGCGCCTTCGACATCGCGCCGCGCGCCGACGGCGTGGCCATCGCCGTCGAGCTTTCGGCCGACGCGCTCGGCCGCCATCTGGCGCGCCGCCGCACCTTGAGCGGGCGAACCTCCTGCGGCCTGTGCGGCGTCGAGAGCCTGACCGACCTGCGCTCCACGCTGGCGCGCGTGCGTGCGGCGCGCCTGTCGGCGCGCGCCCTGCAACGCGCCCTCGGCGAACTCGAACGCGCCCAGCCGCTGAACGCGGCGACCCGCGCGACGCACGCCGCCGCATGGGCCGACGCCTCGGGCGCGCTCGTCTGCGTGCGCGAAGATGTCGGGCGCCACAACGCGCTCGACAAGCTGATCGGCGCGCGGCTGCGCGCGGGCGCCGACGGCGCGGACGGGTTCGTGCTCGTCACCAGCCGCGCCTCGTTCGAAATGGTGGAGAAGACGGCGACTTTCGGCGCCGGAACGCTCGTCTCCATCTCCGCGCCGACGATGCTCGCCATCGAGCGCGCGGAAAAACTCGAACTGACCCTGATCGGCGTCGCGCGCCCTGACGGCGCGCTCGTCTATGCGGGCGCTACGCCATGGAGGAGCGGACGCGATGGATGACGCGACCATATCGCCGCACTATCGGCGCAAGCTGGCGCGCATGGCGGGCCAGATCGCGGAATTCTTCAAGGCATGGCCGCCGGAAAAGGCGACGACGGCGATCGCCGACCACATCAATCAGTTCTGGTCGCCGCGCATGCGCGCCGATTTGCTCGCGCTCGTGGCGGCGGGCGGCGACGATCTGCATCCGCTGGTCGTGCAGGCGGCGGCCCGCGTGAGAAAGCCGGCGACGTGAGGAGAACGCGCGCTTTTCCGGGGTCTCGCTTTCGGCCTGCTCGCAGCGGCGCATGCGGCGCCGGCGCAGGGTTACGCCGCGCCGAATTCACGGCTTTCGGAGACCGACGCGCGCCGCTTTGCGGAAATCAGGATATGGGAACGCCGGCGCGGATGCTGAGCGCCGCCGCGCAACGATGGAAGGGCCAATGACCGACGAAACGCCGCCGAAAGCCAGGACGCCGCGCCCGGCCGATTCGATGATGGAGAAGCTGACCCTCACCCTCTTCGGCTTCGTGCTGACGGGCGTGGTCGGCGGCATGTTGACGACCTGGATTCAGCAGCGCGGCTGGGCGTGGCAGAACCGCGTGTCCGGCATCGAGAAAGACGTCGCCAATGTCGTGGCCGCCAACAAGACGACGTCGGAACTGATCAATCTGCGCTGGCACGCCGCCTACCGCATGACGCGCGCCATCGAACGCGAGGAGGACGAGGCGTCGTGGCGCGAGGCGCGCGCAAGTTTCGATCAGGCCGATCGCGAGTGGGCGCTGCATTATTCGAACGCCGTGCGCGATGTGGAATTCAACGTGGACGCGCCGTTCGGCGTCGCATCGGACGACCTCGCCAAGGTCTGGACGGTCGATTGCGTCAAGCCCGGCGGCGTCTTTCCGTTCGAGACCCGGTCGGCGCGCGTGCTGCTGGAGATGGTCAATCATTGCCATGGCCAGTTGAAGGGCGTGCTGGACCCGCTGATCGTCGCCCAGCCCGAGGAGCGGCGCATGACCAGGGCCAATCGTGAGCGGATCGACGAATCGTATCGTCGTCTCGACCGGCTCTACAAAATGAACGACGTTTTGCGTTGCGTGATTTTCGACCGCGCGGTCTCCATCCGCAACGCGCAATCGACCCAGTCCTACTGGAGCGCGTTCTTCGGCGTGGAGACGGCCACCTACCAGCCCGGCCGCAAATTGTCCGATTGCGTCTGACCGCTCAGGGTATGAAGGCGCCGGAGAGCCAGTAGAAGAACGCCGCGATCGCGCCGGCGGCCGGCATGGTGACGATCCAGGCCACGACGATGTCCTTCGCCACGTTCCACCGCACGGCCGACATGCGCCGCGCCGCGCCCACGCCCACGATCGCGCCGGTAATCGTATGGGTCGTCGAAACCGGAATGCCGAGCGCGGTTGCGCCGAACAGCGTGATGGCGCCGCCGGTCTCGGCGCAGAAACCCTGCACCGGCTGCAACCGGGTGATGCGGGAGCCCATCGTGTGAACGATGCGCCAGCCGCCGAACAGCGTGCCGAGCCCCATCGCCGCCTGGCATGTGATGACCACCCAGAACGGAACGTAGAATTTGTCGCCGAGCTGCCCGTGCGAGTAGAGCAGGACCGCGATGATGCCCATCGTCTTCTGCGCGTCGTTGCCGCCGTGGCCGAGCGAATAGAGCGATGCGGACACGAATTGAAGCCCGCGGAAAATGCGATCGACGGCGAACGGGGCGGTGCGGCGGAATGTCCATGCCACGATCAGCACCAGCACCAGCGCGAGCAGAAAGCCGAACAGGGGCGATCCGATGATGGCCGCGCCCGTCTTGGCGAGTCCTTTCCACACGATGGCGTCCAGCCCGCCTTTCGACAGGCCCGCGCCCACCAGTCCTCCGATCAGCGCGTGCGACGAGCTGGAGGGAATGCCCGCCAGCCACGTGATGACGTTCCACGATATCGCGCCCATCAGCGCGCCGAAGATCACGCGATCGTCGACGAGATTGGGCGCCACGATGCCGGTGCCGACGGTCTGCGCCACATGGAGGCCGAAGAACAGGAACGCGATGAAATTGAAGAAGGCCGCCCAGCCCACCGCGTATTGCGGCGAGAGCACGCGCGTCGAAACGATGGTGGCGATGGAATTGGCCGCATCGTGCAGGCCGTTCAGAAAGTCGAACGCCAGCGCGACGAGGATCAGGAAAATGAGGATCAGGAGAACCTGGTCCACGGCGGCCTCTCAGATATGTTCGATGACGATGCCGCTGATCTGGCTGGCGACGTCCTCCAGCCGGTCCATCACCTTTTCCAGATGGTCGTAGACTTCCGTCCCGACCACGAAGGCCATCGGATCGTTCGTGCGGTGAGCCTGATAAAGCGCTTTCACGCCGCTGTCGTGCAATTCGTCGACGCGCTCTTCCAGCCGCGTCATCTCCACCGACAGGGCCGCGATCCGCGCGTTCTTTTCGCGCATGTCGGGCAGGAGCGAGACCATCTTGCCGGCCAGTTCGGCGGCCTCCACGATCACCTCGCCCATCTGCACCATCGCCGGCTCGAACGCGGAAATGTCGAACAGCGAGATTTTCTTGGCTGTGCGCTGGATCTGGTCGATGGCGTCGTCGAGCGCGGTCGAAAGTCCGCTCACGTCGGAGCGGTCGAACGGCGTGATGAAACTGCGGCGCACGGCCAGCAGCACCTCGCGCGTGATGGCGTCCGCCTCCATTTCGACGCGCGAGATTTCCGAGGCGTGCTGCGCCACGGTGTCGCCGCCTTCGAGCAGCCGGCGCAGCGCGTGCGCGCCTTCGATGATCTTGGCGGCGTGCTCGGAATAAAGGACGAAGAACTTGTCCTCGCGCGGCATCAGCGCCTGAAACCAGCGGAGCATGACGTCCTCTCGGGTTTGGTCGCTTGAGCGATCCTTGCGGCTTTGCCTATGCCCGGCGCGCCGCCGCGGCAAGCGCGTGGCGTCAAAACCTGGGGAAAAAAGCGCCCGGCCGGCGGAATTTGCGGAAATGTCGCAGAACGGCGATCGATGCGCGCCTCACCCCATCGCCTCGGCGTGGCGGCGCGCGCCGTGCCGTTGCTGGTCGAGCCAGAGCGTGGCGAGCGCGAAGGCGAACCAGAAGATGTAATAGAACAGGCCGCAGGCCGCGACCGCGAGGCCCGGCAGAGGCCCGACGGCCGCGCGGTCCACCATTTCCGCCCAGCTTTGCGCGGGTGCGGGATGAATGGCGATCTTGCCGAAATAGGCGAGCGCCTGCAGCGCCAGAATCCAGATGTAGTTGCGCCGCAGCCGCCGGCCGAGCGCACGGGCGAAGGAAATGTGGTGGCGCGGAGCGGCGTAGTCCTTCGCCAGCACGTCGCGCCAATGGCCGCGGTCGCCAAGCGGCGCGCCGGTCAGCAGTTGGGCGTAGAAATGCGTCTCCATCCAGCGGGCGCGGGCGCGCCACACGTTGAAATAGCGGTAGCGCCGCGCCTCCAGCGTCATGAAAACGGCGAGCAGAAATCCGACCAGCAGGAGCGGCAGCGCGGAGGCCTCCTTGCTCGAATAGCTGGAGGATAGCGCGATGCCCATGGTCACGATGGCCCAGTTGGTCGTGTTGTCGAGCCGCGTGCGCCAGATGGTCGAGCGATAGACCTCGCCCCGATAGAGATGCGCGAGCGCGCCCATCTCGGCCGCATCGAACGGTTGCTTCGCCTCGATCTTCTGGTCGGTCATGGCGCGCCTCCCGCGCCCGCTCGGGCCCGCGTCCGAGCATAGGGAGGACGGCGCCCGTCCGCCAAACGAAAAAGGCCGCGCGGGGCGCGGCCTTGCGTCTGCGGAATCTCGCCGGCGTCAGGCCTTTTCGGCCGCCTTTTTGGCGATTTCCCGCTTGATCGAGCGGGCGTTCTGCGACAGTTCCTCGTCGCGCGCCTTGGCCAGGAACGCGTCGAGACCGCCGCGATGCTCCACCGAGCGCAACGCGGCCGCGGCCACGCGCAGGCGCACCGGGCGCTGGAGCGTGTCGGAAATCAGCGTCACGTTGCACAGGTTGGGCAGAAAACGCGTGCGCGTCTTGCGGTTGGAATGGCTGACGAGATTGCCGGTCTGGACGGCCTTGCCGGTCAGTTCGCAGCGGCGGGACATGTGTTGGCTCCGTTTACCTGTCGTCCCGGCGGGCCGGGGTGAAATACCGGGCGCTGCGCGCGCATCGAGCGGGCGCAAGCGAATCCATGTGGGCATGGAAAACCCCGCGCGGCGACGGTTCGCCGCGCGGATGCGGGTCTATAGGGGAAAGCGCCGCGGTCCGTCAAGGCCATGGCGGCCACGGCCGGCTTGATGTCCCGGCGGGGTAGTGTCTCAAGACACTACCGATTTCGAACGCGACGACTTTTCCGCGCCGCCGGATCGTCAGCTTGCCGCCGCGAAACTGATCGACTGACGCGCCACGCCAGCGTCCCGCGACGTCGACCGCGCCTTCGCCGCGCCGGCGCCATGCGCCGGCTGAAGGCGGTGGCGCAGATCGGTCTGCGGGCCGCGCCCCGCCGGAGCGTCGCGCCAGGCGCCCTTTCGGGCGCCTCGACGCGCCGCCTCAGACGATCCGGCTCTTGCGGTCGCCCCAGTACTTGTCGCGCAGGATGCGCTTGTAGAGCTTGCCGGTCGGCAGGCGCGGCAGTTCGTCCGCGAAGTCGATCGAGCGCGGCGCTTTCTGGCGCGACAGATGCTCCCCGCAGAACTTCATCAGCTCGTCGGCGAGTTCCGGCCCGGCCTGCACGCCCGGCATCGGCTGCACGACGGCCTTCACCTCCTCGCCGAGGTCCTCGTTCGGCACGCCGAACACGGCGGCGTCCGCAACCTTGGGATGCGTGATCAGCAGGTTCTCGCATTCCTGCGGATAGATGTTCACGCCGCCGGAGATGATCATGAACGTGGCGCGGTCGGTGAGATAGAGATAGCCGTCGTCGTCGACATAGCCCACGTCGCCGACCGTGCTCATGGAGCCGTCGGGCGAGCGCGATTCCTTCGTCTTCTCGGGATCGTTGAAATATTCGAACTCGGTCGCCGTCTTGAACCAGAGCGTGCCCGACTGGCCATTGGGCACGGGCTTCATCTCCTCGTCCAGAACGTGCAGCTCGCCGAGCATGATCTTGCCGACCGTGCCGCGATGGGCGAGCCACTGCGCCGTGTCGCAGGCGGTGAAGCCCAGTCCCTCCGTCGCGCCGTAGTATTCGTGGATGATCGGCCCCCACCATTTGATCATCTCTTCCTTCACCTGCGCGGGGCAGGGGGCCGCGGCATGGACCGCGATTTCGAGCGAGGAGAGATCGTATTTCTTGCGCACGTCTTCCGGCAGTTTGAGCATGCGCGAGAACATGGTCGGCACGAGCTGCGTGTGCGTGGCTTTGTATTTCTCCACCAGCTGCAGGTAATGCTCGGGGTCGAACCGCTCCATCACGATGACGGTTCCGCCCTTGGCGATGGTGAGATTGTTGGCCGCCTGCGGCGCCGAATGGTAGAGCGGCGCCGGCGACAGGTAGATCATGCCCTCGCGGTAGCGCCAGAGCTTGTCGAGAAAATCGAACAGTGGCAGGCGCTGGCTCGGCTTCTGTTCCGGCAGCGGGCGCACGATGCCTTTCGGACGGCCGGTCGTGCCGGATGAATAGAGCATCGAGGTGCCCAGATATTCGTCCGCGATCGGCGTCGACGGAAAGGTCTTCGTCGCCTCTTTCAGATTGACGATCTTGTCGCCGTCGCCCGGCCCGTCCACGACGATGCACAGTTCCACATTCGGGCAGTCTTTCAACGCGGCGAGCGCGATGTCGCGCTTGGCCTGCGAGGTGATGAGAATCTTCGCCTCGCAATTGTTGACGATATAGGCGAGCTCCTCCGCCGTGAGGAACGAATTGATGCAGGTGTAATAGAGACCGGAACGTTCGCCCGCGCCGCAGCACTCGAAATATTCGGCGTTGTTCTCCATGAAGATCGCGTAGTGGTCGAGCCGTTTCAGCCCGCGCGACCGGAAGAAATGCGCCAGCCGGTTCTGCCGCGCCTCGAGTTCGGCGTAGGTGATCGTTTCTCCCGTGCCGGCCATGATGACCGCCGGAATGTTGGCGTTTTTCGTCGCATAGACGCCAGGATACATGCTTGGCTCCCTCGCTTCCTCAAACCGGATTGGCCCCGGCTTTTCGCTTGTCCTGGGCCCTTTTATTGCGGATTTTCCTCCGCCGCCATCAGTTTCGCCTGGTGGTCGGTGATCAGCGCGTCGACGATCTCGTCGAGGTCGCCTTCCATCACGCGGTCCAGCTTGTAGAGGGTCATGTTGATGCGGTGGTCGGTCACCCGCCCTTGCGGAAAATTATAGGTGCGGATCCGTTCGGACCGGTCGCCGGACCCCACCATCGCCAGGCGCGCGGCGGCGCGTTCGCTGTCGCGCTCGGCCTTTCCCGCGTCGTAAAGCCGCGCGCGCAACACCGCCAGCGCCTTGGCGCGGTTGCGGTGCTGCGACCGCTCCTCCTGCATCATCACCACGATGCCGGAGGGAATATGCGTCACGCGGATCGCCGATTCCGTCTTGTTGACGTGCTGGCCGCCAGCGCCGCCCGCGCGCATGGTCTCGATGCGCAGGTCGCCTTCGTCGATGGCGACGTCCACGTCCTCCACCTCCGGCAGCACCGCGACGGTGGCGGCGGAAGTGTGGATGCGCCCCTGCGTTTCGGTCGCCGGCACGCGCTGCACGCGGTGCACGCCGGATTCGAATTTCATCCGCGCGTAGACGCCACGGCCGGAAAATTCGGCGACGATCTCCTTGTAACCGCCCATCGCGCCTTCGCTCGCCGATAGCGCCTCCACTTTCCAGCCGCGCGCATCCGCATAGCGCGCGTACATGCGAAACAGATCGCCCGCGAACAGCGCGGCCTCGTCGCCGCCCGTGCCGGCGCGGATTTCGACGATGGCGCTTTTTTCGTCGTCGGCGTCCTTGGGCAGCAACGCGATGCGCAGCGCCTGTTCGCTCGCGGCCAGCCGCGGCGACAGATCGGCGCGCTCGCCTTCGGCCAAAGCGCGCATTTCCGGATCGGTCTGCGGATCGGCGACGAGCGCGTCGAGATCGGCGGCCTCCCTTTCGAGCGCGCGATGGGCGCGGATCGCGTTGGCCACGTCCTCGAGCCCGGCGAGTTCCCGCGACAGCGCGACATAGGCCGCCCCGTCCGCGCCCTCGGCGAGCCGCGCGGCGATTTCGTCGTGACGTCGCAGGATGACGTCGAGTTTCCCTGAGGCGATCATGCGGGGTCTACAGCGGTATGTCGTTCGCTTCGGCGTAGGCGCGCAGCTTTTCGCGCACCGGCGCGCTGTCGTCGCCGTCGTCGATGAGCGGGCGCAGCATCGTGCGCAATTCCGCCAGATCGACCGCGCGCAGCGCCGCCTTCACCGGGCCGATGGAAGCCGGCGACATCGACAGCGAGCGGTAGCCGACGGCCGCGAGCGCCAGCGCGTCGAGCGGCTTGCCGCCCATCTCGCCGCACAGGGTGACGGGAACGCCCGCGCGCGCGCCGGCTTGCGCGATCGCGCCGAGGGCCGCGAGCGCGGGCGGGCTCAGCGGGTCGAACCGGTGGGCCACGCGCCGGTTGTCGCGGTCGGCGGCGAACAGATACTGCATGAGATCGTTCGAGCCGACCGAGAGAAAATCCACGCGCCGGCAAAGCGCGTCGAGTTCGAACAGCAGCGAAGGCACCTCCACCATCACGCCCAGCTTCAGGTCGCGCGGGGCGGGATAGCCGTGGCGCGCCAGATGGGCGCACTCGCGCACGACGATCGCGCGCGCCGCCTCGAACTCGCCGATCGAGGCCACCATCGGGAACATGATGCGCAGATCGCGGCCTGCGCCCGCGCGCAGCATGGCGCGCAGCTGCATGCGCAACAGGCCGGGGCGGTCGAGGCCGATGCGGATCGCCCGCCACCCCAGCGCGGGATTTTCCTCCTCCACCTTCACCATGTAGGGCAGCACCTTGTCGCTGCCGATGTCGAGCGTGCGGAACGTGACCGGCTTGTCGCCGACCGCCTCGAACACGCGCCGGTAGAGCGATTCCTGTTCGCTCGCGCGCGGAAACCGCGCGGCGATCATGAACTGCAGCTCCGTGCGGAACAGGCCGATGGAGGCCGCGCCCGTTTCCTCCACGTGTTGCAGATCGACGACGAGGCCGGCGTTCATGTTCAGCTTCACGTCCACGCCGTCGCGCGTCATCGCCGGCGCGTCGCGCAACGCGCGATACTGCTCCTGCCGGCGCGCGCGCAGCCGCGCCTTTTCCGCATAGGCCGCTTCCACGTCCGTCGCCGGCCGCAGCTGCACGTCGCCGGCGTTGCCGTCGATGATGATCGCGTCGCCCGGCTCCACCAGGTCGGTCACGTTGGCGACGTCGCCGACCGCCGGAATGCCGATCGCGCGCGCCACGATCGCCACATGCGCGGTCGCCCCGCCGTGTTCGAGAACCAGGCCGCGCAATTTGGCGCGCGGATAGTCGAGCAGCGCCGCCGGCCCCATCGTGCGCGCCACGAGAATGGCGTTGTCGGGCAGGATCTCGCGCGCCTCGACGAACGATTGCCCGGTCAGCTGATGCAGCAGGCGATGGGCGAGGTCGTCGAGATCGTGCAGCCGGTCGCGCAGATAGGGATCGGTCTGGCGTTGCAGCTTGGCGCGCGCGTCGCTCTGCACGCGCTCGACCGCCGCCTCCGCCGTCAGGCCGGTGGCGATCGCCTCGCGCAGCCGCCGTATCCAGCCGCGGTCGTTGGCGAACATGCGCACGGTTTCGAGCACTTCGCGATGCTCTCCCGCGCCCAGCCGGTCGCCGCGATCGATCAGCGTGTCGATCTCATCGCGCAGCGCCTGGATCGCGGCCTCCAGCCGCGCCGTCTCGGCCGCCGGGTCCTCGGCGACGAGCTGCTTGATGACCACGCGCGGCTCATGCAGCACCACATGGCCCAGGCCAACGCCTTCGGCGAGCGTGGCGCCGTGCAGCGTCATCGCCCGGCGCAGGGCGGTCGGATCGCCCGGCTGCGCCAGCGCCTGCAATTCGCCCGAGGCGATCATCTCGGCGAGCAGCATGGCGGTCGTCTGCGCGGCCTCCACTTCCTCCTCGGAATAGATGCGCCGGGCGCGGTTCTGCACCACCAGCACGCCGAGGGTGGCGCCGCCGCGCAGGATCGGCACCCCCAGGAACGCATGGTAGATTTCCTCGCCCGTCTCCGGCTTGTAGGAGAAGGCGGGGTGGGATTGCGCATCGTCGAGCGCGAGCGGCTCGGCGCTTTCGGCGATCAGGCCCACCAGGCCTTCGCCGGCGCGCATCGTGGTGAGGTGGACGGCTTCGCGATTGAGGCCTTCGGTGGCGTAGAGTTCGAGGCGCCCGTCGCCGCGCAGCACATAGACCGAGCAGACTTCCGCCACCATGTTGGCGGCGATGGTCACGACGATCTTGTCGAGTCGCGCCTGCGCGCTGATCGGCTCGGCCATCGCCTCGCGCAGCCGGCGCAGCAAGAGCCGGGGTCCGCCGAGCGCGTTCCGCATCAGTCCGCGCCTCGCATGTCTCTGTCCCGCGCTGCGCGCCGCATGGTTCCGTTCCGCTTCTGGTTCCCGACCGACCCGTCGTCCATCCGACCGCTTCTGACGCGCTCCCGCAACTCCCCGTTCGTATAGGCGCGCGCAGCCCCGCCTGCAATCTAGGCTGGGGCGTAATCTGCCGAAAACATCAGCGCGCCGGCCGATATACTGTCCAGCGATAGCCGGACAACGGCGCCGTCTCGAACGACGCGAGGCGGTCGTAGGCGCGGCTGGCGACGGTTGCGGCCGGTCCGGCGGCGGAGGGCCGCGTCCGGTCCTCGATCAGCAGATAGCAATCCGGCGGGTCGGCGCGCCATTCGGCCTCGGGCGCGATCCGGAACGCGCCGGCTCGCGGGGCGTAATAGCGCGTCATGCGGGAGGCTTCGTTGGGCAGGTTCGAGCCGACGCGCACGACGCCCGCGCCCGCCATCGCCGCCACCGCGCCCCGGTAATCGCCGCGATGGCGCTCCAGCAGGATTGTGTCCTGCCAGAGCCCGCCGGCGAGCAGCGCGGTCAGAACCGCCAGCGCCGCCGCGCGCGCTTGCCTGCCGCTCGTCCAGAGCCGCCCGAAAGCCGCCGCCAGAACGAGCGTCAGCACGACCGCCGCGGCCAGGTGAAAGCGCGGAATGTGCGGGTTCGGCAGTCGCCCGAGGACAGCCAGCGCCGGAAAGCCGACGAGCGCGGCGCCAGCGAACGCCCGCCATCCGCGCGGGGCGAGGGCGACCGCAGCCGCCCCGATCAGGACCGCCAGCGCGAGCCCCGCCAGCGGCGGCGCGCTGTCGGGCAGGCCGAGCGTGGCGAGCGCCATGCGGCCCATGCCCTCGCCGAGCGCCTCCAGGTCGAAGGGATGCAGATAACCCGTGCGCAGCGACCGGGTCGCCAGCGCCCCCCACGCCAGCGCGCCGAGCGGGGCGGCGAGCCCGAGGAAGCCGGCGCTCGCCAGTCTTGCGGCCGTCCGGCCGGTCCGGCGCGCGTCGCGCCAGCGCGCATGCACGGCGACCAGCGCCGCGCCGGACAGAACCATCGCCGCCGGCGCCATCGTCAGATGGCTGAAGGCGCCGAAGGCGAGCGCGCCGGCGAAGATCCAGCGGGCCCGCCCGTCGTGCGGATCGGCGCCGACCCGGGCGAGCGCGCCGGTCGCCACGACCAGCGCCAGGATGAGTCCCGCATAGCCGCGCGCTTCGGACCCGTAGAGCACGAACGGATAGGCGACAGCGAAAAGGGCGGCGGCCGCGAGCCCGGCCGCCGGTCCTGCCGCCGCCCGCGCGACGGCGGCCGCCGCCGGGATGGTCGCCACGCCCCATGCGATCGAGGCCGCGCGCATCAGACGCTCCGGCGCGGCGGGGCCGACCAGCCACAGCCACAGCGAATTGAGGACGTGGTTGTTGTCCTGCGGCGCGCCGAACAGGATGGCGGCCGGGCCGGTCGCGGCGATGTCGAGCGACCAGATTTCATCGTACCAGAGATCGCCGCCCGCCCCCGCGATCCGCAGCGCCGCACCCGCGGCGACGAGCGCGGCCAGCGCCGCCAGATAGCGCGCGCGCGAGGACGGGGCAGGGCTGGCGACGGGCACTTCGACCTCCGGGAGAGGCCGATTATCGGGCGCAAGTTTTAACAAGCCGCACGCCCGGCGGGCGGTTGCGGCGCGGGGCGGGCTCTCAGGCCTTGTCCAGCCCGTAGAGCGAGTGCAGCGTGCGGACCGCCAGCTCGGTATAGGCGGCGTCGATCAGCACCGAGAACTTGATCTCGCTGGTGGTGATCGCGCGAATGTTCACGCCCTTGTCGGCCAGCGCCTTGAACGCGCGCGCGGCCACGCCGGCATGGCTGCGCATGCCGATGCCGATGGCCGACACCTTCACCACATCGGTGGCGCCGGCGACGGAGGCGTAGCCGATCGTCTCGCGCGCGCCCTCCAGAATCGTCATAGCCCGCTCGTAGTCGGACGTGGGGACGGTGAAGGTCATGTCGGTGGTGGTCGTGTCGTCGGAGACGACCTGGATGATCATGTCGACGTTGATGTTGGCGTCGGCCAGCGGCACGAAGATCGCGGCCGCCACGCCCGGCTTGTCGGCGATGCGGCGCAGCGTGATCTGCGCCTCGTCGCGGGTGAAGGCGATGCCGGTGACGATCTGGGCTTCCATGATGTCCTCCTCGGCGCAGATGAGCGTGCCGGGCTGGGGATTTTCGGGGTCGTCGAAGGAGGAGCGCACGAAGGTCGGCACCTTGTGGACCATCGCCACCTCGACGGAGCGGACCTGCAGCACCTTGGCGCCGAGCGAGGCCATTTCGAGCATTTCCTCGAACGCGATGCGATCGAGGCGCCGCGCTTTCGGCACCACCCGCGGGTCGGTCGTGTAGACGCCGTCGACATCGGTGTAGATGTCGCAGCGGTCCGCGCCGATGGCGGCGGCCAGCGCCACCGCGCTCGTGTCCGATCCGCCGCGCCCGAGCGTGGAAATGCGGCCCGTTTCCTTGTGCACGCCCTGGAAGCCGGCCACGACCGCCACTTCCTTGCGTTCGGCGAAGCGTTTGACGATCTCGCCGCCCTCGATGCCGAGAATGCGGGCGGACCCGTGCGCGTCCGACGTGAGGATGGGAATCTGCCAGCCCTGCCAGGAGCGCGCCTGAATGCCCATGTCCTGAAGGACGATCGCCAGCAGGCCGGACGTCACCTGTTCGCCCGAGGCCACCACCGCGTCGTATTCGCGCGCGTCGTGCAGCGGCGCCGCCTCGCGGCACCAGCCGACCAGTTCGTTGGTCTTGCCCGACATCGCCGAGACAACCACGGCGACGTCGGCGCCAGCATCCACCTCGCGTTTCACGTGCCGGGCGACATTGCGGATGCGCTCGACATTGGCGACGGACGTGCCGCCGAACTTCATCACCAGACGGGCCATGGGGCTCGCTTTCCTCCAGAACCGTTCGGGCCGGAAACCCCGCCGGACGCCGCAAGCCGGAAAGCTCGCGCCCCACGCCAAGGGCGCGTATACATACGGCGCCGCCGGCGCCTGTCAATCGCGCGCGGCGAACGGACGAAAGCGCGGAGACACGCATGAGGCGAGGCGAGACGGCGGCTGCGAGCGTCGACCCGGCGGAGGTCGCGCGGTTTGCGGCGATGTCGGCCGAATGGTGGGATCCATGGGGGCCCATGCGCCCGCTCCACCGGATGAATCCCGTCCGCGTCGCCTATATCGCCGATACTCTGAAAGAGGCGCTGGCGCAGGCAGCCGCGCCGGCCGACCGGCCGTTGGCCGGTCTCAGAATCCTCGACATCGGCTGCGGGGCGGGCGTTCTGTCCGAGCCGCTCGCCCGCCTCGGCGCGACCATGACCGGCGTCGATCCGGCGGCCGAAAACATCGAGGTCGCCCGTCGTCACGCGCAGGAGGCCGGGCTTTCCATCGACTATCGCGCCACGACCGCCGAGGCGATGGCGGGAGACGGCGTGACCTTCGACGCGGTGCTGGCGATGGAGGTGGTCGAGCACGTGGTCGACCGTGCGGGCTTCGTGGCGACGGCGGCGCGTCTCGTCCGGCCGGGCGGTTTGTTCTTCGCCGCGACGTTGAACCGCACGTTGAAGTCGTGGGCGCTGGCGATCGTCGGCGCCGAATATGTGCTGCGCTGGGTCAGGCCCGGCACGCACGACTGGCGGCTGTTCGTCACGCCGCAGGAACTGCAGGCCGACATCCGCGCGGCCGGGCTCGCGGTGTTCGACCGCACCGGCGTCGTCTACAATCCCGTGTTCGACGAATGGCGCGCCGCGGACGATTGCGCGGTCAATTACATGATGGCCGCGGAAAAAGCCGCCTGATCCGGGCGCGAAAAATCTCGGGTCCGGCGGACGGTCGAGACCGCTCCGTCGAACCCGAAATGTCTGGTCTGTCGCTGCGCGCGGAGGACGCGCGAACCGCTCAGGTCAGGTTCTGCGCGATCGCGTCGAACTTGGCCGACACGTTCGAACCGAGCGTGCGCACGGCGGTGATGATGACGACGCCGATCAGGCCGGCGATGAGGCCGTATTCGATCGCGGTCGCACCGGATTCGTCCCGGAGGAACTTCTTCGTCAAGGCTTTCATCGACTGCTCCCTTTCACGGAAGGCGCGGGGCTGAACCCTCGTATTCCCGCTGCGAGAAGGGGTAGACCCGCCCCCTTAACGGAATCTGAACGGGCGCCGCCGGCGCCCGTGAACCGGGCGTTTAGGTTAGCGTTGACCTTACGTCATCGACGCAATTGCCGCGTCAGTTCCGGTCTTCCGGCAGCACGGGGATCGGCAGCACCGAGATGCCCTCGTCGGCCAGCGCGCGCGCCTCCTGCACGCTCGCCTGCCCGCGGATCGGCCGCTCCTCGGCTTCGCCCGCGTGCATCCTGCGCGCCTCCTCGGCGAAGGCGGCGCCCACGTCGGTCGTCTGCGAGATGATCTTGTCGCGCAACTCGCGGACCATTGCGTGCAGCGCGCGCATCTTGTCGTCGACCAGCGCCACGCTCTGGCGGGCGTCGGCGTCGCCCGCCGGCGGCGTCGTCGTCTCGCCGCGATCCGTGCGCGCCACGTTCGGCGCCATGATCGCCTTGGACACGCGCACGCTGTCGCAGAGCGGGCAGGCGACCAGGCCGCGCCGCGCCTGTTCGTCGAAGGCGGCGCCCGAGGGGAACCAGCTTTCGAATTCGTGCGCCTGATCGCAGACGAGCGTGAAGCGGATCATTGCGGATCAGCCTGCCAGCAGCGGGTCGAGTTTTCCCTCGGCGTCCAGATCGTGAAGGTCGTCGCAGCCGCCGACATGCGTCGCGCCGATGAAAATCTGCGGCACGGTCGAGCGTCCGCCAGCCTTTTCCGCCATGCGCATCTGCGCCGCCCGGTCGCCGTCGACCGGTATTTCCTCGAACGCCACGCCCTTGCGGCGCAGGAGATCCTTGGCCGCATGGCAATAGGGGCAGGTGCTCTTGGTGTAGATGACGACGGTCTGCATGGCGCCTTCCTGAAACGGCCCTGATATAGAGCCGTCACGCGCCGGTCACAACCCGCGCGAAGGTTAGCACATCCACCCGTTTGGCCCCGCCGCGCAGCAGCGCGCGCGCGGCCGCGTTGGCGCTCGCGCCGGATGTCAGCACATCGTCCACCAGCACCACCGCCTTGTCGAGAATGGCCAGCCGGCTCTCCTCCGGCGTGCGGAAGGCGCCCTGCAGATTGGCGGCGCGTTGCGCGCGCGACAGGCCGACCTGCGGCGCCGTCGCCTTCACCCGGTCGAGCGCGCGGGCGACGACGGGCAGGCCCATCTGGCGCGACAGCGCCTGCGCCAGAACCGCCGCCTGATTGTAGCGGCGGCTCGCCAGCCGCGTCCAATGCAGGGGCATGGGCGCGAGCGCGTCGGCCTCGCCCAGCAGTTCCGCGCCCGCGCGCGCCATCCACAGCGCCATCGAGCGGGCGACCTCCAGCCTGTCGTAATACTTGAACCGGTAGATGAGAATGCGCGCCGGCCCCTCGTCGAACCTGACCGCCGCGCGCGCGCGGGCGAAGACGGGCGGGTCGGCCATCGCCTGCGGCGAGAGAAGGCCCGGCTGACCGAGATCCATGTCGAACGGCGTGCCGAGCCGCTCGCAATAGGGCCGCTCGATGAATCGCATCTGCCCCCAGCAGTCCGGGCAAAGGCCGCCGTGGCCCGCCGTCGCGCGCCGGCAGGAAAGGCAGACCGGCGGATAGACGATGTCGAGCGCTCGGGCGCCGGCCGCGCGAAGCGCGCCGAGCGCCGGGGCCAGACTGTCTCTCAATCTCCCGGTCTGCATCGCCAGAGCAGAAAGGCGCCCGAAGGCGCCTGTCAATTGTCGAAAAAGGCGAACCCGGTTCAGCCGCGATTGGCGATCAGATCGTCGACGACGCCCGGATCGGCCAGCGTCGAGGTGTCGCCGAGTGAACCGAATTCGTTCTCCGCGATCTTGCGCAGAATGCGGCGCATGATCTTGCCCGAGCGCGTCTTCGGCAGGCCGGGCGCGAACTGGATCACGTCCGGCGTGGCGATGGGGCCGATTTCCTTGCGCACATGCGCCACCAGGGCCTTGCGCAGGTCTTCGTTGGCCTCCACACCCGTCATCAGCGTGACATAGGCGTAGATGCCCTGGCCCTTGATGTCATGCGGGAAGCCCACGACGGCCGCCTCCGACACCGCCGCATGCGCAACCAGCGCGCTTTCGACCTCCGCTGTGCCCATGCGGTGGCCGGAGACGTTGATCACGTCGTCCACGCGGCCGGTGATCCAGTAGAACCCGTCGGCGTCGCGCCGGCAGCCGTCGCCGGTGAAATATTTGCCGGCGTAGGTCGAGAAATAGGTCTGCACGAACCGCTCGTGATCGCCGTAGACCGTGCGCATCTGGCCGGGCCAGGAATCCGCGATGACGAGATTGCCCTCGCACGCGCCTTCCAGCACGGCGCCGCCGGCGTCCACCACCTCCGGCTGCACGCCGAAGAAGGGCCGTGTCGCCGAGCCCGGCTTCAGTTTGGTCGCGCCCGGCAGCGGCGTGATGAGAATGCCGCCGGTCTCCGTCTGCCACCACGTATCGACGATCGGGCAGCGGCTGTCGCCGACCACGCGATAGTACCATTCCCACGCTTCCGGATTGATCGGCTCGCCAACCGAGCCGAGCAGGCGCAGGCTCTTTCGGCTCGTCTTCTTCACCGGCTCCTCGCCCGCGCCCATCAGCGAGCGGATGGCGGTCGGCGCGGTATAGAAGATGTTGACCTTGTGCTTGTCGACCACCTCCCAGAAGCGCGCGATGGTCGGATAGTTGGGAATGCCCTCGAACATCAGCGTCGTCGCGCCGTTGGCGAGCGGCCCGTAGACGATGTAGCTGTGGCCCGTCACCCAGCCGACGTCGGCCGTGCACCAGTAGATGTCGCCCTCGTGATAATCGAACACGTATTGGTGCGTCATCGCGGCGTAGACCAGATAGCCGCCGGTCGTATGCACCACGCCCTTGGGCGCGCCGGTCGAGCCGGACGTGTAGAGAATGAACAGCGGATCTTCCGCGTTCATCGGTTCGGGCGGGCAGTCGGCCGGGACCTTCGCCATCTCCGCCTCGTACCAGACGTCGCGGCCGTCCACCCAGTCGATCTTGCCGCCCGTGCGCTTGACGACGATCTGCGTCTTCACGATGTCGCCGGTCTTGCGGATCGCCTCGTCGGCGTTGACCTTCAGCGGCACCTTGCGCCCGCCGCGCAGACCCTCGTCGGCCGTGATGACGATTTTCGAACGGCAGCCCTCGATGCGGCCGGCGAGCGAATCCGGCGAGAAACCGCCGAACACGATGGAATGGATGGCGCCCACGCGCGCGCAGGCGAGCATCGCATAGGCGGCTTCCGGAATCATCGGCAGATAGATCGTGACGGTGTCGCCCTTCTTCACGCCGTGCGCCTTCAGCACGTTGGCGAAGCGGCTGACCTGCTCGTGCAGTTCCTTGTAGGTGATGTGTCTGGATTCGGACGGATCGTCGCCTTCCCAGATGATCGCGGTCTGGCTGGCGCGCTTGGCCAGATGCCGGTCGATGCAGTTCATCGCGACGTTGGTCACGCCGTCCTCGAACCATTTGATCGACACGCGCTTGGGGTCGTAGCTGGTGTTCTTCACCTTGGTGAAGGGCTTGATCCAGTCGATGCGCTTGCCGTGCTCGGCCCAGAATCCGCTGGGATCGTCGATCGAGCGCTTGTACATGTCCTTGTATTTGGCGTCGTCGACATAGGCTCTGGTCTGCCATTCGGCGCTGACCGGATAGATGTGTTCGGACATCGCATCCTCCCCAAAGGTCCGCACGGCGCATCGTGAAGCTGCGCCTGCACACAAGATGGGCGGATTATGCGTCAGTGTCCGCCGGCCTCACAAGGCGGGCGGGATCGAACTTTGGTCGGGCGACGATGGACGAATGGACTTTCGCGAAAAGCCGCGCGCGGCTTACTGGCATTCCTTCTGCACGCGCGCGAGAGCGTCGGAAAGACCGCTCAGCGAATAGGTGTCGGTGGACGTGTTGCCCTTGACCGAGGTCGCCTTCACCGTGAGTCTGGAGCCGCGCCGCATAGCCTCGATGAACTGGCCCTCTTCGGCCGGGTTCTTGACCCACGCGTTGGAGCCTTTGGCGACGAGATCGAACGTCGTCCCGCCGATCTCGGCTTTCGGCTCGGAATTGTCCTTCATCGGAAAGCCCATGATGACGGACACTTCATTGCGCACGTTTTCGGCCGGGCGGTTGGAAATGAAAATATAGGCGTCGTCGCGTTTCAGCGTCGCCGGCGCGCGCGCGGACGGCTTGGCGAGCGCATAGCAGGTCCTGGACTTGCCTTGCGCGACGAACGCGCCCCAGTCGCCGAAATTGGCGACCTGTTTCGGCGCGCCGGGCTTGGCGTCCTTGCCCTTCGCATCCTTGCCCTTGGCGTCTTTGCCCTTGGCGTCCTTGCTTTTGGCGTCCTTGCTTTTGGCGTCGTTCGCCTTCGTGTCCTTGGTTTTCGTATTCTGGGCTTTCGTATTCTGGGCCTTCGCGTCCTGGCCCTTTTTCTTGCCGTCCTCGGCGTCTTCTTTTTTGGCGGGCGCGGCGACGGCGGAGAAGCCCGGCGCCACGAACGCGCCGAACGCGGCGGCCAGCCACAGGGCCGCAAGAGCGGAAACGCCGGGGAGCGAGCGGGGTCGAATCATGGGCGGATCATATCCGGTTTGCGGGATTGCGGAACGGCGGGTGCGACGATCATGCCGAGGAAACGGGCGAAAATCCGGTTGAAACAGGGACCTTTCAGCGGAACCTCCGCCATTCTACATTGTTTGCGAGAAAACGGAGTTCGCCAATGCCCATTTCCTTCTCGCGTCTGCGTGCGGTTGTTCTCGCGGCGCTCATCGGCCTGTCTGTCGCCGGCTGCGGGTACAACACCATCCCCACGCTCGAGGAAAACGCCAAGGCCAAGTGGGCCGACGTGCAGAACCAGTATCAGCGCCGCGCCGACCTCATCCCCAATCTGGTGGCGACGGTGCAGGGCTACGCCAAGCAGGAAAAGGACGTGCTGACCTCCGTCATCGAGGCGCGCGCCAAGGCGACATCGGTCAAACTCGACGCCTCGCAACTGACCGACCCCGAGAAGGTCAAGCAGTTTCAGGATGCGCAGAACCAGCTCTCCGGCGCGCTCGGCCGCCTGATCGCGGTGTCGGAAGCCTATCCGGACCTCAAGTCCAACCAGAACTTCCTCGCCCTGCAATCCCAGCTCGAAGGCACCGAAAACCGCATCACCGTCGCCCGGCGCGACTACATCGCCGCCGTGCGCGACTACAATCTGTCGCTCAGGACCTTCCCAACCATTCTGTGGGCCAAGACCCTGTTCGCCGGCAACAAGCCGATGGCCGATTTCGCCGCGACCGAAGGGTCCGACAAGCCGCCGCAGGTGAAGTTCTGAAACGCGGGCGGGGAGCGCCGCCATGGACCTGCGCGCAGCGTATGATGGCCTCGTGATGCGGGGGCTGGCGGTTCTCGCCGGCCTCCTGCTGGCCTTCGCCGCCGCCGCCGAACCGACCTGGCCCGCGCTCACCGGCCGCATCGTCGATCAGGCGAACGTTCTGTCCCCGGCGGCCCGCGCGGCCATCGAGCCGAAATTGGCCGAACTGGAGGACAAGTCTGGCATCCAGCTCGTCGTGGCGACCGTGCCGTCGCTGCAGGACTACGACATCGAGACATTCGCCAACGGCCTGTTCCGCGCCTGGAAGCTCGGCGAGGCGAAGAAGGACAACGGCCTGTTGCTGCTGGTCGCGCCCGGCGAACGCAAGGTGCGCATCGAGGTCGGCTACGGGCTCGAAGGAACGATGACCGACGCGCTGTCGAAGGTGATCATCCAGAGCGCCATCGTGCCCTCCTTCAAGGCCGGCGATTTCTCGGCCGGCGTGACGAAGGGCGTGGACGCCATCATCGGGGCGCTGACGGTGGACGCCGCCGAATGGCAGCGCAAGACCAAGGTGCGCGTGGACAAGCAGGCCGACCCGTTCGACCGCATTCTGCCGTTCATCATTTTCGGGCTGTTCGTGTTCGTCATGGTGTCGATGATCCGAAATGCGCGCGGCCAGTCGGGGCGATGGGTGCGGCGCGGCAACCGCACCATCTTCATTCCCGGCCCGCCGATGGGCGGGGGCTGGAGCGGCGGCTCCGGCGGCGGCTGGAGCGGGGGATCGGATTCCGGCGGCTTCTCGGGCGGCGGCGGCTCGTCCGGCGGCGGCGGCGCCTCGGGGGACTGGTGACATGATCTCGAACTCCGAACGCGCCCGCATCGCAGACGCCATCCGCGCGGCGGAAGGCAGGACCTCGGGCGAGATCGTCTGCGTGCTGGCGCGTTCCTCCTCGGACTACACCTATGTGCCGGAACTGTGGGCCGCGTTCCTGGCGCTCGTCTCGCCGTGGATCGCGCTGGCGCTCACCCATTGGAGCGTGGAACGCATTCTGGCGCTCCAGATCGTCATCTTCATCGTGGCGATGCTCGTCCTGTCATGGGCGCCGCTGCGCCGTGCGCTCACCCCGCGCGCCATCCAGCGCACCCGCGCCCATCGCGCCGCGATGGAGCAATTCTACGCGCGCGGGTTGACCCAGACGCCGAACCGCATGGGCGTGATGATCTTCGTGTCGATGGAGGAACATTACGCGCGCATCGTCGCCGACGACGGCGTGGCCGCGCGCGTCGAGCAGCGCCAGTGGCAGGAGGCGGTGGACGTTCTGATCGACCATCTGCGCGAAAACCGCATCGCCGACGGCTTTGTCGCAGCCATCGAGAAATGCGGCGCCATCCTTGCCGCGCACGCCCCGCCGGACGGAAGCGGCGACACGCTGCCGGACAGGGTTTACGTCATCTGAGCGTCTGGCGTTTTCGAGTCAGATCTAGCGCCCGCGCAGCGCGTTCAGCACCTTCGCGCCGGGCCGTCCGCGCTGCGGCATGCCGATCTGCCCCTCGATCGCCTTGATGGCGTCGCGCGTCTTCTGGCCGACCGCGCCGTCGGGCTCGCCCACGTCGAACCCGCGCGCGATCAGCAGCCGTTGCAGTTCGCGCCGTTCGGCGCGCGACAGGCCGGGGTCGTCGGTCGGCCAGGCGGCCTGCACGCCGGGCTTGCCGCGCAGCTTGTCGGAGAGGATCGAAATCGCCAGCGCGTAGGAATCCGCGCCGTTGTACGAATAGGCCGCATCGTAATTCTTGAAGACGAGGAACGCCGGTCCGTCGCGCCCGGCCGGCAGCAGAAGGCCCGCCGACCCGCCGCCCGAAAGGCCGCCGCCGCCGACCCGGCGCACGCCTTTGGCTTCCCAGAACGACAGCGGATGTTTGGCGGTGCGTCCGGACGGACCGGAGTAGCTGTCGGGAATCTGCACCTCGTAGCCCCACGCCGCGCCGTGAATCCAGCCCGATTTGCGCAGGTAGTTGGCGGTCGAGTGAATGGCGTCGGCCGGCGAATTGACGAGATCGCGCCGCCCGTCGCCGTCGCCGTCGACGGCGAGCCGCAGATAGGTGGACGGCATGAATTGCGTGTGCCCGAACGCGCCCGCCCACGAGCCTTTCAGATCGGCCGCGTCGAGATCGCCGCGCTGGATGATCTTGAGCGTCGACATCAGCTCGCCGCGGAAATAGTCGTTGCGGCGCGAGGCCATGCAGACCAGCGTGGACAGGGCCTGTGGCAGGTAGAACTTGCCGCCCGCCTTGCCGAAATCGGATTCGACGCCCCACACCGCCGCGATCGCCGCGCGGTCCACGCCAAACCGTTGCTCGGCCGAGGCCAGCGCCGATGCGTGCTCGCGCATTTTCGCGCGGCCCTCGGCGACCTTCTCGTCGTCCGTCAGCGCGGCGAGATAGTCCCAGATCGGCGTCTTGAACTCGGGCTGATTGTTCATCAGCTCAATCACTTTCGGCTCCGCGCGCACGCCGCGAAAGGCGGAATCGAAGGTCGCGCCAGATACGCCCTGAGCGGCGGCCTGCGCGCGCAGACTGGCGACGCAACTGTCGAAATCGGCGGCGGCCGGCGTGGCGAATGCCGCCGCGGCGAGGAGAAGGGCGAGGCGAGAGGCGTTCATGGGCGGCAAGACTAGCCCGCCGCCGTTAACGCGTCATTAACGATAAGCGCCGATCAGGCCCAGGGGCGGGCGGCTTTCGCCCTGGCTTCGAACTCGTCGATGGCCGGCGCCTTCACCATGGTCAGGCCGATGTCGTCCAGCCCGTTGAGCAGGCAGTGCTTGCGAAACGGATCCATGTCGAATTTCACGACGCCGCCGTCCGGCCCGCGAATTTCCTGGGCTTCGAGATCGACCGTGAGCGTGGCGTTCGCGCCGCGTTCGGCGTCGTCCATCAGCTTGGCCAGGTCTTCCTTCGAAACGACGATTGGCAACAGGCCGTTCTTGAAGCAGTTGTTGTAGAAAATGTCCGCGAAACTGGTCGAGATCACGCAGCGGATGCCGAAATCGGCGAGCGCCCACGGCGCATGCTCGCGCGAGGAGCCGCAGCCGAAATTATCTTCCGCCACCAGAATCTGCGCGGACCGGTAGGCGGGCTGGTTGAGCACGAAATCCGGGTTTTCCGATCCGTCCTCGCGGAATCGCATTTCCGCGAACAGGCCCTTGCCGAGGCCGGTGCGCGCAATCGTCTTCAGATATTGCTTCGGGATGATCATGTCCGTGTCGACGTTCATGATCGGCAGCGGCGCGGCGACGCCGGTGAGTTTGACGAACTTGTCCATGGTCTTTGGCCCGATTGCGGCTGATGGCAGGAGCCTGTAGCAAAAGCGCCAACCCGGCGCAAACGGTCGGGCCCCTCCGGGAGGAGTTCCATGCCCGCCGACGCCGCCTTCGATCCGGCCCTGCATCTCACGGTCGCGCAACGCTGGTTCGAGGATTTTCGCGTCGGCGAGCGTTACATTCTGCCGAGCCGCACCATGACCGGCGCTTATTTCGCGGCGTTCCAGGCGCTGTCGGGCGACAACCATCCGATCCATTACGACGAACCCTATTGCCGCGCGCTGGGCTACGACGGATTGCTCGCGCACGGCCTTCAGGTCCTGTGTTTCGTCGCCGCCGGCGCCGGCGCCTTCCCGCACGAAACCTCGCGGTCGCTCGTCGCTTTCGTGGAGCAGTCGTCGCGCTTTCTGGCGCCGGTGGTGGAAGGCGACACGCTCTATCCCGCGCTCGAGATCGTCGATCTCAAACCGCAGCGCACGACCGGGTTGGTCGTCATGCGCGCGACGATCCACAACCAGAAACGCGAACTCGCGCTCGAGGGCGAACAGAAATACCTCGTGAGGAAACGCCCGTCCTCCACCTAGACGGGGAGGTCAGCCGCATCCATCGTCGCTGTCGCTCTCCCTCAGTCCGCTTCGGCCTCGATCCGCTCCATGTCGTCGTCGGACAGGCCGAAATGGTGGCCGATCTCGTGCACCAGCACATGGCGCACGATGGCGCCGAGCGTCTCCTCGTGATCGGCCCAGTAATCGAGAATGGGCCGACGGTAGAGGAACACCATGTTAGGCTGCTGACCGGTATGCGCGAACGCTTCGCCTTGCGCGAGACCGCGCCCGCGAAACAGGCCGAGCAGGTCGAACTCGCTTTCGCAGTTCATGTCGTCGAGCGTCTCGTCGTCCGGAAAATCCTCGATGCGCATGACGACGCCGTCGCACAGTTTGCGAAACCGTGTCGGCAGCGCGGCGAAGGCGGCGTCGGCGAGCGATTCGAATTCGGCGAGGGAAGGGGCGGCTGCGCGCGTCCAGTCTATGGCGGTCATGGTCCCAGCATGGCGCCAATGCGCGCCCGGGAAAAGCGCGGCGCCGGCCCTGTGCGCGTCGACACATCGTCCCGGAGCAAATCGCTTCATCGTTGGCCTGCCTGCCAAAGGGAGGGTGAACCATGAAAAAGCTTCTTATCGCTACCGCCGCCGCCGCGCTGCTTGCCGTGTCCGCGCCGGCGGCCTTCGCCAAGGGCGGTCATGGCGGCCACCACGGCGGCCATCACGGCGGTCACCACGGTCACCATGGCGGATGGGGCCATCATCATGGCTGGGGCCATCACGGTTGGGGCTACCGCGGCGTCGTCGGTTTCGCACCGGCCTACTACGACGATTGCGAATGGGTGCGCACGCGGCGCGGCTGGCGCAAGTTCTGCGGCATCTGACCGGAACGAACGCAGATTGCGCGCGCTGCGCGCCACACGGAAGGCCGGGTCGAAAAAAGCCCCGGCCTTCTCTCTTGCCGCCTCGCCGCCGCCGGCTCAGCGCAGGTTGCGCACGTCCACGAATTTCCCGGCGATCGCGGCGGCCGCGGCCATCGCGGGCGACACGAGATGCGTGCGGCCCTTGAAGCCCTGCCGTCCTTCGAAATTGCGATTGGAGGTCGAGGCGCAGCGTTCGCCGGGCGCGAGCTTGTCGGGGTTCATCGCAAGGCACATCGAGCATCCGGGCTCGCGCCATTCGAAACCGGCCGCGATGAAGATCTTGTCGAGGCCTTCTTCCTCGGCCTGCGCTTTCACCAGACCCGAGCCCGGCACGACCATCGCGGATACGCCGGGCGCCACGCGCTTTCCGTCCACCACTTTCGCCGCCGCGCGCAAATCCTCGATCCGCCCGTTGGTGCACGAGCCGATGAACACGCGGTCGATGGCGATGTCGGTGATTTTTTCGCCGCCCTTCAGGCCCATGTAGTCGAGCGCGCGCGCGATGGCCGCCGCTTTCGCCTCGTTGGGCGCGTCGGCGGGGCGCGGCACCGTTCCGTCGATGCGGATGACGTCTTCCGGGCTCGTGCCCCATGTCACGGTCGGCACGAGCTTGCCGGCGTCGAGCGTGATGACCTTGTCGAAATGCGCGCCTTCGTCGCTCTTGAGATGCGACCAGTATTTCATCGCCTCGTCCCACGCCGCGCCCTTCGGCGCCTTGGGACGGTTCATCAGGTAGGCGTAGGTCTTCTCGTCGGGCGCGACGAGGCCCGCGCGCGCGCCGCCTTCGATCGACATGTTGCAGACCGTCATGCGGCCTTCCATCGACAGGTCGCGGATCGCTTCGCCCGCGTATTCGATCACGTAGCCGGTGCCGCCGGCCGTGCCGATCTCGCCGATGATCGCGAGAATGATGTCCTTCGCCGTCACGCCCGGTCCGAGCCTGCCGTCGACGCGCACCAGCATGTTCTTCGCTTTTTTCTGGATCAGCGTCTGCGTCGCCAGCACATGCTCCACCTCCGACGTGCCGATGCCGTGCGCGAGCGCGCCGAAGGCGCCGTGCGTGGACGTGTGGCTGTCGCCGCACACGATGGTCGTGCCCGGCAGCGTAAAGCCCTGTTCCGGGCCGATGATGTGGACCACGCCCTGGCGCCGGTCATGTTCGTCGTAATATTCGATGCCGAAATCGGCGGCGTTCCTGGCGAGCTGTTCGACCTGCGCCTTGCTTTCCGGATCCTCGATCGGCATCGAGCGATCGGTCGTCGGCACGTTATGGTCGACGACGGCCAGCGTCTTTCCGGGCGCACGCACCTTGCGGCCGGCCATGCGCAAACCTTCGAACGCCTGCGGGCTCGTCACTTCGTGCACCAGATGGCGGTCGATGTAGATGAGGCACGTTCCGTCCGGCTGCGTGTCGACCACATGGTCGTCCCAGATCTTGTCGTACAGCGTGCGCGGTCCCTGGCTCATGGTCGTTCCATTCCGTGCGGGCGGACCCGCGTGTGGTCGAAGGGCTGCGGCAGGCGCGCGCCGGCGCCGGCTCGAAGCGGCGTTTTTAGAACTAAGCGGCGAAAGAGGAAAGGGTGTGGCGGCGTTCAGGCCCGCCCGGTCTCGGTGATCGACCACAGCGTCTCGGCGTTTTCCTCGGCGCTCCCGCGCACGACGATCTGCTGGCTCGCCCGCGCCCCGTCGGGCGAGGCGAAGAACACGCTTTCCTCGATCTCGGCCGGCCGCCCGCCCGCCTCGAACAGAAAGGCGCGGCCCGACGGCGTCTCCAGCCGCAGCTCGGTCTGGCTTTCCCCGCTCGTCACCCGCACGCCGGGGTGCAGGTGAAACCGCAACGCGAATGCGCGGGCGAACAGGGCGTCGGCGTCCCTGGCGGCGGCGATCCTGTCTTCGCCGACAAGCCGCTTGCCGGTCGCGTCCAGCGCCACCCGGCGCTCGTGGACGAGGCCGAACCGGCGCGCGTAGCCGTCGTGCGACAGTTCGATCAGCGACCCCTCGCGCCCGTCGGTGCGCGTCGCCGTCACCCGGCGCGGCCCGGCGAGAATCTGGCCCGCCGCGATCCGCTCGATGCCGGCTTCGGGCGCGAAATGGCAGGAGGATGTGTCGTCCAGCACCAGCGTGGAATGGGCGGCCGTCTGGCGCGCGGCGAGCCGCACGGCCGCGCGCGCGGGCGTCGGCGCCCCGCAATTGACGATCACCCGCTCGGCGCCGGCGGAAAACTCCATCGACAGGCAGCCCGCGTGCGCCTCGCCCGAATGGATCGGCGGCGGCGGCGGGCCGGCGTCGAGAATGACCACCGCGTCGCCCGCCTGAAGCCGCTGGTAGCCGGCCTGCGGGGCGTTCACCAGCGGCTGGCCGCGCGTGTCGTCGTAGGCGAGCACCGTCGCCACCCGGTCCGGCGCCGTCACGCCCATGCCGTTGAACAGTCCGAGCGAGCCGTCGCCGTGGCGCAGCAACCGCACCATCGGCAGCATGCGGTCAATGGCGCCGATCAGCGCCGGTGGGGCCGCCGTCGACCGCGCCGCATAGGCCTGGCGCAGCGGCAGCAGGTCCAGCAGCAGATCGACCAGCGTCTGCGGATTGCGTCCCACATGTCCGCCGTCGGGCAGGATCTGCGCCCCGATCTCGGCGGACAGCTGCGCTGTGGCGCGCGCCTGTGCGCGGGCGCCCACATTGGCGCACAGGCTGTATTCGGCGAGCGCGATGGCGCCCGTCAGCCGCGCCACCCCGGTCGCCCCCGCCAGCGCCTGTTGAAGGCGCGCCGCATCGCGCGCAAGCCCGCGCATGAAGCGTCGGTAGAACAGCGCGTCCGCCCCTTCCAGCACGATCGGCGACTGGCTGAGCCAGGACAGGATGCGGCGCGCGATGGTCGCCGGGTCCTTGTCGACGGGAGAGACGAACCGCGCGCGCGCCGACAGATAATCGTCCACCAGCGCCCGGGCGTTGACGCGCGCGAGCGCCGTGTCGGCCGCCCGCAGGTGGCGCAGCCAGCCAAACCCGGCCAGCGCCTGTTCCCAGGCCTGCGAGGGCGGGTGGATGTCGAACGGCGAACGGCCCTGCGTGTTCACGATGCGGCCGCCGAACGCGAAATAGCCGGCGTAGATGTCTTCCGCCCGCGTGGGGTCGGCCGTGCGGATATCCTGCGGGGCGATGACCAGCCGGTCCGGCCTGCCCATCTGCAGCCGTCCGAACAGATGGCCCGGCGCGCGCGCGACGCGCGCGGCCTGACGGCCGAGCCGTCCGGCGATCAGCGCGGCCAGTCGAACGCGGTCGGCGAAAGTCGCGGGGGGCAGTCTGGTTCTCCTTGTCGGCCTGCCGCGCCGCAACGGCGAGGCCCGGCGGCGTCTCGCCTGTCGCGGATTCAGGCTGGACGGATACTGGGGCCTGGTGAGTTTAGGAAATGTTAACCCTGTTTGCGCAGGCGCGCGGCGAAGAACCCGTCGATGCCGGCAAGGCGCGGATTGTCGTTGGGCCAGTGGCTGGGCAGGGTGCGCAGGTCTCCCTCGGGGGTCAGCATGTCCGGCGAAATCCCGCACTCTCCCGGCGCGATCGGCGCGCGTTTCAACTCGGGATCGCGTCGCAGAAGCTGGGCGATCTGGTGCTCGCCTTCCTCCGGTTCGATCGAACAGGTGCAGTAGACGAGCGCGCCGCCGGGCTTCAGCAGCCGGGCCGCGTTGGCGAGAATGCGCGTCTGCGCGGCGACCAGCGATTCGATGTCGCCCGCCTTCTTGGTCCAGCGCACGTCGGGATGGCGCCGGATGGTGCCGGTGGCCGAACAGGGCGGATCGACCAGCACCAGATCGAACGGGCCGGCGTTCCAGGAGGCGGCGTCCGCCACCACCAGATCGGCGTGCAGGCGCAGCCGTTCGAGATTGGCCGAGAGCGTCTTCAGCCGTTCGGCCGAACGGTCGAGGGCCGTCACCTCGCAGCCCGCGGCCGCCAGCTGCGCCGTCTTGCCGCCGGGCGCGGCGCACAGGTCGAGCGCGGTCTGCCCGGGCGACGGCTTCAGCAGCATGGCCGGCAGCGCGGCGGCGGCGTCCTGCACCCACCATTGGCCGTCCGCATAGCCCTCGAGTTCGGGCACCGGGGTATGCGCCAGCAGCCGCACCGATCCGGTCGGCAGAACCACGCCGTCGAGACGGCGCGCCCATTCCTGCGCGTCGCCGCGCACCGTCAGGTCGAGCGTCGGCTCCAGAAGATGCGCCTGCGCGATCGCCAGCGCCTGCGCGCCCCAGTTCCTGCGCCAGCGCTGGGCGAGCCAGGCCGGCGTCTCGTCGGCGAGCGGGTCGGCCAGCGCGATCAGCTCGTCGCGCCGGCGCGCGGCGTTGCGCAGCGTGGCGTTGACGAGGCCGGCGAGCCCGGCCGTGCGCGCTTCCAGCCGGGTGGCGCGCACCGCCAGATCGACGGCGGCATGGTCAGGCGTGTCGAGAAACAGCACCTGGGCGAGACCTGCGATCAGGATCCATTCCACCTGCCCGCAATTGCGCGGCAGGCCGCGGTCGAGCAGCTGCGCCTGCGCGCGCCGGATGGCGCCCAGCCGCCGCAGCGCGACCGTGGCGATGGAGCGGGCCAGCCCCCTGTCGCGATCGTCCAGTCCGGCCGTGCGGCTCGGCACGGCGGTCGGCTCGAACCGCTCGTCGAGCGCGTGGCCGCCCGAAAGCACGTCGGCGATGATCTGCTGGGCGGCGATCCGCGCGCGCAATCCCGGCGCGGCGGCGATTTTCGCCTCGCGCTCGGCGTCTCCGGTTCGAAACGACGCCGGGCGCCCGGACGGACGCGGTCCGCGCGTCATGACGCGCGTCCGTGGATCGGGTCGCGATCAGCCCCAGGGGCCTTTGGGCCGGTCGCCGTCGCGGCCCCACGGATCGCCCTGGCGGGGAGGCGCGGCGCGGTCGGCGTCGCCGAACAGGCCGCCGCCGGCGAGAAAGCCGCCTTGCGAGCCGAAGCCGCCCTCGTCGCGGAACGGCGTCCAGCCCTGGCTCTGCGTCTGGTTCTGATGCTGGTAAGCGCCAACGCCCATCTCCTGCGCGAGCGCGACTAGCGCCGCGACGCGGTTCTCCGTGGCCGGGTGAGTCGAGAACAGATTATCACGCGGACCGCCGGCGAGCGGATTAATTATGAACAGATGCGCCATCGCCGGGCGCGCTTCCACAACCTCGTCGGGGATCGCCTGCGCGCCGTGCGAGATTTTCTGCAGCGCGCCGGCCAGCCACAGCGGATTGCCGCAGATTTCGGCGCCCGTGCGGTCGGCGACGTATTCGCGCGAGCGGCTGACCGCCATCTGCACGATCATCGCCGCGATCGGCGCGAGAATGGCGAGCGCGACGCTGCCGATCGGTCCCAGCCCGCTGTCGCGCCGCCCGCCGAAGAACATGCCGAAATTCGCGATCGCAGAAATCGCGCCCGCAAGGGTGGCGGCGATGGTCATGGTCAGCGTGTCGCGATGCTTGATGTGGGCGAGTTCGTGCGCGATCACGCCCGCGCGCTCCTCGCGCGTCAGCATCGCCGACAGGCCGGTGTTGATCGCGACAGCGGCATGGTCGGGATCGCGCCCCGTGGCGAAGGCGTTCGGCTGCGGGCTGTCCACCACATAGACGCGCGGCGTCGGCAGGCCCGCGCGCTGCGCGAGTTCGGCGACGTCGGCCACCAGGTCCGGCGCGGTGGAGGCGTCCACCTCGTGCGCGCCGACGGCCGACAGCGCCATGCGGTCGGAGTTCCAGTAGGCGAACAGGTTCGTGCCGATGGCGAAGACGAGCGCCAGCGCCGCCCCGCCGCGCCCGCCGAGCGCGAAGCCCACCACCATGAACAAGGCCGTGAGGGCCGCCAGCAGAACGGCCGTTCGCATGAAATTCATGCCGATCCCCAAAAAACGTCGCTGGCCTTGCCCAGCGTCCCGCACTATGTGGGGACGAGATGGCCGGCGAGAAGGCCGGATTCGCAGTTGCCGGAGCCGATATATGGCGAACCCGCCCGAGAATGCGCCCGCAAACGCCTCCTCGCACGCGGCCGGGACCGCACCGCGCAAGCTCTCGCCGCAGGCCGAGCGCGCGCTTGCCGAAGCCGCCGCGCGTCGCAAGGCGGCGGCGCCGCTCGACCTGCCGCCGGAGATCGACGGACGCGAGGGGCCCGAGCCCGTGCGCTACGGCGACTGGGAGCGCAAAGGCATCGCCTCGGACTTCTGAGGGCGCGCCACAGGCGCTACCCCCGGTTCTTGCGCTCGCGCAGTTCGGCGAACACCACCGGCCCGTCCGCATCCGGCAGGCCGACGGCGGCCGCCACGTTCGGCTCCTCCGCGCGCAGGAACGGGTTGGCGGCCAGCTCCAGCGCGAGCGTGGTCGGAATGGTGAACTTGCCCTGCGCCCGCAGTTCTTCCGCCTGTCGCGCGCGCTCGACCAGAACGGCGTTGTCCGGCTCGATGGTGAGCGCGAACTTGGCGTTCGAGACGGTGTATTCGTGGCCGCAATAGATGCGCGTTTCGGGCGACAGGGCGGCGAGCTTCATCAGCGACTGGTACATGACGCCCATCGGCGCCTCGAACACGCGGCCGCAGCCGAGCGAGAACAGCGTGTCGCCGGCGAACAGCACGTCGTCGTCGGCGAAATGGTAGACGACATGGCCGGCGGTATGGCCGGGCGTCTCGATCACGCGCGCGCGCGTCTTGCCGATTTCCACCGCGTCGCCTTCCTCGACCTCGCGGTCGAGGCCGCCGATGCGCCCCGACTCCTTTTTCGGCCCCGTCACCCGCGCCTTCGGAAACGCGGCTTTCAGCGCAGGGACGCCCTGCACGTGGTCGGCGTGGTGGTGGGTCACGAGAATGTCGGTGAGCGTCCATCCCTTGTCGGCGAGCGCCTTCAAAACGGCCTCGCCGTCCGGCGCGTCGATCGAGGCGGTGGCGCCGGTCGCCTCGTCGTGGACCAGGCAGCCGAAATTGTCGCTGAGGCAGGGAAACTGATGAACCTGAATGGGCATGGGAACCTCCGGCCCAACAGGTAGCGCGCCTGCGACCGTTTCGCCACCTGCGGCCTGCTGCGCCGCAAACGAAAGGCCCGTCGTCGCGCCGGGCCGTTCGCGTGCGCGTCAGGCGGCCACCATCGCCCGCCGTTGCCGCCGTGGCGCTGGACCGCTTCGTAGGCTATGGGAGCTCCACGTCCCGAAGTCGGCGACTTCATGGAGGGCCTCGTCGGCTCGCTGGCGCCCGATACCGGAGGGCTCCAGGCG
>CALMZV010000069.1 GCA_937870755.1 uncultured Methylocystaceae bacterium
CCTCGGGCTTGGCGGCGGAAGCCTGCACCGTGCCCGTGCCCTCGGGCTTGGCGGCCGAGGCCAGCACATTGCCCGAGCCCTCGGGCTTGGCGGCCGAGGCCAGCACATTGCCCGAGCCTTCCGCCTTGGCGGAGGCGGGGTTGCAGGGCTTGGCGTTCTGAGCGAGAGCCGGCCCCGCGAAAACGAGAACGCCGGCCAGCAGAGCGAATTTGACAGCTTTCATGATCGTCGCCTTTCACTGCGCATTGAGGAATGTCGACCATGCCCACGAGCATCGCAGGCGAACCGATCAGCGGTCGCGTGGCGCCACAGTCGTTGCGAAACGAATACGCACGGGACGGCGAAATGTTTCAGGACGTGACGCAAACATTCGCTTGCGCTCAAGCACGGCGAATTCCATCGTTTCGCCACGTCCCGGGCGTATGGGACGTTCGCCTCGGGATTCTTCTCAGGCGCGCGGCGCTGTGCGCCCAAGAGGTCCGGATTTGAAGCGACGCCTGGCGCTCTCGGCATCCTTGCTATCCGTTGCGCTGGCCCTTGCGCTGGCCGCCGGCGGCGCGCTTCTTTTCATCGACGGGAACGAGCCGGCGACGCCCGTGGCCGATCCGCACGCCGCCGCGACCGCTCCGGCCGCGCCGCCGGTCGAAGAGCCGCCGGTCCGCGTCGCGCAGGAAAGGCCCGCGCCGGAGCCGGCGCCGGTCGTCGAGACCACGACCCTTTCAGGCGATCCGGCGACGCAGCCGCAGCCTGCGCCACAGCCTGCGCCCGTCCCGCCTACCCAGGCCCTGCCGTCTGCGACGCTCTCCAACCCTTGGGCGACCGCCCCCTGGGCGACCCCTTGGGCGCGGGGGGCGCCCGAGTCCGGCCCGGTCGTCGCCTATGCGCCGAACCTGCCGGCGGCGGCGGAAAATCCCGCGCTCGACGTTCCGCTGCCGCCGGCGCGGCCGGCCGGCATCGGCGTGCGGGCCACGCCGGGCGCCGTCGCGCCCACCGACGCGCCGCCGCCCGCCGCCGCCGGCGATTTCAAGAAAGGCTCGGCCGCGTTCGTGCGCATCTTCAAGAAGGAGGGGCAGCTCGAACTCTGGCTGAAGAAGGACGGCCGCTTCGCGCTCTTCAAGACCTATCCGATCTGCAAATGGTCCGGCGGCCTCGGGCCGAAGCTGAAACAGGCCGACTACCAGTCGCCCGAGGGCTTCTACGCCGTGACGGCGAAACAGCTGAAGCCCGATTCCGCCTATCATCGCGCGTTCAACCTCGGCTATCCCAACGCGTTCGACAGGCAACTGGGGCGCACCGGCGGGCTGATCATGGTCCATGGCGACTGCAAGTCGGTCGGATGTTTCGCCATGACCAACAGGGGCGTCGAAGAAATCTACAACTACGTGGAAGCCGCGCTGCGCGGCGGCCAGCGCGAAATGCCGGTGCACGTCTTCCCTTTCCGCATGACCGAAACCGCGATCGCGCGCGAAACACCGTCGGGATTCGCGAGCCTGTTCGGCGGCGCGCAGAACAATTGGGGCGACTTCTGGCGCAATCTGAAGGAAGGCCACGATCTGTTCGAACGCACCGGCGAGCCGCCTGTCGCCTACGCCTGCAACGGCAAATATGCGTTCGGCGCGGCGGGCCAGAGCTGCACGCGCATCGCCGGCTGGTGAGCGCGCCCGGCCCGCGTCCTCCGCCCATCGCGATCATTGCGACGGCGACCGTCAGCCGCCGAGATTGAACACGCGGCTGGGATTGAGTTCGCCCTCGCGCACGACGCCGAAGGCGACCGGCGCGCCGTCGCACACCGCATAAGCCTCCTCGCCCTCCGTCGGCGCGTCCCTGCCGCGCAGCAGGATCGACTGGCCGCGCCGCAGCCGCGCGGCGGCGTTGCGGTCGACCACGACGCACGGCAGGTCCGCCAGCCCCGCCTCCACCGGCAGGAGGGCCGGTCGCGCGCTCTCGAACGTTTCGCCGAGATCTTCGAGCCGCACCGCGGACTGTTCCGCAAACGGCCCGACGCGCGTGCGCCTGAGCGCCGTCACGTGTCCATAGCAGCCGAGCATGCGGCCAAGATCGCGCGCGATGGCGCGCACATACGTGCCCTTGCCGCATTCGGCTTCGAGCGTGGCGCTGTCCTCGTCGGCATGGACGAGCGCGAGCGTGTCGATGGTGACGGGGCGCGGCGCAAGCTCCACGATCTCGCCGTCGCGCGCCAGATCGTAGGCGCGTTCGCCGGCGACCTTGATCGCCGAAAAGGCCGGCGGACGTTGCAGGATCGTGCCGATGAAATTCGGCAGCGCGGCGACGATCTGGTCGACCGACGGACGCAGGTCGCCGGTCATCACCGGCTTGCCGTCAGAATCGTCCGTGTCGGTCTCCACGCCCCACGTGACGGTGAAGCGATAGGCCTTCTCGCCGTCCTGCACGAACGGCACGGTCTTGGTCGCCTCGCCGAAGGCGACGGGCAGGATGCCGGAGGCCAGCGGGTCGAGCGTGCCGGCGTGGCCGGCCTTCCTCGCGTTGAAGATGCGCTTGAGCCGCGAGACGGCGTGCGTCGACGTCATGCCGACCGGCTTGTCGAGGATGAGCCAGCCGTCGACAATCGCGCGATTGGAGCGGGGCTTGCTCATTCGGCGGCTTCGTCCCTGTCGGCCGGATCGGTCGGCTGCCGCAGGTCGCGCCGCACCTTCTCGGAGTTCAGGAGCGCGTCGATCTTCTGCGCGTTGTCGAAACTGTCGTCGATGCGAAAGCGCAGGTCCGGCGCGAATTTGAGATTGATCCTGCGCGCGACTTCGCCGCGCAGATACGCCTTGTGCCTGTCGAGCGCGGCCAGCACGGGACCTGAATCGGCGCCGCCCAGCGGCATGACGAAAACGGTCGCCAGTTTGAGATCAGGCGACATTTTCGCGCGCACGGCGGTGACGACATGCGTCTCCAGCACCGGATCGACGATCTCGTTGCGCGAGAGAACTTCGGATACGGCGTGGCGCACGAGTTCTGCGACGCGCAGCATGCGCTGCGACGGCTCTCCGCCGCCATGATGGGATCGGGACATGGGTTCTTCGCGCCTCGGCGCCTGCCATGCCGCGCGCCCGCCTCAGGCGGCGCGCGGCTCGTTTCGGAATTGGCCCTGTCGGAATTGGCCCTGGATGTCGAACGGGCCGCTCAGAGCGACCGTTTCACTTCCTCGACACGATAGCATTCGATCACATCGCCTGCGCGCATGTCCTGGTAGCCTTCGAACGCCATGCCGCATTCCTGACCCGCCAGCACTTCCTTGACCTCGTCCTTGAAGCGCTTGAGCGTCGACAGCTTGCCCTCGTGCACGACGACGTTGTCGCGAATGAGGCGCACGTGCGCGCCGCGCTCGACCGTGCCGTCGGTGACGCGGCAACCGGCGACCTTGCCGACTTTCGAAATGTTGAACACTTCGAGAATCTGCGCGTTGCCGAGCATCGTCTCGCGGATCGCCGGCGCCAGAAGGCCGGACATCGCGCCTTTCACATCGTCCACGAGGTTGTAGATGATGTTGTAGTAGCGGATTTCGATGCCGGTGCGCTCGGCCGCCTCGCGCGCTTCCTTGTGGGCGCGCACGTTGAAACCGATGACGATCGCGCCGGAAGCCTCCGCCAGCGTGATGTCGGATTCGGTCACGCCGCCGACGCCCGCATGCACGACGCGCGCGGCCACCTCGTCCGTGTTGAGCTTTTCGAGCGCGGCGATGATCGCCTCGACCGATCCCTGCACGTCGCCCTTGACGACGAGCGGGAATTCCTTGCGGCCGGCGGTCTTGAGCTGGCTCATCATGTCGGCGAGCGAGGAGCGCGCCGAACCGCCGCGCGCGGCGAGTTTCTCGCGCTTCTGGCGCTCGCGGTAGTCGGCGATCTCGCGCGCGCGCGCCTCGTTCTCGACGACGGCGACGCGGTCGCCGGCCTCCGGCGCGCCGTTGAAGCCCAGCACCTCGACCGGGAACGAGGGGCCTGCGACCGCCACGTTCGCGCCCTTGTCGTCGATCAGCGCGCGCACCTTGCCCCACTGGGCGCCGGCGACGACGATGTCGCCCACCCGCAGCGTGCCGCGCTGCACGAGCACGGAGGCGACCGGGCCGCGGCCCTTGTCGAGCCGCGCCTCGATCACCGAGCCTTCGGCGGACCGATCGGGCGCAGCCTTGAGGTCGAGCAGTTCGGCCTGCAGCGCGATGGCTTCGAGCAGCTTGTCGAGATTGGTCTTCTGCTTGGCGGACACTTCGACTTCGAGCGTCTCGCCGCCCATCGATTCCACCTGCACGTTGTGCTGGAGCAATTCGGTGCGCACGCGCTCGGGTCTGGCGTCGGGCTTGTCGATCTTGTTGATGGCGACGATCAGCGGCGCATCGGCCGCGCGCGCGTGGCTGATGGCCTCGACCGTCTGCGGCATCACGCCGTCGTCGGCGGCCACCACCAGCACCACGATGTCGGTGACCTTGGCGCCGCGCGCGCGCATGGCGGTGAAGGCCGCATGGCCGGGCGTGTCGATGAAGGTGATGGGCTGGCCGTTCGGCGCCGTCACCTGATAGGCGCCGATGTGCTGGGTGATGCCGCCGGCCTCGCCCGCCACCACGTTGGCGTGGCGGATGGCGTCGAGCAGCGAGGTTTTGCCGTGGTCGACGTGGCCCATGATGGTGACGACGGGCGGACGCGGCAGCAGCGCCTCCTCGGCGTCGGGCGCGTCGAACAGGCCCTCCTCGACGTCGGATTCGGCGACGCGCTTGACCGTGTGTCCGAATTCCTGCGCGATCAGTTCGGCCGTGTCGGCGTCGATCACGTCGGAGATCTTGTGCATCTGGCCCTGACGCATCAGGAACCGGATGACGTCCACGCCGCGCTCGGACATGCGGTTGGCCAGTTCCTGGATCGTGATCGTCTCGGGCAGCACGACCTCGCGCGCGATCTTTTCCTTCTGCTCCTGCATGTGCCCGCGCGTCAGGCGCTGCACGCGGCGCTTGAAGGAGGCGACCGAGCGCATGCGCTCCTCGTCCTCTCCGGAGGTGGCGCTGGAGACGGTCAGACGGCCGCGATTCTTCTGCTCGGCGCCCTTGGCCGGGCGCGGCACGGTCAGCGTCGGCTTCGGCATCGAGAGAGGACGGCGCAGCGGCTGCGGGACGCGCGGATCGGCGGCGCCGGCGGGGCGCGGCCCGGCGGGGGCGGCGGGCGCGGGCGGACGGGCGGCGACGGGCGCGGCGGCGGGCGCCGGCGCTTCGCCCGGCGGCAGGCGACGGCGCGCCTCCTCCTCCGACTTGCGCTTGGCCTCGGCCTCCTTGTGGTGACGCTCTTCCTCGGCGCGCTTGCGGGTTTCGGCGGCCTCGCGTTCGGAGGCCTCGCGCGCTTCGCGCTCGGCGCGGATGCGGGCGTCGGCCTCCGCGCGGCGGCGCTCCTCCTCCTCGCGCGTGCGGGCGTCGGCGAGCGCGCGTTCGCGCGCCTGCCGCTCGTCGTCGGTCAGCGTGCGCAGGACGACGCCGGAGGCGGATTTGGGCGGCGTGGGCCTGGCCGGCGCCTTGGGCGGCGCGGCGGGCGCGGCGGCCGGCTGCGGCGCGGGCGCGGCCTGCGCGGGCGCCTTCGCCTCGCCGGGGCCCAGCGTGCGGCGCTTCACCTTCTCCACCACGACCGCCTTGCTGCGGCCGTGCGAGAAGCTCTGGCGCACCATGCCCTGCTCGACCGGGCGCTTGAGCGACAGCGTCTTGCCCGAGCCGACCGTCAGGGTCTTGTCGCCTGTGTTCTTGTTGTCCGTCATACGTTCCGCGTCCTGGGGCTCAGCCCGTCAAACTCTCATCCGCGGCCGCGGCGTGCGCGCCGTCGACCGTCTCTCCGCGATATTGCTTCAGGCGCTGCCAGCGCGCGAGAAACGCTTCAGCCGCCGGCCCCGATTTGAGGGCTGCATGTATCACATTTGTGCGGCCCAAAGCCAAATCCAATTCGGCGCTCGAAAAGCTTTCGACCACCCGGGGCGCCCGACCGCCGTCGTGACGGCGCGACGCCTGCGCCAGCTTGCGCTTTCCGTCCGCGCCGCCATCGGCGGCGTCGATGAGCGCCACGGCCTCGCCGGCCGCGATCGCCGCCTCGACCTTGGCGAACCCGGCGACCGCCAGCCCCGCCTTGTTGGCCATCGACAGCGATTGCAGGCAGTCGCGCGCCATGAGCGCGTCCACCTGCGCGGCCAGATCCGCCGGCGCCTTCGCCGGCGCCTTGAAGGCCCGGGAAAAAGCGCCCTTGCGCGCGGCCTGCGCCACCAGCGCGGCGTCCGCCGTCACCCACACGCCGCGGCCGGGCAGTTTGCGCCGGACATCCGGCGTCACCGTCCCGTCGGGCGCCAGCGCGAACCGCACGCCCGCCTCCGGATGCAGCGGCGCGCGCGTGACGATGCAGGTGCGCACGGGCGCTGGACGCCTGCGCTCCTGCTCGCTGTCGTTGGCCTGCGCGGTCGCGATCAAGCTTCGTGCGTCTCCTCGCTCTCGACCGGCGTTTCGGGCGCGGCTTCCACCCAGCCCGCCTTCACGCGCGCGGCCATGATCATGGCTTCCGCCTCCTCGCGCGACAGGTCCATGCCGTCGAGGAAGCCCGGATACTTCACCGTCTCGCCGTCCTTCTTCTCGCTCCAGCCGACGAGATCGTCGGTGGCGCAGCCGGCCAGGTCCTCCACGCTCTTCACGTCGTTCTCGCCGAACTTGACCAGCATGGCGGTCGTGACGCCCTCGACGTCCTTCAGTTCGTCAGCGACGCCCAGTTCCCTGCGCCGCGCATCGTGCTCGGCCTCGATCTGTTCGAGCCAGCCGCGCGCGCGGTTCTGGATTTCCTGCGCGGTGTCCTCGTCGAAGCCTTCGATGCCGGCGAGTTCCGGCAGATCGACGAAGGCGAGTTCCTCCACCGACCGGAACCCTTCGGAGGCGAGCAGCTGACCAACCACCTCGTCGACGTCGAGCGCCTCCATGAAGGCGTTGGTGCGTTCCACGAATTCCTTCTGGCGCCGCTCGGATTCCTCCGCCTCGGTCAGAATGTCGATGTCCCAGCCGGTGAGCTGCGAGGCGAGCCGCACGTTCTGTCCGCGCCGGCCGATGGCGAGCGAGAGCTGATCGTCGGGCACCACCACCTCGATGCGCGAGGAATCCTCGTCCAGCACCACTTTCACGACTTCGGCCGGCTGCAGCGCGTTGACGATGAAGGTCGCCGCGTCCGCCGACCACGGGATGATGTCGATCTTCTCGCCCTGCAGTTCGTTGACCACGGCCTGCACGCGCGAGCCGCGCATGCCCACGCAGGCGCCGACGGGATCGATCGAACTGTCGCGCGAGACGACGGCGATCTTGGCGCGGGAGCCGGGATCGCGCGCGACCGACTTCACCTCGATCACGCCATCGTAGATTTCCGGCACTTCCTGACGGAACAGTTTGGCCATCAATTGCGGATGGGTGCGCGACAGGAAAATCTGCGGGCCGCGCTGCTCGCGCCGCACGTCGTAGACATAGGCGCGCACGCGGTCGCCGGGACGGAACATTTCGCGCGGGATCATCTCGTCGCGGCGGATGATCGCCTCGCCGCGGCCCAGATCGACGATGACATTGCCGTACTCGACGCGCTTGACGACGCCGTTGACGATGTCGGCGATGCGGTCCTTGTATTCCTCATACTGGCGGTCGCGCTCGGCCTCGCGCACGCGCTGCACGATCACCTGTTTGGCGGACTGGGCGGCGATGCGGCCGAAGTCGAACGGCGGCAGCGTCTCGGCGATCCAGTCGCCGGGCTGGGCGGCGGGATTGCGCTTGCGCGCATCGGCCAGCGCGATCTGCGTGGCGTCGTTCTCCACCTCGTCCACCACCAGCAGCAGGCGCGAGAACCGCACCTCGCCGCTCTTGGGATTGATCTCGGCGCGCACTTCCGTCTCCTGCCCGTAGCGGGAGCGTGCGGCTTTCTGCAACGCGTCCTCCATCGAGGCGATGACGATCGACCGGTCGATCGATTTCTCGCGCGCGACGGCGTCGGCGATCTGCAAGAGTTCGAGCCTGTTGGCGCTGACGGCCATGGCGGGGGTCTCCTATTTCGACACGGGGCCGGGTTTGCCGGCGCCCTTCTTCTTGAACCCGGCCTGAACGCCGGCCGGCAAAACGGGTTTCTGCTTCGCCGGGCGCCCGCCCTTGGCGGAAAAGCGGCCGGGGCCGCGCCGGGGCGCCTCGTCGTCGCCGGCGCGCGCGGCTTCCTCGGCGGCCTTGCCGGCGCGCAACGATTCGCGGATCAGCGCGTCCCTCAGCACCAGCCGCGCCTCGTCGAGATCGGCGAGCCGGATGCGCACCCGCGTCTCCTCGTCGGTGCGCGCGTCGGTCCGCTCGAGCGCCAGCGTCGCGCCCTCGTCCTCCACCGCCACGATCACGCCACGATAGCGCTTGCGGCCGTCGTCCGCCGGATGGGCGAGTTCGACGCGCGCCTCGTGGCCGACCGCGCGGCGGAAATCCGACACGCGCACCAGCGGGCGATCGATGCCGGGCGACGACACCTCCAGCCGGTAGGCCTGCGACACGGCGTCTTCCACATCCAGCACCGGCGAAAGATTTTCGCTCGCCAGTTCGCAGTCTTCGATGGTCATGGTTCCATCCGGCCGCTCGGCCATGATCTGCACCGTCATGCCGTCCTGGCCCGATATCTTCACGCGCACCAGCCGCAGCCCGAGCCCGTTGAGCGTGGGCTCGGCGACGCGGGCGATGCGCGCGGCAAGGCCCGTCTCCCCGCTCAGACGTTTTTCGTCGAGCGGCGGCAGCGGGGCCGTTTCGGCAGGCTGGGCGGGTTCGAGGCTCAAAAGATCTCCGAAGCGGTGCGGCGAAAGCCGGGCGGCTGGTTCAGACAACACGCCGGGCCAAACGAATGCCGGGGCAAACAAAAATGCCGGGGCAAACAAACAAAAATGCCGGGGCAAACAAAAAAGAGCGGGTCCCGGCGGGCCCCACTCTCACACGACCTTGATGGTCCGATGAGAAAGAAGATGGCGCTTATATACCGTCAAACGCCGCGGGCTTCAAGGGAAACCGCACGGGCCGCGCGCGCGGATTTCGATGCGCGGGCGGTCTTGCGCGCGCGCCGCGAGCGCACGACATTGCATCGCAGCGCCCCGGCGCGGGCCTTCGGCCCGAGGACGAGGCGTCATTCAAGAGAGTTTCACATTCAGGGAGTTTGACATGGGCCTTTTCGACGACGCCTTGAACCAGGCGGCTCCGGGCGGTCTCGCCAAGCCGATCGTCATCGCGCTCGGCGCGCTGCTTTTGAAGAACATGCTGTCGAAGAAGAGCGAGCCGGCGCCCGCGCCGCAGCCGATCCCGCAGCCCGCGCCGCAAGCCGGCGACGAGGGCGGATTGTTCGGCGGCCTGAGCGATCTGGTCGCCAAGATGCAGCGAGCCGGACAGGGCCAGACCATCGACAGTTGGGTCGGCACGGGGCCGAACAAACCGATCGAGCCGGGCCAGCTCGGTTCGGCGATCGGACAGCAGACGATCAGCGACATCGCCCGTCAGGCGGGCATCAGCGAGCAGGAACTGCTCCAGCACCTGTCGCGCGTGCTGCCGGGCGTCGTCGACAAGCTGACGCCAACCGGCCGGCTGCCGGGCGGTTTCGGCCGCGTCTGACCGCGCGCGCGCCCCGCACGAAAAAAGCCCGGACCGAAAAGTCCGGGCTTCTTTCTTGGGGTCCGAGCGTGCGCCGGCTATTCGGCCGCCGCGCGCACCACCGGGGCCGCCTCGCGCACCTTGGCGTCGACATGCGGCTCGAACGTGACGAAGTTCTTGCGGAACATTTCGACCAGTTTCTTCGCGGTCTCGGCGAATTCGGCCTTGGAGGCCCAGGTCTTCACCGGATCGAGAATATGCGGCTCGATGCCCGGCACCGACGTCGGCACCGCAAGACCGAAATAGGGGTCGGTGCGGAAGGTCGCCTTGTTGAGCGAACCGTCGAGCGCGGCCGACAGCAGACGGCGTGTGACGCGGATGGGCATGCGGCGGCCGACGCCATATTTGCCGCCCGTCCAGCCGGTGTTGACCAGCCAGCAGTCGACGTGATGGCGCGCGATGAGGTCGCGCAGCAGGTTGCCGTATTCCGACGGATGGCGCGGCATGAACGGCGCGCCGAAGCAGGTGGAGAACGTCGCCTGCGGCTCGGTCACGCCCTTCTCCGTGCCCGCGACTTTCGCCGTGTAGCCGGACAGGAAGTGATACATCGCCTGGCTCGCGTCGAGCTTGGCGATCGGCGGCAGGACGCCGAAGGCGTCGGCCGTCAGCATGACGATGTTTTTCGGATGGCTCGCCCGCCCGGTCGGCGAAGCGTTGGGGATGAAGTCCAGCGGATAGGCGACGCGGGTGTTCTCGGTCTTCGAGGCGTCGTCGAAATCGGGAATGCGGGTGACGGGGTCGATCACCACATTCTCCATCACGGAGCCGAAGCGCTCGGTCGTGGAGAAGATTTCGGGTTCGGCCTCCTTCGACAGCTTGATGGCCTTGGCGTAGCAGCCGCCCTCGAAATTGAAGACGCCGTCCTTCGACCAGCCATGCTCGTCGTCGCCGATGAGGATGCGGTTGGGGTCGGCCGAGAGCGTGGTCTTGCCGGTGCCCGACAGGCCGAAGAACACAGCCGATTCGCCGTCCTGGCTGTGGTTGGCGGAGCAATGCATCGGCATGGTGCCGGATTCCGGCAGCACGTAATTGAGATAGGTGAAGACCGACTTCTTCATCTCGCCGCCGTAGCTGGTGCCGCCGATCAGCACGATCTTGCGCGTGAAGTCGATGGCGATGACCGTCTCGGTGCGGCAGCCGTGGCGCTTGGGATCGGCCTTGAACGAGGGCAGGTCGACGATCGTCAGTTCGGGAACGAAGCCGGCGAGTTCCTCCGCGGTCGGGCGGATCAGCAGGTCGCGGATGAACAGCGAATGCCAGGCGTATTCGGTGAAGACGCGCGTGCGCACGCGGAACGTATGGTCGGCGCCGCCGTAGAGGTCCTGCGCGTACAGTTCCATGCCTTCGGCGTGTTTGATGAAATCGGCGAGCAGGGCGTCGAAGTGTTCTTTCGACATGCGGCCGTTGTTTTCCCACCAGACGGTGTCGTGCGTCCTGGCGTCGTCGACAACGAACTTGTCCTTCGGCGAACGGCCGGTGTGCACGCCCGTCTCGGCCACGAACGCGCCGCCCTTGGCCAGCACGCCCTCGCGCCGCTGCAACGCATGTTCGTAGAGCGCCGGCGCCTCGAGATTGTAGGCGACGCTCTTGAGATGCCTGAAACCGAATTTGTCGGCGCCGAAGGCCGCGTTGAAACGTCCCGTCTGTTTCATCGATATCTCCCGCCCTTTCGGCGCCGTCCGGAAAGCTTGCCGCGCCGGCTCGCGTTTGCGTCACGAAACTTGGGGACGTGTAGTCGCCGGCCGCATGGGGGGTCAAGTCATGTGTCCGCGACATTTAGACGAATGCGGCGCCCGTGCGCGGCCGCGCCGCCGGCGCCGATCGCGCGCCGCAGGCCCGTTGCGGCGGCGTTAAGGCCCCGTTAACCCGAAAAACCGGGGCCGTTGCATAAATGCAGCATCTCCCGACGCCATCCAGGCCAAGAAAATTCAGCGATCTACCGCGGCCTCGCGCGCGCCCGCCGGTTTCGTGGGTTCCGAGGCCGCGGGCGCATACGCGCGATTCGCAGTACAATGATGTAATCGGCCAAACAAATGCGCCGCGATGAAATGTCGTGCGCCGGCATTCCGGGGGTTCACATGAAAGGCATCTGGATGGCGACCGCCGCCGCGGTCGCGGCGCTCGCGCAAGCCTCTTCCGCTTCGGCGGCCGATCTCGCCGGGCGGCCCGTTCTCAAGAGCGCGCCGCCGGTCTTCGTCTCCGCCTGGACGTTCGAGACGGGGCTTCGCTACTGGTACAGCGTCGGCCGCTTCCGCTTCAATCTCGGCGATCCCTTCGTGCCCGGCCAGCTCAATTCCCGGCTCGACTACACCAGCCAGCGGGCGCACGCGGCGGAATCGTTCTTCCGGCTGGACCACGCCAGCGGCGTCTTCATCAAGGGTCTGGCGGGCGGCGGGTCGATCGTCGCCGGCAGGATGAACGACGAGGATTTTCCCCCGGCGGCCGTTCCCTATTCCAACACCCTGCAATCGAGCCGCGACGGCTCGCTGCGCTACGGCGGCGTGGATGTCGGCTACGTGTTCTGGAAACAGCCGATGTGGCAGGTGGAGGGCCTGGTCGGCTATCACTACTGGCGCGAGAAATACAACACCTACGGCTGCGCGCAGATCGCGGGCAACGCGGGCATCTGCGGCGTCGTTCCGCCGTTGTTCGGGCCGATCCCGACCTCGTTCAACAGTCTCGATCAGGACATCCGCGTTCATTCGCTGCGCATCGGCGGCGCGGTGAAGGTGAACGTGACGCCGCAACTGTCGGTGCGGATGGAGGGCGCCTATCTGCGCAGCTGGTTCGCGGGCAACGATTTCCACAATTTTCGCCCCAACATTCGGGGCGTGAACCAGTCCGGCAAGGGAGACGGCTTCCAGCTCGAGGGCCTCGTCTCCTACGAGGTCACGCCGGCGTTCACCATCGGCGCCGGGGCGCGCTGGTGGCGCGCGGAAACCGCCAACGGCCGGTTCCACTGGGAAAACACGATCATGGGCGCGACGTTCGGCGTGCCGTCGGCGCCGCTGCCGATGGCGCTCAACCGTTACGGCGTGTTCGTGCAGGCCGCCTACACGTTCGGAAAGACGGCCGGCGAGGCGCCCGGCCCCGTTCCGTTCCTGCCGTTCCTCGGCGCCGGCGCGCCCCGCGACTGGAGCGGGCTGCATGTCGGCTTCAATCTCGGCCGTGGCTTCGGCGACGGCGGCGGCGCGGTCGACGCGGCCTCCCCCACCGCCGCCACGTTCCAGGCGCTCGGCCGCCTGCCCATCCAGCAGAAGTACGGAACCTATGGTTTCCTCGCCGGCGGGCAGATCGGCTACGACTGGCAGTTCGGCCGGTTCGTGGCGGGCGCCGAGGTGGACCTGTCCTATGCGCATATCGCGGGCGGCGACGGACTGTCGGACATCAACACCGGCCTGTTCTTCACCACCCGGCGCCAGAACATCTCGTGGCTGGGCACGGCGCGCGCGCGGCTCGGCTTCACGCCGTTCGGCTCGACGCTGATCTACGCCACGGGCGGCCTCGCCTTCGGCGGCGTGCAGACGCATTCGGCCTTCTCGTCGCTGGTCGGCGGCTCCTGCGTCGCCTTCTTCTGTTCTTACGGCGAGACCTCGCGCACGGCGACCGGCTGGACCATCGGCGCCGGCATGGAGAGAAGCCTGACGCAGAACCTGAGCCTGAAGACCGAGTATCTGTACGTGGATCTCGGCCGGCAGACGACGCCGGTCTTCTCGTTCGGCGGCGCCAATCTGGCCGGCGTGCCGGTCGACTACGCGACCCGGTCCAACCTGCGCAACCACGTGTTCCGCTCGGGTCTGAATTACAAGTTCGGCTGGGGCGGGCCGGCGCCGGTCGTGGCGAAATACTGAACGGGCCTTCGGCGGGTTTCGGCCCGCCGGCCGAAACGCGCTAGCTGCGCCGCGCGTCGGCCGCCAGAGCGACCAGCATGCGGCGCAGATCGTCGCCGTCGCGCGCCCGCGCCGCGAAGCTCACGCGCGCGGTGCGGTCGCCGGCCGCCAGGTCGATGCCGTCCGGGTCGACGCCCGTGGCCTTCCAGGCGCCGTCGGGCTGGCCGTCGAGCTTCGTCGCATAGAGTTTCAGAGCGTCCGCGTGGTCGGCGTTCAGATGCGCGAGCGCGCTTTCCTCGATAGCCATCAGCGCTTCGGCGCCGGCGCAGTCGGTCAGCGCCTCGGCTGCCGAAAACCCGGCCGCGCGCGCAAAGCCGCCATTGAGGTGGAAGGCGCGCGGGGTCATGCGCCAGAACGAGAAATCCGCGAAATCCGCGTAGAGCGCCGATTTGGGATGGCGCGCCAGAAACCGCGCGCGCACGCGCGGGTCGTCGTCGCGGCGCGCCTCGCCCTGCACGGTCAGCCGCGGATGGGCGAGCGGATCGCCCTTGCCGGTCTGGGCGAGCAGCAGCGAGCAGGTCGCGCGCGCGGCCAGATGGCGGGTGTGGCCCGCGAGCGTCGACATGAGGAACAGGGGGGCGCCGTCGTGGGCGGTCGCGACATTGACCAGGCTGACGAACGGGGCGTCTGCGTCGTCGAGGGTGGCGAGCGCGCCGGCGCGGATCGTCCGCAACAGGCGCCGGGCTTCGCCCAGCGCATCGTAGGACGTTGATCCGTTTTCGCTTTTCGGGGGCTCGGGCGCGGGCTGCTTGTCCAAGGGTCGATTTTCCGGTTCGAGGTCGTATATAAGACGAACGACGCCGCTTTGCACAAATGCAGTCGGCAAATCATTGTTCAGTCTGCGTTCACGCCGTGGGCGACACTATATAGGCGGATGAATGGCGCACGAGCGCCTCAACCGCATCGCGCCAAGCGCCGGCGCCTGTCCGCGTCGAGAGCCTGCCCGCGAATTCGAGGACGACGTCTTTATGCCCACCATCGCTCTGGTCGACGACGATCGAAACATTCTCACCTCCGTGTCCATCGCGCTCGAAGGGGAAGGCTATCGCGTCCAGACCTATACCGACGGGGCGGCCGCGCTCGACGGGCTGAAGACCAACCCGCCCGACCTTGCGATCTTCGACATCAAGATGCCGCGCATGGACGGGATGGAGCTGCTGCGGCGGCTGCGCCAGAAATCCGATCTGCCCGTCATCTTCCTCACCTCCAAGGACGAGGAGATCGACGAACTGTTCGGCCTCAAGATGGGCGCCGACGATTTCATCCGCAAACCGTTTTCGCAACGCCTGCTGGTGGAGCGCGTGAAGGCCATCCTGCGGCGCGCCAATCCGAAGGAAGCCTCCGCGCAGAAGGAATCGGAGGTGAAGATTCTCGAGCGCGGCGCGCTGCGGATGGATCCCGAACGCCACACCTGTTCGTGGAACGGCGAACAGGTGACGCTGACCGTCACCGAATTCCTGATCCTGCAGGCGCTCGCGACGCGGCCCGGCGTGGTGAAGAGCCGCAACGCGCTGATGGACGCCGCCTACGACGACCAAGTCTATGTCGACGACCGCACCATCGACAGTCACATCAAGCGACTGCGCAAGAAATTCAAATCGGTCGACGCCGATTTCGAGATGATCGAGACGCTCTACGGCGTCGGCTATCGGTTCAAGGAGGCGTGACCCGGACGCCATGAGCGTGGAGGCCCACAGCGAAACGGCCGGACCACGGCCGATGCGCCGGCTGAAACGGCTCGTGCGGCTGCGCCAGATGTGGCGCGGGCTGGCGGCGCGGTTTTCCTCCTCGCTCACGCGGCGCATCATCGTCATCAACATGGCTGGGCTGATCGTCCTGCTGATCGGCTTTCTGTATCTCAACCAGTTTCGCGCCGGCCTGATCGACGCGCGCATCCAGAGCCTGCAGACGCAGGGCGAGATCATCGCCGCCGCCATCGCCGCCTCCGCGACGGTGGAGACGGACGCCATCGCCATCGATCCGGAAAAACTGCTGCAGCTCGCGCCCGGCCAGAGCACCGGCGCCAGCGACGAATCCTCGCCCAGCCTCGAGTTCTCCATCAATCCCGAACGCGTCGGCCCGCTGCTGCACCGGCTCGTCTCGCCGACGCGCACACGCGCGCGCGTCTACGACCGCGACGGCTACCTGCTCCTGGACTCGCGCTCGCTCACGAGCCGGTCCACCATCCTGCGCTCGGAACTGCCGGCGACGCGCGACGACAAGGGCTCGACGCTGCAACGCTGGTGGCAGGCCGCCACAGGCTGGCTGTTGCGGGCCGACCTGCCGCTCTACGAGGACATCGGCGCGGCCAACGGGCAGACCTATCGCGAGGTCACGCGCGCGCTCTCGGGCGGGGAGGAAGCGGTGGTGCGCGTCAATCGCGCGGGCGAGACGGTCGTGTCGGTCGGCGTGCCGATCCAGCGGTTTCGCGCGGTGCGCGGCGCGCTTCTGCTGTCGACCGAAGGCGGCGACATCGACGCCATCATCGCCTCCGAACGGCTGGGCCTGATCCGCATCTTCCTGGTCTCGGCGAGCGTGATGCTGCTCTTGTCGCTGTTGTTCGCCGGCGCGATCGCGGGACCGATCCGGCGGCTGGCGGAAGCGGCCGAACGCGTGCGTCGCAGCGGCGCGGGGCGTGCGGAAATTCCGGATTTCTCGGACCGGTCGGACGAGATCGGCCATCTCTCCGGCGCGCTGCGCGACATGACGCGCGCGCTCTACAACCGAATCGAGGCGATCGAGAGTTTCGCGGCCGACGTGGCGCACGAACTGAAGAACCCCCTCACCTCGCTGCGCAGCGCGGTCGAAACGCTGCCGATCGCGAAAACCGACGAGTCGCGCGCGCGCCTGCTCGACGTCATCCAGCACGACGTGCGCCGGCTCGACCGGCTGATCAGCGACATTTCCGACGCCTCGCGGCTCGATGCGGAGCTGGCGCGCGTCGACATGACGACCATCGATCTCGGCGACATCGTGGAAGGCGTGGTGCGGATCGCGGCCAGCGTCGACCGCGGCGACGGCGTGTCGGTGGCGTTCGAGCGCAGGATGCGGGGGCCGGCGCGCGCGCTCGGCCACGAATCGCGCATCGGCCAGGTGCTCAACAATCTCATCGACAACGCGCGCTCGTTCTCGCGCGCGGGATCGAGCGTGCGCGTGTCGATCCGCCCACTGCGCGAGGATCGCGGCGAACGCTCGCGCGAGGGCTATGCGATCGAGGTCGACGACGACGGTCCCGGCATTCCCGAACATGCGCTGGAGCGCATTTTCGAGCGGTTCTACACCGACCGGCCGGACCAGGGATTCGGACAGAATTCCGGGCTGGGCCTGTCGATCTCGCGCCAGATCGTGGAGGCGCATGGCGGGCGCATCGTCGCCGCCAATCGCACAAACCACGCCGGCGAGGTCGAGGGCGCGCGTTTCACCGTCTGGCTGCCCGCCGCATGAACGGGGCGCGCCAGACGCTGCACGCGACGGTCCTCGTCGTCGGCGATGCGGGCGTTCTGCTGCGCGGGCGTTCGGGCGCGGGCAAGAGCGCGCTCGCGCTCGAACTGATCGCGCGCGCGCCCCTGGAGGGCGCCTTCGCCCGCCTCGTGGGCGACGACCGGGTGATCGTGACGGAGGCCGGCGGGCGCATCGTCGCCCAGGCGCATCCGGCGCTCGGCGGGCTCGTCGAACAACGTTTCCTCGGTCTGGCGCAGGTCGGCCACGAAGACCGCGCCGTCATACGGTTGGTCGTCGATCTGGTCGACCGCGACCTGCGGCGCGACGCCCCGCCGCGCGCCCCGCGGCCGGACGACGCGGTCGCCGAGATCGCCGGCGTCCGTCTGCCGCGCATGACCGCGCCGATCGGCGACGCCGGCGCCGTTCGCCTCATCATGGGGCGTCTTCAACAATTGTCAGCGTAAACGGGGAGAAACTGCGCATTTCGCTTGCCAAGCGCGCCGCGACGCACAAAATGGCCGACCACGCGCGCGGTTCGTCCCGGCCGACCGTTCGCGCATCGCGGGAAGGATCGTGATCTCCATTTCGTCCAAAGCGCCGCTTTCGCTTTCCGGAACGGGCGCTTGGCCCGTGGCGCGCCAGAGCGGTGGCGCGCGATGATCGGCATGGTGCTGGTGACGCACGGCGAACTCGCCACGCAGTTTCGCGCCGCGCTGGAACATGTCGTCGGTCCCCAGAAACAGCTGGAGACCATCGCCATCGGCCCAGAGGACGATATGGAGCGCCGGCGCCGCGACATCATGGACGCGGTCGCGGCCGCCGACAGCGGGGACGGCGTCGTGCTTCTGACCGACATGTTCGGCGGCACGCCCTCCAATCTGGCGATCTCGGTGATGAACGGGGGCCGCGTGGAAGTGGTGGCCGGCATGAACCTGCCCATGCTGATCAAGCTCGCCTCGGTGCGCGACGGCGCCAGCCTGGAAGCGGCGGCGACGCAGGCGCAGGATGCGGGCCGCAAATACATCCAGATCGCCAGCCGCGTACTGAGCGGGAAATAGCCATGCAGGACGCCGGTTTCGACGACGACTGCCCCGGCCCGCCGCCGCCGCCCGAAGGCGCCGTGGTGCGCGACATGCTCATCGTCAACAAGAAGGGCCTGCACGCCCGCGCGACCGCCAAATTCGTTCAATGCGTCGAGAGTTTCGATTGCGACATCACCGTCACGCGCTGCGGCGAGACGGTCGGCGGCGCCTCCATCATGGGCATCCTCACGCTGGGCGCCGGCATCGGCACGACCATCACGGTGGCGGCCGTCGGGCCGCAGGCCGACGCTGCGATCGAGAAGATCGCCGCGCTCGTCGCCAACCGATTCGGCGAAGAGGAATGATCGCGCGGCGCGGTATGCCTTTCGCCCGGTAAGCGCCTGGCCGGACGAATCCCGGATGCATGTAAGACTAACGCAACTTTTGGTTGGCATTTTCGCCAAAAGGACAATCTGTGCGTGCATCGACCTCGGGCCTTCGAAGCCCGCCGCGTGTCGGATCGCCACAGTCGCGGGGGTCGGGACATGCGGGCGCAGCACGCTGTGTGGCGGGAACAGACGGGTTGGGCGGGCGCGGGCGAGGCGCTCGACGAGGCGCAGGTGGCGCTGGCGTTCGGCGCGCGCGCGGCGCTCGCGGACAGCGCGCTCATCGACGATCTGAAAGCGCGGTATCCGCGCGCCCACATCCTGGGCTGCTCGACCGGCGGCCAGATCATCGGCGACGACGTGAGCGATGTCGGCGCCGCGTGTCTGGCGCTCGCCTTCGATCGCACGGATGTGGCGGTGGCGGACGCGCATGTGGAAGACCGCACGCAATCGTTCGCGGCCGGCCGCGACGTGGGCGTGGCGCTGGCGCGGCCGGACCTGCGCGCCTTGTTCGTGCTGTCGGACGGTCTGTCCGTCAACGGCAGCGAACTGGTCGCGGGGCTGCGCGCGGGCGCGGGAGAGACCGTCACGATCACCGGCGGGCTCGCCGGCGACGGCGCCGATTTCGGCGCGACGCTCGTTCATGCGCGCGGCCGCACGCGACAGAACGCGGTCGCCGCCGTCGGGTTCTACGGCGACGCGCTGATGGTCGGCCACGGCAGCGTCGGCGGCTGGTCCTCGTTCGGTCCGCGGCGCGCGATCACCCGCTCGCAGGGGCCCGTGCTGTATCAACTCGACGGCAAGCCCGCGCTCGATCTCTACAAGGCCTATCTCGGCGAGGAAGCCGAAGGGTTGCCGGGCTCCGGCCTGCTCTATCCGCTGCGCATCTCCAATCCGGCCGATCCGCGACAGGCGATCGTGCGCACGATTCTGTCCATCGACGAAGCCAGCGGCAGCATGACGTTCGCCGGCGACATGCCGCAGGGCTGGTCCGCTCAGCTGATGCGCGGCGATTTCGACCGGTTGGCGGCCGCCGCCGAGGATGCGGCCGCCAACGCGATGGCCCCGCTCGCCGCGCTCTCCTCGCAGAAGGCGGCGGTGATGATCAGTTGCATCGGGCGGCGCATCGCGATGGGCGAATGCATCGTGGATGAAATCCACGCCGCGCGCCGCGCCATCGGAACGGCCGCCTGCACGGGCTTCTATTCGTATGGCGAAATTTCGCCGCACGAAGCGACCGGTATGTGCGAACTGCACAACCAGACCATGACGGTCACGACCTTCGCGGAAAGGGCGTAGCGCGTGCATTCCGTTCTCGCCAGCCAGATCGCCCGCTGCCGCCGCGACGACGGCGCGCTGGACGTGGAACAGCTGTGCGTGCTGGTGGAGCGCGCCTATGCGCAGTTCGACCAGCAGCGCGCGCGGCTGGAACGCGCGACCGCGCTGATGGTGTCGGAGATCGAGGAAGCCAACCGCGCGCGCGAGTCGACCCTCGAACGGCTGAAACAGGAACACGACAAACTCGACGATGCGCTGGAAAACATGCCGCAGGGGATCGCGATGTACGACGCCGACGGCGTGCTCGTCGTCGCCAACACGCCGTTCCGGCGTTTCGCGGGGGTCTCCGACGACGGCTCCAGCCGGTTTCGCGACATCCTGCGCCATTGCGAAAGCCGCATCGCCCAGTACGACGCGCCGCTGGAGGATATTCCCGAACGCATCGCGCGCGGCGAACACATCGAGCGCACGCTCACGCTGACCAACGGGAAGACGATCGCGCTCAACTGTCAGCCGCGCCAGAACGGCGGCTGGGTGACCATCCAGCGCGACGTGACCGAGCAGCAGCGCGCCAACGAACGCATCCGCTATCTGGCGCGTCACGATTCACTGACGGGACTTTCCAATCGCGTGGTGATCAACGAGACGATCGACCGCGAAATCGCGGACGCGCGCTGCGGCGACAATGTCGCCGTGCTGTGTCTGGACCTCGATCATTTCAAGGCGGTGAACGACACGCTCGGACATCCGACCGGCGACCGGCTGTTGCAGGAGGTGGCGAGACGGCTGCGCGAAGCCGCCGCCGAAGCCGCGGCGATCGGCCGGCTGGGCGGCGACGAATTCGCCGTGGTGCAGGTCGCCGCCGGACAGCCGCATGCGGCGCTGGGGCTGGCCAAACATGTCGTCGATGTTCTCAGCCGGCCCTACGAGATCGACGGGCACGTGATGACCGTCGGCGTGAGCGTCGGCATCGCGGTCGCCTGCCCGGCCGCCAACGACGCGGCGACGCTCATGCGCAACTCCGACATCGCGCTCTACCGCGCCAAGGCCGACGGGCGCGGCGCGCACCGGTTCTTCGAACCGGGCATGGATCTCGAAATCCAGAAACGACGCCAGCTCGAAATCGACCTGCGCGGCGCGCTGGCGGCGGGCGAATTCGAACTGCACTACCAGCCGCTGATGACCATGAAGAGCGGCGCCATCAGCCGCTGCGAGGCGCTGCTGCGCTGGCGGCGCGGCGGCGGCGAGATGGTCGCACCCAACGTGTTCATACCGGTGGCCGAGGAAATCGGGCTCATCCGCGACATCGGCGCCTGGGTGCTGATGACCGCGTGCCGGGAAGCCGCCGGCTGGCCGCGCGCCATCGGCGTCGCGGTCAACGTGTCGGCCATCCAGATTTCGTCTCCGGGGCTGGTGGACACGGTGGCGCGCGCGCTCGCCCTGTCGGGGCTCGACGCGCAGCGGCTCGAAATCGAGATCACCGAATCGGTGCTGCTGAACGAAACCGAACACACCATCGGCGTGCTCAAGGGCCTGCGGCGCATGGGCGTGCGCATCGCCATGGACGATTTCGGCGCGGGCTATTCCTCGCTGTCGTATCTCCGGCGCTTCCGGTTCGACACGCTCAAGATCGACCGCGCCTTCATCCACGATCTCACGCACAACCAGGAAGCCGACGCCATCGTGCGCGCGATGATCGAACTGGCCGCCGCCTTCGGCATGTCGACGACCGCGGAGGGCGTGGAAACCGTCTATCAGGCCGATCTCCTGCGCGCGCTCAACTGCACTCTGGCGCAGGGCTACCTTTTCCACCGTCCGGCGCCGGCCTCCGTCATCGACGCGCTGCTGAAGCGCGGCGGGCGAACCGCCGTCGCCTGAACGCCATCAACCCTGAAGCCTGCGGCGCGCCGCCAGAAGGCCGGCCGTCGATCCGTCGAGTCCGTCGAGCGGCGCGCGGGAATCGCACGCCAGCGGCACGAGGCGGCCGCATAATTCCTTGCCCAGCTCCACGCCCCACTGGTCGAAGGGATTGATGTCCCACAGCACCGATTGCACGAACACCTTGTGTTCGTAGAGCGCGACCAGCCGCCCGAGCGTGCGCGGGTCGAGCCGGCGATAGAGGAACGTCGAGGACGGACGGTCGCCGGAAAAGACCTTGTGGGGCGCGAGCGCCGCAATCGCGTTCGCGTCCATGCCCTGCGCGGCGAGTGCGGCCTTCGCCTGCGCCAGCGTGCGCCCGCGCATGAGCGCCTCGCTCTGCGCGATGCAATTGGCGAACAGGAGCGCGTGATGCGCGTCGTCGGCGGCCGTCGGTTCGGCGGCGACGAGGAAGTCGATCGGCGCCACGTCCGTTCCCTGATGCAGCAACTGGAAAAACGCATGCTGGCCGTTCGTACCCGGTTCGCCGAACACGAACGGACCGGTCGCGCGCGCAACCGGCGCGCCGGCGCGCGTGACCGACTTGCCGTTCGATTCCATATCGAGCTGTTGCAGATAGGCGGGAAAGCGCGCGAGCCGCTGGTCGTAGGGAATGACGGCGCACACGCTCTCGCCCCACACGTTGCGGCGGAACGCGCCGAGCAGCCCCATGAGCGCGGGGATGTTCCTGTCGAGCGGCGCGGAGCGGAAATGTTCGTCCACATCCTGCCCACCGCGCAGGAACTCCTCGAAATGGTCCGGTCCGATGGCGACGACGAGCGAAAGCCCGATGGCCGACCACATGGAATAGCGACCGCCGACCCAGTCCCAGAAACCGAACACGCGGTCGGGACGTATGCCGAACTCGGCCACCTTGTCGAGCCGCGTGGAGACGGCGGCGAAATGGTCGCCGACCGCGGCCTCGCCCAGCGCATCCGCCACGAAGCGGCGCGCGGAGGCCGCGTTCGCCATCGTCTCCTGCGTGGTGAAGGTTTTCGAGGACACGACGAACAGCGTGCGCGCGGGGTCGAGCTTGCGCAGCGTGTCGGAGAGATCGGCGCCGTCGACGTTCGACACGAAATGCGGCGCGATCTCCGCGTTGGCGTAGGGCGAGAGCGCGCGCGCGGCCATCGCCGGGCCAAGATCCGACCCGCCGATGCCGATGTTGACGATGTCGGTGAAATGTTCGCCCGTCGCGCCGTGGATCGCGCCCGCGCGCACGGCGCGCGCGAATTTGGCGACCTTTTCGCGCGTCGCCCGCACCTCCGGCATCACGTCTTTTCCATCGACCACGAAAGGCGCGTCGGTCAGGTTGCGCAGCGCCATGTGCAGCGCCGGACGCCCCTCCGTGTTGTTGACCCGCGCGCCGGCGAACAACGCGTCGCGCCATTTCTCGAGTTCGGCGGCGCGCGCGAGGTCGACCAGCAGCGCGATCGTATCGGTCGTGGCGCGATGTTTGGAGAAATCGAAAACGAGATCGTCGAGCGCGACGTGAAATTTCTCGAACCGCTGCGGGTCGGCCGCGAACAGATCGATCGCGCGCGTCTTGCGAAGTTCGGCGGCATGGGCGGCGAGAGCGGAGAAAGCGGCGTCGACAGCGGGACGGGACATGAATCACCTCGATCTGGCGGCGCGGAACCTAATCCTTCCGGCGCGTCCCGGAAACCGGGCGCGGCGCGAGAAAACGGCGCAGGGTCCGCTCCAGCGCCGCCGCATCCTTCAATTCGCATTCCCAGACGACCAGCGCGCGAAAGCCGGCGGCGGCGAGCGCCTGCGCATTGCGGGCGTCGCGCGCGCGGTTGCGCGCGATCTTGGCGCGCCAGTATTCGGCGTTGGCCTTCGGGGCGCGCGCCCCGCGCCTGCAATCGTGACCGTGCCAGAAACAGCCGTGCACGAAGATCGCCAGTTTGCGGCCGACGTAGGCGATGTCGGGCTTTCCCGGAATGTCGGCGCGCTGAAGCCGGTAGCCGGGCGCGATGGCGTGCAGAATCCGCCGCACCTTCAGTTCGGCCGATGTGTCGCGGCCCTTGACCGCGCGCATGATGGAGGAGCGGTCCATCCGATTTGCAGCTGCGCTACTTGCGTCGGATCGGAGTTTCCTTGGATTCTTGGACAATCGTTTCAGCCCGCCGGACAATGGTCTTGCGAACGGTTTCTACGCCTGCATAAGCGACTTCAAAATCCACGTAATTCAGCTCGTCGTCTACCCCACCAAAGCACCTATGAAACGCCATTAAGAGCTCGACGGACTGCAACGATTGAGCGCGGGGTTTAGGATTATTCCGTGGTTCTGGGATTGTAGCGGGAAACAGGTAGATGCAGGGTGGGGGAAGAGTGAATTGCGCGACTTGGATATGCCGAGATGTATTGTCGGCAACCTTGGGACAGGGTCGGCCCAGCGTTCCACAAACCCAGTCCCAAACGATCAGCCCATCGACCCTCTTGGCGTTTGCGACGACTTCTGCGCTCAAGCGTGTGTGAAGGCCAGACCAGACATTGCGCTGTGGATCACCGCCCTGATTTGTGCTGACACTCCAGACCACGAACTCCTGCGCATGTGCTGGACGCTCAAAGATATTCGTATTGTTCCCATCGAGCCCGCCTTTCAGCTCGATAACCGCAACTTTCCCGCTCGGAAGCTCGACGGTGTAGTCGTAACGGTTCTGGGAACCGGACGATTCGAACGTCCTTATGTGATTGTGATCCTGCATGAAGCTAAGGATTGCGCGAACGAAAGCGCGCTTTTCGCTCATAGATGCTGCAAATTGACCTCGAACCCGTTCGATTGCGCCGCGGAATAAACCGGAATTGTAGAAATCCCTTTCGGTCAATCCGTGAGCGCCAAGCTTGTGTGATTCTGTTCTTAGAACCTCGGCGAGTTCTTCGATTTTTTGCTTCAAGCTCGGGCTTGTCCTGCACGGCACAACACTCATGCAGCTATCTCTTCTGCGCGGCGAACACCCTGGAGAACCGGCTCCAGGATATTACCAGCCAGATGCCGGACGACCGGAACCGCGACGCCGTCACCTGTTAGATGATACGCCTCATTGTAGTTCGACGGCAGTTTGTAGTCGTCGGGCAAGCCCATCAATCGCGCGGTTTCCCGAGCGGAGATGAGTCTCGATCGGATGCGCCCGTTCTCGACTACGAAAATAAACTGTCGGCTCGAACCGCCGGCAGGGGTTCTCAGACATCCGGCCAGATCGTCAAATCGAGCTTCTGTTCGCTGGACCTTTTCTCCGTTCGCGTCATATCGCGTCCGCCGGTACGCAGCGCCAACCATTTTGCGTCTGAGCCTTTTTGCCGCCGCCACCTTCTCTAGATGCAGCGGGCTCATTTTGTCCACGAGAGCGCTGGTCTCTTGAGCAGAGTGCCACGAAACATCCACGGGATTTTCTTCAATGACATTTGCTAGATGGAAATTTCGCTTCGGAACGTCCGCAATGTGCCACCAAATCCAACCATTCTGGAGCTTGGCGGGTAACGAACGAAACGCAGAGATCAGCGCTCGCGTGTGAAACGGCTCCACAGGGTTTTGGGCGACCAGATGAGGAGGAATCTCAACGCCATCTCGGGTGGCGATTATGAACAGCCGAGGTCGTGATTGAGGAAGAAACAACGCCGCGTCGACCACAACCGCACCGAACTTGTAGTCCTCTTTTGCAAGTGCGCGACAGATGGCAGAAAAATCCTTGCCTCCGTGCGAAGTGAGAGTGCCGCAGACATTTTCCAAGACCAGCAATTTTGGATGCCGCCCCTCAGAACGAAGCTGCTTGATTAGCTCCCAAAAAGGCCAAAAGGTTCCTGACCTTTCCCCCTTCAGACCCGCTCCCCCGCCCGCAAGTGACAAATCTTGACAAGGAAATGAAGCCCAAACGAGATCAGGCTCACCCGCCAAGTCTTCGCTCTTGATTGTCCGAACATCACAAGAGCGCATCTCCCCTTCGCCCCAATTCAGGCGATAGGTTTCCGCTTTCCTGAGATCGAAATCGTTGGCGAACAGGCAGCGCCATGCTGAACCGAGCCCGGCGCGGGCCATGCCACCACCGGCGAAAAATTCATAGAACGTCGGCTGAATCATCGAATCAATCGCCCTCGATGAGAGGCTACCGTTCTTGCTTTGTGCCGTCCACTCGCCTCACACGCGCATCGGCATCAGCACGTAGAGCGCGCTCGCGCCGTCGCGGTCCTGGATGAGGGTGGGCGAACCGGGGTCGGCGAGCTTGAACAAGGCCGTGTCGCTGTCGAGCTGGCCGGCGATGTCGAGCAGGTAGCGCGCGTTGAAGCCGATATCGAGCGGGCCGGAATCGTAATCGACCTCCAGTTCCTCGATCGCGGTGCCGGCGTCGGGGTTGGAGACGGACAGAACGAGCTTGCCGTCGGCGAGCGCGAGTTTGACCGCGCGGCCGCGCTCCGACGAAATGGTCGACACGCGGTCGACCGCGCGTTCGAAATCCTTGCGCTCGACGACCAGACGCTTGTCGTTGCCGGTGGGGATGACGCGCGCATAGTCGGGGAACGTGCCGTCGATCAGCTTGGTCGTCAGCACGACGGCGCCGAAATCGAACCGGATCTTCTGCGGCGACAGTTCGATGGTCACGTCGCTGTCGTTGTCCTCGATCAGTTTCTGCACCTCGCCGACCGCCTTGCGCGGCACGATCACGCCCGGCATGCCGGCCGCGCCCTGCGGCGCGGGCGTCTCCACCCGCGCCAGCCGATGGCCGTCGGTCGCCACAGCGCGCAGCATGGAATGGCCGTCGACCTCGGCCGCATGCAGGTAGATGCCGTTGAGGTAGTAGCGCGTCTCCTCGTTGGAGATGGCGAACTGCGTCTTCTCGATCAGTTTCTTCAGGTCGCGCGCCGAAAGAACGAACCTGTGCGTCATCTCGCCAGCGGAAATGTCGGGGTAGTCGCTTTCGGGCAGGCTCTGCAGGGTGAAGCGCGAGCGGCCGGATTTCAGCAGCAACTGCCCGCTGTCGCCCGTCCCTTCCAGCGAGACCTGCGCGCCGTCGGGCAGTTTGCGGACGATTTCGTAGAGCGTGTGGGCCGGCAGCGTGGTCGCGCCTTTGGCCGCGACGTCGGCGGCGACGGTCTCGGTCACCTCCAGATCGAGGTCGGTCGCCTTCAGCAGCAGCGCGCCGGCGTCGGCCCGCAGCAGCACGTTGGAGAGGATCGGGATGGTGGTGCGCCGCTCCACCACCCGGTGCACATGGCCGAGCGAACGGAGAAGGGCGGCTCTTTCCAGCGTGACTTTCATGGTCCTGACGACTTTCAGCGAAATGACGACTTTCAGCGAAATGACGACGTTCAGCGAACGTGCGCCGGCGCGCGGTCGCGCGGGCGCGGGAAACCGGGGGCGAAACTGTGGCTTCTGGCGCGCCCGAGCGCAAGGCGCTCGCCGTGTTTATCCCCGCTCCAAACCCGGCCGCGATCCTTTACCCGCCCTTAATGCGCCGTCTTTAATTCTCATGGAGCCGTCTCTGCGAGGCGCGGGCGATCATGTGGGGACGGGGTCGAGGAGGACGGGGGCGCGGCATGCCGCCCCGCGGGGAACGGAAGGAACCGACGCTCGGCGCCCCGTTCGATCCCGCCGCCGATTCGCAGGACCGCATGGAGGCCCGCCGGCGCAAGGGCCGGGTCGAGCCACGGGTGGACGGCGGCGCGGATTTCGGCGCCGGGGAGCGGATGTCGCCGATGGCGCGCACTGGCAGGGGCCGCATGAAGGACGAGGCGCCGCGCCGCAAGCGGCGCAGCCGGTCGCTTGTCGGCCATCTCGCCTACTGGAGCGCGGTCGCGGGCGTATGGGCGCTGATCGGCGGCGCCGGCGCCATCCTCTATTACGGCGCGCAATTGCCGCCGATCGACCAACTCGCGATCCCCAAACGCCCGCCCAACATCGCCATCCTGGCGCAGGACGGCGAGGTGCTGGCCAACCGGGGCGACACCGGCGGGCCGGCCATCCGGCTGGCGGAACTGCCGGCCTATCTGCCCAAGGCCTTCATCGCGATCGAGGACCGGCGCTTCTACGCCCATTGGGGCGTGGACCCGGTGGGCATCGGCCGCGCGGTGCTGAAAAACGTCACGGGGCGTGGCGGCATGCAGGGCGGCTCCACGCTGACCCAGCAGCTCGCCAAGAACCTGTTCCTCACCCAGGAACGGACGATGAGTCGCAAGATCCAGGAGGCGATCCTGGCGCTGTGGCTCGAACACCGCTACTCGAAGGACCAGATTCTCGAACTCTATCTCAACCGCGTGTATTTCGGCTCCGGCGCCTATGGCGTGGAGGCGGCCGCGCGCAAATATTTCGGCCACGGCGCGCGCGAGGTCACGCTGGCCGAATCGGCGGTGCTGGCGGGGTTGATGAAGGCGCCGACCAAGCTCGCGCCCAACCGCAATCCGGAAGCTGCGAGCGAGCGCGCCGCGCTGGTCGTGACCGCGATGGCGCAGGAAGGGCATATCACCGAGGCGATGGCGAAAATCGCGCTGGCCCGGCCCGCCCATGCGGTGCGCGATCCGGGCGCGGCCTCCATCAATTACGCCGCCGACTACGTGATGGACGTGCTCGACGACACGATCGGCGCGATCGACCAGGACATCGTGGTCACCACCACGCTCAACGGCGCCGTGCAGAACGCGGCCGAACGCGCGCTGGTGGACGAACTCGACCGCAAGGGCGCCAAATTCAACGTGAGCCAGGGCGCGATCGTCGCCATGGACCCGACCGGCGCCGTCCGCGCGCTGGTGGGCGGGCGCAACTACGCCGACAGCCAGTTCAACCGCGCTGTCGCCGCCAGACGCCAGCCGGGCTCGGCGTTCAAGCCGTTCGTCTATCTCGCCGCGCTCGAACGCGGCCTGACGCCCGACACGGTGCGCGAGGACGGGCCGCTGAACGTGAAGGGCTGGCGGCCGGAAAACTACAGCCGCGAATATTTCGGCCCTGTGACGCTCACGACCGCGCTCGCCTTTTCCCTCAACACCGTCGCCGTGCGGCTGGGGCTGGAGGTGGGGCCGCGCGCGGTCGTGCGCACGGCGCAGCGTCTCGGCGTTTCCTCGGAGTTGCAGGCCAACGCCTCGATCGCGCTCGGCACGAGCGAGGTGACGCCGCTCGAACTCGTGACCGCCTACGCGCCGTTCGCCAACGGCGGCATCGGCGTGCAGCCGCATGTCATTACGCGCGTGCGCACGGCCGACGGCAAGCTACTCTATGCGCGGCGCGGCTCCTCGAACGGCCGCGTGATCGAGCCGCAATACGTGGCGATGATGAACGCCATGATGCAGGAGACGCTCGTCACCGGAACCGCGCGCAAGGCCGAGCTGCCGGGCTGGCAGGCCGCCGGCAAGACCGGCACCAGTCAGGATTTCCGCGACGCCTGGTTCGTCGGCTACACGAGCCAGCTCGTCGCCGGGGTCTGGCTCGGCAACGACGATTCCTCGCCGACGAAAAAAGTCTCGGGCGGCAACCTCCCGGTGGAGGTGTGGAGCCGTTTCATGCGCGACGCGCTGAAAGGCGCGCCGGTCGCCGCGCTTCCCGGCGGCGCGTGGCGGGCCACCAGCCTCGCGCCCGCCGCCCCGCCGCCGCCGCCCGCCGACATTCCGGGCCGCGACCCGGCGGGGGCGTCGGCCGTGACGCCGACCCCGCCGCAGCGGGCGCAGGCGCAACAGGCGGCGACGCCGACGCAGGCGCAACAGGCGGCGACGCCGCGCGCGCCGCGCTCGATCCGCGACCTGCTGCCGCCGGAGGACATTCCGACCGGCCGCACCGCGCGCAGCGCCCCGCGCCCGCCGCCGGAAAAGAATTTTTTCGAGAGACTGTTCGGCGGGTGAGCCGCGCGCGTCTCGCCTGGCCCGCACTGACGGCCCGCGTCGATGCGCGAACCTAACGCCAGGCGAACACCGGCTGCTCCAGACCGTCGACGCGCGTGACGCGGCCGAGCAGCAACTCGCGCACCTGATACACGACGGCCGCCGTCGGCGCGTGGATGTGATCGTCCATCATCCACAGCCGCAGCACCGGGCGCGGGCTTTCGGGAATCCTGACGAAGCTCACGGCCTCATCGTGCGCGATCTCGCGGAACGGGATGCGATGGACCGATTCCACTTCGTGCGGATTGGGAACGATCGGCGTCTCCTCGCCGGCCCACACGACGACGGGTGTGATCAGATAGCCCGAGCGCGTCGGATAATCGTCGAGCACGCCGAGCGCGTGTTCGGGACCGACATTCATGCCGAGTTCCTCATGCAACTCGCGCAACGCCGCCTCGACCGCGGTCTCGCCCGCGTCGCAGCGTCCGCCCGGCAGCGCCCATTGGCCGCCATGCGCGCGCAGTCTGGAGGCGCGACGCGTGATGAGAAAAGCGAGATCGCCGTCGTGGTCGACGAGCGTCATCGCCACCGCCGCGTGTTTGAGCTTCGGCGCGTCGACCGGCGGCGGCAGGCGCTCGAAACCGGCGCACAGATCGGCGAGTTCCGCGCGCACGTCGGCGTTGAAGGACAGAAGCGGAGCTTTGACGGACTTCGGCATGGCCTATCGTAACAGAGGCGCGGCGATTTCCGTCAACCGCCGGCAATAGGCGGCGTCGCTGAAATGCGCCTCGTAAGCGCGTCGCGTGGCGCTCGCGGCGCGGGCGGCGGCGTCCGGCGCAGGCGCCTTCAGCGCGCGCGCGAAAGCCTGGGCGAATTCCTCCGCGCTGTCGGCGAGCGTCACATTGTCGAGCGCGGCGGGATCGAAATTCATGCCGCGAAACGCATGGCGCGTCGCCACCAGCGGCAGGCCGCTCGCCATCGCCTCGACCGTCTTGATCGACAGGCCCGTGCCTTCGATCGTCGGCAACAGCACGAGCCGCGCGCCGGCGTAGACATCGCCGAGCCTGTCGACGCGGCCGACAAAACGCGCGCGATGTTTCTCGTGGAGCCCGGCGTCGGCCGCGCGCACGCCGGCGTCGACCGAGCCGACGATCCTGAACGGCGCGCCGGGAGAGAGCAGTTCGACGCGCGGGACGACGTCGTGCAGGAACCAGACCATGCTGTCGACATTGGCGCGGTTGCGGCTGGAGACGATGACGACATCCTCGCCGCCCGGCCCCGTGGGAACCTCCGGCACCGCGGGGTAGAGCAACTCGTGCCGCATGTCGGGCAGCGCGTCGCTGAAGAAGGCGTGCTCGTCCGCGTTGAGATGCAGCAGAATGCGCGCGCCGCGCATCTGATCCAGTTCGCGCGCGAGCATCGTCTCATAGGAGGCCAGCGGCTTGAGCCACGGCGCGCCTTCGTTCTGAACGGTGAACTGGCGCGCCTGCACGTCGTGGCTTTCCATCAGGATCGGCGCCGCGCCGGCGATGCGGCGGGCGACCGGCATGCAGAAGAAATGGTTGCAATGGACGATGTCGAACGTTTCGCGCCGCAAGTCCCGGGCAAGCGTCGCGCGTTCGGCGAGCCCCGTGCGGATCGCCGCCTGATCGCCGTGCAGATAGGGCCACAGCACGTCTTTCAGGAACGCCGGCGCCAGCACCTGCCGCAGCGGCGGACCCGCCACGTGGCGCTCGGTCGAATCAAGTTCCGGCGTCGCCTTGCGATATGAATTCCAGATCCATCCGCGTTCGGCCGAAAAGCCCGGCTGGTCGGACACCGCGACGGCGACAACGCGCGCGCCGAGCGCGCGCCAGGCCTGCGCCTGCCCCAGCACCACCTGATACGTGCCGCACGAATGCCAGGCGGGATGGACGATGGCGACGCTGCGCCCTGCGAAAGATTCGGTCATGGGGCGATCAACGGGGTTGCGAGAGCGGAGAGCGCGCGCATGTAGGCGCGGGCGGAGAAATATTCGTCCCAGGCGCGGCGCGTGTCGCTCGCGGCGCGCGACGCCGCATCGCGCCCCAGGCCATGGGCGACCGCCTGCGAAATCGCGGCGGCGAAATCCTCGGCTGTGTCGGCCAGCGCGACGTTGGATAGTCCGGCGGGGTCGAGCGTCATGCCGCGAAAGGCCGCGCGCGTGGCCACCAGCGGCGCGCCGCTCGCCATCGCCTCCACCGTCTTGATGGACAGGCCATGGCCTTCGGTCGTCGGCAGCAGCACCAGTCCGGCGTTGGCGTAGACGGCGGCGATGTCGTCGACGCGGCCGGCGAACAGCGACGCATAACGCGCGTGCAACGCCGGCGCGCGCGCCTTCACCGCCGCCTCCACATTGCCGACGATCCTCACCGGCGCGGGCGCGCGCGGGGCGACATGTTCGAGATACCAGATGACGCTGAGCGTGTTCGGCAGATTGCCGCTCGCCACGATGACGATGTCGGCGCCGCCGGGACCGGTGGGGACCGGCGGCACGGCGGGATAGAGCAGCGCATGCGGGCGTTCCGGCGCCAGACGCGCGAACACGCGCTTCTCCTCGTCGTTGAGATGGACCACGAGATCGGCCTTGGCCAGCCAGCCGGTCTCGGCGTCCAGCATGGCGTCGTAAGTCGCGCGCGGGGGCACGATGAACAGGCTGTCGTTACGCAGGTCGTATTGACGCGCCTGGATGTCGTGCGTCTCGACCATGACGGGCGCGCCGAACCGCAGCGCGACCGGCATGCAGAAGAAATGGTTGCAATGAACGAGGTCGATCCGCCGCCCGGAAAGGCCCTCGGGCGTCGGCGCCGCCGCCATCATGGCCGAGGTGGCGCGCGCGTGGTCGCCGTGGATCAGCGGCCAGTAGATTTCGCTCCAGAACCGGGGATCGGCGAAGGCGGTCACGGGCGCGTTGGCGAAAAAGCGCTCGTGGGCCGGCATGTCGCCCGTGTGCGCGATATAGTCGCGCCAGCGGGCGCTGGCGGGATCGAGCGAACCGGGCGGCCAGTCGCGCAGGGCGAGCGCGACGACATGAGCGCCGAGCGCGCGCCAGGCCTGCGCCTGCCCCAGCACCACCTGATAGGTGCCGCACGAATGCCAGGCGGGGTGGACGATGAGAACCGTCCGGCCGGCGAACGGCGGCTGTCGGTCGCTATCGGTCAAGTTTGTCCTTCGCCACGCCCGATTCCCGCGCGTTGAGCCCGCAGGGCCGCAAACTCTTGTCTTGGCCGCCCCGGATGTGAGAGGAAAGCGCCCTCAGCCGGGCCGCCGGCCCCGATCTTTCATAGGGACTTCCCCTTGCCGAATCCAGACCAAACCGCCGGCTCCGCGCTGAGGCGCGGAATGGCGATCGTCGCCAACGACAAGATCGCGGACTGGGCGATTCCATTTCTGGAGAGCTGGAAACAGACGAACGCGCATATTCCGCTCCATCTCATCCCCTACGACGACAACATGGCGCTCATGCGCCGCGCCGCCGACATCTACGGAGTGGAGGTCGTCGACAAGGTCGCGCCCGAAATCGACCGGCTGGCGGCCGACCTCTATCCGCTCTTTCCGGGGCACCGCCGGCGCCTGCGCAAGCTGCACGCGCTCGCGCTGCCGCTGGACGAGGTGATCTACATCGACGTCGACATCGTGCTGTTTCGCGATTTCGCGCCCATGTTCGGACTGCTGAAGAAAGGCGAGGCCGATTTTCTCGTCGCCTCGCCGAGCTTCGAATATGTCTACAACCGGAAGAAGGACGAATATCCCTTCCTCAAGGACGCGCTGCTGTTCAACGACGGCTATTTCGTCACGTCCAACAAAATCCTCAATCTTCAGACATTCGTCGACACGATGGCGGCCGACGCCAAACTGTTCCACCGCGTGCGCAAGCGCGGCATGCTGTTCGCGCAGCCGGTCGTCAATTTCACCTGCCACCGCAACAATCTGGCGATCCGCCTGATGTCGGACCTCATTCCCAACGCCTCGCACGAGACGTTCTACAAGGCCAAGGGCGTGACGTTCAAGGACGGCGCGCCGCTCGATGCGGCGGGCAAGGAGATCTATTTCTGCCACTGGGCCGGCGCGACGTCGCTGCCGTCCAAGGATCTGTTCGACCCGGCCTGGCGCGCCTTCGCGGACGCGGCCTGGGCGCGCGTCGGCCGGTAGGGCGAGGCATGCCGCGCCTGCTCTCGATCTATCTCGGCAAGCGCATCGTGCTCACCGCGCTGGCGGTGCAGATCGCGCTGACGATCCCTGTGGTGCTGTCGGCGCTGTTCCACAACCTGCCGCCGGCGGCGCTGCGCGGCGGGCTCATCTGGCCGGCGCTGGTGGGCGTGCTGCCGACAGTCTCGTTCATCGCGTTGCCGATGGCGATCGGCGTGGCGGTCGCGCTCGAATTCTCGCGCATGGCGGCCGACGGCATGATCGCCGTTCTCTATTCGCTCAAACTGTCGGTCTGGGCGATCGCAAAGCCAGCCATCCTCGCGGCGGTGGGCGCCACCGCGCTCGGCTACGCCATCTCGCTGTGGCTCGCGCCGACCTATGTCGGCACGATGCACGACGTTCTGAACGTCATCCGCCACGCGCTCAACCATCGCATGCTGGAGCCTGGAAAGTTCTACACGTTCGAAGGCGGAACCCGCACGATCTATTTCGAACGCTGGGAAACGCCCGACATCGCCCGCAACGTGTTCATCCGCCAGTATTCGGACGAAAAGAAAACGGAGGAAACGATCACGGCCGCAACCGCGGAATTCCGGCGCAACGAATCCAGCGTCGTGATGATCCTATCGCGCGGCGCGATCCAGAGCCGGCCGGATTCGGGCGACCGGGTGCGCATCACCAATTTCGACGAATATGCGATCTCGCTGCCGATGCAGGGCACGAAGGGGCTGCCGCAGCGCAGTTGGCAGGGCATGTTCGAATTCTCCACGCCGCAGCTCATGCAGGTGCGCTCCTTCATCTATCTCACGCCGCAGTTCCGGGAATGGCTGTCGGAAGTGGTGAAGCGATTCGTCGTGCCGCTGCTGGCGCTCGGTCACGCGCTGCTCGGCATCGGGCTGGTGCTGAACATGGGAGCCGCGACCGGGCGGCGCTCGACGGCCGCGACCGCGATCATCGCGGTCCTGCCGGCGCTGCATGTGGGCGTGCTGATCGCCGCCGAGACGCTCGTGCGCGTGCAGCCGGCGCTCGCGCTGGCGGTCGTGCTGATCGTGCTCGGCGAATGCGCGTTCGGCGCCTGGCTCATCCAGCGCCAGCAGCGCGGCGGGCGCGCGCGGGCGCCGGCGCCGGCGCCGCAGTCGGCCTGACGCGCATCAGCTGTCGGACGCGACCTCGTCCTCCTCGTCGGCGCGAACGGTGGAAATGTAGGACGGGATGACCTTGTCGGGGTCGCCGATCTCGCGCACCGCGCCCGCGTCGATCCAGATCACCCGGTCGCACAGGGTCTTCAGATAGTCGAGGCCGTGCGACACGACGAGGATGGTGCCGCGTTTGGAAAACTCGGCGATGAAGGTCTCGCATTTCTTCGCGAACGCCTCGTCGCCGACCGAAAGCGCCTCGTCGACGATGAGAATGTCGGCGTCGACATGCGCGCAGACCGCGAACGCGAGCCGCGCCGTCATGCCCGACGAATAGAGCTTCATCGGCTGGTCGAAGAACAGGCCGATCTCGGCGAATTCGGCGATGGCGTCGAGCTTGGCGACGATCTGCTTGCGCGTGAGGCCGAGGATGGCGCCGGCGATGATGGCGTTCTCGCGCCCGGTGAGCGTGCCGTCGAACCCGGCGCCCAGCGCCAGGATGGGCGCGACGCGGCCGTCGATCTTCACCTCGCCCCTGCTCGGGCGCGTGATGCCGCACAGAATCTGCAACAGCGTGGTCTTGCCCGCGCCGTTGCGCCCGATGATGCCGACGCATTCGCCCTTCTTCACCTCGAACGACACGTCCTTGAGCACCCAGTGCTCCTTGTAGAACGTCTTCGCCCAGCCGAAGAGCGCCTGCATCATCTGGTCGTTGCGATGCAGATAGAGCTGGAAGGCCTTGCCGGCGTTGCGGCAGGCGATCGCCACATCAGATGACATCGACGATCACCGTCTTGTACTCGTTGTAGAAACGATAGCCGAACAGGAAGACGGCGTAGGAGGCCACGAAACACACGCCATAGAGCAGCGGGTCGGGAAAGCGCGCGTAGATGACGAGGTCGCGCAGCATCTCGATGTAGTTGCCCACGAGGTTGAGCCGCAGCCACGGCTGGAACGCCGGCGGCAGCTGCGAGACCGAGAAGAACACGGGCGTGGCGAACATCGCCAGCGGCATGACGGCGACCATGAGATGCGACACGTCGCGCGTGAAGGCCCCGAGCGCCATCAGGAACCAGACCGTGCCGAGCATCAGCAGCATGAACGGAATGACGACGATGGGCGTCAGCAGCACCGTCCAGTGAATGTAATGGACGGTGGCGAGCCGCACCACGATGAGGGTCGCGAACGAGATCGCGCCGTAGACCATCGCGCGGATGGTCGAGGTCCAGGCGATGGTCTCGCCGGGGAAGATCGACTTCTTGATGAAGTGGACGTGCTCGTGCAGCAGCGTGGGCGCGCGGGCGGCCAGTTCCGCGAAAATGTTGAACAGGATGAGGCCGCAGAAACTCGCCGCCGCGTAATCGACGATGGGCGTGTCCTTGGCGACGGTCGGGGCGGCGATGGAGAAGATGGTCGTATAGGCGACGAGCATCGCCAGCGGGGCGAAGATCGCCCAGACCCAGCCCAGGAACGAATCCCGGAAGCGCGAGGTCAGTTCGCGCCGGACCACCGCGCGGATCAGCTCGCGATGACGCCACGCGCGCTCGAAGGGCTCGGTCAGGATCATGGGCAGGTCATCTTGAGATTGTCTCTTCGGATCTGGCGGCGCGGCGGGGCATCAGAGGCATCGCGAGTTCAGACCGTGCTCCCGGACGTGTGAGACCGGACCGACGTCGAAAAGACGCGCCCGCGACGGGCGCGGCCCGGCGAATTAAGGGGCGGTGTAGACCAGTTCCGGTGGGCTGCGTCAATGGCGCGAGGGCGGCCGCGCGGCCGGCGCAGTGGCCGCGCCCGAGGCGCGGGGCTTTATTTCCGGCTCCGACTGTCCTAACCAAGGCCCTGCGCTGGCCCGCGTGTGTGGGCCTCTCGGCCGGACGGGGAACTGCGTCACGATGAACGAAACGGACAAGGCCAAGCTGGTCGAAGACCTGATCGACGTCATCTGCAAGGAGGGCATGGTCGACCGCGAGAAGGCGACGCCCGACGCGACGATCGAAAGCCTGGACCTGAAATCGATCGATATCGTCATGATTCTGACGGCGATCGAGGAAAAATTCGACGTCTACATCCCGATGGACGGCTCCTTTCAGGAGGCCAAGACCGTCCAGGAGCTGATCGACGCGCTGGCGACCTATATCCAGAAAGAGAAGGCCTGATGGCGGAGACCCGTTCGGTCGTCGTCACGGGCATGGGGGCGGTTTCGGCGGCCGGCGTCGGCTGGAAACCGCTGTGGGAGGCCGCGCGCGACGGGCGCTCGCTCATCGGCCCGCTGGAGTTCGCCCGCGATTATCCCGGCCGAATCAAGATCGGCGCGCAGGTGCGGGGATTCCAGCCCGCCGACCACCTCGACAAGGCGACGCTGGCCTACAGCGACCCGTTCACCCAATACGCGCTGGTGGCGGGCGACGAGGCCGTGCGCAACGCCGGCTTCAACGGCAAGGCGGCGGGGGGCGACCGCTGCGCGGTCATTCTCGGCTCCGGCATCGGGGGCGTGCGCACCATCGACGATGGTCTCTACAATCTCTACGCCAAGGGCCAGAAGCCGGAAATCCTCAGCATTCCCAAGCTCATCGGCAGCGCCGCGCCTGCCATGATGTCGATGCGGTTCGACGCCCGCGGGCCGGTTTTCACGGTCACCAGCGCCTGTTCCTCCGCCAGCCAGGCGATCGGCATGGGCATGCACATGGTGCGGTCGGGCATGGTCGACCGGGCGCTGGTCGGCGGCGCGGAGGCGAGCCTTTCGGTCGGCACCCAGATGACCTGGGAGATGCTGCGCGTTCTCACTCCCGATAAATGCCGGCCCTTCTCCAAGGGCCGCAACGGCATGAGCATCGGCGACGGGGCGGCGATCTTCGTTCTGGAGGCGGAGGAGGCGGCCCGCGCGCGCGGCGCGCCCGTTCTCGCCCGGCTCGTCGGCTACGGCACCTCCGCGGACGCCCGCGACCCCATCCGTCCGGATGTCGAAGGCTCGACGCTCGCCATGCAGCGCGCGCTGGAAGACGCGGGCGCATCGGCCGACGAGATCGACTATGTGAACGCGCACGGCACCGCGACCGCGCTCAACGATCCGACCGAGGCGGAGGCGATGGGCCGCATTTTCGGCGAACGCGCCGCCACGGTGCCCGTGTCCTCCACTAAGCCGATCCACGGCCACGGACTGGGCGCGGCCGGCGCGCTCGAATTCGTGGTGACGCTAATGGCGATGGCCGAAAACGTCGCGCCGCCGACCATCAATTTTCTCGAAGCCGATCCGAAATGCCCGGTCGACTGCGTGCCGAACACGGCGCGTCCGACGCGCATTCGCACGGCGATGTCCAACTCCTTCGCCTTCGGCGGCATCAACGCCACGCTCGTCGTGCGGGCGGCGGACTGAACGATGTCCGCGCCGGAGCGCCCTGCGGCCGAGGCTTTTGCCTTCGGCCCGTTCGATGCGACGGCGGATGCGACCCAGATCGCGGCTTTCGCGCGCGCGACCGGCGCGGCCGGCGCGCCGTTCGTCTTTCCCATCGCGCTGATGGCGACGCCCGCCGCGCGCGCGGCGATAGCCGACATGATCGGACCCGGATTCCTGCCCGTGCACGAGAGCCAGTCGTTCGAGGCCGAGGCGCCGCTCGCGCCGGGCGTCTATGTCCTTGCCGGCACGGCGCGGCGCGAGCGCGCGCCCGAACGGCTGACCATCGAGGCGCGGGTGACGACGCCGCCGGGGACGACGGTCGCGCGGCTGCGCACCGCGCTGCGGCTGTTTCCGACGGGGCCGACGCCATGATCGCGCGCGGCGAATCGATGCCGGCGCGCACGCTCGGGCCGTTCGACGCGGCGGCGGTGGCGGCCTATGCGGCAGCCTCCGGCGATGACAATCCGCTGCATGTGGACGCGGCGCTGGCGCGCGCGGCTGGCTTTTCCGCGCCGCCCGTGCATGGAATGCTGATCATGGCGGCGATCGAACCCGCGCTGGCGCAATGGCGGCCGGACCTGCGGCTGAAGCGGCTTTCCGGCACGTTCGCCGAACCGCTGCTCGTCGGCGAAGACGCCAGGCTCGTCGCGCGCGTGGTGCGCGCGGACGATCGCGAGGCGCTGTTGCGCGTGAGCGTGCAGGGACCGCGGCGCGCGCCCTGCTTCATCGGCGAGGCGACGCTGGCGCCGCGCGAGGCGGGCGCATGACCCATCGCGCCATTCTCATCACCGGCGCCTCCAGCGGCATCGGCCGCGCGCTGGCGCTGGAATACGCCGCGCCGGGCGTGACGCTGCATCTGGTGGGACGCGACGCCGCGCGGCTGGAGGAGACCGCCGCCGCCGCGCGCGCGAAAGGGGCGCAGGCGCAGGCCCACAGGCTGGATGTGCGCGACCGCGCGGGGCTCGGCGCCGCGCTGGCGGCCATCGACGCGCAGACGCCGCTCGATCTCGTCGTCGCCAACGCAGGCGTCACCACCGGGCTGCCGGCGGGCGCGCTCGCGGAGGATCCGGAAGCCGTGCGCGGCATCATCGCCATCAACCTGCTGGGGGCCCTCAACACGATCGAACCGATGATCGAACCGTTCTGCGCGCGCGGGCGCGGCGTGCTGGCGCTCACCGGCTCGCTCGCCGCGCTGCGCGGCCTGCCCTATTCGCCGGCTTACTGCGCCACCAAGGCCGCGGTCCACCTCTATGCCGAATCGCTGCGCGGCAAGCTGCGGCAGCGCGGCGTGAAAGTGTCGCTGATCGTGCCGGGCTTCGTGCATACGCCGCTCAACGCCGATCTCGTATCGCTGAAGCCTCTGGCCATGTCGGACGCCAGGGCGGCGCGGATCATCCGGCGCGGGCTCGACCGCGGCAGGCCGACGATCGTTTTTCCGCGCCTGCTGTACTGGGGCATACGGCTCCTGACGGTGCTTCCGGCGGGGCTGGTGGACTATTTCATGGTGCGCCAGCACGTGGACGTGCCGGTCACGCGCGAACGGGAGGCATTGGACCGTTGAGCGCCCTCGTGCACTACGCGCAGATCGGGGCGAGCGTGTTCGTCGCCGCAGCCTTCGTGGGTCTGGCGCTGACGGTCGCGCTCGGCATGGCGCAGCGGCGCCTGACCGCGCGCCGACCGCGCCGCGCCGACCGGCCGCCGGTGAGCGTGGTGGTGCCGATCAAGGCGCTCGACGAGGGATTCGTCGCCGCGCAGGAATCGCTGTTTGCGCAGGACTACCCGGACTTCGACCTGACGATCACGGCGAAGGAGGCGAGTTCGCCGGCCATCGACGCCGCGCGGGCGGTGCTCGCCGCCCATCCCGGCGCGCCGTCGCGCATCGTGCGATCGACAGCGACGTTCGCGGCCAGCCCCAAGGTCAACAATCTCTACCAGGCGATCGAGGACGCCCCGCACGACATCGTCTTCATGAAGGATTCCAACATCGCGATTCCGACCAACGGCATGTCGGAGGCCATCGCCTGCCTGACGGGCGAGGTGGGGCTCGTCGTCGCCGTACCCGAAGCGCGCGGGGCGGAGAATTTCGCCGCGGAGATCGAAGCCTCCATCATGAACCAGTCGCACGGCCGCATTCTGGCGGCCGCCGCCGCGCTCGGCCTGGGGTTCGGCGTGGGCAAGCTGATGGTGTTCCGCCGCTCCGACCTGCACAAGGCCGGCGGGTTCGGCGCGATCTCGCACAGCGTGGGCGAGGATTCGGCGCTCGCCCGCAAACTGGAGGAGATCGGCCTGCGGACGGTTTTCATGGGCGCCCCGATCTATCAGAGCCTGGGGCGCCGGCGAATCGGCGACGTATTCCATCGCCAGTTGCGCTGGACGGTGATCCGCCGCCACAACGAGACGTTCGCCTTCCTGATCGAGCCGCTGGGGCTGGCCTCCTGCACGGCGCTGGCGGCCGCTTTCGCCGCCCCGCTGTGGGGCGCGCCGGCCTGGGCGGGCGCCGCCGGGGCGCTGACCCTGTGGTTCGGCTGCGAGACGCTGCTTGCCTTGGCGCGCGGCTGGGATGTATCGAAGACCGCGCCGCTCGCGATGGTCGCGCGCGACGCGATGATGTTCGCCGTATGGCTGTCGGCCTGGTTCACCCGCAACGTGGTGTGGGCCGCGCAGGTGTTCGAGGCGCATCGCGAGAACGAGACGGCCGAGGCGCCGCAGGTTGCGAGGGGAAAGGATAAGTGACTTTCCACAGCTTGCTGGTCGGCATGATCGACGCGGCGCTCACGCTTTGCGTGCTCGGCATGGCCGCCATCGGCGTCAGCTTTCTCGTGCTCGTCGCACGTTTTCTCTACGACCAGGCGCGCGGCCATCGCGCGCTGCCCGACGCACCGCCGCTGGGGGATGCGGACCTGCCGCATGTCGTGCTGCAAATCCCCTGTTTCAACGAGCGCCATGTGGTGGAAGGCGCGCTACGCGCCGCCGCGCAGCTCGATTATCCGAAAGACAAGCTGCACATCCAGCTTCTCGACGATTCCACCGACGAAACCAGCGGCATCGCCGAGGCGGTCGTGCAGGAGCTGAAGGCGCAGGGGTTCGACGTTCTCCATCTCCAGCGCGAGGATCGTTCGGGCTTCAAGGCGGGCGCCTGCGCGCAGGGGCTGAAACTGTCGGACGCGCCGTTCGTGGCGATGCTCGACATCGATTTTCGCCCGCCGACCGACTGGCTGCGGCTGGCCATTCCCGTCATCGTCGCCGACCCCAGGGCCGGTTTCGTGCAGGCGCGCTGCGAATTCGCCAATTACCGCAAGAACTGGCTGACGCGCGTGCAGGGGCTGATCCTCGACGGGCATTTCATGATCGAGCAGCGTTCGCGCGCGAGCCTGGGCTGGCTGTTCCAGTTCAACGGCACGGGCGGGGTGTGGCGCCGCGCGGCGATCGATTCGGTCGGCGGCTGGCTCGACTATTCGCTGACCGAGGATCTCGACCTGACGATCCGCACCGCGCTTGCGGGCTGGCATGGACGTTTTCTCGAAACGCCCGCGATCCCCGGCCAGATGCCGGAAGGCATGCGCGACTGGCGACGCCAGCAGCGGCGCTGGTCGAACGGCTTCATTCAGGTGGCGCAGCGCACGATCGGACCGCTGTGGGCCGCGCCGTGGACGCTCGCACAGCGGCTCGCCGCCGTCGCGCTGGTGCTGCATCAGGTGTTCTTTCCGCTCTGCGCGGCCGCCATCGTGCTAACGCTGGTCGGCGCGCTCGCCCACCTGTCGTTTGCGCCCTACATCCCGCTGCTCGCCTGCGTGGCGGCGCTGACCACGGCGGTCGTGGTCGGCATGACGCTGCCGCCCTATCTGGCGCTCGGACGCGGGCCGCTCTGGCTCTATTTCGCCACCATGGCGATCCTGCCGCCGCTGTTCATCTATCTGGCGGTCGCCAATGCGCCGAAGATCATTTCCACGGCGCGCGGCCGGGTGGAACAGTTCAAGCGCACGCCCAAGATCGAGCACTGATCGGCGACGCGTTCAGTCCTCCTCCTCGTCCGGCACGATGCGCCCGTTGACGCGCGCGATGAGCACCGGCGACGGCTTGAACGTGACGACCCGGCGCGGCGTGATCGGCGCCTCGACGCCGGTCTTGGGATTGCGGCCGATGCGTTCGCGTTTCGCGCGGACGTGGAAGGCGCCGAACGAGCGCAATTTCACCGGCTCGTTGCGGTCGAGACTGTCGGAGATTTCCTCCAGCGTCATCTCGAATATGGCGCGCGCCTGCACCCGCGACAGCGATGGGCAGGCGGAATAGACCGCCTCCAGCACATCCGCGCGCGTGACGGTGTGGTTGGCGCGCGCCGACGGATCCTTCGCCGCGCTCTCGACAATGCTGTTTCTGGCTAGCTTTTCGATCATGACGATCCGGGCTGACGCCCCCCCTTTACGACGCACGCCATTCGCTCCGCCCCGGTTGCCGCGCCCAAATCACGCGCACATGTCAGCCGCACATGTCAGCCGCACATGTCACGCGCCCTAATCCCTCCGGCGCTTGCAGACGCAAGGCGATCGCGCATTCCCGATTTCTCGTCGTTGCTGGCGCGCCGGCTGGAACCCTTCTGCCCCGTGGCCCTCAGCGCGACGACATCCACATCCCGACATCGAGAAGGCCCCGACCTTAAGCCCAATTCCCGGGATCGGAAAGCCGCCCGACACGGCAAAGCGTTCGGATGTCTACTATTTTCAATCCTGTTCGAACCTTGCGTCGCAACCTGTGCGCCGCACGACGAACCAAGGAAATGGAATGCGCAAAAAAAAGGCGCGGTTTCCCGCGCCTTCCTGATTTTTGGAAGCGCGGCCTGCCGCGCTTCTTATGCGACTAGAAGTCCATGCCGCCCATGCCGCCGCCCGGCATGGCCGGCGCCGATTCCTTCTTCGGCAGTTCGGCGACCATGGCCTCGGTCGTGATCAGCAGGCCGGCGATCGAGGCGGCGTCCTGCAGCGCCGTGCGCACGACCTTGGTGGGGTCGATGATGCCGGCCTTGGTCATATCCGCGTAGGCGCCCGACTGCGCGTCGAAGCCGTAGGCGTAGTCCTTGGCCTCGGCGAGCTTGCCGATGACGACCGCGCCGTCTCCGCCGGCGTTGTCGACGATCTGGCGCGCCGGCGAGGTGAGCGAGCGGCGCACAATCTCGACGCCCGTCTTCTGGTCGGCGTTGGCCGGCGAAAGAGCCGCCAGCGCGGCCACGGCGCGCAGCAGCGCCACGCCGCCGCCCGGCAGGATGCCCTCTTCGACCGCCGCGCGGGTGGCGTTGAGCGCGTCTTCCACGCGGTCCTTCTTCTCCTTCACCTCGACCTCGGTCGCGCCGCCGACGCGGATGACCGCGACGCCGCCCGCGAGTTTGGCCAGGCGCTCCTGCAGCTTCTCGCGGTCGTAGTCCGAGGTCGTCTCCTCGACCTGCGCCTTGATCTGCGCCACGCGGCCCTCGATGTCGGCCTTCTGGCCGGCGCCGTCGATGATCGTGGTGTTTTCCTTCTCGATGCGCACGCGCTTGGCGCGGCCGAGCATGGCGAGCGTGACGTTCTCGAGCTTGATGCCGAGGTCTTCGGCGATCATCTCGCCGCCCGTCAGGATCGCGATGTCCTCAAGCATGGCCTTGCGACGGTCGCCGAAGCCCGGCGCCTTCACGGCCGCGATCTTGAGGCCGCCGCGCAGCTTGTTGACGACGAGGGTGGCGAGCGCCTCGCCTTCCACGTCCTCGGCGACGATCAGCAGCGGCTTGCCGGTCTGCACGACCGCTTCGAGGATCGGCAGCATCGGCTGGAGCGACGACAGCTTCTTCTCGTGGATGAGGATGTAGGGGTCCTCGAGCTCGGCCACCATCTTCTCGGCGTTGGTGATGAAGTAGGGCGAGAGATAGCCGCGGTCGAACTGCATGCCCTCGACCACGTCGAGCTCGGTCTCGGCGGTCTTGGCTTCCTCGACCGTGATGACGCCCTCGTTGCCGACCTTCTGCATCGCTTCCGCGATCATGCGGCCGATGGAGGTGTCGCCGTTGGCCGAAATGGTGCCGACCTGGGAGATCTCGTCGTTGGAGGTGACCTTCTTGGAGTTCTTCTTCAGGTCCGCGACGACGGTCTCGACCGCCAGGTCGATGCCGCGCTTGAGATCCATCGGGTTCATGCCGGCCGCAACGGACTTGGCGCCCTCGCGCACGATCGCCTGGGCCAGAACCGTCGCCGTGGTGGTGCCGTCGCCGGCCGCGTCGTTCTGCTTGGAGGCGACTTCGCGCACCATCTGGGCGCCCATGTTCTCGAACTTGTCGGCGAGCTCGATCTCCTTGGCGACCGTCACGCCGTCCTTGGTGATGCGCGGCGCGCCGAAGGACTTCTCGATGACGACGTTACGGCCCTTGGGGCCGAGGGTGACCTTCACCGCATTGGCGAGAATGTCGACGCCGCGCAGCATCTTGTCGCGCGCGTCGGTGGAAAAACGAACTTCTTTGGCTGCCATGTGTCTCTACTCCAGAATGGGTCGCAAAATCAGGCGATAACGCCCATGATGTCGCTTTCCTTCATGATCAGAAGGTCTTCGCCGTCGATCTTGACTTCGGTGCCCGACCATTTGCCGAACAGCACGCGGTCGCCGGCCTTCACGTCCAGCGGAACGAGCTTGCCGCTCTCGTCGCGCGCGCCGGGGCCGGCGGCGACGATCTCGCCTTCCTGCGGCTTCTCCTTCGCGGTGTCCGGGATGATGATGCCGCCCTTGGTCTTCTCTTCGCTGTCGATGCGCTTGACGACCACGCGGTCGTGCAGGGGACGGAATTTCATTCTTGCGTTTCCTGTACTTGGCGGCCCGCAGCGACGCGCGGCGCCGGAAAGGGAGGTTTGTGTTAGCACTCACGAGAGGCGAGTGCTAACAGCAGGCGGGAGATAAGGACGCCGCGGCGTTCCTGTCAAGACGCGGGTCGAATTTTGGGTGAACGCGGCCTCCCTCTCCGCGCGGGGGGGGCGAGCCCCTTGCCTTGGCGCGCGCGCGCCGCGATCCTGCGCGAAAGCGGGAATCATCATGAGCGGCGCGCCCAACAAACTGTATTACGGCGACAATCTCACCGTATTGCGCGACCACGTCGCCGACGAAAGCGTCGATCTGGTCTATCTCGACCCGCCCTTCAACTCCAACGCCACGTACAACGTGCTGTTCAGGTCGCCGACCGGCGAGGCGAGCCAGGCGCAGTTCGAGGCGTTCGACGACACATGGCACTGGAACGCGTCAGCCGAGGAAGCCTTCGACGAGGTGATGCAGAGCGGCAATACGGACGCCGCCGAAATGCTGCGGGCGATGCGCGCGTTCCTCAAGGAAAACGACATGATGGCCTATCTGGCCATGATGGCCGTGCGGCTGATCGAACTGCACCGCGTGCTGAAACCCACCGGCTCGCTCTACCTGCACTGCGACCCAACGGCGAGCCATTATTTGAAGATTCTGCTCGATGCGGTGTTTGGGCCCGAACGCTTCATAAACGAGATCACATGGAAGCGGTATGGGGCACACAACGATTCAAAGACATGGGGCAGGGTGCATGACATTTTGTTTTTTTACAGCAAAACAAGAAACATTCTTTTTAACAAGCAACACGAATTATATTCTCCTGAATATATAAGTCAGAGATTCCGCTTCTCTGATGAAGATGGAAGGCGATGGGCTGAACAGAATCTTGCCAGCCCAAATCCACGCCCGAACCTAACCTATGCATTCACGGCGAAAAATGGAATCACCTATCAGCCGCCGTCAAACGGTTGGAAATACACCCCGGAGCGGTTGAGAGCTTTAGACGAACAAAATCGCCTTCACTATCCGGCGCGTGAAGGGGGACGCCTCCGATTGAAAAATTACTTCGATGAGCGCGCTGGAGTCCCTGTTCAGGATGTGTGGACGGACCTAATTGCGATAGGAGGTTCAAGTCCCGAACGCCTCGGCTACCCGACCCAAAAACCGCTCGCCCTTTTGGAGCGCATCCTGTCCGCCTCCTCCAATCCCGGCGACGTGGTGCTGGACCCGTTCTGCGGCTGCGGCACGACTGTCCACGCGGCCGAAAAGCTCGGGCGCCGCTGGATCGGCATCGACGTGACGCATCTGGCGGTCGGCCTCATCCAGCGACGGTTGCTCGACGCCTATCCGCTCGCGCGCTTCGACGTGCTCGGCACGCCGAAGGACGAGGCGGGCGCGCGCCAGCTCGCCAGCGAGGACAAGCACCAGTTCGAACTCTGGGCGCTCTCCACCATCGACGCGCAGCCCTATAAAGGCGGCCGCAAGGGCGCCGACGGCGGCGTCGACGGCTATCTCTATTTCAAGCCGGACGGCAAGACGGTCGAGAAATGCGTCGTCTCCGTGAAGGGCGGCGGCAATGTCGGCGTCGGCATGATCCGCGACCTCATCGCCACCGTCGACCGCGAACGCGCGAAGGTCGGCGTGTTGCTCTCGCTGGAAGACCCGACCACCGTCATGCGCCGCGAGGCGACCGCCGCCGGCTTTTACGAAAGCCCGATGCACGGCAAGTTCGCGAAAATCCAGATCCTCACCATCGAGGACATTTTCGCCGGCAGGAAGCCGCATCTGCCGTGGATCGACCCCAGCGTGTTCAAAAAGGCCAGGCGCGAGACGAAGGAACGGCAGGGCGATCTCGGGCTGTAGGGCGAGGTCCTTTCCGCGCGCTCCCCCGCCCGTCATTGCGAGCGCAGCGAAGCAATCCAGAGCCACGCCCCGGCTCTGGATTGCTTCGCCGCTCCGCTCCTCGCAAGGACGGAGTATTGACTATTTTCCTATTGTATGCTTTTCTTCCGCCATCCCCGCCCGCAAGAGGGGCGCAGCCGGAAGCGGTTCCGTTGCGCGGGCGGGGAGCGGCGCCTGCGCTGCGCGGTCACCTGCCGCGCGGCCCGGGGCGGCGCGTTCGCCATTCCGCCCGCCGGACACTACGATCCGGCCGCGGTTCTCACCGCTGACGGGGAAACCCGATAAAGCGCGGAAGAACGCTCCGAAAAACCGCCGCGACCGGACCGCGAAGGCGCCGGCCCAAAACCAAAAGCTCCGGCGCTTTCGCGGCCGGTTCCCTTGTCCCGCAACCCCGGCCGCAAGCCGGGAAGGATTCGCCATGCCCGGACGAGCGCGGCCGGACGCCGCAAACGCACGCGCCGCAAACGCAAGCCGGGAGCGCCCGGCGCGCGGAAGCACGGGCCACGCCACGGGCAAGACTTTCTTATGCGCGCTCGTGTATGGGGCCTGCATGACGCGCGCCGCACCCTTCCCGCCCGCGCGCCGCGAGGCGGCGCCATGAAGGTTCTGGCCGCCTTTTTCGTCAACGCGCTGTTCAATTTCCTGATCGGGCTGATGGTGGCGAAATTCCTCGGCCCGGAGGAATACGGCCGCTTCGCGCTCGCGCTGGCGCTGGGGTTCGTGGTGCAGGCGTTTCTGTTCGACTGGATCCGCCTGTCGGCCATCCGCTTCTATTCCGCCCGCACGCGGGCCGAGGAGCCGGACGTGCGCGCCACGCTCGACGCCGGATTCGCCATCCTGGCGCTCTCGGTCGCGCTCGCAGGCGCGGGCGTGCTGCTGATCGGCGGCGATCTCGGCCTGTCGCATGCGCTGATCGGCCTAGCGCTCGCAGCCTCCATCGCCAACGGCCTGTTCGATTATTCGACCGGTCTGGTGCGCGCCTCGTTCAACGACGCGCTCTACACGCGGCTGGTGCTGGTGAAGAACGTGCTCTCGCTGGCGCTCACCACAGGCGGCGCGTTCGTATTCGGCTCGGCGCGGATGGCGCTGTTCGGCGCGGTGATCTCGATCGCCGGTTCGATCCTGATCGCGCGCCGCCCGCTGACCGACAGCGGCAGCGAGCCGCGTTTCGCCAATTACAATCGCGCGCGCGCGTTCCTCGCCTATTCCGCGCCGATCGTGACCGCCAACCTGCTCTACATTCTCATTCCGCTGGTCAACCGCGCGCTCGCGGCGCGCTACTACGGCTTTGCGGAAACCGGCCAGTTCTCGCTCGCCTTCGATCTCGGCCTGCGCGCGTTGCAGGCGGTGGGATCGGCGCTCGACGTTCTCCTGTTCCAGATCGCGGTCGCCGCGCGCGACACGCACGGGCCCGAACGCGGCCGCGCGCAGATCGGCCGCAACATCGCCATCGTGCTGGCGGTGATCGCGCCGGCGACGGCGGGCGTGCTGTTCACCCTGCCGTCGGTGGAGGCGCTGGCGGCGCCGCCGGAATTTCGCGGGCCGTTCGGCCACTACCTGACCCTGATGCTGCCGGGCCTCGCCGCGCTCGTGCTGATCCTCTTCGCGATCAACCCGATCTTCCAGCTGGAGAACAAGACGCTGCCGATGATCGGCGCGGCGCTGATCGGCGCGGCGGGCACGCCGGTCATTCTCGCCTTCCTGCCGAAAACGACCGACGCATCCGCGCTCGCGCTCGCCCAGAGCGGCGCCTATCTGGCCGCGCTCGCCGCGCTCGTCGCGTTCGCGGCCGCCGCCAAACCGCGCTGGCCGCCGGCGCGCGATTTTCTCGGCATCGCGGTCGCGCTCGCCGCCATGTGCGCGGCGCTGTGGCCGCTGCGCGCGCTGGCGCCGGGCGCGCTCGCGCTGGTGACGCAGATGACGGTCGGCGCCGGCGTCTACGGCGCGGTGGCGCTGGCGTTCGATGTGGCGGGCTTGCGCGGGCCGCTCATCGACAAACTGCGCGCGCTGGCGCGGCGCGGGTAGCATTCATACGTTCTTTACTATGATTCTGGCGTGTTATGCATTCCATAACCACAACAAGTCGCAATCGAAATCGCGCGAATTTTATGTGCTAGGCTGAAGTCGTTCGTATTGGCGCGTGCAAATGCTTGGCGCGCGACCGGGAGAGCGACCATGCAGCGTGTTCCTGCGTATCTGTCCCTGGCGCTGGCGCTGGCCGCGCCGGCCGCCGCCGCGCCGCGGGGGCTGGACCCTCTGGTCATTCCCGGAGTCGGCGCCGAGGATTTCGGCGCCCGCCGCCTGCCGCGCCAGATGGTGCGGATCGAAACCGCGCCGGCCGCGCCCGCGTCCTACGCCCTTGCCCCGCCGCAGCCTCAACCGCAGCGGGGACATCTGGGCGGCGGGCTGATCGAGGCGCTGGTTGGCGGCGCGCGCGCGGAGCCCCGCGCGGTTCTCTACAACGCGCCGCCGCAGGCCCCGCGCGCGCTGACGCGGCAGGCATCGCTCGGCGCGCCGTCGACCGCGCTCGAGGTCGCGCCGCGCCGGGCGATCGATCCTGCGTATCTGCGCTCGGAAATCGACTACAGCGGCCCGCATCGGGCCGGCACGATCGTGGTCGATACGCCGAACAAATATCTCTATCTGGTGCAACCGGGCGGGCGCGCGATCCGCTACGGCATCGGCGTCGGACGCCCGGGCTTCACGTGGTCGGGCGTCAAACAGATCACGCGCAAGGCCGAATGGCCCGATTGGCGGCCGCCGCCGGAAATGCTGAGACGCCGCCCCGATCTACCGATCCACATGGAAGGCGGCCCGGCCAATCCGCTCGGCGCGCGGGCGCTCTATCTCGGCTCCTCGCTCTACCGCATCCATGGCACGAACGAGCCGCACACGATCGGACAGAACGTGTCGTCGGGCTGTATTCGGATGATGAACGAAGACGTGTCCGATCTCTACGATCGGGTGAAGGTGGGCGCGCGCGTCGTCGTGATGTGACAGCGCCACCCGCAGCAAAAAGCCGCCGGCACGAACCGGCGGCTTTGTCATTTCCGTGCGATCAGGCGTCGTAGCTGTCGTCGCCGTCGGAATCGTCGCCGGTGAAATCGGCGTCGCTGACATAGTTGTCGTCCGAATAATTGTCGCCGGACGCCTGCTGACGATCGTCGCCGTAGTAGTTGTTGATGGTCGTATCGCCGCCGCCGGCCTGTTGCGATCCGGCGCCGTGGCCGGAGCCGATGCCGAGCGGATTGTTCGAGCCGTGGAACAGGCCGCGGATGGAATCGGCCAGCAGCACGCCGCCGGCGACGCCGGCCGCCGCGCCGAGCGCGCCCTTCAGAAACCCGCCGCCGCCAGCCTGTTGCGGCGCGCCGCCCCAGGGTCCGCCCTGCGGGCCTGGGCCGGGCTGGGCCTGCGGGGCGCCGCCCCAGGGCCCGCCCTGCGACGGACGATCGTACTGCGGCGGCGCGGGACGGGCCGGCGGCTGCTGCGACTGCCCGCCGAACAGCGAGCCGAGCCCGCCGAGAAACCCGCCCTGCTGGGGCTGCGCCTGCGCGCGCTGCGAAAGGTCGCGCACCTGCGCCTCCAGTTCCTGCAAGCGGTCGTTGGCGGCGCGCAACGCCTGCTCCTGCACCAGCACCGTCTGCGCGAGCAGATAAGGCGCGTGGGGCTGGGCGCGGACGGCCTCGCCGATGAACGATTCGGCCTCGCGGTCGCGCGTCTGCTCCGCGGCGGCGCGGGTGCGGTCGAACAAGCCGGCCAGCAACTGACGTTCTTCAGGCGACATGAAATCTCTCCCCTGCGGCCGTTGCGCCGCGAGCGGAATATGGAGGCCCGGCGGGCCCGCGCCAAGGGGCGCGGCGCGCAAAACAAAAGGCGCGGGACAATCCCGCGCCCTTCTATTCGGCTGCGCCAGTCTGTTACTTGAACGACGCCGACGAGAAGTCGATCGATACGCCGGCCACGATCTTGTGACCGCACCAGCCGGAGCGTCCGACGCCGAACAGCGCGGTCGACAGATTGGCGCCCGGGTCCGACGTATTGATCGCGCAGCCGGCGCCGCCGAGGCTTGAGCCGTGATAGCGCACATCGAACGTCGCGACCTTGTAGGTGTACGAAGCGCCGACGTTCCAGGTGTTGTAGCTGGCGAATTTGAAGCCGCGCGGAACGCCGGTGAACGCCTGCTGCGGGTCCACATAGCTGAAGCCGTATTGCACGTCGGCGCGGCCGAGATAGACGTGGCCGAAGGCGCCGGAGACGGAAAAGCCGGTGTCGGGAATCGTCAGCCTGGCGTTCAGTTCGGAATAGAGCGCGCGCGCGCCGTAATTGTTCCAGTTCGGCGCGTAATACATGGCGCCGCCGAGCGCGACCCAGTCGTTCAGCTGCCAGGTCGCCTTGCCGTAGACTTCGAGGAAGCTCGGGTCGTGCGAGGTGGTCGGAACGCCGCCCGGCGTGAAGAAGGTGAGCACGGGACCGCCGGCGCCGGCCAGCCAGTAGCGCGTCCTGTTGCCGGGATAGAGATAACCGATCACACCGACGTCGAGTGTAAGCGGTCCCCAGACCGGGCGAATGCCGGCGTAGACGTCCACTTCAGCTGTCGGACGCGTCGGCAGGTCGACGTTCCAAGGCTGCACGCCGGCGTAGAGCCAGCCGTAGCGCAGTTCCGCATAAGCGGTCGCGCCCGGACGATTGGCGGTCTGCGAAACGCCGCGCGACATGTAGTTGCTCTGAAGCTTGACGCCGAACGCATAGTCGAAACCCGCGCCGAACACGTCGAAATTAGGCTCGGGCCAGGCGATGAACGGTTTCGGCGCCGCGGGCGCCGGCTGTGGCGCGGCGAGATCGGCGGCGAAGGCGCTCGAAGCCATCGCGATGGCGGCTACGGTGGTGACGAGTTTCATTTTCTGCACTCCGGCATTCGACATTCCGTGTGTCCAAAATGCGTCGAACCGGCGAGGCGCCTCAACGTCATAGATTATGCAGACGCCCATGCATTGGGCAGATTTTCGATTGCGCGAAAACAACCGTGCGCGCGTTGCAGAAAAATCACATCTGCGAACGAACGCCCGATTGCGCGCGCGAATCGAAAACGGCGCCCGCGGGCGCCGTTCGTCGTCGCATGCATATGACGTTCAGTACGAGTAGGCGCGCTCGCCGTGTTCTGCGAGATCGAGACCCTCGCGCTCCTCGTCCCTGGAGACGCGCAGGCCGACGACGATGTCGACGAGCTTGAAGATGATCGCCGAAGCGACGCCCGACCAGACGAGTGTGGCGACCACCGCCGTGATCTGCGAGATCAGCTGCTGGCCCATGGCGTAGGTTCCCGCGTTCGCGCCCGCGATGTTGGTGTAGTCGGTGACGCCGACGCCGCCAAGCGCGGGACTGACGAGAACGCCAGTGGCGATGGCGCCGACGACGCCGCCCACGCAGTGGATGCCGAACACGTCGAGCGCGTCGTCGTAGCCGAGCGCGTTCTTCACCTTCGACACGAACATGAGACAGACTGGCGAGACGATCAGGCCGAGCACGATCGAACCCATCGGACCCGCATAACCGGAAGCCGGGGTGACCGCCACCAGACCCGCGACCGCGCCGGACGCCATGCCGAGTAGCGAGGGTTTGCCCTTGATCGCCCATTCCGAGACCAGCCACGAGAAGGCCGCCGCGCAGGTCGCCAGCATGGTGTTGACGAAGGCGAGCGCGGTGGCGCCGTTGGCCTCGAGATTCGAGCCTGCGTTGAACCCGAACCAGCCCACCCACAGCAGCGCCGTGCCGACCATGGTGAGCGTGAGCGAGTGGGGCGTGAGCGCTTCGCGCTGATAGCCGATGCGCTTGCCGAGCATGACGGCGCCGACGAGACCGGCGATGCCGGCGTTGACGTGCACGACCGTGCCGCCGGCGAAATCGAGCGCGCCCACGCCGTTCATCAGGAACTCTCCGACGCCCCTGCCCTGGTTGATCCAGCCGGCGGCGGCGATCAGTTCGTCGATCTTGCCCTGCGCGGCCTTTCTGGCGGCCTCGTCGGCAGCTGCAGCGAGCGCTTTGGCGGCGGCGGCCAGATCGTCTGGCGCGGGCGTCGCCCAGACCCAGTGCGCGATTGGGAAATAGACGATCGTGAGCCACAGGAACGTGAACAGCAGCACGGCCGAGAACTTGATGCGCTCGGCGTAGGCGCCGACAATCAACGCCGGCGTGATCATGGCGAAGGTCATCTGGAACACCATATAGGCGTATTCGGGCACCACCACGCCGTTGGAGAAGGTCGCCGACACCGACGCGGGCGTCACGCCCGCCAGAAAGATCTTGCCGAAGCCCCCAAGATAATGACCACCCGTATCGCCGAGCGCGATCGAATAGCCGTAGAACGCCCACAACAGGCCAGCGAGCGAGACGATGGCCATCACCTGGGTGAGCACCGACAGCATGTTCTTAGACCGCACGAGACCGCCGTAGAACAGCGCCAGGCCGGGGATCGACATCATGAGAACGAGCAGGCTGGAGACGAGCAGCCAGGCCGTATCGCCCTTGTTGGGAACAGGGGCGGCCGCGGCCTGCGCGAACGCCGGGCCGACGCTGGCGAGCGCGGCGCAAAGACCGAGAGCAAGCGACGACAGCGCAGCCCGGGCGGAGGTGGATTTCAACATTCTCTTGGCTCCTGATCGAGGGCTGCTTACAGCGCGTCTTCCCCGGACTCGCCGGTGCGAATGCGAACGACTTTTTCCAGCGGACTGACGAATATCTTGCCGTCGCCGATCTGCCCGGTGCGCGCGACCTGCTCGATCGTCTCCACGACGCGCCCGACAAGTTCGTCGGCCACCGCGAGTTCGATCTTCACCTTGGGCAGAAAGCTCACCGCATATTCCGCGCCGCGATAGATTTCGGTGTGGCCCTTCTGGCGGCCATACCCCTTCACCTCGGTCACGGTCAGGCCGTGAACCCCTACGCCCGTCAAAGCGTCGCGCACGTCGTCGAGCTTGAACGGCTTGATGATCGCCATGACTATCTTCATTGGGTCGCCTTCTGTTTGCGCTCGTCGGAACCGGCGCGCGCCCGCTGCGCGACGGTCGCCGCCGCGCCATGCGGACGCGGCGTGCTCGTAAGCGACAAAAGCAAGGCCGGCGCCAGTTGCGTCGCGATGGCGATGTTCGGGCTATTTCAATCGACTGCGCCGTGAGCGCGGCTTTCGATGAGCGCACCTGCGCGGGGCGCCGGAAAATCAGGCGCCCAAATTCGCATCGGTCAGCGCGGGCGGCGTCGGCCCGCCGCAGGCCCAGTCCAGCAGTTCGATCGTGTGGACCGCCGGCAGGCCGCCGCCCGACAACTGCACGAGGCAGCCGATATTGCCGGCGGCGATGGCCTGCGGTTTCAACCGTGCGATGTTGCGCAGCTTTCTGTCGCGCAGCCGCCCGGCGAGTTCTGGTTGCAGGATGTTGTAGGTTCCCGCCGAGCCGCAGCAGATGTGGCCTTCGGGAATGTCTCGCACCACGAATCCCGCCTTGCGTAGAAGCTCTTTCGGCAGGTCCGTGATCTTCTGTCCGTGCTGCAGCGAGCAGGCGGCATGATAAGCGAGCGTGAGCGACGGTTTGCGCGTGGGAGCCCAGTCGAGTGTGGCGAGATATTCGGACACGTCTTTCGCCAGCGCGGACACGCGCGCGGCTTTTTCCGCGTAGGCCCCATCCTCGCGCAGCATGAAACCATAGTCCTTGAGGGTCGCCCCGCAGCCGGAGGTCGTGACGACGATGGCGTCCAGCCCGCCGTGCTCGATCAGCCGCGTCCACGCAGCGACATTCCTGCGCGCGAACGCGAGCGCCTCCTGTTCGCGACCCATGTGATGGACGAGCGCGCCGCAGCAGGCCTCTCCGGGCGCGGCGACGGTTTCGACGCCGAGCCGCGCGAAGAGCCGGCGCGCGGCAGCGTTGATCGAGGGTTGCAGTTCCGGCTGCGCGCAGCCCTCGAGCAGCGCCACGCGCCCGCGGCGCGTCGTTGCGACGACGTGCGTTTCCGGCGGCGCCGGGAACGGCGCGCGCACCAGCGCCAGCATGGCGGACAAGCGCGCGCCCGGCCCCGGCAGCCGCGCCAACAGGGACGCCAGCGGCCGCGCCAGCGCGCCCGCGCGCAAAGCCAGGCGGAACCGGTTGCGATAGGGCAGGATGCCGGCGAGCGCCGCGCGCATCAGCCGGTCGGACCACGGGCGCTTGTAATGTTGCGCGATATAGGCGCGCGCATGATCAACGAGATGCATGTAATGCACGCCCGAAGGGCATGTGGTCATGCACGAAAGGCACGACAGGCAACGATCGACATGGGCGACGACCTCCGGGCCCGGCGTCTTCGCGCCCTCCAGCATGTCCTTTATGAGATAAATGCGCCCGCGCGGGGAATCGCGTTCGTCGCCGAGCAGCATGTAGGTCGGGCAGGTCGCGGTGCAGAAGCCGCAATGCACGCAGGCGCGCAGGATTTTCTCCGAATCCCGCATGCGCGGATCGAGAAGCGCGGCCTGCGAGAAGTTCGTCTGCATCTGTTCACCCGCCGCCCTGCCACGCCTTGATGGCGTCGAGCGGATACAACAACATGATCACGTTCAATGTGAGATTGTCGCGGATGATGGCGCCGACGATCAATTCCATCGCCAGCGCCAGCGTCACCGTCGCCCAGACCGGCAGGCGGCTTGCAAGCAGAAAGCCGACCATCATCGCGCCGACGTCCGAGACGGAGTTGAGAACGGAATCGCCGTAATAGTCGAGCGCGATCGTCGCCTCGCGGTACCGGTTGATGATCCACGGCGTATTCTCGGCGACCTCCCATGCGACCTCGATGAACGTCGCCATCAGAATGCCCAGCGCGAGATTGGGCCTTGCGCCGAGGAGTCGCGCGACCAGCCAGTACAATCCGTAGAAGACGAACCCGTGAATGACGTGCGAGAACGTGTACCAGTCCGTTATGTGCTGCGAATTCTCCGAAGAAAACGTGACGCCGTGCCAGAGCTTGACGTAGCCGCATTTGCATATGAGCGGATGGCCCATCGCCCACAACACGAGCGCCCCGAGAATGACGAGATCGACCGCAAAAGACACATAGAGAAGATTTCGGACTTTAGACGCCGTCATACATGAGGCCCGGGTTGAAGAGACGATCTGGATCGAAACTCGCCTTCAGCGCGCGCTGCAATCGCATGACCGATGCAGGCAAGGGCTGAAACACGTCCACCCGCGCACGCACGTCCGCCGGGGCGCGCACAAGGGTCGCATGGCCGCCAACCTGCGCGACGACGGCGCGCACCATGCCGGCGCCGGCGTCGCCTTCGGCCGACATCGCGAGCCAGACGAGCCCGCCACCCCAATCGTAGAAATGCGCGAGGGGGCCCGCGCGCTGCGCGAGCCGCACGAAATCCGGCGCGCGCGAGGGCGCTGTCGAAACGCGCCACACCACGCGACCGTCGCCTGCGAAAAAGGCGACATCGCCGATGTCGCACCAGAGCGAGGCGGTCGCCGCATCGTCGAGAACTTCGCCCGCGCCGACGATCTTCTGCAGTTCGCCGAGCCGGTAGGCGACCGAATCCGCGAAATTCTCGATGCGCAGCAGCGTACGCGCGCTTTCGGCGCCCACGCCCGCTGGCAGGTGGGCCGCGCCGCTCACCTCGAACGGCGAGCCGAGCCCGCGCGACAGCGCATCCACCGCGCGCGTGTCGTCCAGCCCGCGCAGCACGAGCGTGGCCGCACTCTCCGGCCTCGGCAGCAGTTTGAACGTCACTTCGCTCAGGACCCCGAGCGCGCCGAATGCGCCCGCCTGCAGTTTCACGAGATCGAGCCCGGTGACGTTCTTCATCACGCGTCCGCCGGACTTGATGGCCTGCGCCAGCCCGTTGACGAACCGCACGCCGATGAGACTGTCGCGCGCCGCGCCATGCGAGATGCGGCGCGAACCGGAGATGGCGCAGGCGGCGACGGCGCCGATGGTCGACGCGCCCGCGCTCGCAAGCAGCCGCCGGTGATCCATCGGCGCGAACGGCAGCATCTGATCGTGTGCGGCGACGAGACTTTCCACGTCCGCGAGCGGCGTGCCGGCGCGCGCGGCGACCACCATTTCGCCAGGCTCGTAGAGCGTGACGCCCGCAAGATTCTTCGTCGACAGCGTGGCGGGCGGCGCGACGGGACGGCCAAGCGCCTGGCGCGTTCCGCCGCCGACGATCCGCAGCGCGGACTTGCGCGCGCGCGCCGTGCGCACGCAGTCGACAAGCTCGTCCTCGCTGTGCGGCGCGAAGATCACGCGGCCCGTCCCTCGAGCGGAAAGACTTTCGCCGAATTGAGCAGCCAGGTTTCGTCGAACGCGGCGCGCGCGCGCATCTGCTGCGCGAGATCGTCCACTGTAAACTGACGCGGCATGAGATCGCGTTTCTCGACGCCCACGCCGTGCTCGCCGGTGAGGCAGCCGCCGACCTCCACGCAGAATTTCAGTATGTCCTCGCCTGCCTTCTCGGCTTTCTCCTGCTCGGCGGGATCGTTGACGTTGTACATGATCAGCGGATGCATGTTGCCGTCGCCGGCATGGAACACGTTGGCCACGCGTAGACCATAGCTCCGGACGATCTCGTCGGTGCGTTTGAGAACGCGCGCCAGCTGGCCGAGCGGCGCGGTGCCGTCCATGCAGATATAGTCAGCCACGCGGCCGGTGGCGCCGAACGCGGATTTGCGGCCTTTCCAGATCGCGGCCGTCTCCATCGCGCTTTTCGACTCGCGCACGGTGGTCACGCCATGGCGTTCGGCGATCGCGACAATCCTGCGCAATTGCGCATCCATCTCGGCCTCGGATCCTTCCACCTCGACGATCAGCAGTGCGCCCGCGTCGAGCGGATAACCGGCCCTGGCGAATGCCTCGCAGATTTCGATGGCGAGCTTGTCCATGAACTCGATGGCGACCGGCACGATGCCGGCGGCGATAATGTCAGCGACGCAGGCGCCGGCCGCCTCGCTGCTCGCAAAGCCGAACAGCACCGGCCGCGCGTTTTCCGCCTGGCGCAGGATGCGCACCGTCGCCTCGGTGACGATTCCGAGCTGGCCCTCGTGGCCGACGATCAGGCCAAGCAGATCGTAGCCCGGCGCATCGAGCCAGTCGCCGCCGATCTCGACGATCGTTCCGTCGATCAGGACCATCGTCACGCCCAGCACATTGTTGGTCGTCACGCCGTATTTGAGGCAATGCGCGCCGCCGGAGTTCATGCCGATATTGCCGCCGATGGTGCAGGCGAGCTGCGAGGACGGATCGGGCGCATAAAAGAAACCGTCCGCAGCCACCGCATCCGAAATGCCAAGATTGGTGACGCCGGCCTCCACCCGCGCGACGCGGTTGGCGTAGTCGACATCGAGAACGCGCGTCATCTTCGTCAGCGCGACGACGACCGAATCCTCCTGCGGGATGGCCCCGCCCGACAGCGAGGTGCCGGCGCCGCGCGGCGTGACCTTCACGCCCGCTCCATGACAGTAACGCAGCACGGCGGCCGTCTCCTGCGTGGAGCGCGGCAGCACGACGGCGAGCGGAACGGAGCGATAGGCGGTGAGCGCGTCGGTCTCGAAGGCGCGGCGCTCGTCGAGGCCGGTCACCAGACACCCGGGCGGCACGATGCGCGCCAACCCCACGACGATCTCCTCGCGCCGCGCGAGGATCGCGGGATCGGGCGCGGGAAAACGAATGCTCGACATAACGCGCTCCCGGCGCGCCGGCGCCGCGCGCCTGTTGCCTGAAATGGGACGCCGCCGAAAAATCTTCAACGGCTCGGGACTGTGGTATAGATGACAGCAGTCGGCGCGCCGTTGCAAGAGCGCGGCGGGCCGAGGGGAGGAACGAAATGGTCGAAACCGGCCGCAAAATTCGCGTCGGTTTGTTCGCGACCTGCCTCGTCGACCTGTTTCGCCCAACGGTCGGGTTCGCCGCCGTCAAGCTGCTCGAAGACGCCGGCTGCGTGGTGGAGGTTCCGGCCCAGACCTGTTGCGGGCAGCCCGCTTTCAATTCGGGCGACACGAACGCCGCGCGCGCGATCGCGCTGCAGGCGATCGAGACGTTCGCCCCCTACGATTACGTCGTCGCGCCGTCCGGCTCGTGCGCCGGCATGATGGCGAAACATTATCCCGAACTGTTCGAGCACGATCCGGAACTGCGCGCGCGCGCGATCGCATTTTCAGCCAAGGCGTTCGAACTCGTCTCGTTCCTGGTGGACGTGCTGGGCGTCACGCGCGTCGCCGCGCGTTTTCCGCATTCCGTCGCCTATCATGACTCCTGCTCGGGCCTGCGCGAGATGAGTGTGCAGGCGCAGCCGCGCGCGCTGCTCGAGACGGTCGAAGGGCTGGAGCTGCGCGAACTTTCGGAAGCCGATACGTGCTGCGGCTTCGGCGGCGCCTTCGCCGTCAAATTCGGCGAGATCTCAACCGCCATCGTCGACCGCAAGACACAGGATGTCGCGGCGACTGGCGCGCCGGTGCTGCTGGCCGGGGATCTCGGCTGTCTGATGAACATCGCCGGACGGCTGAAGCGTCAGGGCAGCTCCGTCGCCGTGCGGCACGTGGCCGAAGTGCTCGCCGGCATGACGGAGGCGCCGCCGATCGCTGAAGCGCCCGCCGGCCCGAAAAAGGGGTAGGCCCATGAGCGTTCACGCCCACCCCACCACGCCGCAATTTTCCGCCAACGCCCATCGCGCGATGGGCGACGGCAACCTGCAAGAGGCGCTCGCGCGGCTGCGCGTGGGCTTTTCCACGCGGCGCGCGGCGGCGATCGCCGACCTGCCGGAATTCGACGCGTTGCGCGACGCGGCCCGCGACATCAAGATCCACACGCTCGCCCACCTCGATCTCTATATCGAGGCCTACGAACAGCGCGTGAAGGAAAGCGGCGGGCATGTGCATTTCGCGCGCACGGCGGAGGAGGCGCGGCGCATCGTACTCGACATCTGCGCAGCGCACGGTGCGAAGACCGTCGCAAAAGGCAAGTCGATGATCTCGGAAGAGATCGCGCTCAACGACGCGTTGATCGCGGCCGGCGTGCGGCCGATCGAGACCGATCTCGGCGAATACATCATCCAGTTGCGCGGCGAAATGCCCTCGCACATCATCGGCCCCGCCGTTCATCTGACGAAAGACCAGGTGGAGGCCGATTTCCGCCGCGCGCACACGCATCTGCCGCACGACCGCGACCTGACCGAGCCGAGCGCGATGCTGGCGGAAGCGCGCGCGGTGCTGCGTGAGAAATTCATCGCCGCCGATGTCGGCATCACCGGCGCCAATTTCCTGATCGCGGAAACCGGAACCTCCGTCATCGTCACCAACGAGGGCAACGGCGATCTATCGCAGACGCTGCCGAAGGCGCACATCGTGCTCGCCTCGCTGGAAAAGATCACGCCGACGCTGGAGGACGCCGCGCAGATCTTGCGCGTGCTGGCGCGCTCGGCGACGGGTCAGGAGATGAGCGTCTACACGACCTTCGCCACCGGCCCGCGCCGCGCGGGCGACCCGGACGGGCCGCAGGAATATCACGTGGTGCTGCTCGACAACGGCCGCTCGGCCATGCTGGGCACGGAGTTCGAGGACATGCTGCGCTGCATCCGCTGCGGCGCCTGCATGAATCATTGCCCAGTCTATCACGCGGTGGGCGGGCACGCGTATGGCTGGGTCTATCCCGGCCCAATGGGCGCGGTGCTGACGCCCTCGCTGATCGGCGTGGAGAAGGGCGGACAATTGCCGAACGCCTCCACCTTCTGCGGAAAATGTGAAGACGTGTGCCCGATGCGTATTCCCCTGCCGAAGATGATGCGCCACTGGCGCGAGCGCGAATTTGAACGCCACATGACCGCGCGTCCGCAGCGCGCGGGCCTGGGCGTGTGGGCCTTCTTCGCGAAGCGCCCCGCGCTCTACCGGCTCGGGACGGCGCTCGCGATGCGGGCGCTCGCCTTCACCGGACGCACGACAGGCAGGATTTCCAAACTGCCGCTTGCGGGGGGCTGGACGGCGACGCGCGATTTTCCCGCGCCGCAGGGCCGCACGTTCCAGAGTCAATGGCGCGACCGCACGAAAGCGAAGGCCAGATGAGCGCGCGCGAGGAAATTCTTTCCGGCATTCGCCGCTCGCTGAAGGCGACTGGCGCCGAGGGTCCGCGCCGCGCCGCCGTCGGCGCGCGGCTGGCGATGCGCCCGCGCGGCGTCGTGCCCGCGCGCGGCAGGCGCGATCCGGCCGGGCGCACGGCGCTGTTCGTCGCAATGGCGCAGGCTGCGCTGGCGACCTGCGCGGTGGTGACATCGCCGCAGGACGCGCCAGCGGAAGCCGCGCGTTTCCTGCGCGACGCAAACCTGCCCGCGCGGCTGCGCATGGGCGCGGACCCGCTGTTCGCCGACATGGACTGGAGCGCGACGCAGATCGAAATATCGCACGGGCCGTCCGACGGTCACGACCTCAACGGACTGAGCCGCGCGTTCGCCGGCGTCGCCGAGACCGGCACGCTGATGCTGGCGTCGGGCGCCGACAATCCGACGACGCTCAATTTCCTGCCCGACAATCACATCGTCGTCGTCAGCGCCGACGACATCGAGGGCGACTACGAGAGCGCATTCGACCGGCTGCGCGCGCTCTACGGCGACGGGCTGATGCCACGCGCGCTGAACATGGTCACCGGCCCTTCGCGGTCGGCCGACATCGCGCAGACCATGCTTCTGGGCGCGCACGGGCCGCGCAAACTGCACATCATCGTCATCGACGCCGCCGGTTAGCGCGTCCCCTCGGGAACCGGACGCGGCCTGCGCCGTTTCCTCGCCAAGGAGACGATGCATGGCCCAAACGAACACCAGGACGAATAAGACTGCCGAAAAGTCCGCGACGCCGAGGCGACCGCGGCTGGACGCGGCGCGCCGGAAGAAGCGCGACGACAAGCTGGAAGAGGCGCTGGAAAAGACGTTCCCGGCTTCCGACGCGCCCTCGCAGACCCAGCCCTCGGGCGGCACGACAAGCACCGAGCCGCCGCCGCTCGGCCAGAAAACCGGCGAACGGCGGCGTTAAGTCGCTCGCCTGCCTTATTTGCGAGTCGAATCGGCGCTAATCTTCGACTAAGAGACGGGTGGGTCGGCGCGAGCCGGCCCTTTCGTGCGTTCGCGCGGCAGGTTCCACCCCCTGCGCGCGCGGCGGCAGCGCAGGTTTCGGCATGCAGTTCCTTCCATCGATTGCTGACAAGAGCTTTCCGGCCGGGCGCATCTTTGCGGTGCGCGCCCTGGCCGCCGCGACGCTGACGGGCGCGCTGCTGGCCGCCCCGGCCAGCGCGCAGGCGCCCTCCGCCCCCGGTCAGATGACCCCCACGACCTCCGCCGCGCCCGCCCCTCCGGTTCCGGCGCCCGCGCCTGCGGCTCCGTCTGCTCCAGCGCCAGGGCCGGCCGGCGAGCCCGCCCCCGCGCCGCAAGCGCAGGCCAAGCCCAAACCCAAGCCGAAGCCCAAGCCCGCCATCCGCGAATGGGCGCTGTCGGACGATCCGACGCCCTCGTTCCAGCCCGAGACGTTCTACGCGACGGTGGCGGCTTCCGAGCGCTACGCGGCGATCGCCGACATGGGCGGCTGGCCGACCGTGCCGGGGAACGTGGGTCCGGGTTCGCCGGGCAAGACCATCGCCGTCCTGCGCAAGCGGCTGGCGATCGAAGGGGACCTGCCGGAGGCGAACGCGGCGGGCGAGGCAAGGGGAGAGGCCTGGGACGAGACGCTGGCGGCCGCCGTGCGGCGCTTTCAGGGCCGGCACGGGTTGCGCAAGTCGGGCGTCGTCTCCGGCTCTACGCTGCGCGCGATGAACGTGCCGGCGCGCGTGCGGTTCAAGCAGCTCGCCTCCAGCGCGCAGCGCCTCGCCGGCAACACGTTCGGGTTCGGCGACCGCTACGTGGTCGTCAACATCCCCTCGGCCGCCGTCGAGGCGATCGAGAATGGCCGCGTCGTCAAGCGCTACGTGGCGGTCGTGGGCGATGTGGATCATCGCTCGCCGGAGGTGGAATCGAAAATCAGCGCGGTGAACGTCAACCCGACCTGGACAGCGCCGACCTCGATCATCAAGAACGAGATCATCCCGAAAATGCGGCGCGACCCCGGCTACCTGTCGCGCGCGCGCATCCGCATTCTCGACGGCCGGGGGAACGAAGTTCATCCCGGCAGCATCGACTGGAATTCGGAACGGGCGGTCAACTATACGCTGCGGCAGGATTCCGGCGCGCATAATTCGCTCGGCGCGCTGCGCATCCAGATGCCGAACAAGCATGCGGTCTATATGCACGACACCCCGTCCAAGGGGTATTTCGGTCGCGACTATCGCTTCCTGTCGCATGGCTGCGTACGCGTGCAGGGCGTGGCCGACCTCGCCGCCTGGCTGCTTGGTCCGCAATGGGACGGCAAGGCGGTGTTGCAGCAGGTGGCCAAGGGCGAGCGGCAGGATTTGAAACTTTCGCAATCCGTCCCAGTTATATGGGTGTACATGACTGGCTGGGCTTCGGCCGACGGCGCGGTCCATTTCGCCGACGACGTCTATCAGGTCGACACGATCGGACTGCAGGCGTCGGCGAACTGAGGTGTCCGAACGCACAGACCGTCGCAGAGACAACTGTCAGTCTTTGCATAAGGTGCGTCTTGATGGAGGATATGCCATGCGCATTGCAACATTGATCGCGGGGGCGACGCTGGTCGCGGCGATCGCGACGCCGGCTTCGGCACAGCGCTGGCGCCACTATTACGACGAGCCGGTCTACGGCGCGCCCTACTACCGCTCCGCGCCCGCGCCGCGCTACTGCCAGAGGCTGTGCGAATACGACCGCTCGCCCTGCGACCCGATCCAGTTCAAGGTCGCGGACGGTCGGTGCTCGGGCGTCTACACGCGCCCGTGACGGTTCGCGATTCGTGAGTCTCCCAAATCGCGTCGACCCGTTCGGCGCGATTTGCGTTTCGCCGACGCGCGGGATGTTCATGGGCAACCGGGGCGGACGTTTTCACCGAGCCGACCGAACGCTCGGCGTCATGCGCTGGAAGTCGAAAAGCTGGATCGTCTGCCTGTGCGCGTTCAAAATCCGACGGCGCACGGTGTTCGGCGAAGGCTACACCGAACTTTTCTTTCTCGATGAACCGACGGCCCTGGCCGCTGGGCACCGGCCGTGTTTCGAATGCCGACGGACGGAGGCGCGCGCCTTCGCCACAGCCGCCGGCGCGCCGACTGCGGGCGCGCTCGACGCCATGCTCGACGCCGAACGCCGCGACGGACGCGCCAAACGCATGCACGCATGGGCCATCCAGAGCCTACCCGACGGCGCGATGTTCGCCGATCGCGCGCAGGCGTTCGCCGTGAAGGGCGCGCACATTCTGCCCTGGTCGTTCGCCGGCTATGGTCCGGCGCGCGCCAGACCGGCGCACGGGACCGTCGCCGCGCTCACGCCGCCGACCAGCCTACGCGCGCTCGTCAATGGCTACGCGCCCACCTGGCATGGCAGCGCGGACGAGAGCGCGTCCTGCGAGTTCCCGCTTCATCAGAAGCGCTAGACGGGTTCTTTCGCGCTCTGGTCGTTCAGGTCAAGCGCAACGACGACCACGCCCGGCTCGTCCCGGGCGTCGCGCACCTTGAAGCCCAGCGCGCGACACATGGAGATCATCGGAGCGTTTTCGGCGAGCACCTGGCCTTCCACGCGGTCGAGACCTATCCTGCGCGCATAGGCGATCATCCGCTGCATCAGCAGCCAGCCGAGTCCTTTGCCCTTCATCGACGGTCCGAGCAGGATGGCGTATTCGCCCTCGGTCAGATCGGCGTTCATCATCAGCCGCACGCCGCCGAGCAAGACGCCGCTCGCCTCGTCGATCGCGGCGAGCGCGAAGGCCCGCGCATAGTCGATCTGCGTGAGGCGCGCCAGGAAGGCGTGGCTGAACGATTTCACCGGCGCGAAGAACCGCAACCGCAGATCGTCGGCCGGCACCGTTTCGAAAAAGGCGCGATACATGTCCTCGTCTTCCGGCCGCACCGGGCGCAGCAACACGTTCGTGCCGTCCTTCAATGCGACATGGGCCTCCAGATCTTTCGGATAGGGCGCGACCGCAAAGCGGCGGTTCGACTGGCCGGCGCGCTGGATGGGATCGGCGGCGACGCCGATGCGCGCGTCCACCACCATCACGCCCGTTTCGTCGGCGAGCAGCGGGTTGAGATCGACATTGCGCACTTCCGGAATGTCGGCGGCGAGCTGCGACAATTTCACCAGCGTCAGCGCCACGGCGTCGACATCGGCGCTTTTCACATCGTGATATTCTTTCAGAATGCTGGAGACGCGTGTGCGGCGGATCATGTCGTGGGCGAGCGAAAGGTCGAGCGGCGGCAGCGCCAGAGCGCGATCCTCGATCACCTCCACCGCCTTGCCCCCGCGCGCGAACACGATGACGGGACCGAAGGTCGGGTCGTCGGCGACGCCGGCGAACAATTCGCGGCCGTGCGGGCGCTTGATCATCGGATGGACGGTCACGCCCTCGATGCGCGCGTCGGGACGCTCGCGCTTCACGCGCTCGATCATGTCGCGCGTCGCTTCGGCGGCGATGTCGGGCGTGCGCAATTCGAGAAGCACGCCGCCGACATCGGATTTATGCTGGATGTCGCGCGAGGCGATCTTGACGACGCACGCGCCGGAGCGCGCGATGAAGAGCCGCGCGAGTTCGGCCACCTCCTCCGGCGCATGGGCGAAGCGGGCCGGCGCGACGGGGATGCGGTAGGCGTCGAGCAACTGACTGGCCTCGACCGGCGACAGCCACGCATGGCCGCGGTCGAGCGCCTGCTGGACAATGCGCCGGGCGCGCTCCACGTCGGGTTCGAAATCTTCCGGCAGGTTCGGCGGCGCGCTCATGAGAAACTCGCGCGCCTCGTTCCAGCGCACCATGTGCATGAAGCCGCGCACGGCGCCCGTTTCGTAATGGGGAATACGCGCGTCCTCGAACGTCTTGTCGGATTCGGACGTGGCGCCGAACCACACGGCGAACACCGGCTTGGCGTTCACGCTCTTCTTGCGCGCGTCCTTCGCGGCCTCCGCGACCGCAACCGCCGCCTCCAGCGAACGCGAGAGCGCGGTCGGCGCGTGCATGGCGAGCACGGCGTCGGTCGCCTTGTCTTCGAGCGCGGCCGCCACCGTCGCCTTGAACCGCGCGGGATCGGCGTCGCCCTCGATGTCGATCGGATTGGCGCGGCGCACGCTGTCGGGGAGAACGTCGGCGAGCTTGTCCCACGTCGCCTGTTCGGGCTCGGCCAGAACGCCCTGGTAGTCGGCAAGCCGGTCGGCCGCCAGCCGCCCGAGGCCGCCGCCGTTGGAGACGATGGTGAGCCGCTTGCCGGGGAAGGGCTTCAGCCGGCCAAGCGCCTCGGCGGCGTCGAACAATTCGTCGATGTCGGCGACGCGCAGCAGGCCCGCGCGGCGGAACGCCGCGTCGTAGACCGCATCCGGCCCGGCGAGATTGGCGGCGAGCGCGCCGCCTTTCGGCCCGCGCCGGTGGCGGCCGGATTTCACCACGATCACCGGCTTGACGCGCGCAGCCGCGCGCGCGGCCGACATGAAAGTCTGTGGGTCTTCCAGCCTGTCGATGTAGAGCAGGATGGCGCGGGTCGCGTAATCGAGCGCGAAATAGTCGAGCAGATCGCCGAAATCGACGTCCGCCATCTCGCCGGCCGAAACCATGCCGGAAAAGCCCACCTTGTGCGAGCGGCTCCAGGCGAGCAGGGCCGATCCGATGGCGCCCGATTGCGACAGAACGGCCATGTCGCCGGCCGGCGCCTGCTGGGCGGAGGAGGAGGCGTTGAGCCCCGCGCGCGGCATGATGACGCCGAGGCAGTTGGGTCCGATGATCCGCATTTTCGAGCCGCGCACGATGCGCCGCAGCCCCTCCGTGAGCGCGCCGGTCTCGCCGTGCGGATCGCGCGTCATGACGATCGCGCCGCCGACGCCGCGCCGTTCGGCGGCTTCCACCGTCTTCAGCGTGATGGCGGGCGGAGCGGCCACCACCACCAGATCGGGCACGGACGGCAGCCGGGAAAGATCGTCGTGGCAGAGGCGGCCCTCGATCTCCTTGTAGCGCGGATTGACGAACGAAATCTCGCCCTTGAAACCCGCGCCCAGAATGTTGTCGACCATCGCCCTGCCGATCGAGCCGGGCTTGGGGCTGGCGCCGACCAGCGCGATGGACCTGGGGGTGAGAATGCGATCGAGCGCGCGCGTGCCCATGGCGAAACCTGTCGTGTTCGCGGAACCTTCAATAGCTGCATAGTATCATGATGCAATGCAGCATGAATGCGACCATTTGAGGCGACCGGACGTCAGGCGAGCGTGGCGCGGGCGATCACGAGCCGCTGGATTTCCGACGTGCCTTCGTAAATGCGGGTGATGCGCGCATCCCGCAAGTGGCGCTCGACCCCGGCGTCCGCCACATAGCCCGCGCCGCCGAACAGCTGCACCGCCGTGTCGGTCGCGCGATGGGCGGCCTCGGAGGCGAACAGTTTCGCCATCGACGCCTGCCGGGCGTAGTTCTCGCCGCGATCCTTGGCGGCCGCCGCGTTCAGTATCAGCAGGCGCGCGGCCTCCATATCCGTCTCGCGGTCCGCGATCATCCATTGCAGGCCCTGCATCTGGGCGAGGGGCTGGCCGAACTGCCTGCGCTCCTTCACATACGCCTTGGCCTTGTCCATCGCTGCGCGGGCGATGCCGAGCGAGAGGGCCGCGATGCCGATGCGACCGCCCGCCAGTTCTGCGACCGCCGTGCGGAAGCCGTCGTTCTCGCGGCCCATGAGGGCGCTGGCGGGCACGCGCGCGTCTTCGAACAGGATGGTGTTGGTGGACGAGCCGTGCTGGCCGAGCTTGCGCTCCGCCTTGCCGACGAGCACGCCCTTCGTATCGGCGGGCACGAGGAACACCGAAATGCCCTTGCCGCGCGCCGCCTGCGGATCGGTGACCGCCCAGACGACGAAGAAGCCGGCGTATTCGCCGCTGGTGATGTAGATTTTCTCGCCGTTCAGCACGTAGTCGCCGCCTTCGCGGCGCGCCGACAGGCGCATGGCGGAAGGGTCGGAGCCCGCCCCCGATTCGGTCAGGCAGAAGGCGGCGGCCGCGAACGTTCCGTCCGCGAGTTTGGGCAACGCCCATTGCTTCTGCTCGTCCGTGCCGATGGCGGCGACGACCTCGGCCACCATATTCGTCACCGACACCGTGACGGCGGTCGAGGCGCAGGCGTAGCCCAACTCCTCCACCGACAGCGCGAAAGCGACGGCGCCCGCTTCCCCGCCGCCGTATCGGGCGGGCGCGTTAAGCGTGCAAAAGCCGGCCTGGGCAAGATCCCGCAGATTGGACAGCAGCGCCGCCCGTCCCTCGCCCCGGTCGAGCGCCTCAGCATGGGGCGCGAGCCTGTCGGCCGCGAACCGGCGCGCCGTCTCCTGGATGAGCGCTTCTTCCTCGGACAGGGCGAACTGCATGGAGACGGTCCTCTCGTTGACAGCCGGTTGGTTCACGGCTTGACTGATGCGCGGGCTGCGGCGCGCGCGGACTACTTGAAACAAATCGCGGCGCGAGACAACGCGCGCGCAAGCTCGCCGCAGGCTCGCGACGACATAATTTCTTCATTGGGCCCCGAGGGAGTTTTTTTTCGATGATCCAGCTTCGCGCCGCCGCGCTCGCGGCCGTTTTTTCCGCCGCTCTCGCCTTCCCCGCCGCCGCCAGCGACATTGTCGGCAACTGGCAGCGCAGCGACGGCACATCGCGCATCCGCATGTCGCCGTGCGGCGACGCCGTGTGCGGCCATATCACGTGGCTGAGGACCCCCGGCGCCTCGCCCGCCAAGGTCGGCCAGCGCGTGTTCTCCAACATGAAACAGGACGGGGCCGGCTGGAGCGGCTCGGCCTTCAATCCGGAGGACGGCAAGACCTACACCGGCAAAGCGACGGTCTCCGGCGGCTCGATGACCACCAAGGGCTGCGCGCTCGGCGGGCTGATCTGCAAATCGGTGAGCTGGTCGCGCATGTGACCAAACGCGGCGCCGTCTGGACAGGCGCCGCGCCGGTCCCGCATCCTGAACGCATGAAGACGCCGCTCAAGCGCCGAATCGCCCTGTTGTATTACGGCGCGTCGAACCGCGCGCGACTGTTTCGGTACGGGCTGCTGGTCTTCGACCTCGTCACGGTCCTGCTGTTCTTCGCCGCGACCGCTTTTCCCGACGCACGCTGGATCGTGCCGCTCGATATCGTGCTCGCGGCGGCGATGATCGTCGAACTCGCTGCGCGGTTGTGGGTCGATCCACAACGCGTCAGGAGCGCGCTGTCGCTCTGGACGCTGGCCGACGTCGTGGTCATCTTCTCGCTGCTGGCGGCCGCCTTTGTCGAGAATCTCGGCTTTCTGCGCGTACTGCGCGCGTTGCGGCTCCTGCGTTCCTATCACCTCGTTCGCGACCTGCGCGCGGAATCGCCGTGGTTCAAGACGCATGAAGACATCATTCTGCGGTCGCTGAACCTGGTCGTTTTCATCTTCATCGTGACGTCGACCGTCTACGTCACTCAGCACGCCGACAATCCCGGCATCAAGACCTATGTCGACGCGCTGTATTTCACGATCACCACGCTGACGACGACGGGTTTTGGCGACGTGACGCTGCAGGGCGCCGGCGGACGGCTGCTGTCCGTGCTCATCATGGTCATCGGCGTAAGCCTGTTCCTGCAATTGCTGCAGGCGATCTTCCGGCCGCGCAAGGTGCGGTTCGAATGCCCCGATTGCGCGCTGCTGGTGCATGAAATCGACGCCGTCCATTGCAAACATTGCGGACGGCTTCTGAAAATTCCCGACGAGGGAATCTGATCGGAGCGGGCGGCGCCGGCGGGCAAACGGGCCTGTCACGCGATTGTCATGCGAGGCATGTAATCGGGCGCGCCCGCCCTCCAACCGCTCGAGCGTCTTGGCTATCGACCGACTGAAACCAGCCCTGGACACGGATGCGCCGGGCTGCGCGTGGATCATCGCGTGCGACGGCGCCGGCGAGGCCGAAGCCGGCGTCTCGGGGCATTTGCGGCAACCGCCCGACGGCGGATTCGCATGGGCGCATTTCGACCGTTCGGACCGGCGCAGCGCGCAAACGCTGCGCGACCTGGGCCGGCTCGAAGCCGACGAACTCGATGCGCTGGTCGGGCCGATCGATCATCAATTCATCGAACAGACCGATTCGCGCACGTTCGGCGCGGTGGTCGATCATGTGTCGAGCATCGCGGGCCGCACGCATGAAACCGACTATCTGCGCTTCGTCTTCGGTCAGGACTTCATCTTCACCGCGCGTCTGCGGCCCTTGCAGAGCGCGGACGCCGTGCGCCGCGCGTTGGGCGCGGGTCCGGCGCCTGATCGACCGGAAGGCCTGTTCGAGGAACTGATCGCGGCGATCTGCGACAGTTGCGGCGCGATCACAAAAGAGATCGCACGCGATCTCGACCGAATAGAAGATCGCGTGATCCTCGACGGCGAAGGGCGCGAGCAGCGCGCCGCGCTCGGTCATGCGCGACGCACCGCCGTGAGACTGCAACGCCAGATCGGCGGCCTGACCTCCACGATGAAGCGCCTGGAGGAGGCGGCCGCGGAACCCGATCGCCAGCATCTGGCGGACGCCGCGGCGACGCTCGCCCAGCGGGCCGAGGCGCTCGCGCGCGATATCGCGGCCCTGCAGGATCGCGCCCGCCTGCTGCAGGAAGAAGTCAACGCAATTCTTACGCTGGAGACGAACGACCGGCTCTACATCCTCACCATCGTGACGACGCTTCTGCTGCCGGCGACCTTCGTCACCGGCTATTTCGGCATGAACACGCGCCAGCTTCTGTTCTTCGAGAACGACAACGGCACACTCTTCGCCACGTTGCTGTGCGCGGCGGCCTCCGCCATCGCGCTCGTGACGCTGCGGCGGTTCGGCATCGCGCGGGCGCCGTCCCGTCACAGCTGACCGGAGCCAACCGCGCTATTCCGCCAGAACGCGCGTCGGCGGGAAGATCACTTCCACCAGCGTTCCTTCCGCCTTGCGGCTCTTGATGACAAAGGAGGCGCGGTTGGCCTCCACCAGCGCCTTCGTGAGCGGCAGGCCAAGCCCCGTTCCGTCGGCGCGTCGCGAGGTCGCCACCTGACGGAACGGTTCGAGCGCCGTCTCCATTTCCGTCTCGCTCATGCCCACGCCCGTGTCCTTGATGCGCACCACCGCATGGCCCGCGTCGGTGAGCGCGGTCGAGACGATGACCTGCCCGCCCGGTTCGTTGAACTTGACCGCGTTCGACAGGAGATTGAGCACGATCTGGCGCAGCGAGCGTTCGTCGGCGACGATGTTGGGCAGTTTGTGCGCCAACGACATGCGCACCACCACCCGTTCGCGATTGGCCTGGGGCTGCATGAGCGACACGCATTCTGTCACAACCGCGTTGGCGTCCACGCTCTGGAAATCCATTTCCATCTTGCCGGCCTCGATCTTCGACAGATCGAGCAGGTCGTTGACGAGGCTCATCACGTGCTCGCCGGACTTGTGGATGTCGCGCAGATAGTCGCGGTAGCGTTCGTTGCCCACCGGGCCGAACCGCTCGTCGATGATGACTTCGGTGAAGCCGAGAATGGCGTTGAGCGGCGTGCGGATCTCGTGGCTGATCTTGGCGAGGAAATCCGATTTCAGGGCGCTGGCGCGTTCGGCTTCGCGCCGCGCGTCGCCCAGTTCGCGCTCGGCGCGCTTCCAGGAGGTGAGGTCGCGCAGCACCACGCAGAATTTCGCTTGGGGGCCTGCGCTCAGCCGCCCCATGGTCATGAACACGGGGATCGCGCCGCCCTTCTGCGCGCGCGCCAGAATCTCGCGCCCGTCGTTGAGGACGCTGGCGACGCCGCCCGCCTTCACGCCGTCGAAATAGTCGGCGACCACCGCCTGGCTCTCCCTGTCGACCAGCGTGTTCAGGTGGCGGCCCGCCACGTCCGCGCCGTCGCAGCCGAACAGAGCCTGACCCGAACGATTGAGCGAGAGAATGCGCCCCTGCGAGTCGACGACGGCGACGCCGTCGGTGGCCGTATCGAGAATGGCGTGTAGTTCGCGCGCCTCGGCATCGCGCTGGCGCAGGTCCAGTTCGAGCGCGCGCACGCGCTGGCCGTCGCCGTTTTCCTGCGCGCGGCGCAAAGAGACGAGCGTGGCGGGCAGGCCGTCCCATTCGATGCTTTGCAGGCGCGCGTCGACGGCGAGCGGCTCTCCGGAGCGAGTCTGGATTTCGGCGACGCCCGCCTCCGGCGCGCGGCCGCGAAACAGCAGATCGAGCCCCCCGGCTTCGTGGAATGCGTCGGCATCGGGAAAATCGAGCAGATCGAGCAGGGTGCGATTAGCGAAGATCGTCACGTTCTGACGGCTGACCAGAACGCCGACCGGCATGCGATCGAGCATGGCGCGTGCGTTGCGCGCGACGGCCGCCGCCTCATCGTCGGCGTCGCCTTCCGACGGCGCTACGACCGGCGCGCGGGAGGCGCGCGCATCCATGCGATCGGCTTCGGCGCCTTCCTCGCTTGTCATCGGCACGGATTGTTGCGGCAGGCGCGCCGGCTCCGCGCCGAGCGCGCGCGCGATATCGTGAAACGCCTGCTGCTCGCCCGCCGACAACGGCGGCGCGACGGCGCGACGCGGCTCGGCCGGCGGCTCGGGCGCGCGCGCCGGGCGCAGGGGAACGATGTTGGCGGGGGGCGCGACAGTTTCTGACGCGGCCTCCGGCGCGACGCGCTGCGCGGGTTCAGCGCGCGCCTCCGGCTGCGATGTTTCGGCGGGCTCCGACGCTGTGTCGAACACCTCCGGCGCAGATGTTTCGAACGCCTCCGGCTGTTGCTCGACTCCCGCGGCCGCGAGCGCGGCGACCAGATCGTCCGGCGCGGATGCGGCGGTCGCGGGCGCAAGGTCGATCGGGCCGATGTCGGAGTCGAGCGCCTGCGCCTCCTGCGACTCCTCCTCGACGATCATCGACGCCGGCGCGGCGCGCAGGGGAAACGCGATCGGCGCGCGCGCGACGCGGGCCGCCGCGACGACGCCGAAGCCGCGATATCCGCCGAACGCGCCGTCGGCGTCGAACGTCGCCGCCCCGCCGAGCACGGTCGGCGCGCCTTCGCCGCCGCCGGTCGGCCACACGACCTCGACGCCGCTCCAGGTGATGGCGCCGGCAAGGGCGTCGCCAAGCGCGCCGGAGGAATCGAGAGCGGACGCGAGATCGGCGAACGACTGGCCGATCTCTGCGGCGTTGGCCGCGCCGACAACGGCGGCGAGCGCCGGGTCGACGTGCACGAACCGGCCCGTGGCGTCGGTGCGCCAGGTGAACCGATGCGCGCGCGCCGGCGCGCACGCCGCCTCGGCCGGCTGCGGCCCGGGCGGCTGCAAGGCGGCGAGCGGCTCCACATTGGCGGGCGCGGCGGCGGCGGGGCCGCGCACGCCGAGCGCGGCCATCACGAACACCGGCGCGCCGTCCGCCACGGCCGCCCGCTGGCAGAGGACCGTGACGGTTTCGGCGATCGGTCCGAAGAAGAAGCGCAGTCGTTCGAGACGCGGCGCGGCGCCCGGCAGCAGCGCATGGGCGAGTGCGACGATGCGGCTGGAACCCGGTTCGCTGCCGTGCACGAGACGACGGGTGAGGCGGTCGAGATCGCCGCCAAACAGGGCGCGCGCCTGAGCGTTGGCGTAGACGACGCGGGTCGGCGCGGAGGCGATCGCCACCACGGGCGCGCCGGCGCGCCGCAGGGAGGCGATGGCGGGTTCAGCCAATGCGGTTTCGATCCAGGTGTCCGTTTCGCTCATGGTCTGGCGTCCGATGGCCGCGGTCAGAAAGGTTGCGCCGGCCGGCGATAGCTAACAAAGTCTTAAAGAGGCGGGCCGCGAAGGTCCACGAATCGGCCGCCCCACGCCCACTGCTTCTGCGATTCATCATGAATCCGCCAAAGCGATGGCGTAACCGCCATGCTGCGTCGCAGCGTTTTGTTGCAATGCAGCATGTCCCGTGGTACAGGCGCCCCGTTGGGCGGTCTGTCGCGGGAAGGACACGGCGCCCTTGGGGAGATGGCGCCGAGGCGCCATGTTTGTATCTTGCACAGACGATTGCGATACGCCCGACCCCGCCAAGGCGCCGCGATCCAGGAGAGGAGAAAGCCATGAGCCAGTTGCCTTACGAAATTCCGGCCGAGATGCGCGATTTCGCCGAGAAGAGCGTCGAGCAGGCGCGCAAGGCGTTCGAAGGCTTTTTCGGCGCCGCGCAGAAGGCGGTCGGCTCGGTCGACACGGGGGCCTTCACGGTCGCCAACAACATGAAGGATGTCGGCGCCAAAGCCATGAACTTCGCCGAAGCCAACGTGAAGGCCGCATTCGACCATGCGCAGAAGCTCGTTCACGCCAAGGACATGCAGGAAGTGCTGGCGTTGCAGACCGATTTCGTGAAATCGCAGATGACGGCCTTCCAGGACCAGGCCAAGGAAATGGGCCAGACGGTGCAAAAGGCGGTGACGCCGAAAGCTTCGTCCTGAAGGACGGGCCTTTCGGGCGGACGAAAACCAGGGCGCCCCTCGGGCGCCCTTTTTCATGCGCCGCGCGCCATTGCGCCGAACGCCATGCAGGCCGCGCCCCCAAGCGAAGCCCGCGCGCCGGCTTGCGAAAAAGCGGCTTCCACTTCGGGCCAAAACGCTTTAGAGAGCACTCGCGTGCCGCCATAGCTCAGTTGGTTAGAGCGCTAGATTGTGGATCTAGAGGTCCCCCGTTCGAGCCGGGGTGGCGGTACCATTCCTTTCCGAAAAACCTGCACCTTCGGCTGCATTCGGGCGCATGTCGAGCGCGCGGCGCTTGTCTGGCGACCTGCAATTGGTCCATGAGTGATGCGCGGCGTTCTGCGGACGCGACAAAAACAAAACAGATCGGGCCGGGAGGGCTCAAGGTGCAACAGGCGGTGGATCCGGCTGCGCTCGCGGGCTGGATGGATCGAGAGGGGCTGGGCGCTGGCCCGCTGTCCGAAATGCGCGCGCTGGCGGGCGGCACGCAAAATATTCTCCTGCGCTTCCGGCGCGGCGAGCGCGACTATGTGCTGCGTCGCCCGCCGCCGCATCTGCGCGCCAATTCCAACGAGACGATGCGGCGCGAGGCGCGCGTGCTGGGCGCGCTCGCCGGGACGAACGTGCCCCACCCGCGGCTGATCGCGGCCTGCGGCGACGAAAGCGTGATCGGCGCGGCGTTCTACCTGATGGAGCCGGTCGAGGGCTTCAACGCCACGACCGGCCTGCCGGCGCTGCATGCCGGCAGCGAGAGCGTGCGTCGCCGCATGGGGCTGGCGCTCGTCGAAGGCATCGCCGCGCTCGGCGCGCTCGACTATCGCGCGCTCGGGCTCGAAGGGCTCGGCAAGACCGACGATTATCTCGAACGCCAGGTCGCGCGCTGGAAGGCGCAGCTCGCCTCCTATGCCGAGTTTCCCGATTGGGAAGGGCCAGGCGGCATTCCGGGCGTCGAGCGCGTGGCCGGCTGGCTCGCCGCCAACCGGCCGTCGACCTTCCTGCCGGGAATCATCCACGGCGACTATCACCTGGCCAATGTGATGTACCGGTTCGACAGCGGCGAACTGGCCGCGATCGTCGACTGGGAGCTGACGACGATCGGCGATCCGCTGGTCGATCTGGGCTGGGTGCTCGCCACGTGGCCGGAGGGCGATCCGCCGAGCGTGGACGCAGTCGCGGTGCGGCCGTGGCAGGGCTTTCCGACCGCGGACGAGCTCGTCGCCCATTACGCGCCGCGCACGCAGCGCGACCTGTCGTCGCTGACATGGTACGCGGTGCTCGCCTGCTACAAGCTCGGCATCATTCTGGAAGGCACGCACGCACGCGCGAGCGCCGGCAAGGCGCCGCGCGCGACCGGCGACCTTCTGCACGCAAAAACCGTCGGCCTGTTCGAGCGCGCGCTGCGCTGGATCGGCTGAACCCACCCCACGCCAACGAATCCATCGGGAGAAACGAAAGATGAATTTCGAACACAGCGACAAGGTGAAGGAGCTGATCGCCAAACTCGAAGCCTTCATGGACGCGCATATCTATCCGGTCGAACGCGACTATTACGATTTCGTCCACGATCATTCCAACCTCTGGAAGGAATGGCCGAAGATGGAGGCTCTGAAGGACAAGGCGAAAGCGGAAGGGTTGTGGAACCTGTTCCTGCCGCACGAATACGGCGAGTTCTCGCCCGGCCTGACCAATCTCGAATATGCGCCGCTCGCCGAAATCATGGGGCGGGTGCCGTGGTCGTCGCAGGTGTTCAACTGCTCGGCCCCCGACACCGGCAACATGGAAGTGCTCGCTCGTTACGGCACGCCGGAGCAGCAGAAGCGCTGGCTGCGCCCGCTGCTCAACGGCGAAATCCGCTCCGCCTACGTGATGACCGAACCGCAGGTCGCCTCCTCCGACGCCACCAATCTGGAACTGACCATTCTGCCCGACGGCGACGACTACGTGCTGAACGGCCGCAAATGGTGGATTTCCAACGCGCGCCATCCGCGCTGCGATCTGTTTCTGGTGATGGGCAAGACGCTACCGAACAACCCGCGCCATTCGCAGCACTCCACCATCATCGTGCCGCGCGACACGCCCGGCGTGAAGATCGTGCGCTCGCAGACGATCTTCGGTTCGCTCAATTCGCCGGGCGGCGAATCCGAACTGCGCTTTGAAAACGTGCGCGTGCCGAAAGCGAACATGATACTGGGCGAAGGTCGCGGCTTCGAGATCGCCCAGGGGCGTCTGGGGCCGGGGCGCATTCATCACTGCATGCGCTCCATCGGCCAGGCGCAGCGCGCACTGGAGGTCATGTCGCGGCGCGCCGACAATCGCGTGGCGTTCGGCAAGAAGCTGTCCGATCAATCCAGCATCCGCCAGGATGTCGCGCGCTCGTTCTGCGAGATCGAAATGGCGCGGCTGCTGACGCTGAAGGCGGCCGACCAGATGGACCGCTACGGCAACAAGGTGGCCAAGGATCTGATCGCCGCCATCAAGGTCGTGGCGCCGCAGATGGCGCAGACGGTGGCCGACCGCGGCATCCAGATCCATGGCGGCATGGGTGTGAGCGACGACACGCCCATCGCCTATTTCCTCACGCTCAACCGCTATCTGCGGCTCGCAGACGGGCCGGACGAGGTGCACATGTCGCAGCTCGGCAAGCAGAAGATTCGTGAATACAACGCCATGAAGGCGCGGCCGGCCGAGAGCCGGCCGTAACCGCGCCGATGCGCGTGTCGGGCGCAGCGAACATGGCTCGCGCGCCATGGCCGCGCCCGGCGGCGCCCATCGCCTATGTGCGTCGGGCGAGAAACGCGCGCATCGCAGCCTGCGCATTTGGCGTGCGGCCGAGTTCGGCCGCCGCCGCCATCTCCGACGCATAACCCTCCAGCACGCCCATATCCTCGATGCGCGCGAGGCTGGCGCGCGCCATCTCCACGGCGTGCGGGTCGCGCGCGGCGATCTCGCGCGCGATTCCCAGCGCATAATCCATCAGTTCGTCCGGCCTTACGCAGGCTTCGATCGCGCCGCGCCGCGCCATGTCCGCCGCGCTCAACGGACGGCCGGTGAGCAACATGCGGTTGACGGTCGAATGGCCGAGCAGGCGCATGGCGTGGCGCGCCCCGCCGAGCATGCCGACGTCGATCTCCGGTATGCCGAACGTCGCCGTTTCACTCGCCGCCAGAATGCAGCAGGACGCGGCCATGCCCAGGCCCGCGCCGAGAGCCGGCCCGTTGATGGCGGCGATGGTCGGCTTTCGCCCGTACAGCAATGCGCGATAAAGATCGACGCCGATGTCGATCGGCCCGTCGCCGCCCGTCTCCAGCGCGTGCAACTGTTCCTTCAGATCGACGCCGGCGGAGAAACAGCGGCCCTTTCCGGTGAGCACGACGGCGCGCACGCGCGCGTCCGCATCCATCGCCTGCAAGGCCGCGATCAGTTCGGCGATCATCGCCCGCGACAGCGCGTTGACCGGCGGGCGCGCGAGCGCGACGACGCCGACGGTTCCCTCTATGCTCACTTCGATATTCATCCGACGGTCCTGCAGCGATGCGAAATGGAAATCTATTGGCCAACCTGCCGCGCGGCAATGCGGGCGAGACGTTCGAAACGCTGATCGAGACGCCGGGCGCGCGGATCGAGCGCATCGTCTCGAACGGTCAGGCAAGCCCGCCCGGCTTCTGGTACGATCAGGACCGGACTGAATGGGTCGTGGTGATCGCGGGCGCGGCCGGCCTGACGATAGAAGGCGCCCCGCGAACGCGCACGTTGCGGGCCGGCGACTTCATCGAATTGCCGGCGCATGTGCGCCATCGCGTCGAATGGACCGAAACGCCGACTGTGTGGCTCGCGGTCCATTTCGCAAACGTGTGAAGCCTCTAGCGCAGCGAGACGCCGGCCTTCGCGGCGTCCCAGGTTTCGGACGTCACCGCCAGATCGCGCAGCGGCTGCTTGCGGATCTTCTCGGTCGGCGTTTTCGGCAGTTCGGGCAGAAACTGCACGTAACGCGGAATCATGAAATACGGCAGGCGCGGCTTGAGGAAGGCGACCAGCTCCTCGCCCGTCAGTCGCGCGCCCGTGTCCAGCACGATGCAGGCCTTGATGTCGTCTTCCGTCGCATCCGACCGCACGGCCACGACCGCGCATTCGCGCACGGCTGGATGGGCGCCGATCTCGCGCTCCACCTCGAAACTCGACACGTTCTCGCCGCGCCGGCGTATGGCGTCCTTCACGCGATCGACGAACGTGTACATGCCGCGCGCGTCCTGCACCATCTGGTCGCCGGTGTGAAACCAGAGGTTGCGCCATGCGTCCACCGTCGCCTGCGGCATGTCGTGATAGCCGTCCATGATCAGCCACGGCTCGCGGGCGCGCACGATCAGTTCGCCCGCCGTGCCCTGCGGCACGTCCATGTCGTGATCGTCGACGAGGCGCGCCTCGAAATCCGGCCGGAGCCAGCCGACCTTGCCGGGCTCCGCGCCGCCGACCGGCGACAGAATGACGGCGGAAGCCTCCGTCGAACCGTAGGCGGTGGACACCGTATGCATGCCGAAGCGCTTCTTGAAATCGTCGAGCGCGGGAATGACCGGCACCATGACACAGCGACGCATGGGCTGGTCGGCGTCGCGCGCATCCGGCGGCTGCCGGTAGAGAAACTCGGCCATCACGCCGAGCAGCAGCGTGTAGGTGCAGCCGTATTCGCGCACTTCGTCCCAGAATTTCGTCGCGGCGAAGCGCGGCGTGACTACGGCCGAGGCGCCGGCGATCAGCGCGTTGTAGACGCCCGCCCACTGGCCGCCGATGTGGAACAGCGGCAGCGAGACATGCACGACATCGTCGTGCGAACAGGCGCCGTAGACGGCCGGCGTCGCATAGCCGTAGGCGTGCGCATGCGTGACGCGTACGCCTTTCGACAGACCCGTCGTGCCGGACGTGAACATGATGCCGACGAGATCCCACGGATCGATCTTTTCGGGCGCGGCCGGCGCGCCGGCCAGTTCTGAATAGGGACGCAGCGCGATGCGCGCGGGCAGATCGACACGCGGCGCGGGCCCGCGCACGACGATGGTTTCGAGCGTCGTCAGCTGATCGGCCACCGCCGCGATGCGGTCGAGATAATGGCCTTCCGCCACCATGACCTTCGCGCCGCAATTGTTGACGACATGCGTGAGGATGGCGCCGAGATAGGCGGTGTTGACCGGCACTTCCACACGCGCGGCGAGACCGAGGCCGATCCAGCACGCAACGAAATCGAGATGGTTGTCGAGCATGACCAGGACACGGTCCTGGCGGGCGACGCCGAGCGCCGCGAAACCGCCGGCCAGCCGCAGCGCCTCCTCGTTCAGCGCGCGATAGCTGAGAGCGCGTTCGGGATCGCGCACGGCCAGCTTGTCGGGATGGTCCTTCAGCGCACGCGCCATGACGGCGCCGAGGTTGCGCTCGTGCGGCGGCGGCAGTTGCGGCGCCGTCAAAGGATTCTGGAACGTCACGAAATTTCCTCCGCGCTCGGGTCAGCCTGCCGCCGTCGACATGCGCGCACGGTCGTCGCGAGGCGACGACGCACGACGACCGCGCGCCCATGCCCTGCCCCGGGCGTCGTGACGACGGCGCGCGCAGGCCGTCCCGCCGCGTCCGCTCTTCCCGTTGTTCGCGCCATGATGGCGCGGCGCGCGGCAAGGCTCAACCCGCCGCGCGCGCGCGGCCGCGTGTCGCACCGCGAAACGCGGGGCGCGTTGGCGGCTTGAGGCTTGCGCGGCGGGGCGGGCGGGGCGATCATCGCGCCGGACGCCGCAACCGGCGCCGGGGCGCGCGACAAGCGCCGACGCAGACACCGCGAGGAAACATCATGGGCGGGACGGAAACGCTGGAGCGACCGGCCGCGGGAAGACCCGCGGCGGCGCGCGTGGAACATTTCGATGTGCTGATCGTCGGCGCGGGCATTTCGGGCGTCGGCGGCGCCTATCATCTCACCAAACAATGTCCTGGAACCTCGTTCGTCATACTCGAAACGCAGGACGGTTTCGGCGGCACATGGCGCACGCATCGCTATCCCGGCATCCGCTCCGACAGCGATCTCTATACGTTCGGCTACCGATTCAAGCCCTGGGTCGGCGCGCCGATCGCGACGGCGGAGGAAATTCTCAAATATATGGGCGAGGTGATCGAAGAGAACGATCTGGCGCGCCACATCCGCTACAATCACAAAATTCTGTCCGCGCGCTGGTCGAGCGCCGACAATCGCTGGACGATCGAGGCCGAGCGCGCGGACAATGGCGACCGCGTTGTCATCACCGCGAACTTCCTGTGGATGTGCCAGGGCTATTACCGGCACGAACAGGGCTACACGCCGGAATGGCCCGGCATGGCCAACTACAGAGGGCGGATCGTTCATCCGCAGACCTGGCCAGCCGACCTCGACTACAAGAACAAGCGCGTGATCGTCATCGGTTCGGGCGCAACCGCCGCGACCGTCGTGCCGGCCATCGCCGGCGACTGCGCCCATCTCACGCTGCTGCAACGTTCGCCGACCTATTTCATCACCGGTCGCAACGCCAACGATCTGGCGGACACGCTGCGTCAGCTCGACATCAAGGAAGAGTGGATACACGAAATCGTGCGGCGCAAGATTCTGTACGATCAGAACGCGTTCACGCAGCGCTGCCTGTCGGAGCCGGAAGCGGTGAAGAAGGAACTGCTCGCAGGCGTGCGCGCCTATCTCGGCGCCGATTACGACATCGCCACGCATTTCACGCCGCGCTACCGGCCGTGGCGGCAGCGCATCGCATTCATTCCCGACGGCGACCTGTTCAAGGGCGTGGCCGCCGGAAAGGCGGAAGTGGTGACCGACGAAATCGACGGGTTCACCGAAAAAGGCATTCGCTTGAAGTCTGGCCGCGAACTCGAAGGCGACATCGTCGTCACCGCGACCGGATTCAATCTCAGCGTGCTCGGCGACATCGCCTTCTCGGTCGACGGCAAGACGCTCGATTTCGCCGACACCGTCACCTATCGCGGCATGATGTTCACCGGCGTGCCCAACCTGGTGTGGGTGTTCGGCTATTTCCGCGCGAGCTGGACGCTGCGCGTGGACATGGTGGCCGATTTCGTCTGCCGCCTGCTCAATCACATGAAAGCGCACGGGCTAAAGAAGGTCGCGCCCGCGCTGCGGCGCGAGGACGCCGACATGAAAATTCTGCCGTGGCTGGACGAGGAGAATTTCAACCCCGGCTACATGACACGGTCAATGCACCTTCTGCCCAAGCGCGGCGACAAACCGGAATGGCAGCACAGCCAGGACTACTGGAGCGAGAAGGACCAGTTCCCGAAGATCGACCTCGACGACACCGCGTTCATTTACAGCCGTTGAGACTTAGCACATGAATCTCAACCTCGACGACCGCGTGGTGTTCGTCGCCGGCGCCTCGCGCGGCATAGGCCGCGGCATTGTGGAGACGTTGCTGGCCGAAGGCGCACGCGTGGCGATGGCGGCGCGCGGCGGCGACGCGCTCGCCCGGGCGCACGACGATCTCGCCGGAACGTTCGGAAAGGCGCGCGTGTGGTCGATGGCCGGCGACATGCGCGACACGCAAACGCTGGAAACGGCCGTTGCGCGCATCGAAGCCGAGTTCGGACCGATCTACGGCGCCGTCGCCAATGTCGGCCTGCATCCCTGTCCGCCCGGATTCGAGGTGGACGACGCCACCTGGGACGCCGGCTTCGCGCAAAATCTCGATTCCGCCTTTCGCCTCGCGCGCACGGTGTTGCGCGGCATGACAAGACGCCACGAGGGCGCGCTCTTGTTCATTTCCTCCATCGCGGGAATCGGCGCGATGGGAACGCCGCTCACCTATGGGCCGGCCAAAGCGGCGGTGAACCATCTGGCGCGCGATCTCGCGCGCATCGCGGGCCGGTCCGGCGTGCGCGTGAACGCGCTCGCGCCGGGCAACATCATATTCCCCGGCGGCGAATGGGAGCAGCGCGCCACCGGCCCGCGCGGCGATGCATGGCGGCGCTGGGTGGAGCGCGAAGTTCCGTTGAGGCGGTTCGGTCGCCCGGACGAGATCGCCTCCATGGCCGCCTTCCTTCTGTCGCCGCTCGCCGGCTTCGTCACCGGCGCCGTCGTGCCCGTCGACGGCGGACAGACGCGGTGACGCGCGCCTTGCCTTGACCTCGGCCGCTCCGCACAATCGGCGGCGGAGGACAGCGCGATGGAACAGAACAGATGGGTGAACCGCCCACAGGGATCGAACTGGGGCGATTTCGGCGCGGACGACCAGCGCGGCAAGATGAACCTGCTGACGCCCGCGCGACGCGCGGCGGCGGCGCGCGAAGTACGGGAGGGCATGGCCTTCACGCTCAGTCTGCCGCTCGACTATCCGGGCGGCAACGCGATCTTTCCGTTCCGCAAGCCGCCGCGCCTGCACCACGAGAATCGCGGACCCGCGCATAATTTCAACTTTCGCCTGTCGCATATCTGCAACGAGTTCTGCGATGTCGTGTGCGACGACGCGGTGATGCTTTATCTGCAATATTCCACACAGTGGGACGGGCTGTGCCATGTGGGGCAGATGTTCGACGCCGACGGCGACGGCGTTCCCGAGAAAGTCTATTACAACGGCTATCGCGGCGGCGTGGAGATCGTGGGGCCGGACGATGCGCGCGAAGGGTTCGGCGCGAAGGCGCTCGGCATCGAGAATTTCGCGACCGCCGGCGTGCAGGGGCGCGGCGTGCTGGTGGACCTGCACCGCATCTACGGCCGCAAGCGCGCCTATGTCGGCTACGACGAATTGATGCGCGCGCTGGAAGCGCAGAACGTGGGCGTGGAGGCCGGCGATTTCCTCTGCCTCTACACTGGCTACGCCGATCTCGTTCTGGAAATGAACAAGAAGCCGGACGTGGAGACACTGCATGCCTCCTGTGCCGCGCTCGACGGGCGCGACCGGCGGCTGCTCGACTGGATCAGCGACGTCGATCTCGTCGCGATCTGCGCGGACAATCTGGCGGTCGAAGCCTATCCAGCGCGCCCTGCGCTCGGCGATACGTTTCCCGGTCTGCCGCTGCACAACCACTGCCTGTTCAAACAGGGGATTCACCTCGGCGAATTGTGGTATTTCACCGAACTGGCGCGCTGGCTCGCCGCCAACGATCGCTGGCGCTTTCTCCTGACCGCCCCGCCCCTCAACCTGCCCGGCGCCGTCGGGTCGCCCGCAACGCCCATCGCCACCGTCTGAACGAACGAGACAAACGTGACCGAAGAAGAAATCATCGCGCGCTTCCGCGCCAACGAAAACCCCTCGGCCGATACGCTCGGCATCGAGGTGACCGCCTACGACCGGCCTCTCAACCGCGTGACGCTGCTGTGCCACGCGAGCCGCGCGCACTGCCATTCCATCGAGGGCCATCCGAAAGGCGGCATCGTGCAGGGGGGCTTCGTCACCGGCTGGCTGGATGCGGCGATGGCGCACGCCTGCATCGCGCGCTCGGAGTTCAGCGTCGGCGTGCCGAGCCTCGAAATCAAGGTGAGCTTTCTCCTGCCCGCCCATCCGGGGCTTTATCACGCCTATGGATGGATCACGCGCTGGGGGCGGCGCATTTCCTTCATGGAGGCGGAACTGCGCGACGACAAGGGAACGATCATCGCGCGCGCCAGTTCGACCGCCGCGCTGGTGCACACGAAAAAGGATTGAAATGGCAGATTACTCGACGCCTTCTCTGCCCTGGTGGTCGTTCGCCTTTCCGGCGGCGGCCCTCGGCGTGTTCGTTCTCTATTTATCGCTCGGAGGCGGCGTCTTTCTCTATGTCGTGGCGGGCGCTCTGCTGATTGGCGCGGTGTTCGCGTCCGTCCATCACGCGGAGGTGGTCGCGCATCGCATCGGCGAGCCCTACGGCACGATCGTGCTGGCCGTGGCGGTGACGGTGATCGAAGTCGCGCTGATCGTCTCGGCCATGGCGAGCGGCGGCCCGGGCGCGGCGACCATCGCGCGCGACACGGTGTTCGCCGCCGTCATGATCGCCTGCAACGGCATTGTCGGCCTGTGCCTGCTGGCCGGCGGCATCCGCCACCACGAGCAGGCGTTTCGCCTGGAAGGCGCCAACTCGGCGCTCGCCGTGCTTACCGCGCTGACGACCCTGACGCTGGTGCTGCCGAATGTCACGACCACCGCGCCCGGCCCTTCGTTCTCGCCCTCGCAGCTTGTTTTCGCAGGCCTCGTCTCGCTCGTGCTCTACGGCTCGTTCGTGTTCATTCAGACGGTGCGCCATCGCGATTATTTTCTCGACAAGCATACGCCCGACCATGGAGAGCCGCCGTCCAACGGCATGGCGCTCGTCGCCTTCGGCATGTTGCTGGTGGCGCTCACAGCCGTCGTCCTGATCGCGAAAGTGCTGACGCCGACCGTGGAAGCCGGCGTGCGCGCCATCGGCGCGCCGTATTCGGCGGTCGGCATCGTCATCGCCATACTGGTCCTGTTGCCCGAAGGCATGGCCGCCGTGCGCGCGGCGCGCGCCAACCGCGTGCAGGAGAGCCTCAATCTGGCGCTGGGCTCGGCGCTCGCCTCCATCGGCCTGACCATTCCGACGGTCGCAGCCGTTTCGCTGGCGACCGGCGCATCGTTGACGCTGGGCCTTGCGGCGAAGGAACAGATACTGCTGGCGCTGACGCTTCTGACGGGCCTGGCGACGCTCGGCGCCGGCCGCACGACCGTGCTGCAGGGCGTCATCCACATCGTCATCTGCGCGGCGTTCGTGTTTCTCGCGATCGTGCCGTGAGCCTCACTCGTAGGTGCGGTTGAGCATCTCCTCGAACTGGTCGAGGTCGCGCACCGCGCCGCGGTCGGCGGACGTGGCCGTCAGCGCGTAATGGCGCAACGCCACCGTGATGGCGCGCTCGCGCGGCTTCGGTTTCCACGCCGCGCGGCCGCGCGCGTTCATCGCCGATCGCCGGCGCGCAAGCTCCTCGTCGGGAAGGTCGAGCCGGATGGACCGCGTGGCGATGTCGATGACGATGCGGTCGCCGTCCTCCACCAGCGCGATGGCGCCGCCGGAAGCCGCCTCCGGCGATACATGGCCGATCGACAGGCCGGACGTCGCGCCGGAAAAGCGCCCATCGGTGATGAGCGCGCAACTCTTGTCGAGACCGCGCCCCTTCAGGCCGCTGGTGAGCGCGAGCATTTCCTGCATGCCCGGTCCGCCGCGCGGCCCCTCGTAGCGCACGACGAGCGCCACGCCGGGCTTGACCAGGCCCGACTTGATGGCGTTCGATCCCTCGTCCTCGCTGTCGACGACCAGCGCGACGCCGGTGAATGCGTGAAGCGACGGGTCGACGCCCGCCGTCTTCACGATGCAGCCGTCAGGCGCGAGATTGCCGTAGAGCACGGCCAGGCCGCCGTCCTTCGAGTAGGCATGCGCAACATCGCGCACGCAGCCCTTTTCGCGGTCGCGGTCGAGCGCGGAAAAGCGCCTGGATTGCGACATGCCCTCGACCGTGATCTCCCCGCCCGGCGCGGCGCGGAAGAAGGCCTCCACCTCCGCATCCTGCGTGCGTGCGATGTCCCATCTGTCGAGCGCGGCGCCGAGACTGGGCGCGTGAACGGTCTTCGCGTCGCGATGCACCAGGCCCGCGCGGTCGAGTTCGCCCAGAATGCGCATGACGCCGCCGGCGCGATGCACGTCCTCCATGAAATAATCGGGCGTGGACGGCGAGACCTTGCACAGATGCGGCGTCTCGCGAGAAATGCGATCGATATCCTTCATTGTGAAATCGACCTCGGCCTCGTGCGCGGCGGCCAGCAGATGCAACACGGTGTTGGTGGAGCCGCCCATCGCCATATCGAGACGCACCGCGTTCTCGAACGCCTCGAACGTGGCGACCGACCGCGGCAGAACGCTCTCGTCGCCCTGTTTGTAGTAGCGCCGGCACAGGTCGACGATCAGGCGCCCGCCCTCCAGGAACAGCGCCTTGCGGTCTGCATGGGTGGCGAGCAGCGACCCGTTGCCCGGCAGGGACAGGCCGAGCGCCTCCGTCAGACAATTCATGGAATTGGCGGTGAACATGCCCGAGCACGAGCCGCATGTTGGACACGAATGGAGTTCGTAGGCGGCGATCTTCTTGTCGGTGATGTCGGGATTCATGGTGGCGACATAGGCCTCCACACCCGAGAACCGCTCGTCCTTGCCGTCGTAGTTCATGCGGCCGGCCTCCATCGGCCCGCCCGACACGAACACTGTCGGAATGTTGAGTCGCAGCGCCGCCATCAGCATGCCGGGCGTGATCTTGTCGCAATTCGATATGCACACCAGCGCGTCCGCGCGGTGCGCATTGACCATGTATTCGATCGAATCCGCGATAAGATCGCGCGAGGGCAGCGAGTAGAGCATGCCGTCGTGACCCATCGCGATGCCGTCGTCGACGGCGATGGTGTCGAACTCGCGACCGACGGCGCCGGCGGCGGCGATCTCGGCCGCGACCATCTGCCCTAGATCCTTGAGATGCACGTGGCCCGGCACGAACTGCGTGAAGGAATTGGCGATGGCGACGATCGGCTTGCCGAAATCGCCGTCCTTCATGCCGGTGGCGCGCCACAGCGATCGCGCGACCGCCATGTTGCGCCCCATCGTCACCCGTTTCGATCGCAGATCCAGCATGGCGTCCGTCCCGTGGTTGGAGAGATCATACGACCGGCGAGAAGCCGCCGTCGACATTGAGCGCGACGCCCGAGACATACGAGCCGGCGTCCGAACACAGGAACAGCGCAGCGTTGGCGAATTCCTCCGCCTTGCCGAAACGGCCCATGCCGATCTTGAGCTTGTCGCGCGCGAAATGGTCGAGAAACTGATCGTATGACTGGCCGCCGCCCGTCTTTTCGTAAATGCGCGCGATCTGGTCGGTTTCGATGAAGCCGACGAGCAGCGCGTTCACCAGCACGTTGTGCGGCGTATATTCGTTGGACAGCACTTTCGTCAGCGCCAGACCCGCCGCGCGGGTGACGCTGGTGGGCGCGGTTTCCGCGAGCGGGGTCTTCGCGTAGACGTTCAGCACGTTGATGACGCGCCCCCAGCGCCGCTCGCGCATGCCCGGCAACGCCGCGCGGCAGAAGCGGACAGCGGCGAACAGTTTCAGGTCGAAATCGTTGCGCCACACGTCGTCGGTCAGGGTCTCGAAGGGTCCGGTCGCGTGGCCGCCGGCGTTGTTGACGAGCACATCCACCTTGCCGTGCGCCGTGACGATCTCGGCGAAGGCGTGGGCGATCTCCGGCGCCTTCGACACGTCGCACACATGCGCGCTCGCCACCCCGCCTTCCTTCGCGATGGCGGCGACCGCCTCGTCGAGCTCCGCCTTGCGGCGCGCCACCAGCGCCACGCGTGCGCCGGCAGCTGCGAAATTGCGCGCCATGGCGAAACCGAGGCCGCGGCTGCCGCCCGTCACCAGCGCGACGCGCCCGTCCATTCTGAAATCGGAAATCGCCATGTCGCTCCCCTATGCCGGCGCGGGCGCCGCAAGACCAACGGCCTTCGCCGCGCCGAGTATTTCCTTCCACGTGACGTCGTCGATCGGCACGCCGTTCGCGCGCCGCTCCGCCATCGTCATCAATTCTGGATCGCCCGGCACGAGCACCGGCGCATCCGGGTTGGCGGCGGGCGAGGCTTTCACGTAATCGACGAGCGCCGTCACCTCGTCGTAATAGGCCGCGCCGCGCGCAAGGCGCGACTGGTCGACGACAATCGAGAACATGCCGTTGACGAGGCCGGGGCGTCGTTCGCCCGCCTGCGTGCCGCCGCCCGCCAGCGCGCCGCCAAGAATTTCGGCGACGAGCGCGAGGCCCCAGCCCTTGTGCAGGCCAAATGGAACGATCGCTCCGCGCGGATCGGAAAAGATCGCGGACGGCGCGCGCGTCGGCTGTCCGGTGTGATCGATGAGCGTGTTCTCCGGCGTCTCCACGCCCTTGTTGAGCGCCACCCGCACCTTGCCGAGCGCGATCGCCGAGGTGGCGAAATCGAGCACGATCGGCGGCGCATCGGTACCGCGCGGGATGGTCACGCAGATCGGGTTGGTCATCAGCCGCGCGTCCGACCCGCGGAACGGCGCGACGCAGGCCTGCGCGTATACCGCGTTGACGAAATGGATCGACAACAGGCCGCGCCTGGCCAGACGCTCGCCATAGGCGCCGATCCGCCCGACATGCTGCACGTTGCGCAGGCTGACGATCGCCGCACCGAGTTGCGCCGCGCGGTCGCCGGCCAGGTCCATCACGGCGTTGGCCGCGGGCTGGCCATAGCCCATCGCGGCGTCGAACGCCATCAGCGCGCCGAGATCGAGCACGCATTTCGGCTTGCGGTTGGGCGCGACAGCCTTCTCGGACAGATGTTTGATGTAGGCCGGGACCATGCCCACGCCGTGACTGTCGTGGCCGCGCAAATTCGCCTCGACCAGATGTTCGGCGATCTCGTCGGCCTCCGCGCGCGCGCTGCCGGCGGCGACGAAAATATCGCGCACGAACTCGCGCAGCGGCGCTTCGGCGATCAGCATGTTTCACTCCCGGCGCGCGCGGCGCCCGATGGCGCGTCTTTGCGCGCGCCTTCAATCGCGCGATCATAGGCGAACCGGGCGCATGCGCAATGTCGCCGGTTTGTCATTTGGATCGACGGATGCGCTTTGTGCGCCGCGCGGGCCATGCGAAACTTCCTGCGACGCCACATCCTTCGAGACAGCGCATGCAGGCATTTCCAATTCTCGTCGCAGCCCCCGCGCCGCCGCCGCTCGTGGCCGCGCTCGCCGATATCGGCCCCGTGCATCGCCTGTGGGAGGCGACCGATCGCGAGGAGACGCTCGCGCGGCTCGCGCCCGACATCCGGTGCCTGGTGTGGTCGCCGTTCGGCGGGCCGCTCGAAGAGCCGTTCATGGCGCGCTTTCCCAGCCTGCAGCTCGTCGCCACGATGGGCGCGGGCTACGAGATCATCGACGTCGCGGCCGCCGCGCGGCGCGGGCTCATCGTCACCAACACGCCCGATGCGGTGACGGAAGACACGGCGGACGCCGGCTTCGCGCTCATTCTCGACACTGTGCGGCGCTTTCCAGCCGCCGAACGCTATCTGCGCGGCGGCAAGTGGACCATCGCCACGCCGTTTGCGCGCACCGCGTCGCTGCGCGGCAAGACGCTCGGCATCGTCGGCTATGGGCGGATCGGCAAGGCGATCGCGCGGCGGGCCGAAGCGTTCGGGCTGAAGGTCGTCTATCACGGCCGCAACCGCCAGGCCGGCGTCGCCTATCCCTATCACCCGACGATCGAGGAGACGGCGCGCGCCAGCGACATTCTCATCGCCATCCTGCCGGGCGATGCTTCGACTCGCGCCGCGATCGACGCAAATGTATTGGACGCGCTCGGGCCTGCCGGTTTCTTCATCAATATCGGGCGCGGCGTCTGCGTGGACGAGCCGGCGCTCGTGGCGGCGCTACGCGTTGGCGCCATCGCGGGAGCGGGCCTCGATGTGTATGCGGACGAGCCGAACGTACCGGCCGCGCTCCTCGACATGGAGAATGTCGTGCTGCTGCCGCACGTGGGCGGCGCCACCGACCATGTCATGCAGGCCGTCGGCGCGCGGCTCGTCGCCAACGTGCGCGCCTTCGCGCGGGGCGAAGGCCCGCTCGATCCGGTGGCGGAGACGCCGTGGCCGCCGGCGCGGCGCTAAAAAAACCGAGGACGGGCGCGCCCGTCCTCGTTCGTGCGCACGGGCGCGGCTTCAGTCGCCGATCGCCTCGCCGAAATTCTGCCAGACCTTGCCGTCGAATTTCTGGAGATACATTTTCTTCAGCGGGCTGTAGTCGGTCGGCGAGGTTTTCATCTTGATGCCCGGCAGCAGCATGGGCAGCGCGAAGTCCATGTTGGCGACCTGTTTCATGATGTTGGTGGAGGACAGATCGTCGCCCGCCATTTCAAGCACCTTGGTCATCGTCTGGGCGATGGTGTAGCCGTAGACGTTCAGCACGTCGATCAGGTCGCCGTCGGGATAATATTGCTTCATGAACGCGGCCCATTCCTTGTAGCCCGCGTCGTTGGCCCACTGCGGATCGTTCGGATCCTTAAGATAGGCCGCCGTGATGAGACCGGTGGCGTTATCGAGGCCCGCAGGTTTCAGAACGCCGCCGACGGACGCCGACACCGAAGCCAGATAGAACGTCGGCTGCCAGCCGATTTCCTTCACCTTGCGGATCGCCTGAGCGGCCTGTTTGGGAATGGCGTGCATGAACAGCGTGTCGGCGCCGGACCCTTTCAGCGCCACGATCTTGGAGTCGATGGTCGGATCGGTCGATTCGTAGGTCGTCTCGAAAATCAGGTGTTTCTTCACGCCGTCCGGTCCGAGCCCCGCCTTGAACCCGTTGGCGTAGTCGCGACCGGCGTCGTCGTTCTGATAGAAGATCGCGACCTTCGCGTTGGGATTGTTCTTCATGATGTGGCGGGCGTAGATGCCGGCCTCGATGTGATAGTTGGGCTGGAAGCCGATGGTGAAGGGAAAGTTCTTGTAGTCGCTCCACATCGAGGCGCCGGCGCCGACGAAGAGCTGGGGAACTTTCTTGTCGTTGAGATATTTGCGCACCACCAGGCCGGTCGGCGTGCCGAGCGGGTTGAGAATGAGCGCGACCTCGTCCTGTTCCACCAGACGGCGAGTCTGTTCGAACGTCTTGGGCGGCGAATATCCGTCGTCGAGCGAGATGAAATTGACCTTGCGGCCTTTGATGCCGCCCTTCTCGTTGACCATCTTGAAATAGGCGGCCTCGGCGCGGGCGATGACGCTGTAGGCGGAGGCGGCGCCGCTGTAGGCCATCGTCTGGCCGATGCGAATCTCGGTGGGGGTGACGCCGCGCGTCTGCGCTAGGGCGCCGGTCGCGCCGACCAGCGCGGCGGCGAGCGCCGTCGCCAGCATTGAGAATTTCATGTTGACCTCCCATTTCATAGCGAATGCGCGCGCCCGTCTTGCTGGCGCCTCTGCGAGGCGGCGGGCTCGCGCGCATTGTTGGCGGAGTCGGCGTCGACGATTGTCGCTTGCGAGACAGTTGAATCGGATTCGGCGCCACATGCTCGCCCGCAGCCGCCGCACCCCCTTGTGCGACGCAGCGAACGCTCGACTAGCCTTGTGCAACGCAATGAAACCCGCGCGTCCCGTCCGCCGCGCGCGCCCAGCCGGAAACGCCCAGGAACGCGCCGATGAACGCTCCGATTCAATCCACCTTCTCGCTCGCCGACAAATATCTGGTCGAGAACGGCGCGATCTACCTCACCGGCATGCAGGCGCTGGTGCGGCTGATGCTGGACCAGAAGCGCCTGGACGCGCGCGCCGGATTGTCGACGGCCGGCTTTGTCTGCGGCTATCCGGGTTCGCCTGTCGGCGGCGTGGACGGCGAGATGGAGCGCAACGCCGCGCTGCTGCAGAAAAACGACATCGTCCACAAGCAGGGACTGAACGAGGAACTGGCCGCGACCGCCGCATTCGGCACGCAGATTTTGCACACGGTTCCCGGCGCCAGATATGACGGCGTGTTCGCGCTCTGGTTCGGCAAGGCGCCGGGCGTGGACCGCACGGGCGACGCGTTCCATCACGCCAATTTCCGCGGCGTGGGGCGCAATGGCGGCGTGCTGGCGGTGGCCGGCGACGATCCGCACGCGCGCTCGACCATCTTTCCAAGCGATTCCAATCTCGCCTTCTACAAGGCCTTCATGCCGATCCTGGCGCCGGGCGACATTCAGGACATGCTCGATCTGGGCCTGCACGGTTATGCGCTGTCGCGCGCGTGCGGTCTGTGGGTCGGCTACAAGCTTGTCACCGACGTCGCCGACAGCGCGGCGACGGCGCATGTCGCGCCCGACCGAATCCAGCCGATCATTCCCACCGTGGAATTCGAGGGCAGGCCGTTTACGCCGACCCTGCGGCCCAACGAGGCCGGCGGCGCGCTGATCGAGGCCGAGCGCAAGATGCTGCACGCGCAGCTCGAGATCGCGCGCCAGTATGCGCGGCTCAACAGGCTCAACCGCATCGTCGTCAACCCGGCGTCCGCGCGCATCGGACTGATGACCGGCGGAAAAACCTACTTCGACCTGCGGCAGGCGCTCGCCGATCTCGGACTGGACGAGAGCGATCTGGAAACGGCCGGCGTGCGCATTCTGAAAATGGGCATGCTCTATCCGGTCGAGCCGGAGATCGTGCGCGATTTCGCCGAAGGGCTCGACGAGATTTTCGTGATCGAGGACAAGCGGCCGTTCCTCGAAATGTTCGCCAAGGAGATGTTCTACGGGCGGCCGGGCGCGCCGCGCATCGTCGGCAAGCGCGACGAAACGGGCGCGGACCTGTTGCCTGCGCACGGCGAACTTTCGGCCGACGTCATCGCGCGCGCGCTCGCCGCGCGTCTTGCAAAGGTTGTCTCGAAAGGGACCGTCGGCGCGCGCATCGCCGAACTCGAGGCGCCGGCCCCCAGAGCTGTCGCGCTGTCGGCGCCGCGCATGCCCTATTTCTGCTCGGGCTGCCCGCACAACCGCGCGCTTCGCGTGCCGGAAGGCTCTGTCGTCGGCGCGGGCATCGGCTGCCACATCATGACGATCTGGATGGCGCCGGTGTTCGGCGAGAGCGTCGGCTTCACGCAAATGGGCGGCGAGGGCGCGCAATGGGCGGGCTTGGCGCCGTTCACCGACACAAAACATTTCTTCCAGAATCTCGGAGACGGCACGTTCCATCATTCCGGTTCGCTGGGGCTGCGCTTCGCCGGCGCGAGCGGGGCCAACGTCACCTACAAGATCCTCTACAATTCGACCGTCGCAATGACCGGCGGGCAGAATGTACAGGGCGCGATGAGCGTGCCGCAGATGGTGAAGATGCTCGAGGCCGAAGGCGCCAAGAAGATCATCATCACCACCGACGAGCCCGGGAAATACGGACCGGCCGTGCATTCGGCGCGCGTGATGCACCGCGACGACCTGCTCGAAGCGGAAAGGGAACTCGCCGGAACGCAAGGTCTGACCGTGCTCATCAACGACCAGGAATGCGCGACGCAGAAGCGCCGCCTGCGCCGGCGCGGCAAAATGGACTACAAGCCGCAGTCCACCTTCATCAACGAGCGCGTGTGCGAGGGCTGCGGCGATTGCGGCCGCAAATCGAACTGCCTGAGCGTGCAACCGGTGGAAACCGAATTCGGCTCGAAGACGCGCATTCACCAGTCCTCCTGCAATCAGGACTTCTCCTGCATGCTGGGCGACTGTCCCTCATTCGTGACGGTGGCGGGCGAGGCGCGCACGCAGACGCCCGCCAGGCGCGCGGCGCAGCCATTTCCCGCAGATGTCGTGCTGCCGGAGCCCGCGCTCGACGCACGCGACCATTTCTCGATGTGCCTTTTCGGCATCGGCGGCACGGGCGTCGTCACGGTCAATCAGGTGCTGGGCACAGCGGCGTTCCTGGCCGGCATGCATGTTCAGACCTATGACCACACCGGCTCCAGCCAGAAGGCGGGGCCGGTCGTCTCGCATTTCAAGGCCGGGCCCAAAGGCCACGAACGCGCGCCCACGCTCTCGACCGGCGAGGCCGACCTGTTGCTGGTGTTCGATCCGCTGGTCGCGCTCTCGCCGGTCAACATGAAGCTCGCCTCGCCCGGACGCACGCTCGCCGTCGTCTCGACCGCGAAAACGCCGACCGGCGCGATGGTGGCGGACCGCTCGCGGCGCTACCCGAGTTTCGAGGCGGTGAAGGCCGGAATCGATTCCGTCACGCGCGCCGCCGACAACACCTATTTCAATGCGCAGGAACTGGCCGAGGCGCTCACCGGCGACCATCTGGCCAGCAACATGCTGCTGGTCGGCGCCGCCTGGCAGAAGGGCGCCATTCCCGTTCCCGCCGACAAGATCGAAGCCGCCATCCGTCTCAACGGCACACAGGTCGACATGAACATCGCCGCGTTCCGCTGGGGGCGACTGATGGTGGCCGCGCCCGAACGCATGCCCGACATCGCGTCCGTGCGCGAACGTCCGGCGACTGCCACGCCGCTTGCGCCGGCCATCGCCGAAATGGCGGCGCCGTTCGGGCCGACGCGCGCGATCGTCGCGCGACGGCTGGAGGAATTGATCGCCTACCAGAACGAGACGTATGCGCGCGCCTATCTCGCCGACGTGCTGCGCGCGCGGCAGGCCGACATCGCCGCGACCGGCGCGGAAGGCGCGTTCACCCGCGCGGTCGCCGAGAACCTGTTCAAGCTGATGGCCTACAAGGACGAATACGAAGTCGCGCGGCTGCTGCTCATCGACAGCGAACGCGCGCGCCTCGCCGCCGCCTTCGGTCCCGACGCGCGGGTGAAATGGCATCTGCACCCAACATTCCTGCGCCGCATGGGGTTCGACCGCAAAGTGGCTTTCGGGCCGTGGTTCGCCCCCGTTCTGAAAACGCTGCGCGCGTTGAAGCGGCTACGCGGCACGGCGTTCGATCCGTTCGGGCGCGCGCAGTTGCGCAGGATCGAACGCCAGCTGATCGGCGACTATCGCTCGATCGTCGCGCGCGCCGCCGGCAAGCTCGGCACGCATTACGCGACCGCGGTGCAGCTGGCCGAGGCGCCGGACGCGGTGCGCGGCTACGAGGACGTCAAGCTGAAGAACGTTGCGACGTTCCGCGCCGAAACCGCGCGCCTCCTGGCAGCGCTCGACGCGCCGCCGCAGCGGCGCGCGGCCGCCTGACGCGCGCCATTGCGTTCGCCGGACAGGAAGCGCATTCTGGCTCCGGGGAAGGCGGAAAACATCGCATGGATCGCAGCGCGCTGATGCGCATACTCATGCGGGATCAGTGGTTCGGGGGGTTGCCCGGCCCGCTGCGCGACCTGATCGTCGACAAATCGACCCGGCGGGAGTTCGCGCCCGGCGCACCCGTGTTCGTCACCGGCGATCCCCCGACCGGCCAGTTCGCCGTCATCGAGGGCAGCGTGAAACTGACCGCCAGCAACGCCGACGGCAAACAGGTGATCTTCGGCATTTTCCGCGCCGGGGCATGGTTCGGCCATCTGGCGGTGCTGGACGAGAAGCCGCGCTTTCAGGACGCGACCGCGATGGAGCGGACGCGGCTGCTGTTTCTGTCGAAGACCGCATTCGACGCCATCGTCGCGCACGAGCCGCGCTATGCGCTCGATTTCGCGCAACTGATCTGCCAGCACATCCGCGTGGCGATGGAAATGTGGATGGAGGCGATCTCCGCCCCGCTGCCGGCGCGCGTGGCGCAGGCGCTGCTGGAGATTTCCGGCGGACCGCAGGCGCAGACCCGCATCACGCAGGAATCGCTCGCCGCAATGATCGGCGTGTCGCGCCAGACGGTCAATCGCGTGCTCAAGAGCTACGAAAAGCAGGGGCTGATCGACGTACATTACGGTCGCATCGTCGTCGCCGATCCGCGCTCGCTGGCCGCCTTGTCGCGGCGGATGTGAGACGGGCTCAGCGCCGCCCGAACAATTTCTCGATGTCGGAGAGTTTCAGTTCCACATAGGTCGGGCGGCCGTGGTTGCACTGGCCGGCGCCGGGCGTGGCCTCCATCTCGCGCAACAGCGCGTTCATCTCCTCGGGTCGCAGGCGTCGGCCCGCGCGCACCGAATGGTGGCAGGCGACCGTCGCCAGCACGTGATCGAGACGGCGTTCCAGGCCGAGCGCGGCGCCATCTTCGGCAAGGGTGTCCGCCACGTCGCGCACCAGGCGGCGCGCGTCGGTTTCGCCGAGCAGCGCCGGCGTCTCGCGCACCAGCAGCGCGCCTGGCCCGAACGGTTCGACCACCAGCCCGAGCGTTTCCAGTTCGCCCGCCGCATCCAGCACACGCGCGACCGCGCCGTCGTCCATCTCCACCACGACGGGCACGAGCAGCGGCTGGCGCGCGACACGGCTTTCGGCGCGCTGGCGCTTGAGGCGCTCGTAGACAAGCCGTTCGTGCGCCGCGTGCTGATCGACGATGACGAGGCCGTCGCGGGTCTGCGCGAGAATATAGGTCTCGTGCACCTGGGCGCGCGCGGCGCCGAGCGGCGCGTCGCTCGTCTCGCTCGCGTCCGGCGCGTCGGGCCGGGCTGCGGGCGCAACAAAATCGCCTTCCGCGAAACGTCCCTGCGCGGGCGCTGCGGGATGCGCGCCCCACAGCCCCGTGCGCGGGGCGGGCGGCGCGCCGCCGACGCTGCTCCAGTCCTGCGCGCGCCGGGGCTCGCCCCCGCGCAGCGCGGCCAGCGCGCTTGCGCCCGTTTCGCTCGCGCGATGGCGGGCCGCCAGAATGGCCTCCTTCAGGGCGCCGACGACCAGACCGCGCACGAGACCGGGATCGCGAAACCGCACCTCCGCTTTCGCCGGATGAACGTTCACGTCCACCTCGCGCGGATCGATCTCGACGAACAGCGCGAGCGCCGGATGGCGACCGGCGGGCAGGAAATCGGCGTAGGCGCCGCGCACGGCGCCGGCGAACAGCTTGTCGCGCACCGGGCGGCCGTTGACGAACACATATTGCTGTGCGGCGGTCGCGCGATGCCACGTCGGCAGCCCCGCAAAGCCGTGCAGGCGAACGCCCTCGCGCCGCGCATCGACCGGGAATGCGTTGAGCGCGAATTCTTCTCCCAGCGCCTGCGCGATGCGGCGGGCGAGCGCCTCCGGCCCTGCGCCGGCGGCGCGGAATTCGAGCGTCGTCAGATGGTCGCCGGCCAGCGTGAAGGCGACGTCGGGCCGCGAGAGCGCGATGCGCCGCACGATATCGGCGACCGCCTGCGCCTCCGCGCGCGGGCTTTTCAGAAATTTCAGCCGCGCGGGCGTGGCGGCGAACAGGTCGCGCACCTCCACCCGCGTGCCGCGCGGCCAGGAGGATGGACGCACCGGCTGTTTGAGGCCGCCGTCGACGCGGATCGACAGACCGTGATCAGACGCCTCAGCGCGCGTGTCGATGACGAGCGCGGCGACCGAGCCGATGGAGGGCAGCGCCTCGCCGCGAAAGCCCAGGGTGGCGATGCTCGACAGATCTCCGTCGGGCAGTTTGGAAGTGGCGTGACGTTCGACCGCGAGCGCCAGATCGGCCGCATCCATGCCCGCGCCGTCGTCGCTCACGCGGATGAGCCTGCGCCCGCCCTCCTCCAGCACGATCTCGACGGCGCGCGCGCCGGCGTCGAGCGCATTCTCGACCAGTTCCTTCACGGCCGAGGCCGGCCGCTCGACGACCTCGCCGGCCGCGATGCGGTCGATGGTGACGGGATCGAGGCGGCGAACGCGCATCGGCTCAGGTCGGGCGGGCGTAGGAATCGCGGTGACGCATGACCAAGACTAGCATGGATGAGACAGGCGCGCCGCGAAGCCAAATGCCATGCGACCGCTTCATCTGGTTCAAACGCCCTGCCGGCGGCGCTTATATGCCCTGCGGGCGGGCTCTTATATGCCCTGCGGGCGGCTCTCATATGCCCTGCGGGCGGCTCTCATATGCCCTGCGGGCGGCCTGCGACAGCGACGAGGAGTTTGCCGTCGCCGAGCATGCGTTGCGCGGCGCGGCGGGCGTCCTCCAGTGCAACATTTTCGATCAGGCCGTTGCGGCGGTCGAGATGGGCGGGCTCGTAGCCGTCGAGTTGCAGGTGCAGCAACTGGCCGGCGATCTTTGTCGATGTGTCGAAATGCAGCGCGTGCGAGCCGACGAGATATCTCTTGGCCTTCGCAAGCTCCTCCTCGGTCGGGCCGTTGAGACCGAGATCGGCAATCTGCTCCTCGATCACCTGAAGCGATTCCGCCGCGCGCTCGTTCTTGGTGGAGGTCGCGCCGACGACCAGCGCGGCGGCTTCGAAATTCTGCAGTTGCGAGTAGACAGAATAGGCAAGCCCGCGCTTTTCGCGCACCTCGCGGAACAGCCGCGCGGTGAACACGCCGCCGCCGAGCACATGGTTGACGACCACGCCCGCGTAATAGTCGGGATCGCGCCGGTCGAGCCCCGGCCGGCCGAACCGCAGCGCCGATTGTGGCGTGTCGAGGTCCACGACGATGCGCTCGCCGAGCGCGCCAATCTCCACACGCGGCACGTCTTTCAGCGTCGCCTTCTCGGGGAGCGTGGCGAACGTGTCGTCGAGCCGGCGGGCGAGCGTCGCCGCATCGATCGCGCCAACGACGCCGATGACGAGATTGTCTCGCGCCATCAGCCGCGCCAGCGCATCCACGAGATCGGGGCGCGCGATGCGCGCCAGCGTCTGCATGTCGCCGCGCGGCGGCTGTCCATAAGGATGGTTGGGAAAGGCCCTGGCGCGGAAGGTGCGGGCGACCAGCGATTCCGGATCGTTGGCCTCGCGCTTCAGGCTTGCGACCAGTTGCGCGCGCACACGCTCGATCGGCGCCTCGTCCAGCCGCGCATGGCCGACCGCCAGCCGCAACAGATCGAACGCCGCGTCGGCGTTGCGCGACAGCGTCTGGAAATGGCCGGCGAGCGTGTCGCGGTCGGCGGAGAAATGCAGGTGGATCGCGTGTTCGTCGAGCGCCTCGTGGAAGGCGGCGGAATCGTAGTCGCCCGCGCCTTCGTCGATCAGCCCGGCCAGCATCGCGGCCAGGCCCGCCTTGTCCGCCGGGTCCTGCGCCGCGCCGCCGCGCCAGGCGAATTCCATCGCGATCAGCGGCACGGCGTAATCTTCCACCAGCCATGCCTCGACGCCCGCGGGCGAGCGCACGCGCTGCACGCGTTCGGCGCGCGAGCCGGGCGCGGTTGCGATCCTGGCGTTCACGCTGCGAGCTCCGGCATGAGGAAGCCGGTGACGGCGCGCTTCCTGTCGAGCCACTTGCGCGCGACATCCACCACGTCCTGCGCCGTCACGGCGTCGATACGGTCGGGCCAGCCGGACACGTCCTCGATCGTCTCTCCGGTCGCCAGCGCCGCGCCATACCAGCGCGCGAGCGACGTCTGACTGTCCTGCGCATAGACCGCGTCGGCGATCAGCCGAGTCTTGGCGCGCGCCAGTTCCGCCTCGGTCGGCGGCGCGCGCATGAATTCATCCAGCGTCTCGCCAATCGCCCTGTCGAGATCCTCGAGCGAGACGTCCGGCGCGGGCGCGGCGTAGACCCACAGGCGCGTCATGTCGAGCGCGCCGGACATGTAATAGGCGCCCGCCGCCACCGCGATCTTGCGATCGATCACGAGCGCGCGATAGAGCCGGCTCGTCTGGCCGCCGCCGATCAGATGGGCCATCACCTCGAGCGCCTCGGATTCGCCCTTCTCGGCGGTGCGCACGGAGGGCGCGAGATAGACGCGCTCGCAACTCGGCTGCTCGACCTTCGGATCGCTCAACGTGACGAGACGATGGGCGCGCGGCTCCGGCTCCTGCGGGCGAACGCGGCGCGGCGGCGCACCGCGCGCCGGAATTTTCCCATAGGTTTCGCGCGCCAGACGCTCCACCTCGTCGCCCTCCACATCGCCGGCGACGACGAGGATGGCGTTCTCGGGCGTGTAGAACCGCTCGTAATAGGCGAGCGCATCCTCGCGTTGCAGCGTCTCGATCTCGTGGCGCCAGCCGATGATCGGCAGCCCGTAGGGATGGTGGGCGAACAGGGCCGCCTGCACCGCCTCGCTCAACTGCGCAGCGGGATCGGAATCCGAACGCATGCGGCGCTCTTCCAGCACCACGTCGCGCTCAGGCGCCACCACCTCGTCCGACAGCACGAGATTGACCATGCGGTCGGCCTCGTACTTCATCACCACGGCGAGATGCTCGCGCGGCACACGCTGGAAATAGGCGGTGTAGTCGTGGCCGGTGAATGCGTTCTCCTGCCCGCCGAGATCGGCGACGAGCTGCGAGAACTCGCCTTGCGGGTGGGCTTTCGTGCCCTTGAACATCAGATGTTCGAGAAAGTGGGCGATGCCGGATTTCATCGGTGGATCGTCGGCCGAACCGTTGCGATACCACACCATATGCGTGACGACCGGCGCGCGCCGGTCCGGAATGACCACGATTTCGAGCCCGTTCTCCAGCTTGCGATGATCGATCTGCGGTCCCGCATGGCGTTGCGGCCGGCTGGTGGCGGGGCGCAGCGAGGCGCCGTCGGCGGACTGGGACATACGTCTCCTCATACGCCGGACATTCGCCCGGCGACGCGATTCAAGGTCTTCATAATGTCGTGATCGCGCGCCGCGCCGCAAGAGGCGGCGAGGAGCAGGGTAAAGGCCGATCAGTCGTCGAGACGCGACTTGTTCTGATCGCGCAGATAAGCCTTGGGATCGGAATTGTCGGGCCGCTCGGAGGGTTTTGCCGGATCGGCGCGCACGGCGCGGGTCGCGGCGCGATAGCCGCGCGGCGGCTCGGTCAGGTAGTTGCGGTCCGGTTCGCGGCCGGGCACGAGCGTATCCTTTTCCGCCTCCGTCTGGCCGCCGAACAGGCGCTTGATCTTCTCGGCCGGCGTGGGCCGGGCGCAATCGTAGGCGCCGACGTTGCCCTGGCCCTCGCAGATGTCGGCCTGCGAACGCGGCGCGTCCGTGCGGCCTTCCAAGAGCTCGGGCTTGCGGATGATCGGGTTGTTGTTGAGTTCGATCTGGCGCGGGGCGCGCGCGTTGGCCTCGGCCGCGCGCCGGCGCTTGACCTCGGGGTCCTGCGGCCAGTTGGCGGCGCGGTTGGCGGCGCCGGGCTGGGGCGGCGGCAGATCGCGGTTTTTCGGCACCACCAGCTTCGGGCGCTCGCGGAAGTCGATGTCCGGCTTCTCGTCGCTGGCGCTGGAGCCGAGAATGTTCCAGAGGGGCTCGAGCGTGGAGGGACGGTCGTCGAACGCCTGCGCTCGCGCCGCGCCTGCAAACGCCACGGCCAGCGCCGCCGCGCCGATCATCGCGCACAGATGGCGCGAACTGCCGAAAATCATGCCGCACTCCCTCAAAACATCGTCCCGCCCGCAGATCGGCCCGTCTCCGCTAACCGCCGTTCTTGGCGTTTTGGAGGCGGATCAGGCCGGCGCCTGCTGTCTGGCGAAGAGCGTTTCATACAGGAGCAGGACCACGCCGGCAACGATCGCCACATCGGCCGCGTTGAACACGTAGTTGGCGAACGGACCGGCCGGGAACGGCGTGTGGAAGTGAAGGAAGTCCGCCACCGCCCCGTAATTGAGCCGGTCGAGCGCATTGCCGAGGGCCCCGCCGATGATGAGGCCGAGCGAGACCGTCGACAGCCGGTCGTGCGACCGCCACAGCCAGACGGCCAGCGCCAGCACGCCGAGCGCGGCCACGCCCATGAGCGCGATCCGCCCGAGCGGGCCTTCCGCCCGGAACAGCGAATAGGACACGCCGGGATTCCAGGCGAGCACCAGATCGAGAAACGGCGTCAGCCGAAGCGGCTCGCGCGCGCCGAGCTCGTAGACGTGCAGGAACCAGTATTTCGACGCCTGGTCGACCGCGAAGGCGCCCGCGGCGACGAGAAGTCCCAGCGCGCGCGGGCTCAACGCCATCTCAGCCGCCCCAGCGGCCGAGCGCGCCGAGTTCGCGCAACGCGGCGGCGTCGCGGGGGGTCACGTCCGGGAATTCCGGGTCGGAGCCCACCAGCGGCGAGAATTTCCACGAGCGGGCGCATTTGCGCCCCTGCGCGCGCTCGACCACGACGCCGACGCCCGGCGTCTCGGGCAGCGCGAAGGCGGCGGCCGGCGCCTCGCCCCGCTCGATCTTTATGTCCGAAACGATACAGATATCAGCGAAGTCGATCCCGTCCAGCGACGCGGCGAGATCGTCGCTGGCGATCGAGACGACGGGCGCAGCCTCGAGCGCGGCGCCGATCCGCTTTTCGGCGCGCGCGATCTCCAGTGCGCCGGTGACGACTGCGCGTACGCGGCGGATCTTGCGCCAGCGTTCTGCCAGTGACTCGTCGCGCAGTTTCTCCAGCCCGTCCGGCAACAGCTCCAGATGGATGGAGGGAGCGCCGGCGGGCCGGAAATACGACCACGCCTCGTCGGTCGTGAAGACGAGGATGGGCGCCAGCCATTTCAACACGCAGTCGCAGACGAGATCGACGACCGTCAGCGCTGACTTGCGCAGATGGCTGGAGGGCGCCTCGCAATAGAGCGCGTCCTTGCGGATGTCGAAATAGAAGGCGGAGCAATCGGTCGTCATGAACGGCGTGACGAGCGCGACGACGCGCTTGTAGTCGAACTCCGCATAGGCCGCGCGCACGCCTTCGTTCACCTCGGCGAGGCGATGCAGCATATAGCGTTCGAGATCTGGAACGTTCGCCAGATCGACCCGGTCGGCGTCCGAAAAATGCGCGAGCGCGCCGAGCATCCAGCGGATGGTGTTGCGCAGCTTGCGATAGTTGTCTGTCACGCTTTTCAGGATTTCCGGGCCGATACGCTGGTCGTCGGAATAGTCGACGCTCGCGGTCCACAGGCGCAGGATGTCGGCGCCGCTCTCGGCGATCACCTGTTGCGGCACGACCGTGTTGCCGAGCGACTTGGACATCTTGCGGCCGTGCTCGTCGAGCGTGAAGCCGTGGGTGAGCACGATGTCGTAAGGCGCGCGGCCGCGCGTGCCGCAACTTTCGAGCAGCGAGGAATGGAACCAGCCGCGATGCTGGTCGGAGCCTTCCAGATACATCACCTCGTCGCGTCCGCCGTCGCGGATGCGATGGATGCCGGCCAGACTCGGGAAATGCGCCGGGTCCTCCAGCGTGAAGGCGTGGGTGGAGCCGGAATCGAACCAGACGTCGAGCACGTCGTCGACCTTTTCGTAGTCGGCCGCGTCGAAATCGGGCGCGAGGAACCGCTCCGCCGCGCCGGCGGCGAACCAGGCGTCGGCGCCTTCCTGTTCGAACGCCTCGGCGATCCGCTTGTTGACGCGCTCGTCCACCAGTATTTCGTGCGTTCCCTTCTTCACGAACACCGCGATCGGCACGCCCCACGCGCGCTGGCGCGAAACGACCCAATCAGGCCGGTTGGCGATCATGCCGGTGATGCGGTTTTCGCCGGACGGCGGCGCCCAGCGCGTGCGCGCGATTTCTTCCAGCGCGACGGCGCGCAAGCTTTCCCGCGCCGCGCCCTTCCGGTCCTCGAAGCCCTGATCCATCGCGATGAACCATTGCGGCGTGTTGCGGAAGATGACCGGCTTCTTCGAGCGCCACGAGTGCGGATACTGGTGCTTCAGCCGCCCGCGCGCGAGAAGATTGCCGGAAGCGATCAGCGCCTTGATGACGGCGTCGTTGGCGTCTCCCTTGTCGCCCTTGTCGGTGATGACGCGCTTCGGCCTGCCCTCCGTGTCGCGCGGACCGAAGCCCGGCGCCTCGTCGGTATAAAAACCGTCGCCGTCGACCGTATAGGGAATGGCGGTGTCGATGTGGCGCTCGCGCAGCATGCGGTTCGAGGCCATCCAGATGTCGAAATCCTCGCGACCGTGGCCGGGCGCGGTATGGACGAAGCCCGTGCCGGCGTCGTCGGTGACGTGATCGCCGTCGAGCAGGGGCACGTCGAAATCGTAGCCGCCGGCGAGGCCCGCGAGCGGGTGAGCGCAGACGATCCGCGAGAGCGTTTCTGCACGCACATCGCAAATGCGCTCATAGCTCTCGACCTTGGCCGACCGGAATACCTCTTCGGCCAGCTTGTCAGCGAGAACGAATGCGGCGCCAATCTTCGTCCAATTGTCGGCCGGCGCGGCGGTAACGCGATAGAGGCCGTAGGCGACCCTGTGACTGAAGCTGATCGCGCGGTTGCCTGGGATGGTCCAGGGCGTGGTCGTCCAGATGACGACTTTGGCGGAACGCCAGGCAAGCATGGCGTCATTGGCGTCCTCGGGGGTGTCGCCAATTCCGATCGGAGGGTTCTTCACCGGAAAGCCGATCCAAACCGTGTCGCTGGTGTGGTCTTCGTATTCGACTTCGGCCTCCGCCAGAGCGGTCTTTTCCACGACCGACCACATGACGGGCTTCGAGCCGCGATAGAGCAGCCCGTTGGCCGCGAATTTCATGATCTCGCGCGCGATCTGCGCTTCGGCCGCATAGGCCATCGTCAGATAGGGATTGGCCCAGTCGCCGACGACGCCCAGCCGCTGGAACTCGCCGCTCTGCACGCCGACCCAATGGTCGGCGTAGGCGCGGCATTCCTTGCGGAAGGCGATCATGGCCTCGGGATGGGCGAGATCGGGCTTGGGCCTGTTCTTCGAGCGGTAGTTCTCCTCCTCGATTTTCCATTCGATCGGCAGGCCGTGGCAGTCCCAGCCCGGCACGTAGTTGGAATCCTTGCCCAGCATCTGCTGCGAGCGCGTGACGAGGTCCTTCAGCGTCTTGTTGAGCGCATGGCCGATATGGATCGCGCCGTTGGCGTAGGGCGGCCCGTCGTGCAGCACGAATTTCGGCCGGCCGGCGCCTTCCTTGCGCAACAGGCCGTAGAGGCCGATCTCCTTCCAGCGGGCGAGGATTTCCGGCTCCTTCCTCGGCAGGCCGGCGCGCATCGGAAAATCCGTGACGGGCAGATAGAGCGAGGCGGAATAATCGGGGCCGGATTTGCCGGCCTTTTTCGGGTCGTTCATTGCGATCTTCGAACCGGATTGGCCGCGCGGCCCCGCTCAGGCGGGCCGCAGGCGGCGAGAAAAGAGGTGTTTAAGCGATTTGCGGCGGCCGGCCAAACGCGCGGGCGCAGCGCCGCGATCCCCGGAGGCCGTGTGGCGGACGGACGCCCTCAAACACGGTCCGGGCCGGTAATTCGCCCCACGGGCCAAGATTTCATGGCGTTCGCCCGCAACATGGGGAAATCTATAGCCCCGCGTCCCGCTGTTGCAAAGCGGCGCGTCGCATGCGCGACGCGCCAAAAAAGCCGGCATGCGCGACGCCCGCGCCGGAGGCACGCCCATGACGATCCGCGCCGCTCTCGCCGCCCTCATCCTTTGCCTTGCCGCGCCCGCACCAGCCGCCGAGGTCGAAAAATGTCCCGACATGGTGGCCGGCCTGCCGGTCGTGCGGATCGCGGCGGGCGAAGAAAAAGTGCGGCTGACCTTCGTCGGCCACGCGAGCTTTCTCATCGAAAGCCCGCGCGGCGTGACAGCGGTGACCGACTACAACGACATCGTGCGCGCCAATCTCACGCCCGACATCGTGACGATGAACAAGGCGCATTCCACCCATAACAGCGCCGCGCCGCAGCCGGGCATCAAACACATCCTGCGCGGCTGGGACGAAGGACGCCCGGCGCGCCACGATCTGACGGAAGGCGACATGCGCGTGCGCAACGCGCCCACCAACCTGCGCGATTTCGACGGCGGCACAGATTATTCCGGCAATTCAATCTTTATTTTCGAGACGGCCGGCCTGTGCATCGCCCATCTCGGCCATCTGCACCACAAGCTCCTGCCCGAACATCGCCAGGCGCTTGGTCATGTGGACGTGGTGCTGGCGCCGGTCGACGGCGCCTATACGATGGGCGCGCGCGCCATGCTGGAAACGGTGCAGGAACTGCGCGCGCCGTTGACGATCCCCATGCATTTCTTCGGGCCGTCGACCCTGCAGCGGTTTCTCGACATGGCGCAGGAGACCTTCGCCATCGAGCGGCCCGGAAAGCGATCCATCGAACTGTCGCGCGCGACGCTGCCGACGCGCCCGACCGTGATGGCGCTCGAAGGGCGGTGACCGCTCAGTGCGACGACAGGCCCAGTTTGCGCGCGACATAAGCCAGCGCGCCGCCGATCGCGGCGACGCCCACCAGCACGGCGAGCGCGCTGGCGAAGAACAGCAGCAGCACCAGGAACACGCCCATTCCCGCCAGCCCGAGAAGGACGGTCGCCACCGGGCCGAGCCGGAAGACCCGCACGCGCGACTGCGCGCTCCACTGCGAGGCGCCCCCCTCCTCGCCGGGCGGGATGATCTCCACCTCGCCGCGCGGCGTCTCGATCTCGCCCTCAGGTCTGTCGTTCTGCATCGACCGGGAAGGTAGGACGCCTGCCGGCCCCGTTCAATGCGCGAGCGCCTCTTTCGCCACGCGCACGTCCTCGTGCATGCGTTCGACCAGCGCCTCGACGGAGTCGAACTTCGCCTCGTCGCGGATGAAGTCCACGAAATCGACCGTCAGCGTCCGGCCATAGAGGTCGCCGGAAAAATCGAACAGAAAGATTTCGAGCAGCGGCGGACCGTTGTCGAACATGGGGCGCGAGCCGAAACTGGCGACGCCCGCGACGCTTGCGCCGTCGAACCCGACGCGCACGGCGTAAACTCCGTGGCGCAGCCGGCAGGAGGGGTCGAGGGCGATGTTGGCGGTCGGGAACCCCAGCTGGCGGCCCATCTTGCGGCCGTGGACGACCTCGCCCGACACGCGCCACGGCCGGCCGAGCAGATCGGCCGCGCGGCGCACGTCCCCCACCTCCAGCGCGGCGCGGGTGGCGGTGGAGGACACCGATTCCAGCGCGCCGTCGTCGTCGGCCGCGATGCGTTCGACGATCTCGACCGCGAAACCGTGGCGCGCGCCGGCCTGACGCAGAAAGTCCGGCGTGCCCTGCCGACGGGCGCCGAAATGGAAATCGTAGCCGACGACCACGCCGGCGACGGCGAGCCGGCCGACCAGGATTTCCGTCACGAATTCCTCGGCCGAAAGACGGGCAAGCCGCTCGTCGAACGTCAGCGCGATCATGCCGTCGAGCCCGAGCGCGGCCAGTTCCACCGCCTTTTCCGCGCGCGGCGTCAGCCGGAACACGACCGGACGTTTGGCGAAGAAGTCGGCCGGGTGCGGCTCGAACGTCAGCGCCGCGCAGGGGCGGCCGAGCGCGCGCGCCAGCTTGCGGGCGCGCGCGAGCACCGCGCGATGGCCGCGATGCAGCCCGTCGAAATTTCCGATCGCCACCACCGGCCGTTCGAGGCCCGCGGGCGGCGCTGTCGGATCGGTCGCGTCGAGAAAGGCGGACAAGGTCGTTCAGGCGGCCGGGCGCGGCGGCTTGTTCTTGGAGGGCACCATGACCAGCGCCTCGCCGTCGAGCACCACCTTGCCGTCGACCAGGCACTCGCAATGGAGCCGGGCGCGCCGGCCCTGTTCGACGAGTTCGGCCACCTCCACCACGACCTGGATGACGTCGCCGATCTTGACCGGGCCTTTGAAGTTCAGGGTCTGCGACAGGTAGATGGACCCCGGCCCCGGCAGATACATGCCGATCACGGTGGAGATGAGGCTCGCCGTGTAGAGGCCGTGGACGATGCGCTCGCCGAACCGCGTCTTGCGGGCGAAATGGTCGGACAGATGGACCGGATTGCGGTCGCCCGACAGATCGGCGAAGGCGATGACGTCGTCGTCCATGACAGCTTTCATCAGCGTTTCGCGCTGGCCGACGGTCAGATCCTCGAAATAATGCGTCTTGAACGGCGCCGACATGGACGGTCTCCGGGAAGCGTGGCCTCCTGTAGAGCAGGACGGGCTAAAACGAAAGCGGGGCTTAACGACGCGTTGCCGGAAAGCGTCGAATGCCGCCGGCCTTCTCCACACACCGTTGAGCATGGCGCAAGCTAACGCTGGCCCGGCCCGCGCAGGACCCCGATCGGGGCGGCCATTAACGCAACTTCAAACCCTGCCGCCTAAAACTGTCGCAATTGGAAACCGTCAAGCGAAACGCACGGAAGTCCCTGACTTGCCGAGCGTATCCCGCCGGAGCAGACGTATGATGGCCGATCCCGCCATGCCCATCCTCGTGGTCGACGACTACCAGACCATGGTGCGCATCATTTCCAATCTCCTGAAGCAGATCGGCTTCACCAATGTCGACGAGGCCTCGAACGGCGCCGACGCCTTCGAGAAGATCAGGACGGGTTCGTACGGGCTGATCATCTCCGACTGGAACATGCAGCCGGTGACGGGTTTCGAGCTTCTGCAGAAGGTGAAGGCCGATCCGTCGCTCGCCGAGACGCCGTTCATCATGGTGACGGCGGAATCCAAGACCGACAACGTGATCGCCGCGCGCAAGGCGGGCGTGTCCAGCTATATCGTCAAACCGTTCAACGCGCAGACGCTGAAAGCGAAGATCGACGCGGTCTTCGCCGCGCGCGCGGCCTGACGCCGGCCACGCTTCACCACGCGAGCGCCGGCAGCACGGCGCGCGGCGCGGCCCCCGCCCTTTGCGCGAGCGCACGAAGCGCGGCCGCGTCAACGCCGCCGCTCCCGCCGATTTCGTCGCGGTGAATGCCGCCGGACACGAACAATCCGTCGAACCCCTGCGCGGCCGCGCCAGCCATGTCGGTGAACATGCCGTCGCCGACGGCAAGCGTGCGCGCGCGCGCCGTGTCGAGACCGAGCGCGCCGGCGACGGACAACGCCGTGCGATAGATAATGGCGTGCGGCTTTCCGGCCTGCACGACCTTGCCGCCCATCTCCTCGTATTGCTGCGCCAGCGCGCCGGCGCAATAGATCAGCTTGTCGCCGGTATGGACGACGATGTCCGGGTTGGCGCAGATCATCGTGAGATCGCGCGCGCGCATCGCCGCCAGCGTCGGCCGGTAGGGTTCGAGCGCGTCGTCGTCGCCGAACAGCCCGGTGCAGACGACATATCCGGCCGTCTCCACGCCGACGCGCGGCACGGGGCGGCCGAGACGGGCGGCCGCGTCCGCAAACAGAGAGCGGTCGCGCTCCGGCCCCAGGTGATGCACGGGCGCGGCGCCGCGCGCGACCATCAACTCCAGCGTCACGTCGCCGGAGGAGACGAGCGCATCGTAGGCCGCGCGCGGCAGGCCAAAGGCGTCCAGCATCGGCGCGATGGTCGGGTGCGGGCGCGGGGCGTTCGTCAGGAGAACCACCTTGCCGCCCTGCCCGCGAAAGCGCATGAGCGCGTCGGCGGCCGACGGCGTATGCGCCACCCCGTCGTGCACGACGCCCCACACGTCGCACAGGATGAGGTCGTAATCGGCCGCGATGTCCCGAAGGCCGGCGATGGCGCGCGTTTGCATGGAAAGGGTCATGGACCGGCGCTAAGGCGGACGCCGGGCCGAGTCAACGGTTGCGGCCGCGCGCGGCCGGGACAATATAGGCGCGACGATAGTGGAGTTCGCCCATGTCCAGGATCACGTTCGATGTGCAAGGCATGAGCTGCGGCGGGTGCGCCAAGGCGGTGGAGAAAATCATCCTCAAGAGCGATCCGGCCGGCAAGGTTTCGGTGGACCTCGAAAAGGCGAAGGTGGAAGCCGACACAACCGCCGATCCGGCGGCTCTCGCAGCCGCCCTCTCGGCCGGGGGCTATCCCGCCAAGATCGCCGGCTGATCCGGTCTTTCCTGCAGACGCCGCTCACGTTACCGTTGGCGACCCCAGCGCAGGAGGCCCGAATGGACGTCATCAAGCCGCTTCTGACCGTCGCTGCGACCGCCACCGGCGGCCGCAACGGCCATACGGCCGCCGCGGACGGTTCGGTGAAGGCCGATCTGTCGGTCGCAAAGGAGATGGGCGGGCCGGGCAAGGCCGGAACGACCACACCGGAACATCTTTTCGCGGCCGGCTATGCCGCCTGTTTCGGCGGGGCGCTCGATTTCGTGGGCCGCCAGCACAAGAAGGACGCCTCCAGGGCCGCCGTCACCTGCAACGTGTCGATCGGGCCGCGCGAGGGCGGCGGTTTCGGGCTGGCGGTGAAAATCCATGTCGAGGACAGGAGCCTGCCGCAGGCCGAACTGGCCGCGCTCGTGAAGGAGGCGCACGAGAAAATCTGCCCCTATTCCCACGCCACCCGCGGCAATGTGGACGTGCAGCTGGAGACGGTCGGCGCCTGAGGCGTTCACCGTGCGCCGGGATTGCACGTGCGCGAGCGGCGTTCGTTTGCTAAGAAGCGCGCCAAATTCGAGGATTCTCATTTGGCGACGAAAAAGGACCGCAACCCGACGACGGGCGCAGAGGCGCTCGTCGCCCATTTCGTCGCCTCCGGCTTTCGGCGCGCGGAGCCCGCGATCCTGCAGCCGGCAGCCGTGTTTCTCGACCAGTCGGGCGAGGATATTCGCGGGCGGCTCTATCTGACCTCGGACGCGGCGGGCGCGGAACTGTGCCTGCGGCCTGAATACACCGTGCCCGTGTGCCGCGACTATCTGGCGAGCGCGCAGGCCGGCAAACCCGCCGCCTTCTCCTATCTTGGCCCCGTGTTCCGGTTTCGGCCCGGCGCGACCGGCGAATTTCTGCAGGCGGGCGTCGAAAGCTTCGGCCGCAAGGACCGCGAGGCGGCGGACGCCGAAATTCTCGGCGTGGCGCTGGAAGCCTGCGCGCTCGCCGGCTGCGCGAACCTGAACGTGACGATCGGCGACGCCGCGCTGTTCTCGCGCTTTCTCGACGCGCTCGCCCTGCCGCCGGCCTGGCTGCGGCGCCTGCGCGCGGGGCTGGCGCAGGGCCGCGCGCTCGACGCCATTTTCGCACAGGCGCAGGCCGGCGCCGCCCAGGACCATTCGGGCGTGCTGGCCGCGCTGGAGGGCGTAGATAAACAGGGCGCCCGCGCGCTGGTGGAGGACCTCCTGTCGATCGCCGGCATTTCCTCGGTCGGCGGACGCAGCGCGGGCGAGATCGCCGAACGGTTTCTCGAACAGGCGCGCCAGCGCGGCGGCGCGGAGATCGCGGCCGAACAGCGCGACCTGATCGCGCGGTTCCTCGCGGTCTCCGGCGATCCGGATTCGGCTTCCGCCAAGCTGCGCAAACTGGCCAGGAGCGCGAAGCTCGATCTGGCGAAGGCGCTCGACGCATTCGACACGCGCGTGAATTTCATCGCCGCGCGCGGCCTCGACCCGTCGAAGATGGCCTTCTCGGGCGGCTTCTCGCGCCGGCTCGATTATTACAGCGGCTTCGTGTTCGAGGCGCATCATCGCTCCGGTGGCGACGGCAGGCCGGTTGTCGGCGGCGGGCGCTACGACGGCCTGCTCGCCTCGCTCGGCGCCAGGACCGACATTCCCGCCGTCGGCGCAGCCATCTGGATCGAACGGCTTTTTCCGGGAGCGAAATCATGAGCGCGGCGAAACTCGTTCTCGCCGTGCCGTCGAAAGGCCGGTTGCAGGAGAATTCCGCCGCGTTCTTCGCGCGCGCGGGCCTCCAGGTCGTGCAGGGGCGCGGCGCGCGCGACTATCGCGGCGCGCTGGCGGGCGTGGAGGGCGTGGAGATCGCCTTTCTGTCGGCGTCCGACATCACGACGCAACTCGCCGCCGGCGCCGTTCATCTGGGCGTGACGGGCGAAGACCTCGTGCGCGAGACCATCCCCGACGCCGAAGCGCGCGTTGAATTGCTGACGCCGCTCGGCTTTGGCCAGGCCAATGTCGTCGTCGCCGTGCCGCAAGCCTGGATCGACGTGCGCACGATGGCCGATCTCGCGGATGTGGCGGCCGCCTTCCGCGCGCGGCGCGGACAGCGCATGCGGGTCGCCACCAAATACGTCAATCTCACGCGCCGCTTCTTCACCGAACACGGCGTCAGCGACTACCGCATCGTGGAAAGTCTCGGCGCGACAGAAGGCGCGCCGGCGGCCGGACAGGCGGAGCTGATCGTCGACATCACCACCACGGGCGCGACATTGCAGGCCAACGCGCTCAAGGTGCTCGACGACGGCGTGATGCTGTGTTCGCACGCCAATCTCGTCGCTTCGACATCGGCCGACTGGTCGCCGCTGCATCGCGAATCCGCGCGCCAGATTCTCGCGCGCATCGCGGCCGAGGAGGAAGCGCGCCAGACGCGTGAAATCCGCGCGCGCGCGCAGGGACTGAGCGACAAGACCCTCGCGCAGGCCGCCAGGAAATTCGACGCGCGGCTGCGCGGGCGCGGATTCGACGATCTGGTCGTGCTCTCCTGTCCGCGCGCGCAGGCGCCGCAGATCGCCGAATGGCTGATCGCGCAGGGCGCGGACGAGGTGACGGTCGGCGCGCTCGACTATGTGTTCACCGCACGCAACCCGCTGTGGGAGAAGCTCAGCCAGCGGCTGCGCTGAACAGGGTCGACGCGCGCGCCCTTTGTGGTAGCTTCGGCGCGATTGCTGGAGGCGCCATGACCCTGCTCGTTCTCGGCCTGATCGTTTTTTTCGGCGTGCATCTCGTGCCGACGTCCGAACCCGCGCGCGCCGGGCTCGTCGCGCGGCTCGGCGAGAACGGCTACAAGATCGCCTTTTCCATCGCCTCGCTGATCGGCTTCGTGATCGCGGTGACCGGCTTCGTCAACGTGCACGGAACGAACGCCAACGTGCAGTTGTGGACGCCGCCCGTGTGGGGCAAGCACCTCGCCTATACGCTGATGCTGCCCGCCTTCATCCTGCTCGTTGCGGCCTATACGCCCTCGCGCATTCGCGACGCCGCCAAACATCCCATGCTGGCGGCGGTGAAGATCTGGGCGCTGGCGCATCTTCTCGCCAACGGCGATCTGGCAGGCCTCATCCTGTTCGGGTCGTTTCTCGCTTGGGCGGTCTACGACCGCATTTCGCTCAAGCGGCGCAATGCGCGAGGCCCGCTCGGCGACCGGCGTGGCGGCGGCGTCAACGACGTGGTGGTCGTGGCGGTGGGCGCGCTGCTGTGGGCGGGGTTCCTGTTTGGCGCCCACCGCCTGCTGTTCGGCATACCGCTGCTGGGCTGATCCTTGACGCTGCTCGTTCTCGGACTGGTCGCCTTCTTCGCGCTGCATCTCCTGCCGGCGTTTCCGCAGGCGCGCGCGACGCTCGTCGCGCGCTTCGGACTGACGGCCTTCCGCATCGCCCTGTCCATCGCCTCGCTTGCGGCGTTGTGGATGCTGATCGCCGGGTTCGCGGCCGCACAGGTCTCGCCTGCCAACGCGCAGCTCTGGCGCCCGCCGGGCTGGACGCGCCATCTGGCCTATACGCTCATGCTGCCGGCCTTCGTGCTGCTGGCCGCCTCATTCATTCCCTCGCGCATTCGCGATCTCTCGCGGCAGCCGATCCTGATCGCGGTGGAAATCTGGGCCGGCGCGCATCTCCTGGCCAACGGCGATCTGGCGGGCGCCATCCTGTTCGGCGCCTTTCTCGTATGGGCGGTGGTGGACCATGCGTCGGTCCATGCACGGCGCGCCGGCAACCTGTTCGGGGTGCGGCGCGGGGACGCGCGCGGCGACGCGCTGGCGCTGGCTCTCGGAACCGCGACCTGGGCGTTCATGCTGTATTTCGGTCACCGCTGGCTGATCGGCCTGCCGCTCATCGGCTGAATCGCCCTCGAAGTTGCGCCGCAATTGGGTGTAAGAGACAATGGAATCGGGTTTCCCGGGGACTTGAAATGAAAAGAACGATTCTGGTCGCCGCCGCGCTGATCGCGCCGGCGCTGTGTGTTTCGCCGGCCCTCGCGCAGAAGGAAAGCAAGCAGGGCGATGGCAAGGTGGGCGCTTACGAGCCGCCGTTCCCCACCAAGATGACGTGGGTTCTGTCCTCCATCAACGGCAAGCCCGGCGCAGCCGAGGCGACGCTGTTCATCGACGAGACGCTGCGCGGCTCCGGCAACGCGGGCTGCAACACATGGTCGGCGACCCTCTACCCGATCCGCGGCAAGAAACTCGCCATGGGGCCGGTCGCCATGACCAAGAAGGCCTGCCCGGCGCCGCTCATGGCGTTCGAACGCGCCTATCTGTCCGTGCTCGCCACCGGCCCGTCCTGGGATCTCGCCGGCTCCACGCTCACCGTGAAAAGCAAAGCCGGCACGCTGGTGTTCAACCGCGGGCTTTGATTGAATCCGGCGCGGAGGCGCCAGATCGCGCCTCGCGTCAGCTCGGCGTCGCGTTCGCTCCTAAACCGATGGCCTGCGGCCATCG
>CALMZV010000070.1 GCA_937870755.1 uncultured Methylocystaceae bacterium
AGGTAGCCCCTACTGTTGTTCGGGGCGGCGGTGGCGAACAACGCCTCCCACTTCGATTTCAGCTCGCTGACCGTCATCCGTTTCAAGTCCGCCAGCTGCGCAAGGACGGTTGCGTCGGTTTCGGCACTGTCTCCGGGGCGCGTCGGACGCGGCTCTGTTCGCTTCGCGCTCGTCATCGGGTGTCCCCCGAGCGCGCACGCGGGCGGCGACGGCCATTCTTCATGGCGAGAATGTCGAAGCCGTCATTGGTTTTCGACGATGCCGTGGTCTGCCGAGGAAGAATGCGCCCTATGCCAGCGGCGAGGATCCGCCCCACCTCGGAAAGGCGTTCGTTCGCCGACATGTTGTCCGGCGGTATGGGATTTGGACCGGATCGTGAGTCGTGCATGGAGACCGTTCGCGTTGAGTTGTCGATGAGCGAACGGTAGTCGTAAACCCGAAATACGCAATACAAATCAATAGGTTATCGTATATCTGAGAAGTCTTTTGAAATGCTGCGCAAGTGTTCCACGGTCGTGATGCTGCTTCCGGGCCGGATCGCGCCGAATCTAGTCTCGGCTTTCGGTTATTCGCGTTCCCATGAAGCGCTCGTATGTGTCCTGCATATGCTCCTCAACCGACCAACCCCGGGGCGAGGCTCGCTCGAACATCAACAATGTTACGGACAGACCGAGACGCTGAGAGAAGATCGTCAGCTCACGCACCGGCTCGGATCCACGACGAAATGTCCAGATGCCTTCCGGAAGCTGGGTCGCCCGATCTTGTTCGCTCAATCCGCTCGGGCCCATTCCGGCGATGGAGCCCTCAGGGATCGGCATGCCCGACGGGATGAAGATCCCGGTCTTGAGCGCAGCATCGCTCGCTCGCCCCCAGCGCGCGTAGCCGTCACAGGCGACCACCATCGCGGCACGCATGTCGGTGAACTCGATCCATTTCCGAACCGCGGCGAGTAAAGAGACGCCATACCTGCGCGTGATATGGGCGAGAAGCTCACGCGACATTTCGTTTTGGCCGACCTGCAAGCGATAATCGTCGATCGGCATGAGCAGATAGGAAGCGAATGTGTCAGCTTCCTCCTCGCGCTCCCGCTCGGCCTGCTTCCATTCGTTCGATTGAAGCGGCAGGCATTCGAAGCCACACGCCCTGTTCAGCACGCCGTCCGGATAGTCCGCCGGCGACAGTTCCGGGCGATGGAGCATGTAATGCCCGAACTCGTGGGCGATCGTGAAGCGCTCTCGCCCGCGATACTGAGGACTGGTCGAATAGACGATGTGCCAGGCCGGGCGCTTTTTGTGCGGCCGAAGCATGCCCTCGAATCCTGGCAGTTCATCGCCGATGATCTTATCGATGGGATCCCCGCAGTTGCGCGAAACCTCTTTCGCAAGAGCGGCGACATCGACCGGAAAGCGATCGGATCCAAGGCTGAGCTCCAACAGCTTGGAGAGCCGGATCGCCTCCTTCCTCGGTGACTTCGCCGCCCCTTCGGCCATCAGTCGTCATCCAAGATATCGAGCATTTTGCGCAACCGCTCCTTCACGGGGGCATCCAGTTTCTTGTACTTGCGATAGAAAGCAAGATCTGTAGCCTCATCTTCCTCTTTGGCGCCGTCGCCCTCCAACAGGTAATCGGCCGTTGTTTCGAGTGCGGCGGCTATCTGCGCGAGTTTCTCGGCAGACGGGCGCGCGACGTCCTTGTTCTCGATCTCCCACATGTAACTTTTGCTGGATCCTACTTTTTCGGCCAGCGCTTCGAGAGTGAGGCCGCGCTTGCGCCGCTGCTCTCGGACTCGTTCCCCTAGGGGTGTTGGCACTGATCGTCCTCCTCGCTGTGCATGGTTCGTTTTCGCCATACTCCTAGTCCTTGACACGCCATACCCGCAACTCCTATATCTCGCGCTCAGGTTCGTAGTAACGAACTTAATTTCGCGTGACCACGAAACACAGGAGGCTGACATGGCCAAGGGTAAAGGGTCCGGGACCCATCACGTTGTTCCGAATGCAGGTGGTGGCTGGGACATTCGTCGCGGCGGTGCGGATCGCGCCAGCGCCCACTTCGACCGCAAGTCGGACGCGGTCGAGCGTGCGCGGGAAATCAGCAGCAATGCCCGCACCGAGCTCAAGATCCACAACCAGGACGGCCGCATCGGGCAGTCCGATTCGCACGGGAACGACCCGCGCAACATCAAGGGCTGAGGAGGTCCGAACATGGCATCAGTGACGAGCTTCATCCGCAACATGCCTGCCTCGTCGCTGCAGGCCTATTTCGACCACACCGGCATCGCGTTGCCGACGACAGTCGACTGGACCGCGCCCGAGCCGGAGGTCGTCCGGGTCGCGCTCCGCGCTGTCGATGAAATGGACGACGAAGCGAAGGCTCGCGTCCTCAACGACGCCGAGCGCGTCAGCGGGCTCGCTGACGATGCTGGACAGACCGCGCTCTACAGCGTGGTCGATGACCGTGCCCTTCTCGACGTTCTCGCGAACGGCCATGCCCGATCGCTCTGGATGTTCTTGAACGCCCCGATCCTGTTCCGCCACGCCGAGGAGGTGCGGTTCACGGATGAGAAGCGGCGTGGGCGCAGTTGGGATGGCTTCATCATCGAAGCCGGCTGCACCGTCAGCCGCGATCCGGTCGCCATCGACGCATTCAAGGCGTCGCTCCGTACACGCTTTGCCTCGGCCAACGTCCACGTCGATGTTTTCGAGCGTGTGCGCGCCACCTTCGAGGGGGAAGACTGCGATCTGGTGCAGATCACCGTATACCGGGAAGGCCTGCCGGACGATCTTCTGGCTTTCGACGATGGCGGCTCCCTCGTGAGACGTGCCTATCGCCCGGTCTTCGAGGCCGCGATGACATATGAGCCCGCGACCGGAGTAGTCGAGGTGGTGGCGAGCGACCGGGAGAGTCGGGCCGAGATGGCGATGTTCCTGGCCCGCGATCTCCTCGGCGTCGACTTTCAGAACGAGAAGGTGCCGGTTCGCCGCTATGATCTCGATGTTCTACTGTCGCCCTTCGATTTTCCGACCGACCTCGAAGACGGCATCGAGCGGGTCGATGTCCGCCTGCTGCGGCTGATGCCGCTCGACACTGTCGGCGAGCGCGTGACGCTTGAGTGCATGGCCAAGGCGGGCCGCACCATCTGGAGCATGGCGGAGGAGCGGCTCGGGCCGGGCAATCCGATCGATAGCGGATGGGTTGCCACGCAGGCCAAGCTGGCCATCAAGTTCCACCCCAAGGGTGACGCAAAGCGCGGCAGGACACTTCCGCTGACAATCACCATGCCGCATGGCTGCAATCTCAGGGACCAGACCGAGGAAGAGCAGTTGATCGGCGAGAAGTATCTCCGCCGCTGGGGAATCCTCGCCGATGACGCGCTCTCTCCGAAGTTCTGATCACGACGCGCTGGCCCTGATCTGCGCGGTCGCCCAGACCCGTGATGCGCGCATCACCTCCGCGGCCTTGTCGAACCACCACCCGGTAGCCGGCGCGCAGCTTCAGGCGCTCGGCGTGCTGACCCGTGTGGGCGATGAGGCGGCGGCGACGTCCTTGGCCGACCATGAGGATACGCCGGTCGCCCTTGCGCGCTCACCTGACGGTCGTTCCTTCGGCTATTTCAGCCCGCAGGCGGGATGGGTGACGGCATTGCCCGACGATCAAGCGGTCTATGCGCTGAGTTTTGAAACCCTCCTCCCAAAACTTCTGAATGGGCTGGACTGCCAGCTGGTCTCGCGGCCGTTGGAGCTGCTGCCCGGTTTGCTCTGGGAAGTCGGAGGCGCCCGTTTGCCGGGGCGCTCGGCCCGTGTGCCTGTCTGGTTCGGTCGCCGCCTTTCAGACCCGACGACATGGGCCTTGATGCTTGAACAGTTCAGGCAGCGCCCGTCTCCCGGGCTTCGCATCGTGCTGTCGCTTACAGCCGAGGCGAAGCTTCCAAAGACCTATGTCAGCGGGCACGAAATCATCGCGGTTCAATCCGTCATCGATCCAAGCGATGCCTTCCGGATCGATCCCCAGATTCTCGCCGCGCGCTTGGCGCATGGGCGCGACGACGGCCAGCCCGTATCGATCGCTGCGGATGGGGCTTCGATCACAATCAGGGGCAAGAGTTACACGTTCACCGGCACGAAGCAGCGAGCAGTTATCCGCCATCTGTATGGAGCATGGATTTCCGGGAGCGCGGAATGCCTGACTGCCGAAGTCCTGGAGAGCGCGGGTTTCAACGTCTCCGTCAACACCCTAGCGAAGGCCTTCGCCAAGCGATCTGACTGGCGCGAATTCCTCAAGGAGGAAGCCGGACGCTGTTGGATCTACCTCTGACGTGCCATTGCCACGTTGACTGCGCCGCCCTCCGGGGCGGCTTTTTCATTTCAGCGCACGGAATTGCGATTCCTCCTCTGGCTCCTCCCTTTCTCCTCCCCGGCTCCTTCCCGCCTGACCGCCATCCTCTCC
>CALMZV010000071.1 GCA_937870755.1 uncultured Methylocystaceae bacterium
GGGACATTCTGACTTTGCGCCTACAGTTGTGGAGCGCATAAGTATAATTATGGAACTTTTATGGGGCGCCGGGTGGTCGATGTGATAGTCATAATGCTTCCAGCGCGATTTGCCTTACGGACGCGGCGATGTCGGCCATAGACCGGAAGAGAACAAGGGCATCGTCGCGCGAAGGAACGAAGCCACGGCGGCGCCAGAAGCCGGCAGCGTCTTCGTCGATCGCCTTGACCACGAGGGCACGTCCTCCCACGAGTTCGGCGGCGGCCACACTCCGAATGAACGCGTGTTTCAAGAGACCGGTCCCGACACCTCGCCCGGACCAGGAAAGATCGGTTGCCAACTGTCCCAGCAGCAGACAGGGCACCGGGTCTGGTGGTTGCCCCGTGCGAATGGCGCGCGGCAGGGCTCCAGGGACGACGGCCGTGGGCGCAAGGCCGTAATAGCCGACGACCCTTCCATCGTCATGGACGATCATGACGGCGGTGAAGCCCTTCTCACGATTGGAGAGCGCCCGCGTTCTCAGCCAGTGATCGAGCGCCGGCTTGCCGCAGGAGAACGCCGACACGTCGTGCGCCGAGGTCAACGGTTCTGGGGCGGAGAGTGCCATCGATCAGCGCTCGCCGTCCCGGGGCTTTTCCCAGGGCGCCGTTCGCGCAAGGACGTCGACCATCTCGGGCACCGGACGACCGGGCTGCGACAACGTATCGACGAAGGCGGCGAAGCCCTCGGCACTCATGCGGATGGACAGCGACTGAAGGAGCACGTCTTCGGCGGCCTGAACCGCAGCCTCTCGGACGAAGTCCGTGCGCGAGCGCCCCCGCAGCCGAGCCGCACGATCGATGATGGCGATGTCGGCTTCCGGCAGCCGCATCGACAACGGCTGGTCTTTGCGTTCGGCTGCGTTGCGCATGGCGATCTCCCGAATATGGGATCACTGTAGTCAATGTAGCGCAAAATGCAATACGACAGAAATTGCGTCGTGCTGATCGATACGCGGGCTAAGTGCCCCGACGAGGGAGGGGATCAAAAGCGACATGCCGGACATTCGGCTCGCCCTGCTCCAAGGCCGTCATCGTGGTGGGCATCTGGATAGAATTCCCGGCCTGCAGAGCTCCTCGCAGATCGCTTCCCACGCACCGCGATCTTCGGGATCGTCGCCGATTCCCAGAGCCGACGCGAGGAAATCGAGCGCTTCCCAGTCGCGGGAACGGCGGGCGGCCGTGATCGCGGCCTCTGCTGCCGAAGCGCCGCGCCGCCATCTGTCGAGCTCTTCGTTGTCCATGTGCCGCTGGATTGCCGTTCGAGGGAAACAAATCGATGATTCCCGATAAAGTAGCATCTACGATTCCGAATAGGAACGATCATTCCTGGAATGATCGTTCCTATCTGATTTCTTGGAGTCATGAATCTCAACGAGATCGTGGCGGCAAATCTGCGTCGCATTCGCCACGATCGGCAACTGACGCAAGAAGAACTGGCGCATCGTGCCGGTCTCAGCTCGCGTTACGTGGGATCGATCGAGCGTGCGGATGTGTCCGCCAGCGTCGCAATTCTCGGTCGATTGGCCGAAGCGCTCGAAATCGACCCGAGGGAACTCATGTCTCCTCTCGCGTGACACCTTTCGACTTCGCCAGTTCGATATTCTGCGTGGCGGCATCCGGTCTGGCGGATCGCCCCTTCCCCCTCTATGATCGCGAGCAAGGCAGTACGCGCTGCCCCGGGGCGTGGAAACCCCTGCAAACCGGTTGGTGCCGGCCGTTTCGGCACCGAGATCCTCTGGCTTGAAGCCGGGGGCCTGTGACGCATGTCCAGGTGCCTCGGTACTAAAGGTCATAGGGCCGCGGCTACACGGTTTCCAACCCCCGGCTAGGGGTCGAAGGATGACGTCTGCGGGGGCGCACCGCGGACCAAACCGTGGTCGAGCCTCATGGTTTCATGCTACGACGACGCCGAAGAGGGACGATCCAACGATCCCCGGGTGGATGGCGTGACGGACCAATCGAAGGACGATCTCGAGCGTCGGACGATCGAGGCGGTGCGCCTGCACCGCGAGCTTCTTCGCAACGCCGAGCATCACCACCGTCTTTGGCGGAGAGCTGCCGAGACGATCCCCGACATGGACGAGGTCGGGGACCTGCGTGAGGCCTATCGTAAGGCCCTGTTCGAAGCCCAAGCCCAACAGATGGCGCTCTCCATGCTCATCGACCAGCTGGGGCGCATTCCGAGCCTGCCGGAAGACGACGAGCCGACGGACGGCGAGGTGGGCCGACCCAGCGACTGATCGGTGCTTCTCAAATCAGGCCGTTCTCGAGGGCGATCCGGACCGCGTGCTTGATGTCGCGGGCGCCGAGCTTGTCTCGCGCCTGTTCGAGATAGCCTCGGACGGTGCGCTCGCCGATGCCGATCAGCTCGGCCGTGTCCTTCATGGTCTTGCCGAAGGAGGCCCAGGTCAGACAGAGGGTTTCGCGAGGGCTCAGGTCGAAGGTGAAGGCCATGAGGTCGGCTCCACCGAACTGATCGAGTTTGAGGTGGAGATAGGCGACGGCGGTGTGGGCGCGTCCGATATCGGCCAAGCGGACCTTCTCTGGTCGGAGCCGGTCGGAGGCGAAGGCGAGGATCGATGTCCCGCCGAAGCCGACCCTGATCGGAATGGAAAGCCCGAACCGCAGTCCGAACGCGGCCGCCTCGTGGAAGAACGACCAGTCTCGCGATCCCCGAC
>CALMZV010000072.1 GCA_937870755.1 uncultured Methylocystaceae bacterium
CTTGCCGGTCGTCTTGCCGGTCGTCTTGCCGGTCGTCTTGCCGGTCGTCTTGCCGACTTTCCTGCCGACAGCCTTCTTCACCGCCTTCTTCGCGGCTTTCCTCGCAGCCTTCGCGGGCGCCTTTTTCGCGACTTTTTTCGCGACCTTGCGCACGGCTTTCTTCACCGCCTTCTTCGCCGCCGCCTTCTTCGCCGTTTTCTTGCCGGCGGCCTTCGCGGGCGCCTTTTTCGCGGCTTTTTTCGCCGCTTTCTTCACCGCCTTCCCGGCGGCCGCGCGCGGGGCCGGGCGCAGCGCCTTCTTGGCCGCCTTGCGCGCGGGGCGCCGGTGCGGATAGGCCCGCGGAGCGACCGCCGGCTGGGTGAGGAAGCGCAGCACCGCGTCGGTGAAGGCGTCCGCATCCTCGATATTCGACAGATGGGCGGCGTCCAGCGTCACCAGTTTCGCGCCTGGAATGGCTTCGGCGATGGCCGCGCCCGCCGACGGCGGCGTGCCCACGTCCTTGTCGCCCACGATCACCAGAACCGGCGATTTCACGTCGCGGATCGCCTCGCTCAGGTCCACGTCGCGCAGCGCCGACATGCAGGCGGCGTAGCCTTCGGCCGGCGTGTCGAGAATGGCCCGCCGGACGGCGGCGACCGTTTCGGGCTCTTTCGCCTGAAACTCGCTGGTGAACCAGCGGTCGACGATGCCGTCGGCGAGCGCCTCCATGCCCTGTTCGCGCACGATGCGCAGCCGCTCGTTCCACGTGTCGGGATCGCCGAATTTCGAGGCGGTGTTGGCGAGCACCGCGCGGTCGATGCGCTCCGGCGCGTTCACCAGCAGCCACTGCCCCACCGCGCCGCCTTTCGAAAGGCCGAGCCAGTGGGCCTTCTCCACCTCCAGCGCGTCCAGAATCGCCAGCGCGTCGCGGCCCAGCTGTTCGAGCGAATAGGGTCCTTCCGGCGCGGCGCTGGCTCCGTGACCGCGCGAATCGTAGCGCACGGTGCGGAAGTGCCTGGCCAGTTCCGGCGCCTGCTTGTCCCACATGCCGAGGTTGGCGCCGAGCGAGTTGGAAATCATGAGGACTGGCGCGTCCTCCGGGCCTTCCACCACGACGTTGAAAACCTCGTCGCCGATCCGCATTTCCGCCATAACCCCAGCCTCCGGCCGTCTTCGTTCGGGCGAGAGAGTAGCCCGTTGGTCCGCGCCCGCAAGGGGGACGGCGCGAGACGCATCGCCGCGCGCCCGGCTGCCCAAGGTCCCGTCTTTCGGCCTATACTTGCGCCCGAGGAGACACCATGGATCGCGCGCCATCCCATCCGCCCGCCGGCGTTCCGGCTTCCATCGACGAGACGCTCGCGCTGCTGCGCGGGGCCGACTACGTCGCCGACCGTTCGCTGGCGACCGTGGTTTTCCTCAGCCTGCGGCTCGGCCGGCCGCTGTTTCTGGAAGGGGAGGCGGGCGTCGGCAAGACCGAGATCGCCAAGGTGCTCAGCGCCGCGCTGGGGCGACGGCTGATCCGGCTGCAGTGCTACGAGGGGCTGGACGCGGCCGCCGCCGTCTACGAATGGAACTACGCGCGGCAGATGATGGCGATCCGGCTGGCGGAGGCCGGCGGCGCGCACGACCGCGCGCAGATCGAAAGCGACATTTTCTCGCGGCGCTTCCTGGTGGAGCGGCCGCTCCTGAAGGCGCTCGAACCCTACGCCGAGGGCCCGCCGGTCCTGCTGATCGACGAACTGGACCGCACGGACGAGGCGTTCGAGGCGTTCCTGCTGGAGATACTGTCCGATTTCCAGATCACCATTCCCGAACTCGGCGCCATCAAGGCCGACCGGCCGCCGATCGTCGTCATCACCTCCAACCGCACGCGCGAGGTGCACGACGCGCTCAAGCGCCGCTGCCTCTATCACTGGGTCGATTATCCGGACGCCGCGCGCGAGATGGAGATCGTGCGCGCCCGCGCGCCGCATGCGCCGCAGAAGCTGACCCAGGCGCTGGTGCTGTTCGTGCAGAAACTGCGCAAACTCGACCTGTTCAAATCGCCCGGCGTGGCCGAGACGCTCGACTGGGCGGCCGCGCTGGTGGAGCTGGACGCAGTGGCGCTCGATCCCGCGCTCGTGACCGACACGCTCGGCGTGCTGCTCAAGTATCAGGACGACATCGCGCGCATCGATGCGGCCAAGGCGAAGGAGCTGGTGGACGAGGTGGCGGCCGACATGCGGGCGCAGGCGTGAGCGAGGCGCGCCAGTCGCCCTTGTCCGCGCCGTCGCGGCAGGCGACCGGCAAGCTCGCCGAGAACATCCTTCATTTCGCGCGCACGCTGCGCAAGGCGGGACTGCCGGTGGGGCCGGGCGCGGTGCTGGATGCGCTCGAGGCCGTGGAGGCCGCGCAGATCGGAACGCGCGCGGATTTTCGGGCGGCGCTGCACGCCGTATTCGTGAAGAAACACGAACATACGATCCTGTTCGACCAGGCGTTCGACATATTCTGGAAGAAGCGCGGATTCATCGAAAAGATGATCGCGATGATGTCGCCGCGCGCGGTGGACGAACGCGAGCCGGCCAAGCCGCAGGCAGGCGCGGCGCGCGTGGCCGACGCCCTGTACAACGCGCCGCACGAGGAAAAGCCGCGCGAGGAGCTGGAGGTCGACGCGCGCTTCACCATGTCGAGCCTCGAAACCCTGCGCACGAAAGACTTCGCGCAGATGAGCGCGGAGGAAGTCGCGCGCGCGACCGCCGCGCTCTCGCGCCTGCATATGCCGAGCGAAAAGCTGCGGCTGCGGCGCTGGCGCAGCGCGCGGCGCGGCGGGATCGATCCGCGCGCGACGCTGCGTGCGTCGTTTCGCGCCGGCGGCGCGACCATCCAGTTCGCCTGGCGCACGCATGCCGAGCGCTATGCGCCGATCGTGGCGCTGTGCGACATATCCGGCTCGATGAGCGACTACACCCGCGTTTTCCTGCATTTCCTGCACGCGCTGACGATGCAGCGCGGGCGCGTGCATACGTTCCTGTTCGGCACGCGCCTCACCAACGTCACGCGGGCGCTGCGGGCCAAGGACATCGACGCCGCGCTCGCGCAATGTTCGAGCGAGGTGAAGGACTGGTCGGGCGGCACGCGGATCGGCGCCTCGCTCGCCACGTTCAACCGGCAATGGTCGCGGCGCGTGCTGGGGCAGGGCGCGATCTGCGTGCTGTTCACCGACGGGCTGGAGCGCGACCGGCTCGACCGGCTGGCCGCCGAGATGGAGCGGCTGCACAAATCCTGCCGGCGACTGGTGTGGGTCAATCCGCTGTTGCGTTTCGCGGAGTTCGAGGCCAAGGCGTCCGGCGTGCGAACGATGCTCGCGCATGTCGACGAATTCCGGCCGATTCACAATCTGGACGCGATCGAGGCGCTGGTGGACGCGCTGTCGCGAGAAGGCGGCGGCGCGGATCCCCGCCGGTGGCTGAAGGGCGCCTGAGGTTCGGGCAGGGTTGCAGACGCGTGTTGGTTGGCCCACCTTCGGGACGGCGCTTCGCGCGTCCTCAGGGGGGGATCGCGGGCATCCAGGGAGAGATTGCGACGAGGACTGGAACATGAACTCGACCGACGACGACATTCTGCAACAGGCCGAACAGTGGCGGCGCGCGGGCAAGGGGGTGGCGCTGGCGACGGTGGTGGAGACGTGGGGATCGGCGCCGCGGCCGGTCGGCAGCCATCTCGTCATCGATGAGGACGGGCTGTTCCTTGGCTCCGTCTCCGGCGGTTGCGTGGAGGGCGACGTCGTGACCGAGGCGCAGGACGTCATCGCCGACGGGCGCGCGCGCATGCTCGAATATGGCGTGGCGGACGAAACCGCGTGGCGCGTGGGCCTGTCGTGCGGCGGGCGTATTCGCGTCTATGTCGAAAAGGTCGATTGATGAAACTGGATCTGCTCGCCGCGTTGAACGCGGAGCGTCGCGCGCGGCGCGCGGCGGTGCTGGTGACCGATTTGGCGAGCCACGCGCAGCGGCTGGTGCGGGCGCACGAAATCGCCGGCGATCCGCTGGCGGAGGCGCTCGGCGAACGGCTGGCGATGGGCAAGAGCGGAACCATCGAGCACGAAGGCGCGAGCTATTTCCTCAATGTGCAGGCGCCGCCCTCGCGGCTCGTCGTCATCGGCGCGGTGCATGTGAGCCAGGCGCTGGCGCGCATGGCGCAACTGACCGGGTTCGACGTGACGATCGTCGATCCGCGCACGGCGTTTGCTTCGCCCGAGCGCTTTCCCGACGTGCGGGTGATCGCGGACTGGCCGGACAGGGTTCTGCCCGGCATCGGCCTCGACCGCTATACGGGCGTCGCCGCGCTCACCCACGATCCCAAGATCGACGATCCGGCGCTTGCGCTCGCGCTGCGGTCGCAGTGTTTCTACATCGGCGCGCTCGGCTCCAGGAAAACCCATGCGCGCCGCGTGGACCGCTTGCAGGCGGCCGGGTTCGACGCTGCGGCGATCGCGCGCATCCATGCGCCGATCGGACTCGACATCGGCGCCGTCAGCCCCGCTGAAATCGCGGTGTCGATCCTCGGCGAGATCGTGCTCGATCTTCGACGCAAACCGCTGCGCACGGAAAAACGCTCATGAAGTTCGGGCCCGTCGCGCTGGAGGATGCGGTCGGCGGCGTGGTCGCCCATGCGGTGCGCCTGCCGGGCCTCGTGTTGAAGAAAGGCGATGTGGTTTGCGCAGACCATGTCGCGGCGCTCGCCGCGGCGGGCGTGGCGACCATCGTGGTCGCGCGGCTCGAAGCAGGCGACGTGGCGGAGGACGCGGCCGCGCAACGTCTGGCGGCGCAACTGTGCGGCGAGGGGCTGCGGCGCGATCCGCCGTTCACAGGGCGCTGCAATCTGCGTGCGACGCGCGCCGGCCTGCTGGTGGTTGATGCGCGCGCGGTCGATGCGGTGAACGCGGTCGACGAGGCGATCACGCTGGCCACGCTCGCGCCGCTGAAGGCGGTGGAAGACGGCGAGATGGTCGCGACGGTGAAGATCATTCCGTTCGCGGTGGAGGAGGAGAAGCTCGACCGCGCGCTCGCCGCCGCGCGCGGCGCGCGCCTGTCGGTGGCGGCGTTCCGTCCGCTCGACGTGAGCGTCATCTCCACACTGCTGCCGGGGCTGAAGGACAAGACCGTCGACAAGACGTTGCGCGCGCTCTCCGCGCGTCTCGCGCCGGCCGGCGCGCGCATCGTGTCGGACACGCGCGTGCCGCACGAGACGGGCGCGCTGCAGGCGGCGCTGGCGGACACGCGCGCTGGCGACATGACCATCGTGTTCGGCGCCTCCGCCATCACCGACCGGCGCGACGTGATCCCCGCCGCGGTCGAACAGGCGGGCGGGCGCATCGACCATTTCGGCATGCCGGTCGACCCCGGCAATCTGTTGCTGCTGGCGCGCGGCGCGGACGGCCGTCCCGTGCTCGGCGCGCCGGGCTGCGCGCGTTCGCCGAAGGAGAACGGGTTCGATTTCGTGTTGCAACGCCTGCTCGCGGACGTGCCGGTGACGGGCGCCGACATCAAGCGCATGGGCGCGGGCGGCTTGCTCAAGGAAATCGTCTCGCGGCCGCAGCCGCGCGGCGGGGGCGACGCGCACGACGATGATTAGGATCGCCGCGATCGTTCTGGCGGCGGGGCGCGCCACCCGCTTTTCCGGCGGCGTGGCCGGCGCCACGAAGCTCACGGCCGAACATGCGGGCAAGCCGCTGGTGCGCCATGCGGCCGAGGCCGCGCTCGGCGCCGGCCTTTCGCCGGTCGTCGTCGTGACAGGCCACGCGCGCGCGCAAACGCTCGCGGCGCTGGAGGGTCTCGACTTCGTGGAAGCGCACAATGCGGCGTTCGCGCAGGGAATCGCGCTTTCGCTGCGCACGGGGCTCGATGCGCTGCCGGACGATGTCGCGGGCGTCGTCGTGCTTCTCGGCGATATGCCGCGCGTGTCGGCGGCGCTCACGAAAGCGCTGGTCGCGGCGTTTCGGGCAGCGCCGCGGACAGACGCCGTGGCGCCCGCGCAGGGCGGCCGGCGCGGAAATCCCGTGCTGCTCGCGCGTTCGCTGTTTTCGGCCGCGCGCGCGCTGGACGGCGACGAGGGCGCGCGCCGCCTGCTGCGGCGCGCGGATGTGCGCGTGACGGAGGTCGCCGTGGACGATGCGGGCGCGTTCGAGGATATCGACACGCCCGAGCAACTCGCGCGGCTCGGGCCGGACAGGCCTTAGGGCGATTTCCGATCCGATCGGATCGGATCGAAAACCGCTCTCGCTGTTTTCGACGCATCATCACGTCGCTCAAGCGATTCCGCCTGAACGCTCCAGTCCCGCTCCCGCTCAGCGCCTGTTGCGCGCGTCGAGCGACCAGTCGCCGGGGCCGGCGGCGAACAGGGCCAGGAACCCGCCGGCGATGGCGAGGTTCTTCATGAAATGGATGGTCTGGTTCATATCGCCGCCCATGTGGAAGAACAGCGCCGCCAGCAGCGAGAAGCCGGCGAGCAGGATGGCGACGATGCGCGTCTGGAATCCGACAACGATCGCGATCCCGCCGAGCAGTTCGACCAGAATGACGAGCGGCAGCAGCGCGCCCGGCACGCCTTTGGCCGCCATATAGGCGAGGGTTCCGGAATAGCCGCCGATCTTGTTGTAGCCCGATATGACGAAGATGGCGGCGATCAGTATGCGCCCGACAAGCAGAGCGGCGTTGTTGACCTGCGGGTTGTTCATGAGACGCCTCCCTCGGCGCGCCACGACCGGCGCGGGTTGCGCTCGGAAAATCATTCCGCGGAAAGGATTGCGCGCACAAGCGCGAAACCGGCCCGTTTCTTGCGAAGCTGCAAGGCGCCGTTTGCGACGATTAAGGGTTCGTCAACCTTGTTCGCGCGCAATCGGGCGATCGCGGTTCCGGCTGCGGAGATCTCGCACCGCCGCGTTGCAGCGCAGCGCCGATGCGCGATGGAGGAGCATATGGACGACAAAGGTCGCATCGCGGGACCTCGTTCGGTCTCGCCGGAGTTTCTCAAACAGCTTGCGGGCTGGGGTCTGACGACGGCGGAAATCCTCTACCGGATGCCCGACCACAAACATCTCCTGCAATCGTTCGTGTGGCAGGAATACGATCTGGCGCCGCATTTCCCGACGCTGCGCAAGTTTCTGGTGTTCTGGCAGGAGAAGCTGGAAGGGCCGTTGCATTCGGTGCGGATCGGCCATGCGCGCCTGCTGCGCCCTGCGGAAATCCGCGCGATCGGCACGGAAATCCGGTTCCACTGATCGTGCGTGGCGGGCGGCGGCGCGTGCGCGGCCGCCCGGTCAGGCGACCGAGCGCGCCGGCAGCGCGGTGATTTTCGACGGATCCTCGCCCGCCGACTGACGTTCGAGGCGGCGCGAGATTTCCTCCGCCCCCACCGACGGCGAGAACAGATAGCCCTGCATTTCGTGGCAGCCGAGCGCCTGCAGGAAGCGATGCTGCTCGCGCGTCTCCACGCCTTCGGCGGTGACGGTGAGGCCCAGCGCGCGGCCCAGATGCACGATCGAATGGACGATGATCGCGCTTTCGCCGGTCGTCTCGACCGATTCCAGAAACGACTTGTCGATCTTGATCTTGTCGAAGGCGAAGCGCCGCAGATAGATCAGGCTCGAATAGCCGGTGCCGAAATCGTCGAGCGCGAGCCGCACGCCGATCGCGCGCAGTTCGATCATCGAATCCTCGGCGCTGTCGGCGTCGGCGATGAGGATGCTCTCGGTCAGCTCCAGTTCCAGTTGCGCGGGGTCGACGCCTTCCTCGGCGAGCAGGCGCTCGACCATCGGCACGAAATCGCGCTGGCGGAACTGGATGCCCGATACGTTGACCGCCACCTTCAGACCCGGCCATTTCCTCACGTCCGACAGCGCGCGGCGCAGAACCCATTCGCCCAGTGGCAGAATGAGGCCGCATTCCTCAGCCAGCGTGATGAAATTCTGCGGCGAGATCAGTCCGTGCACCGGATGCGGCCAGCGCACCAGCGCCTCCACGCCCACCATGCGCACGCCGTCGATCGCCATCACCGGCTGATACTGCACGACGAGTTCGTCGTTCTCGATGGCCTTGCGCAGGTCGTCCTCGACCGCCTTTCGCATCTTGAGCTGTTCGCCCATGCGCTGTTCGTAGAAGCAATGGCGGTTGCGGCCCTCGTTCTTGGCGCGATAGAGCGCAAGATCGGCGCGTCGCATCAGTTCGTCGGCGTCGCGCGCGTCGTGCGGGCAGAGCGCGACGCCGATCGACATGGAGACGAACACTTTCGCGTTGCCGATGTCGATCGCCTCGCTGGTCGCCTCCAGCATCCGGCGCGCGAGGATCTCGGCGTCGCGCGGGCCGACGACGTCGGTCTGGATGATCGCGAATTCGTCGCCGCCGATGCGGGTGAGGCGGCCGGCCGAGCGCAGCAGGCTGGCCATGCGTTGCGTGATCGAGACGACGAGCCTGTCGCCGGCGGCGTGGCCGTAGGTGTCGTTGACCTCCTTGAACCGGTCGAGGTCGATGTAGAGGATCGCGAGGCCGCGATCGTTGACCGAGCGCCGCACGCGCTCGATCTCGCTTTCCAGCAGGCGGCCGAACATCAGCCGGTTGGGCAGGCCGGTCAGCATGTCCTGCGTGGCGGCGGCGTCGGAGCGCGCGCCGATGTCGGCGATCTCGCGCGTGACCTTGCGCGAATGGACGACGATCAGCACCGCGAACAGGGTCGAGAAACCCAGCAGCAGCGAGGCGAGCGTCTCGACGATGCGGTCGCCGGGCCGGGACGGGCGCCAGGCCAGCGCCACCGTCGGATGGCCGGCGATGGAAGCCGGGAAGAGCAACTGCGCCTGGTCGCCCGAGGGCGGCGGCGGATCGGCTACGATGTCGATGCGCGTGGTGTTGGCGCGCCGCGCCACCTCGGCGAACAGCGTATGGCCGAGCGGGCGCAGGGCGATGGCGGCGATGCGGCCGGCGTTGGCGCGCCGTTCGGCGCCGGGGAGCATCAGCGCCGCGAAATAGAGGTCGCCGCGCCCTGTCACGACGCGCGCGCCCGCCAGTCCCCACCCGGCGGCGCCGGCTGCGTCGCCGGCGGCGGCGAGCGGGGCGAGCGCGGCGATCGCCTGACCCACGGGCAGCGCCCTGTCGTTCTGACCGTTGGTGCGCACCCGGTCGAGGTCGACGAGATAGGTCGTGTCCGGCTCGCCCGCGCCCAGACGGACCATTCCGTCCGCGCCGAACGCCGGCGCGGTCGTCGGCAGCCTGGCGGCGAGCCCGCGCGCGTCGGTTTCGAACCCGCGCAGCGCCGTCCCGAGGGCGGCCTCGACCGCCGCCGTCTCGTCGCGCAGCGCCGCGGCGTTCTCGCGGTCGCGCGCCCAGAAGACGGCGAGCAGCGTCAGCACCAGCAGGAACGAGGTGACGATCGCGGTCGTGTAGAGCGTGCCGAGCCGGTTACCCGTTGATCCCGAAGGGAATTGTGAAGATGGCTTGATCTCTGTCGACAAGGGCCCGGTTCCGCGCGCAATGGATCGCCCACTCTATCGGGCGCGGGGTTAAATTTGCGTTGGGGCAGATGGTTCGGGCAGGCGGGCCGGCCGCGCTTCGGGCGCGGTTCAGAGCAGGCCGGACGCCTTGAAGCTCGTATGGCCGTTGCGCCCGATGATGAGGTGGTCGTGGACCGCGATCCCCAAGAGCGAGGCGACGCTCGCGATCTCCTCGGTCATGCGGATGTCCGCCTTCGAGGGCGTGGGGTCGCCGGAGGGATGGTTGTGGGCGAGCACCAGCGCGCTCGCGCCCAGCTCCAGCGCGCGCCGGACGATCTCGCGCGGGTAGACGGGCGCATGGTCGACCGTGCCTTCCGACTGCACTTCGTCGGCGATGAGGGCGTTCCTGCGGTCGAGGAACAGAATGCGGAACTGCTCGCGTTCGGCGTAGGCCATCGCGGCGCGGCAATAGTCGATCACGTCCTTGAAAGAACCCATGATCTGGCGTGTGCGCAACTGCTCGCGGCCGAGCCGGCGGGCGGCGGCCTCCACCACTTTCAGGTCGCCGATGGCGGCCTCTCCCAGGCCCGCGATTTCGCGCAGCCGCTCGGGCCGGGCCGCCAGCGCCTCGGAAAAAGAGCCGAAACGCTTGATGAGCGCCTTGGCGAGCGGTTTCACATCGCGCCGGGGGAGGGCGCGAAACAGCAGAAGCTCCATCAGTTCGTAGTCGGCGAGCGCCTCGCCGCCGGCCTCGGCGAAACGCGCGCGCAGCCGCTGGCGATGGCCGAGGAAATGGGCCGGCTCTTGCGCTGCGCCGCCGGCCGGCGGCTCGGAACCTGGCGATTTCTTCATGCCGTCAGGCGGAGCGGGTCGGCGGCCGGTCGAGTCCGGCGGGCGAGGCGGTGAAGATTTCCACGCCCGTGTCGGTCACGCCGACGGTGTGCTCGAACTGCGCCGACAGCGAGCGGTCGCGCGTGACGGCGGTCCAGCCGTCGGACAGGACCTTCACGTTCGGCCGGCCGAGATTGATCATCGGCTCGATGGTGAAGAACATGCCCGGCTTCAGTTCCACGCCCTCGCCGCGCCGGCCGTAATGGAGGATGTTCGGCTCGTCGTGAAACAGACGGCCGAGACCGTGGCCGCAGAAATCGCGCACCACCGAGCAGCGCTCGCCCTCGGCGAAATTCTGGATCGCGGCGCCGATGTCGCCGGTGCGCGCGCCGGGTTTGACCGCCGCCACGCCGCGCAGGAGAGATTCGTACGTCACGTCGATCAGCCGCTCGGCGCGCCGTGGAATTTCGCCGACCGCATACATGCGGCTCGAATCGCCGTGCCAGCCGTCCAGGATGAGCGTGACGTCGATGTTCAGTATGTCGCCCTCGCGCAGCGGCTTGTCGTCGGGAATGCCGTGGCAGACGACGTGGTTGATGGAGGTGCAGATCGACTTGCGGTAGCCGCGGTAGTCGAGCGGGGCGGGATAGGCGCCGTGGTCCATCGCGAACTGGAAGGCGAGGTCGTCGAGCCGTTGCGTCGTCACGCCTGGCTTCACCTCCGCCACCAGCATGTCCAACGCCAGCGCCGTCAGCCGGCCGGCCCTGCGCATCGGCTCGAAATCCTCGGCGCGATGAAGCTTGATCTGGCCGGTCTTGCGGCCGGGCGCGACGGAGGCGTCGACGAAAATCATGGAAGGGTCCGGTCTATGGGATTTCGATCCAATCTAGGCGAATTGGCGCGCCGCACAAGAGCGCACGGGCATCTGGCGCGGCGGGCCGGGGCCGTGATAGAGGCGCAAATCGCCCATTGGAACGCCGCCCCTGAGCCTCGCCCAGTTTCCCGCCGCGCACGACCCACCGGCCTTCGGCGCACATGCGCCGCGCGGCCTGACGGCGCGGCTCGTCGCCGCATCGCGCGCGGCGTCGGCCGGCTGGTTCGGCCGGCGCGCCAGCGGCCTCATGCGGGCCCTCGGCATGCGGGCGCTGCGCGGCCGGCCGGCGGACGTGGAATCGTTCGGCGCGCGCATGCGGCTCCACCCGCACGACAATCTGTGCGAGCGGCGTCTCCTGTTCACGCCGCAGCATTTCGACTCGCGCGAACTGGCGCTGCTGGCCGCGCGCATGAAGCCCGACATCGTGTTTCTGGACGTCGGCGCCAATGTCGGCGGCTACAGCCTGTTCGTGGCCGCGCAATCGGGGCCGCGCGCGCGCATCCTCGCCATCGAGCCGCAGCCCGACATCCATGCGCGGCTCGTCTACAACATTCGCCAGAACGCGTTCGCCACGATCAAGACGCTCGAATGCGCTCTCGCCGACCGCGCGGGCGAGGCGGTTCTGTTCGTGGACGGCGCCAACCGCGGCGAAAGCTCCATGCGCGTTCTGCCGGCGGTGGAGGGGGGCAGCGTGCGCGTGCGCGCGCAGACGCTGGCCGATGTGGCGGCGGCCGAGGGGCTGACGCATATCGACGCGCTCAAGCTCGACTGCGAAGGCGCCGAAGACCTCATCCTGGAGCCGTTCTTTCGCACGGCGGCCAGCGAGCTCTGGCCGAAACTGATGATCATCGAGCGCAATCCGCAGCGCTGGTGCGTGGATTTGTTCGGGCTGGTGCGCGCACGGGGCTATCGCGAGACGTTGCGAACGTCGCAAAATATCGCGTTCGAATTGCAAGACGACGGGGGACACGCCGCATGAGCGCCACGATCACAGCCGCCGTTCTGGTCATCGGCGACGAAATCCTGTCAGGTCGCACGAAGGACAAGAACATCGGCTATATCGCCGATTATCTGATGCAGATCGGCATCGACCTTTGTGAAGTGCGCATCGTGCCGGACATCGAGGCGGAGATCGTGGCTTCCGTCAATGCGCTGCGCGCGCGCTACACCTATGTGTTCACCACCGGCGGCATCGGCCCGACGCACGACGACATCACCGCCGACAGCATCGCCAGGGCTTTCGGCGTCGGCATTTCCGAACATCCGCGCGCCATCGAACTGCTGCTCACGCGCATCAGGCCGGAGGATCTGAACGAGGCGCGCCGGCGCATGGCGCGCATTCCGCACGGCGCGGAACTCGTCGAGAACCGCGTGTCGACCGCCCCCGGCTTCATGATCGACAACGTGATCGTGATGGCGGGCGTGCCATCGATCATGCAGGCGATGCTCGACAACGTGACGCCCCGTTTGCAGACGGGCGCGAAAATGCTGCTGGAAACGATCGAGGCCGGGCAGTTGCCGGAAGGGCTCTACGCGGCCGATCTGAGCGCGATCGCGGAAAAATACCCGAACGCCTCCATCGGCTCCTATCCCTCGTTCGCAACCGGCGCGTTCCGCAACCAGATCGTCGTGCGCTCCAAGGACCGCGGCGTGCTCGACGCCGCCTGCGCTGACGTGCGCGCGATGCTGGCGCGGCTGACGGAGGCGCGCGCGAAGACCCAGCGCACATGACGGCCGGGCAGGAAAAATTCTTTCCCGTCTCGTGGGAGCAGTTCCATCGCGACGCGCGTGCGCTCGCCTGGCGTCTGGCCGGACAGGGGCCGTTCGACACGCTGGTGGCGGTGACGCGCGGCGGGCTCGTGCCGGCCGCGATCGTGGCGCGCGAACTCAATCTGCGCATCGTCGAGACGGTGTCCGTGTCCAGCTATGCGGGCGACGCGACGGCGCCGGAGACCGAGCAGGGCGGCGTGGAGATCCTCAAGCCGATCGCAGCCGACATTCTCGCCGCGCGCGGCGCCGGCGTGCTGGTGGTGGACGATCTGGTCGACACCGGCGCGACGCTCAGGCGTTTGCGCGAGCTGCTGCCGCGCGCCCACTATGCAACCGTCTACGCCAAGCCCGCCGGTCGCCCGCTCGTCGACACGTTCGTGACCGAAGTCTCGCAGGACACGTGGATCAATTTTCCGTGGGACCTCGGGCTCGCCTTCCAGCCGCCGATCGGGCGCGGCTGATCAGCGCCCCGTCATCACGCCGTCGAGCCGCGCGCGGATGATGGCGCGCGAGTCGACGGACACGAGCGGGCGCACCTCCTGCGCCAGCGCGCGCGCACGGGCGCGCATCGCGTCGTCTTCGTATGCCGCCCGTATGGACGCGCGCAGCGCGGATGCGTCCGCGGCGCGCGGCAGGCGCGCGAGCACGCCCGCCTCCTGTCCCTTGCGCGCATGATATTCCTGTTCGAGATGCTGCGGCGTCGCGATATGCGGCAGGCCGGCGGCCAGCCCGAGGCACAGCGTGCCGTGCTGGGCGGCGTGGATCATCAGCCGCGAGCGGCGCGCGATCAGGTCCGGCGGCACGGGCGCGGCCTCGACCACGATATGCGACGCGGCGGCCAGCCGCGCGCGCGTATCGTCGGTCGCGCCGGGCGCATACATGCGCACCGGCAGGGCGAGCGCCAGGAGCGCTTCCACGAGCGCGGGGTCGTCGAGTTCGCCCGACGAGAAATAGCCGAAGATTTCGTCGCCGCGCTCGGCCGGCGCGATGCTGTCGACCGGCGGCAGGTAGTCGCGCGTGCGCTGCGCCCGATAGGGATCGAGAAACGGCAGCGAGCGCACGAGCTGATCGTCGCAGCCGTAAATTTCCGGGGCATGCGCGATTGGCGGCGCGCCGAAATGCGCAAGCGCTTCACCGACCGCCGCGACGATGTCGCGTTCGTCGTGGATCCGCGTGGCGTGTTCGGCGATGAACGGGGGGAACCGCTCGAGTTCGGCGGGCGGAAGGGCGTAGCCGTTCCCCATCGCGACCGAGGCCACGCCGAGCGTGCGCGCGGCCAGTGTGGCGCAGGGCGCAAAATCGGCGACCACGAGGCCGACGCGACGCTGGACGATCACCTCGCGCCACCAGCCGATCTGGCGAACGAGGAAGGCGGGATCGCGAAAGCCGATTTCGGCCAGAAACTCGCCCCAGGTCGACGTCACGACGCCGAGCGCCTTGCGCGCGGACGCATCGTACCCAAGCCGGGCGGCCTGAAACACCGCCCCGCACGCGCCTTCAAGCTCGCGCGCATGCTCCATGCGGCAGAGCGCGGCGTCGATCATCGCCGGCGCGCAGAGCGCGTCGGCGACCCGTTTCAATGTGGTGAGATGACCGCGCCCGGCGCCGCCTTCCCAGGCGAGCAGAACGCGCGGCACCTGTTAAGCCGGCCTCAGTTGAGGGTTTCGCACGGGCCGCAGGGGCACTCGTTCGTCGGTGGCGTGGGCGCGGCCGCCGGGATCGGCAGGGCGCCGTAGCGCGCGGCGTTGGAAGCGGCGAACATGTCGTCCTTCAGCCAGGTCGGCGGGTCGTCCTGACGGTGGCGGGCGATCAGGCTCTTGTCCTTCTGCCCGAAATAGACCTTCACGCCGAACATCGCGGCCTTGTAGTCGCGCTCGCCGATGCGGCCTTCCGCGAAACCGGAAATCGCCATGCCGCCGGAACGCACCAGCAGCGCCTCCGTGCCGAGCGAGGCCGCGTGACGGCCGCCGACATACCGGTGGCCGACCGACAGTTTCCAGTTGTCCGTCGCGTAGAACGACACGTCGATCATGTCGAAGAAGCTCGTGCGGCGCGGGCCGAGGCTCACGAGCCAGCCGCCGGGCGTGAAGCCGAGCAGACCCCAGCGCGCGCCCGATTCGAATTCCGCGCCGACGACGCCCGACAGCGTGATGCGGTCGAGATAGGCCGCCCCTTCGACGCCGACGCGCGACACCGTCGCGCCGAAGGCGCCGACGCGCATGACCGACCCGTAGACGCCCAGAAGCGCGCGCGAGGGATCGCGCCAGAACAGATGCGCCGCGCCGCCGCCCGTCACGCGGCCGCGATAGCCGGCCACGAGGCCGTCCACCTGCACGCCGAAACTATGTCCGAGCGGAATGGAAACCGAGGGAATGGCGCCGCCGGTGAAGTGCGACCGCCGCCACGGCCAGCGCGAATCGACCCAGCCGCCGAAAGCCTCGATCTTGCCGTTGACGCCGTCGACCGCAGGAAGCTGCGTGAAGATCGGCGGGGCCGGATCGACCGCGCGGCGCGGCAGATCGGCGGCCATGGCGACGCCGCTCGCGCCGAAGCCCAGCGCGGTGGTGGCCAGCAGGCGCGCGAGTGTCGAGTGCTTCGTAAACCCCCATGAACACGTAACGCATCATGGCTACGCCGACGGTCGCGCGCGAGCAATGCGCCAGAACAGATTCGAGTTAATTGAATCTAAACTGTAGCGGAAAAGACACGGAATCTGGTGCGGACGGCGGGGGTCGAACCCGCACGGGGAATTCCCCGAGGGATTTTAAGTCCCTTGCGTCTACCGGTTTCGCCACGTCCGCTCATGTCGGGCATAGCGCGCGCCGGGCGCAGGGTTCAAGCGGTATCGGTCAGACCCGGTAGAGCCAGTCGGTCGCGCGCGCCATGCCGGCGGGACCGAGCATGCGCATCGACATGTCGCGCGCGGCCGCCATCGGCCCGGAGAGATGGTAGATGCGGCCCTGCCGGACCGACATCGCCTGCACGCGGCTGGCGCGGGCCACGCGCGCCTGCTCGTACATCCCGATCGCGGCGGCCGGATGTTTGAGCCGGGCGAAGGCCGCGCCGAGCGCATCCGCGTCCTCGATCGCCTGCGCCGCGCCCTGCGCCAGGAACGGCGGCATGGCGTGGGCGGCGTCGCCCAGCAGCGTCACCCGCCCGCGCCCCCAGCGGGCGATCGGGCGGCGCATGAACAGCGGCCAGCGCCGCCACTGCGGGGCGGCCGCCAGAAGCCCGCGCACATCCGCGCTCCAGCCGGCGAACCGGGCGGCGAGATAGCCGGCGTCCCCCTCGGTCGACCAGACGTCGGCCATGTCCGGCTCGTTCCACTCGTCCTCGACGATGGCGACGAGATTGACGACGCTGGCGTTGCGCAGCGGGTAGTGGACGAGATGGGCGCCCGCCGACAGGCGCAGCGCGCTGGCCGGCGCCAGGAACGCCGGGTCCACGGCGTCGGCGGGGGCGAGGGCGCGCCAGGCGGTGCGGCGCGCATAGACCGGCCTGTCGGGATCGGCGAGCCGCAGGCCGGCGCGCACGCGCGAGCGCACGCCGTCCGCGCCGATCAGCGCCGCGCCCGCGATATCCTCGCCGGCGTGGACCGTCACCCGTTCGGCGGTTTCGCTCCAGCCCTCCACCTCGCGCCCCAACCGAATCTCGATCAGCGGGTTCGACGCCGCCCGGTCGGCGAGCGCGCGCAGGAGGTCGGCGCGGTGCGCCAGAATGTAGGGCGCGCCCCAGCGCCGCTGCGCATCGGCGACCGGAATCTCGACGATCTCGCGCCCGGACTCGCCGGAGAAAATCCGCACGCAGGTCGGGGCGAGGCCGTGTGCGAGCAGGGGGTCGAGCGCGTCCCACCGGCGCAGGCGGCGCGATGCGTTGGGGCCCAGTTGCAGGCCCGCTCCAAATTCCGAAAGTTCGGTGGCGCGTTCCAGCACGATGGTCGGGCGGCCGGCGGCGGCCATCGCCAGCGCCGCCGACAGGCCGCCGACCCCGGCGCCGGCGATGACGACGGGCAGGTCGGTCACGATCTCATCCGCGTCAGGTCAGGCGGCGGGCTTGTATTCGCATTCGGCCGGGTCGGAATGGCCGTTCAGCGCCGCGTCGAACACATAGAGGGTGGAGCAATAGGGGCAGACCAGTTCGTCGCCTTTGCCCATGTCGAGAAACACGTGCGGATGGTCGAACGGGGGCAGCGCGCCCACGCACATGAACTGTTTCGCGCCGATCCGCACCCGCGGCAGGCCCGGCTGGTTGTGGAAATGCGGCGTCGGATGATCGGCCATGGAAGAGCAGCCCGTCCTTGCAAAATCGGCGGCACCATAGTGAATGACGTTCGGGTTGAACAGGGCGAAATGCGGCGGTCGGGCGATGCAGACCTTCCTTTCCGGCGACGTGCGGATCGCCTTCATCGACGAGCCGGCCGCGGCCGGAGGCCGGGGCGAGCCGATACTGCTGGTCCACGGCTTCGCCTCCAGCCATGCGGTCAACTGGGTGTTTCCGCTCTGGGTGAAGACGCTCACGGGCGACGGGCGGCGCACGATCGCCCACGACAATCGCGGGCACGGGCGTTCCGACAAGCTCTACGATCCGGCGCGCTACCACACGCGCCTGATGGCGCAGGACTGCCTGCGCCTGCTCGACCATCTGAACATCGAGCGTGCGGACGTGATGGGCTATTCGATGGGCGCGCGCATCTCGGCGTTTCTGGCGCTCGAACATCCAGACCGCGTGCGGTCGCTGGTCATCGGCGGGCTGGGCCTGCATCTGGTGGACGGCGTCGGCCTGCCGGTCGGCATCGCGGACGCGATGGAGACGGAACGGCCCGATCTCCTGACCGATCCGCAACAGAAGGCGTTCCGCGCCTTCGCCGACGCCACCAAGAGCGACCGCAAGGCGCTCGCCGCCTGCATTCGCGGCTCGCGCCAGATCATGCCGCCGGCCGAGGCCGCCGCCATCCGGGCGCCGACGCTGATATGCGTCGGCACGAAGGACGACGTGGCCGGCGACGGCCATGCGCTCGCCGCGCTGATGACGAACGCCCGCGCGGTCGACATTCCGGGCCGCGACCACAACAAGGCGGTGGGCGACAAGGCGTATAAGCAGGCGGCGCTCGAATTTCTGGCGGCGCGCGCTTGAAACGCGCGGGGCGCGCGAACCGCAATGCGCCGCCCGCGCCCCTCAGGTCGTGGCGGGCTCGGGGCAGCCGGCGCCCATCGCGGTGCGGCTGGCTTCCAGCATTTCCTCGGGCGTCATGTCCCGGAGATGGGTCGCCACCGACCACGAATGTCCGAACGGATCGATCACGACTCCGTAGCGGTCGCCCCAGAACATGTCGGCCACCGGCATTTTGACGGTTGCGCCGGCGGCGACCGCGCGTTCGACGGTCGCGTCGACATTCTCGACCATGAGATGGATCGTCACCGGCGTGCCGTTCAGCGCCTTCGGGCCGAGCGCGCCCCATTCGGGCATTTCGTCGACCAGCATCACCGTCGAGTCGCCGATTTTCACCGCCGCGTGCATCAGCCGGCCGTCGGGGGCCGGCAGGCGCATCAGCTCCTCGGCGCCGAACGCCTTCCTGTAAAAATCGATCGCCTGCGCGGCGCCGGCGCAGACCAGATGCGGCGTGACCGTGCGCATGCCCTCGGGGACTGGCTTCACCTTCGCGTTCATGACAACACCTTTCCGGTTGGCCCCCCGACCCAGCGTTCACGCGACCTCGCGCAGCGCGGCGCGCAGCCTGTCGGCGCCCGCATGCGTCAGGTCGCGTTCGAGCGCGGCGTGTTCGGCGCGCCAGACGGGTATGGCGGCCTGCAAAGCTTCATGTCCGGCCTGCGTCAGCGCCATGCGGCGCGCGCGGCGGTCCCTCTCGTCGCGCGTCACGGCGACCAGCCCGCGCCGCTCCAGCGCCTTCAGCGCGGCGGTCAGCGTCGTCCTGTCCATGGCCAGAAAGGTCGCCAGTTCGCCGAGCTTCGGGCGGCCCGGCGCGTTCAGCGCCATCAACAGCGAGAACTGGCCGTTGGACAGGCCGACCGGCTGGAACGCGCGGTCGAAACGACGGGCCAGCCTGCGGGCGGCGCGCTGCGTCGCCATGCACAGGCAGGCGTCGCGGATTTCATGAACGGTTGCGAGCGGAAGCGCGCTTGACATGAAATGTTGATATCAACATTATTGGACCTTGTCCAGAGGCCGCAAGGTTCTCCGGGCGGGGGCGGCTGCGGGGCGACAGGAGCAAGCCATGTATATCGACGGATTTGTGTGCGCGGCGCCCACCGCCAATCGCGAGACCTACCGGCGGCACGCGGAAACGGCGGCGGTCGTCTTCAAGGAGAACGGCGCCCTTCAGGTGGTGGAGGGCTGGGGCGACGACGTGCCGGAGGGCAAGCTCACCTCGTTCCCCATGGCGGTCAAACGCGGCGACGACGAGACGGTGGTCTTTTCCTGGATCTGCTGGCCCGACAAGGCGACGCGCGACAGGGGCATGCAGGCGGCGATGAACGATCCGCGCCTGTCGACGGAGGCCAATCCCATGCCGTTCGACGGAAAACGCATGATCTTCGGGGGATTTGAGGCGATCGTGCAGCGTTGATGCGCGGCGCCGGCGGCCTGGTTCGTCGGCGCGGCCCGTCCATGGTATGGTGATGGGAAGCGGACCGCGGGTCGGCCAGGGAGACAGCGCATGGCGACGAGGCCGTCCGGTCAGTCGAACATCCTCGATTTCGGCAAGGACGGCGCGCGCGTCGATCCGATCTTCGCGCGCATCCGCGCGGACGCCGAGGAGGCCGTGCATCGCGAGCCCGATCTCGCGGGGTTTCTCTACGCCAAGATTCTCATTCACGATTCGCTGGAACGCGCGATCGTCCATCGGGTGGCCGCGCGGCTCGACCATGCAGATCTCGCCGCCGACATGATCGAGCACGCCTATTCCGGCGTGCTCGCGCGCGATCCGGCGATCGGCGACGCGTTCCGGGCGGACCTGCTCGCCGTTTTCGACCGCGATCCCGCCTGCACGCGGATGATGGAGCCGCTGCTCTATTTCAAGGGATTCCACGCCATCCAGACGCACCGGCTCGCCCATGCGCTGTGGCAGTCGGGCCGCAAGGACTTCGCGCTCTATCTGCAAAGCCGTTCGTCGGCCGTTTTCCAGACCGACATTCATCCGGCCGCGAAATTCGGCAAGGGAATCTTCCTCGACCACGGCACCGGGTTCGTCGTCGGCTCGACCTGCGAGGTGGAGGACGACTGCTCGTTCCTGCAGGACGTGACGCTCGGCGGCACGGGCAAGGAAACCGGCGACCGCCATCCGAAAATCCGCCACGGCGTGCTGATCGGGGCGGGCGCGAAGGTGCTCGGCAATATCGAGGTGGGCCATTGCGCGCGCGTGGCGGCGGGCTCGGTGGTGCTGTCGCCGGTGCCGCACAACACGACGGTGGCCGGCGTGCCGGCGCGCGTGGTGGGGGCGGCCGGCTGCGCCGAGCCTGCGCGGTCGATGGACCAGATTCTCGCCGACAAGCTGCAAAGCGATTGAGCGCGCGCACGGCTTGATGCGCACGCCGGTTTCCGGCAAACGAATGCGGCAGCGCCACGCCGGAGGCAGGACTTGAAGAAAGCCGAACTCGAAAAGCTCCAGAATTTCCTGCGCCGGTCGTTCGGCAACGATGCGCTGCGCGTGTCGCCCGATCCGAAGGATCCGACGCGCGCGGCCGGCGTGCAGCTCGGCGAGCGCAAGATCGCCACCCTGACGCTCGACGACGAGGACGGCGACCGCTCCTTCGCCTTCGAGATGAAGATTCCCGTGCAACGTCCCGTTCTTCAGGACTATCTGCGCCGCCTGTTCGAGAACGACGATCTGAAAATCGTCGCGCGCGCGAAAAAGACGGACTCGGTCGAACTCAATTGCGGCGAGGATTTTCTCGGCGTCATCTCCGCCGACGACGCCAAACAGACGAGCTTCACGCTCCAGATGGCGATCCTCGATTTCGACCTGGACGATCAGGAAGCCTAGAGCGATCCGGCGGCGCCTTCAGCGCGCGCTCATGCCCCGCACGAGATTGCGCGCGCCGTGCGCGATGGACGGCCAGTGGCGCAGCGCGCGCCGGTCGAACCGGGCGTCGACGTCCAGCCCCTCCAGCCTGAAGGCGACCACGCAGGTTTGCGGCAGTTCGTCCGGGGGCGTGGTCGGGCGCGTGCAGCGGGCGGCGAAGGCGCGCCCTTCCGGCGCGTCGAAATACAGGTCCTCGCCGGCATAGGGCGAGCCGGCGGCGAAGCGCCGCATGATGAGGCCGCTTTCGTCCTCCACCACCTCCGCTTCCAGAAATGTCGCATAGAGGGCGGCCGTGCGGTCGGCGGGATCGACCGAGCGCTCGGCCGGCGCGATCGACAGAAACAGCAGGCCGGGATCGCGGCCGTCGGGACCGCTGGCTCGCAACTCGTCCCCGGCGGGTCGAAAATCCGGCAGGGTGGCGGCCAGGTCGAGGCGGTCGAGCCGCCCGCCGCCGCGCCCGGCCGCAAACCGCGCGTAGCCGGCCTCGTAGGCCAGCGCGATGTCGCCGACGCGCGCGTGCGCGATGGCGCCGACATCGGGCGCCGTCCTGCGCGACAACAGCCACAGCGAGGCGCCGGCCACGAGGAGGGCGCCGAGCGCAAGCAGGACGGGGAGGGCGCGCGACATGCGCTTCGGACTATGACAGATTCGCCGCGCAACAATCGAGGATGCGATGACCGGACCGGACAAGAAAGCCATCGAGGAGGGCCTCGTCTTCACGCCGCGGTTCGACGCCAGCGGACTGATCGTCTGCGTGACGGTGGAAGCGGGAACGAACGCGCCGCTGATGGTCGCCTATATGAACGAGGAGGCGCTGCGGCTGACGCGCGAGACGGGGATCGCCCACTACTGGTCGCGCTCGCGCAAGGCGCTCTGGCGCAAGGGCGACACGTCCGGCCAGACGCAGCAGGTGGTGGAGATGCGCGTCGACTGCGACCAGGACGCCATCCTGCTGGCCGTGAAGCCCGGCGGGGATGGCGGCGCCTGCCACACGGGGCGCAAATCCTGCTTCTACAGGCGCGTCACGCGCGCCGGGCTTGCATTTGCGGAAGATTAACCATGTCGGGAACGGGTCTTCCATCGGCCGGTTCCTTAATTAACTTTGCAAGAAAGGAGCGCAGCCTGATCTCGCGAGGTGTGCGGGGGAGGCCGCGATGTTCGCCATGATGCGTAATGCGTACGGGCTTTCGGGCGGAGGTGGCGGGGTCGTGGCCGCGAGCGCGCCCGTGCGCAATGGAAAACGCCCCCGGATCGGCTTGGCGCTGGGCTCTGGCGTGGCGCGCGGCTGGTGCCATATCGGCATTCTGCGCGCGTTCTCCGAAGCGGGCCTGAAGCCCGATGTGATCGCGGGCACCTCGATCGGCGCGGTGGTCGGCGGGTGCTACGCCGCCGGCAAACTCGACGATCTGGAGGAGTTCGCCCGGGGCCTCACCAAGCGCCGCCTGCTGTCGATGCTGGACCTGACGTTCTCGGGCGGCATTCTGGGCGGCGCGCGCCTGCGCGAGAAACTGGAGGCGACGCTCGGCGGGCACACGGTGGAATCGCTGCCCATCGCCTTCGCCGCCGTGGCGACGGAACTCAGCTCCGGCCACGAAATCTGGCTGCGGCGGGGCTCGCTGTCGCATGCGGTGATCGCGTCCTACGCCATGCCGGGCCTGTTCGAACCCGCGCGCGTCGACGGGCGCATTCTCGTGGATGGCGCGCTCGTGAACCCGATCCCCGTTTCGGTCTGTCGCGCGCTCGGCGCCGATATCGTGATCGCCATCGGCCTGGTTTCCGATTCCATGTTCCGCGGCACGGTGATGGCCGACCGGCGCGTGGAGGAGGACGCCGTGGCCACGCTCGCCGAAGAGGCGGAGGCGCAGCCGGCGTCCTGGGCGCCGGGCGGGCTTTCGCCGCGCGCGTTCCTCAGCCGCTACATGCGGCGCGGACGTGGCGACGCGCCGGGCATCGCGTCCGTGATGGTCGATTCCTTCGCCATCATCCACGACCGCATCGCGCGCTCGCGGCTGGCCGGCGATCCGCCGGACATTCTCATCAACGCGCGGCTCGACCAGTTCGGCCTGTTCGAGTTTCACCGGGCCGCCGAACTGATCGCCATCGGATCGGATACCGCCAAACGCTGGCTGCCGGAAATCAACGATCTGGTGGGCGCGGCGGAGCCGGCGCCGGTGGCCTAGGCCGGGCGACGGGGAGTCTTGAGCCTGTCACATAAATCCATTAATCTGGAAATATGGATGAATCAGACGCCCTCGAAGCGCTCGCCGCGCTGGCGCAGCCGACCCGGCTCAACACGTTCCGCCTGTTGATCGCCAGCGAACCCGACGGGGTGGCGGCGGGCGAACTCGCGCGGGCGGCGAAAGCGCCGCAGAACACCATGTCGGCGCATCTGTCGGTGCTGGCGAACGCGGGACTCGTGCGCGGCGTGCGGCGCGGCCGGTCGATCCTCTATCGCGCCGATCTTGCGCGGTTTCGCGCCCTTGTCGTTTTCCTCACGCAGGATTGCTGCGCGGGCCGCGCGGACATTTGCGCGCCGCTGTTCGCCGATCTGGCGACATGCCGAAATTCCGGGGAGGCCGCGGATGCATGAGCGCGTCTACAACGTTCTGTTTCTGTGCACCGGCAACACCGCGCGTTCGATTCTCGCCGAATCCATTCTGCGCAAGGAAGGGGCGGGACGGTTCAACGCCTTTTCCGCCGGCAGCCAGCCGAAGGGCGTCGTGAATCCTTACGCGTTGCGGACGCTGGAAGCGTTCGGCTATCCGACGAACGATTTCCGCTCCAAGAGCTGGGACGAGTTCGCCGGCGCCGACGCGCCGAGGATGGATTTCATCTTCACCGTCTGCGACTCGGCGGCCGGCGAAAGCTGCCCCGTGTGGCCGGGACATCCGTCGACGGCGCATTGGGGGATCGAGGATCCGGCGGCGGTCCAGGGCGCGGATATCGACAAGCTGCGCGCGTTCAGCGAGGCGTTCCGCTACATGCGCAACCGCATCGCCGCCTTCGTCGCGCTGCCGATCCGGGGCCTCGACAAACTCGCGCTGGACGCGCGCCTGCGCGACATCGGCGCGCTGGAAGGCGCGAGCGAAAAGGCCGCGCCATGAACGATGCGACGATGAGCGATGCGACGATGCAAGCGGGCGCGCGGCCCGCGATGGGTCTGTTCGAGCGCTATCTCACGCTGTGGGTCGCGCTCTGCATCATTGTCGGCGTCGCGCTCGGGCAGATCGCGCCGGCCGCCTTTCGCGCCATCGGCGCCGCCACCGTCGCGGAAGTGAATTTGCCGGTCGCCGCGCTCGTGTGGCTGATGATCGTGCCGATGCTGCTGAAGATCGACCTTTCGGCGCTCGGGCAAGTGCGCGAACACTGGCGCGGGATCGCCGTGACGGTTGGCGTCAACTGGCTCGTCAAGCCGTTCTCGATGGCGCTCCTGGGCTGGATCTTCATCGCGCATCTGTTCCGGCCGCTGCTGCCGGCGGACCAGATCGACGCCTATATCGCCGGTCTCATCCTGCTCGCGGCCGCGCCATGCACGGCCATGGTGTTCGTGTGGTCCAACCTCGTCGACGGCGAGCCGCATTTCACGCTGTCGCAGGTGGCCCTCAACGATTCGATCATGATCATCGCGTTCGCGCCGATCGTCGCGCTGCTGCTCGGCCTCTCGTCGATCGTCGTGCCCTGGAACACGCTGTTGCTGTCGGTCGCGCTCTACATACTCGCGCCTGTCGTCGCGGCGCAGGCGTGGCGGCGCGCGCTGCTGGCGCGCGGCGGGCAGGCGGCGCTTCATGCCGTATTGCGCACGCTCGGCCCGCTTTCGCTGGCCGCGCTGCTGGCGACGCTCGTGCTGCTGTTCGGGTTGCAGGGCGAACAGATTCTGCGACAACCGCTCGTCATCGCCTTGATCGCTGTTCCCATTCTCATCCAGGTCTATTTCAACGCCGGCCTCGCCTACTGGCTCAATCGGCGGTTCGGCGTCGCGTGGTGCGTGGCGGGCCCCTCGGCGCTGATCGGCGCGAGCAATTTCTTCGAACTGGCGGTGGCGACAGCCATCGCGCTGTTCGGCTTTCAGTCCGGCGCGGCGCTGGCCACCGTCGTCGGCGTGCTGGTCGAAGTTCCGGTCATGCTGTCGGTCGTGCGCATCGTGCGCGCCACGCGCGGCTGGTACGAACGCGCGGCCTGAATCGTCGCGCTCGTCCGGGCGCGCGCCTTACCGGGAAAGTCCGCGACTTTCCAGTCTACGCGCCGGTCTACGCGCTGGCGATGTAATCGCGCAGCGCACGCGACTCGTTCTCGATCGTCTCGATGTGGATTTTCACGACGTCGCCGATCGACACCACGCCCACGAGCGCGCCCTCGCGCACGACGGGTATGTGGCGGAAGCGACCGTTCGTCATCGTCTCCATCGTCGTGTGAATCGGCGCGTCTTCCGTCGTCGTCGTCACCTTGGTCGTCATGTGGCTCGACACCGGCGCTTCGAGCGCGGTCGCGCCCGCGTGCGCGATGGCGCGCACGATGTCGCGCTCGGAAATGATGCCGAGCACCTTGCCGCCCGGATCGCACACGACCAGCGCGCCGATGCGGCGCGTGGAGAGAATGTTGGCTGCGTCGCGCAGGGTTTGATGCGGCGCGGCGGTAATCACCTCGACGCCCTTGTTGCGAAGAATGTGCGCGACCGTCATGGCGTGCCTCCGTCTGCGTATGTCGCGCCCGCCGGGGCGCGAACGCCATCCCTGGAACACGCAGGATGATGCGGCTTGGCGTGCGGCGCAAGCCGCAATCGCCAACGCGTCCTCAGGCGCGGCGCGGCTCGAACAGCGCGATGCCCAGAAAGCCCGCCAGGAAGCCGCCGATATGCGCCTGCCAGGCGACATTGTTCTCGCCTAAACCGGGGCCGGGCGCAGCGACGGCGAAAATGAGATTGGTGGCGAACCAAGCCGCCACGAAGGTCAACGCGCGGCGATTGCGGAACACGTCGGCAATGCTCGTGCGCGGGCCGCGATAGGGCGCGACCGAGCCCTGCTGCTCGAAATCGCCGCCGAGCGGCGCGCCCGGCGCGAAGGCGAAACGCGCGGCCGCGCCCATCGCGCCCGAGACGATGGCCGAGGCGCCGATGACGACGACCGCGCCATAGGGATGCGTCGCCAGATGGGCGAGCGCGCCGAGGAGCGCCGACACGATGCAGAACGCGGCGAACCGCAGCGCGCCGAAGCGCCGCGCGACCGCCGAGCCGAAGGCCGCGAGCCAGACCGCGTTGACCGCCAGATGCGCCAGATTGGCGTGCAGCAGCGCATAGGTCGCCAGCGTATGCAGGGCCGGCGCGCCGTCGATCAGATAAGTCGCGAAGGCGTTTGCGCCCCCAACGGCGTTCGCCTGCGCCGCGATGGCCGCGCGCACGCCGTCGGGATCGAACGCGGCCGTCAATCGGGCCGGCACGAACCCGTAGTCGAACACCAGTTCGAGGTCGGCGCCCGGCGACAGCAGGGCGCGCGCCGCGTGGACGAGCGCGAGCGCGCCGATGAGAATGAACACGGAGAGGGTCGCGCGGCGAAAGGCGGGGTCGGGCGTCATCGCATCCAAGGAAAAGGGGAACGGCCGGAGCCTGGCCGTTCCCCTTCATCTTACCTGTTTCGCGCGCCGCCGCTCCATTCCCCGAACGAACGGGGGGCGCCCGCATTCGTCCCAAAACGAACCGGCGGAGTTTCATGCGCGTCTCGCGCCGCTGTCCGGAGCCACAGCCATGCGGCGCGATGCCGAACATCACGCTCCCACAACCCTAACGAATTCTCAACGTGAAGGTTCGGTTAACCCTAACGCGGCGCGCGCTGGCGCCGATCCTGCTGACCACACGGCGAACGGACACGCGGTGTCCCAAACACGAACACGCCGTCGCGAAACGGCGTCGAGGCGGATATGCGGCAGCCGGCCATTCAGCAGCTCTACGATTACTGGAACGTTCTGCGTCGCGCGCGGCTCGCGCCCGATCGCGCCGAGATCGATCCGGCCGCCATCCGTTCCATTCTGGCCGAGACGTTCATGATCGAGGCGGACGGCGAGGCGCCGTTCCGGCTGCGGCTGGCGGGCGGGCGTTTCGCCGCGCTGTTCGTCGACGAACTCAAGGGCCGTCCGTTCCTCGAATTGTGGGGCGAGGACGCGGCCAACATCGGCGCCGTGCTGTGGACGGTGATGGACGGGGCGTGCCCGGTGGTGGCGGGGCTGAAGGCCGCGCCCGCCGGCCGGCCGCTCGAAGATTTCGAAATGGTGTTTCTGCCGCTGCGCCATTTCGGCAAGACGCACGCGCGCATCCTGGGCGCCATTTCCGCGGCCGCCCATCCTGCCTGGCTCGGCCTCCTGCCGGTCGAGCGGCTGCAACTGCATTCGCTGCGGGTGATGTCTTCCGAAACCGGCCGGTCGCGCCTGCCGCTGATGGCGCCGCGCGCCGCGCCCGCGCCGCGCCCGTTCGCGCGCGGTCATCTGACCGTTTACGAAGGCGGACGAAACGCCTGAGCCACGCCGCTCGTCGCGCGATCCGGCGATCGACGTAAGCCAGCGTTAACCCACGCGCTTTAAGGTCCCGGCAAGCCCCCCGCCAACCGGGATCGTCCGTTTGTCCGTCTTCAGCCCGCGCACCTCCGCTCTGCCGTTGGAACGGCGCCGCCACCGGCGCGCGCGCGTTGCGGTCGCCGGCCGCTACATGCTGGAGAACAAGCAGGAATTTCCCTGTCGCACGATCAACATCTCGCCGGGCGGGCTGTTGCTGGCGGCGCCGAGCAGGGGCGCCATCGGGGAAAAGGTCGTCCTGTATTTCGACACCATCGGACGGATCGAGGGCGAGATCGTTCGCCATACGCTCGACGGATTTGCGATCACGTTCGCCATGACGGCGGCGCGTCGCGATAAGCTGGCCGATCTTCTGACCTGGATGATCAATCACGACTACGTGGGCCTGCCGGAAGACCGGCGCCATCGCCGCATCGCCCCGCGCCAGACGGCGAGCGTGATGAGCCTGCCCGATGGCGACCATGCGATGGTCCAGGTGGTGGACGTGTCCGTGTCGGGCGTGGGCCTGCGCAGCGACGTCATTCCGCCGATCGGCGCGCGCGTGGAGGTGGGCCGGCGCGCGGGCAAGGTGGTGCGCCACTTCGAAGGCGGCCTCGCCGTGGAATTCAGCCGGCTCATTCCCATCGAGGAATTCGACGAGGACATCGTCCTTTAAGACCGCGGCGGCGCCGCGGGCGCGTTCAGCCGAGCGGCTTCAGCGACTTGCGGAACCTTTCGGCGCGCGCCGCGTAGTGGGCTGCGGTCATGCGGCCCGACATCGCCTGGCGCTCGTCGAGCGTGCGCACCACGCGCGCGGGCGAGCCCATGATCATCGAATTGTCGGGAAACTCCTTGCCTTCGGTGACGAGCGAATTGGCGCCGACGAGACAGTTGCGGCCGATCCTTGCGCCGTTGAGGACGATGGACCCCATGCCGATCAGCGCGCCGTCGCCGATCGTGCAGCCGTGCAGGATGACGCAATGGCCGATGGTGACGTCGGCGCCGATGGTGAGCGGAAAGCCGGGGTCGGTGTGCAGCACGCAGCCGTCCTGCACGTTGGCGCGCGCGCCGATGTGGATGAGCTCGTTGTCGCCGCGCACCACGGCGTTGAACCATACGCTGGCATCGTCGTCGAACCGCACGTTCCCCATCACCTGCGCGCCCGGCGCGACGAAACAGCGGCCGGAGGCGGGCAGTTGCGGTTTCAGATCCTCGAATGCGTATAGCGGCATGGCGAACTCCTTCCGCCGCAAGATTGCCATGCGCCCTGTCGTTGGGGAAGCTGTCAGAACCGCAATTGCGCCGACACGCGCAACGCGCGGCCGGGGGCCAGAACCTCGTCCTTGCGGAACGAGGCGCTGTTGCGGATGCGCGCGTCGAGGAGATTGGAGCCGACGAGCGCGATCGTGGCTTCGCTGAAGCCAAATCGCGCGGGATCGAGCGGGCGCGTATAGCGCAGTTCGGCGTTGACGAGGTCGTAGCCAGGCGTCGGCGTTTCGCCCGCGCCCGTCGCGCGCTGCGCGAAGGCGTGCAGAAGGCTTGCGCGCGCGGTCCAGTTGGCGTCGCGCCACGACAGGCCCGCGCCGACGCGGTGCGGCGGCATGCGCGGCACGTTCGTTCCGTCGGCGAATTTCGCGCGCAGGAAATCGTACTGGCCTTCCAGCGCCAGAACGCCGCCGGCCAGTTCCGCCACATCCCAGGCGCCCTTCGCCTCGGCGCCGAGGAACGTCGCCGCCTGCTGCGCGAAAATCGTCTGGCGCAATTCGACGTCGACGCCGCAGGTTTCGAAATCGTCGCCGCACAGCACGCCGGTCTCGCGGCGATGGATGAAGCCGGAATAGAAGGTCGCATAGGCGCGCAGGTCGAAGCGCAGCGGGCCGTCGACCCTGCGCAACGAAGCCTCGATCGTGCGCGCGGTCTCCCTGCCGAGACGGGCGTTTCCGATCTCGAACGTGCCCGTGGCGTCGTGCGCGCCGCGCGCGAACAGTTCCAGCGCCTGCGGGGCGCGCTGCGCGAAGGTCGCGGTCACGGCGCCGGTGAGGCCGGGCGCGACATCGTGCGCGAGCGACAGGCTGGCGGAGAACGGGGCGAAGGCGCGGGCGGCCGCGTAGGGCAGCGGATCGCCGGGCGGCGTGAAGCCCGGAAACAGCGCCGGCGTTCCGGCGACGCGCACATGTTCGATGCGCGCGCCGGCCTCCAGACGGGTCGCGGGCGTGAAGGCGAGGCGTTCCACCGCATAGACGGCAAGCGCGCTGGTGGAGGCGGGCGAAATGAGCGAACCCGCCTCGCCGGCCGAGCCCAGACGCGCCACGCCCGCCTGCGCGCCGAAAAACCCGGTCAGCGCGCCGAACGGGGTTTCGACCGGCGCATGGCGCGCCTCCACGCGCGTTTCCCATTCGCGGTTCTTGAACGTCGCGCGCACGCTGTCGAGACTGGTCGCGTCGCGGCCCTTTTCGTCGTGGCGATAGTCGGACCAGCCGCCCCAGAAACGGATCGCCTCGATGAAGCCGCCGGTCGGGCGGTATTCGCCGCGCGTGGCCAGTTTCACCTGATCGAGTTCGATGCGCGTGCCGGCAAGCGCGGTGAAGAAACCGGGGATGCGGTAGACGCCGGTGTGATGCGAGACGGACGCGCCGAAAAAACCCTGGTCGAACACATACGAACCGCCGAGCGAAAAGCCGCGGGCGCGCGCCGCCGAATTGCGCTGGACGCCGTCGGGCGTGCGATAGTCGGCGGCCTCGCGGCCGAACCAGCCGGCATGAACGGCGACGTTCTGTCCGGCCGCGTCGAGTTCGCTCGCGCCCTCGCGGGCGAAATCGGCGCCGCCCAGCGCGCCGAACGCGCGGTAGCGCATGCCCGGGCGCGCCGCCTCGGCGATCTTTCCGTCGCTCGCCTCCACCACGCCGCCGACGATCTGCGATCCGTAGCGCAGCGCGCCCGGCCCGCGCAGCACCTCGATCCGTTCGACCGCGAGCGGGCTGACCGGCACGGCGTGGTCCTCGCCGAGCGTCGAGACGTCGCCGGACGTCAGGCCGTTTTCCTGAATGCGCACGCGGGCGGCGTCCAGCCCGCGCAGGATGGGGCGGCTGGCCGCGCCCGGCGCGTAGCCGGTCGTCGCCACGCCCGGTTCGTTCGCCAGCGCCTCGCCGAGGGTGGCGGCGCCGCGCGCGCGCGCTTCGGCGGCTGTCGGCGGACGGGCGCCGGGCGGCTCTTGCGCCGGGGCGGGGGCCGCCAGTACGATCTCGATTTCCTGAAGTCTCTCTTCAAGTCTCCCTTGAAGTCTCCCTTGAAGTTTCTCTTGAAGTTTCTCTTGAAGTTTCTCTTGGCCGACCGGCGCGGCCGGCTCGCCCGTGGCGGGCGCGGCGGCCAAGGCGAGCGGCAGGCAGGCGAGAAGAACGCGAGGCGACACGGGCGGATATCCGACTTGTTATGTTATAACATAACAAGTCGGATCCGGCTGTCAATGCTCCGCCCGCGGGCGCGTCGCGCCTTCGCCGGCGCTACCGATGCGCCCGCACCATCTGCATGAAGCGCATCTGCCCGGCGGGATTGTCGTGGAACAGGCCCGTGAACCGCGTCGTGACGGTGAGCGCGCCCTGTTTCATCACACCGCGCATGGACATGCACATGTGTTCGGCTTCAAGCATGACGGCGACCCCGCGCGGCCTGAGATGCGCCTCCAGCGCATCGACGATCTGCGCGTTCATCGCCTCCTGCGTCTGCAGGCGGCGCGCATAGAGATCCACGAGCCGCGCAAGTTTCGACAAACCGACGACGCCCACGCTCGGGAAATAGCCGACATGCGCCTTGCCGACGAAGGGCGCCATGTGGTGCTCGCAATGCGAGGTGAAGGGAATGTCGCGCACCAGCACCATGTCGTCGTAGCCGGCCACTTCCTCGAACACGCGGTCGAGTATGGCGGCGGGGTCCTGCGCGTAGCCGGAAAACAGTTCGTCGTAGGCGCGCGCGACGCGGGCGGGCGTCTCCTTCAGCCCTTCGCGGGAAGGATCGTCGCCCGCGTAGGCGATGAGCGTGCGAACGGCCTGTTCGGCCTCCGCGCGGGAGGGGCGGGGCCTCGCGGCGTCCGCCGGCCGGTCGCCGGCGTGGCCCGACAAGGTCTTAACCACTGCATCCATGCTACTTATGCCTTTCGATCAGCCGGCGTCCCTCGCGGCGCGGCCACGAAATCCTATATAAGCACGAAACCGGCGATTGCGCCTTGTAGCCGCATGCGCCGCGACGGTTCTTCCATGCTCAACGACATCTACAACGCGCGCATTCTCTCCTTCGCCGCCGACATTCCCCGGCTCGGCCGGCTGACGAACGCAGATGCGAGCGCGACCGCACATTCCAAACTCTGTGGATCGACCGTCACCGTCGATCTGAAGACGCAGGGCGACGAGATCGTCGATTTCGCGCACGAGGTGCGCGCCTGCGCGCTCGGGCAGGCTTCGTCCTCCGTCATGGCGCGGCACGTGATCGGCGCGAAGGCCGACGAGATGCGCGCGCTGCGCGAGACGATGCGCAAGATGCTGAAGGAAAACGGTCCGCCGCCGAACGGGCGCTGGGCGGATCTGGCCGCGCTCGAACCGGTGCGCGACTACAAGGCGCGCCATGCCTCAACCATGCTCACGTTCGACGCGGTGGTGGACGCGCTCGACCAGATCGAGAAGAAAAGGGCCGGCTAAGTGACGGACGGCTTTCGCGTTCGGACCGTGAGCGATCTGCCGGCGCTGCTGGCGCGCGGCGCGTTGCGCTTCTATCAGTTGACGTTGTCCTCGCTGATAGGGCGCCAGTGCCGGCATCTGCCGACGTGTTCGGCCTACATGCACGAGGCGATCGGCCGCTACGGTCTGTGGGGCGGCGGCTGGATGGGCTTTGCGCGCGTCTGCCGCTGCAGGCCCGGCGGCACGGCGGGGTTCGACCCCGTTCCGCGCGAACGGCCCGCGGGCGCCGACGCGCTGCATTTCTGGCGTTACGGCAAATGGCGCGGACCGCTCGCGTGCGACATGGTCGAGCCGCCGACCTGAGCAAGGGATCGCGCAGGCGTTTCAGTTCAGCCTGTCCCGGCGATGCTGAGGCGGGCCGGTTGACAAACCGGGCCGCGGCGCCAAGCATGTCGCTCATGGGCCGTCGCAGCGCAGTCACCTTCCGGGTGCATCCCATCGCGGAAATCTAGCCCCCGAGTCCGGCCCGTGCGCCCCGGACTGCGGGGGTGCGTACCGCGTGCGGCCGCAGACGCCATGAGGCGGGGCCGGCGCGCAACCTGACGGCGCTTCCATCTTCCAGACATTCCGCCGCCGCGACGCGGGCGCGAGGCTTGCGCGCGGTCCGGCGCACCGCATGCGCGCGAAAGCAGGGCGCGCGAAAGGCAACCACATGCACGCATCGAATGAAACAGGTCGCAAACCCGGCATCGTCGTCAGCGATCTCGACTATGAGCGGCTGAACGCGCTGGCGAGCGCGACCGAAAGCCGGGCGCCGGAAGTTGCGAGCGAGCTGTTCGAGGAACTGGCGCGCGCGCGCATCGTTCCGGCCGGGTCCGTTCCGCCGGACGTGGTGCGGATGGGCTCGACGGTCGAATATCGGTCCGACGACGGCAAGCATCGCCGCATCACGCTCGTCTATCCGAAGGACGCCGACATCGCGCTCGATCGCGTCTCCATCCTCACGCCCATCGGCGCCGCGCTGATCGGGCTGTCCCCCGGCCAGGGCATGGAATGGACGACGCGCGACGGGCGCCGCTATCGCCTGACCGTGGTCGCGGTCGCGCCGCCGTCGGCGGAACTGATCGCGCTCTGCATGTAGGGCGCAGCGCCGCGCATTCTCCCGGAAGCGAAACGCTTCAGGATCGCGCCATCAGCTCTACGGCGAGCGCGTAGATGCGCAGCCGCGTTTCTTCCGGCAGGGTCGCGAGCGTTTGCAGATAGGTCTTGCCGGCCGCGCACATCTGCGCGTCGGGCAGCGGCGGGTCGGGCGTCTTGCCGTCGAGCAGCGCCTCGATTTCCGGCTTGCCGAGACCCCTGTCGGTCAGCGCCTTCTCCAGAATCTGGAAGTCGGCCTCGTTGGGCGCGCCGCGCGCGATCTTCTTCTGCTCGCCGTCCACGATGGCGTCGAGGCCGGCGATGGCGAGATCGCTGACGAGCGCGCGGTTCTCGGCCGCGAAGGAGAAAATCGCCTCGCTCGCGCCGCCGTAGAGGAAATCGACGCAGAGTTTGGGATCGCGCGCCGACAGCGCGTCGAGCACCGCGAACTGTCTGGAAAACACGTTCGAGAGCGCGGGCGCGTCCGCCTTGGCGCCCATCGTTCCGCGCGACTGGCGCAGGGATTTCACCGCTTCCGAAAGCCACAGGTCGGGATTGTCGGTCGTCTCGCCGCGCGCCAGCGCGTCGACCGCCTTTTCGTATTCGCCCGGCAGCGCGAGTTTCAGCCGGTCGAAGAATCGCGCGACCTCGGGAACGGCCGCGATCTTCTCCTCGATCGCGCGCCGCGCGTCGGAAACCGGCGGCGCGGGCGGCGCAACGGGCTTTTCGACCGGCGGCGGGGGCGGGGCCGGCGGCGCCTCCTGCGGCGCGGGCGTCAGCGCCAGCACGATCAGACCGACGGCGATCGCGATCGAGACGGCGGCCGCCAGGCCAAGCAAAAGGATGCGCAGGGTCTTCCGCGACATGTCGCTTCGTTCAACTCCAGCTTCGCACGAGTTAGGCCATATATGCGCGCAGCCGGCAAGTAACGGCGCGGGGGCGCCGGGCGGCTTCCGCCGCGCGCGAAAAAGCTATAGAACGCGCGCGGCGCCCGGCAGGGCGCCCGCAGGCTTACGCCGGATCGCAGCGGCGAGTGAGCAAGGAGCGCATATGATTTCGGTCACTTTCCCCGACGGCGCCGCGCGCGCCTACGCGCCGGGCGTCTCCGGCCTCGACATTGTCAAATCCATTTCTCCCTCGCTCGCCAGGCGCACCGTGGCCATGACGGTCGACGGCGTGCTGAGCGATCTTTCCGACACGCTCGAGCGCGACGCCAGAATCGAATTCGTCGGCCGCGACGATCCGCGCGCCCTCGAACTCATCCGCCACGATTGCGCGCATGTGCTGGCCGAAGCGGTGCAGACGCTATTTCCCGGCACGCAGGTGACGATCGGCCCGGTGATCGAGAACGGATTCTACTACGACTTCTTCCGCAACGCGCCGTTCACGCCGGAGGATTTTCCCGCCATCGAGAAAAAGATGCGCGAGATCATCGCGCGCGACAGACCCTTCACGAAGGAAGTATGGACGCGCGCGCAGGCGATCTCGCATTTCGAGACGCAGGGCGAGGCGTTCAAGGTCGAACTGGTCGAGACGATCCCGGCCGACCAGGATCTGAAAATCTACAAGCAGGGCGAATGGCTCGACCTGTGCCGCGGCCCGCACATGACCTCGACCGGCAAGATCGGCGACGCTTTCAAGCTGATGAAGGTGGCCGGCGCCTATTGGCGCGGCGATTCCACGAAGCCGATGCTCAGCCGCATCTACGCGACCGCCTTCGCCAAGAAGGACGAACTGGACGCCTATCTGCATCAACTGGAGGAAGCCGAACGGCGCGATCATCGGCGGCTCGGTCGCGAGATGGACCTGTTCCATTTCCAGGAGGAGGGGCCGGGCACGATCTTCTGGCACCCGAAGGGCTGGACGCTGTTCCAGACTCTCATCTCCTACATGCGCCGGCGCCAGCAGGCGGCCGACTACATCGAGGTGAACACGCCGCAGGTGCTCGACCGCGCGTTGTGGGAAACGTCCGGCCACTGGCAGACGTATCGCGAGAACATGTTCGTCACCCATACGGAAGACGAGCGCGTGTTCGCGCTGAAGCCGATGAACTGCCCCGGCCACGTGCAGATTTTCAAGAACGGTCTGAAGTCCTATCGCGACCTGCCGCTGAAGATCGCCGAATTCGGCATCGTGCATCGCTACGAGCCGTCGGGCGCGCTGCATGGCGTGATGCGCGTGCGCGCGTTCACGCAGGACGACGCGCATATCTTCTGCACCGAAGACCAGATCATGGACGAGGCGCTGAAGATCAACGACATGATCCTGTCGATCTACGAGGACTTCGGCTTTTCCGACGTGGTGGTGAAACTCTCCACGCGGCCGGAGAAGCGCGTGGGCTCGGACGAGGTGTGGGACAAGGCGGAGGAGGCGCTCGGGCGCGTGCTGGACGAGCTTGCGCGGCGCGGCCTGAAAACCAGCGTGCAGCCGGGCGAGGGCGCGTTCTACGGGCCGAAGCTGGAATACACGCTGCGCGATGCGATCGGCCGCGAATGGCAATGCGGCACCACGCAGGTGGACTTCAACCTGCCGGGCCGGTTCGGCGCCTTCTACATCGGCGCGGATTCGGAAAAGAAGACGCCGGTGATGATCCATCGCGCGATGTTCGGTTCGCTCGAACGATTCACCGGCATTCTCATCGAGCACTACGCCGGCCATCTGCCGCTGTGGCTCTCGCCGCTGCAGGCCGTGGTCGCCACCATCACGCAGGAAGCCGACGATTACGCGCTCGAGATCGCGGCCGCCGCGCGCAAGGCCGGGCTGAGGGTGGATGTCGACCTGCGCAACGAGAAGATCAACTACAAGGTGCGCGAACATTCGCTGGCGAAGGTTCCGGTGCTGATCGTGGTGGGGCGCAAGGAGGCGGCCGAGCGGACCGTGTCGCTGCGCCGGCTCGGCTCGCAGGCGCAAGCCACGGCGACGCTCGCCGACGCGCTCGCCGCGCTCGCGGACGAGGCGAAGGCGCCGGACGCGCGGCGCGGCTGACAGCTCCGGTCAGAGGCGCGCGATGGGGTCGCTGGAGATCGAGTCGAGGTCGGCCTCGATCGTCGCGCGGACGCCGTCGGGCGCGTAATCGAGCGTGACCCTGGAGTGGCGCGCGCCGCCCAGTCCCGCGCGGATCAGCCGCGCGCCGCCGCCGGACGATTTGGGCGCCCTGACCGGCGGCCCGCCGCTCTCGCGCCACGTCAGCGCGAAGCGCGCCTCCCCGCCGTCCGCCGCCGGCGTCCGCGACCACGCGATCTCGACGCGTCCGCCCGGCGTCGACAGCGCGCCGTATTTCGTCGCGTTGGTGGCGAGTTCGTGGAGGATCAGCGAGAGCGAAAGCGCGGGCCGCGCAGCGATGCTCATGCCGGGCCCCGCGATGTCGAAGCGCGGCGCGTCGGCGTTCTCGTGCGCGCCGATGGCCGCGCGCACCACATGTTCGAGTTGCGCCAGGCCAAACGGATTGTCGATCAGCGATTGCTGCGCGCGCGCGAGCGCGCCGATACGGCTCGATATGAGTTCGCGCGCGCGCTCGATCGTTTTCGCGCCGCGCAGCGATTGCGAGACGATGGCGCTGACGACCGCGAGCTGGTTCTTCATGCGGTGCGCGATCTCGACGTTGACGAGGCGCTGCTGTTCCTCCGCGAGCGCGCGTTCGGTGACGTCCTGAATCTGCGCGAACACGCCGGCGATCTCGCCGCGCGCGTTGCGCACCGGCTCGTAGACGAGGTCGAGCCAGCGTCGCGGCCTGTCGGCGTCGCCGCGGGGGCCGCGGATGTCCACCTCGACATTGCGGCCCACATGCCGCTCGCCGGTCCGGTAGACGCTGTCGAGCAGATCGACGACGCGTTGCGTGACGATGTCGGGCAGCACGTCCCGCGCCCGTTTGCCGACGGAATCCTCCACGCCGATCATGTCGCGAAGGGCCTTGTTGGCGAGCAGAAACCTGTGGTCGGGACCGACCACCACCGCGATGGCGCCGGGCGCATATTCCAATAGCCGGCGCAGACGCTCGCTGTCCTCCTGATCGCGACGGGCGGCCATCACCTGCGCGGTCGTCTCCACGCAGGCGCAGAACATGCCCAGCACCACGTTCGCCGCGTCGCGCACGGGCGTGTAGGAGAAGGCGAAATGCGCCTCCTCGGGATAGCCGTTGCGATGCATGGTGAACTCGATGTCGTCCATGCGCGTGCTGACCCCGTCGTAGGCGCGGGTCAGAATCGGCTCCACTTCGTCCCAGATGTCGAACCACAGGTCGCGGAACGGTTTGCCGAGCGCATCGGGGTGGCGGTCGCCGCACATGGCGGCGTAGCCGTCGTTGTAGAGCGTGATCTGGCGCGGTCCCCAGACGATCAGGATCGGCTGCGCGGATGCGAGCATGACGCCGACCAGCGTGCGCAATTCGCCCGGCCAGCCGTCCGGCGGACCGAGCGGGTTGTCGTTCCAGTCGAGCGCGCGCAAGAGCGCGCCGCATTCGCCACCGCCCGTCAGAATGGGATCCTGCGCCGCAAAACCGGCCGGCCGTGGCCGCGCATCGATGTCCATGGAACAATGCTAGCACGCCCGGCGACGCGGCGTGCAATGCGGGGGTCAGCCCCTCGACTTGTCGTCCCCGGTCACGGGATCGGCCCCGTCCTTCTCGGCCTTGTCCGCACTTGTCTTGTCGTCGCCGGCCTTGTCTTCTGCCTTGTCTTCGGCCTTGTCCTCGCCGTCTTCACCGTCGGCGGCGGCCTTCTTTTCGGCCTCCTCGTCGCCCTTGGCCTCTTCGAGGGGGCCGGGGCCGACCGGCGGGCGGATGATCTCGATCTTGCCTGCGGCGACGACCAGGGCCGGCTGCGCGGCGGCCGGCGTGGTATGCGCCAGCGCCAGGGCCAGCGCCAGCGCGGCGGCGATGGCGGCGGCTTCGCACAGGGCCTGGGCGACGGGCTTTCGGGACAGGTAGATCGACATGGCGGAACTCTCGACGCTTTGCGCCTCCGTTCGCTTGTACGACGCCGGGGTTAAGAGAAACGAAACCCGTTCGTCGCAATTCGCGCGGACGCGGCGACCGGCGGCTTCTTGACCTCGCCGCAATCGGGGGCCATCCCATGCGCGATGATTTCGTCGCGCATAGCTCACGTTCTCTGTCTGGCGGCGCTGGCGTTCGCCGCTGCGGCCGCGGCCGGTCCGGCGGGCGCCCAGTCGCCGGCCGGCCCGCCGCCGGAGGTCGCCGCGCCCGCGCCGCCGCCCGCGTCCACCTTGCCGTTTCCCCGGCCGCCGTCGCGGCCGACGGCCGCGCCCCCGGTCGCGCCGCCGCCCGCCGGCCCGGCCACGCGCGGGCCGCCCTCGACCGGCGTCGAGCCGGGCCAGAGCGCGCTCTATCTGTCGGCGACCCTCGCCGCCGGCGACGGCCAGCCGCTGCGCGGCGGGGTCAAATGGCGCATCTACGAGGAGCGCGCGCAGCCGGACGGCACGCACAAGCTCGTCGCCGAATCGGGCGAGGCCGCCCCGCAGTTCATCCTGCCGAACGGCGGCTATGTGGCGCATGCGGCCTATGGGCTGGCGGGCGCGACGCGGCTGGTGCGGTTGTTCGGCGCCAATGTCTCGGAACGCGTGCCGCTGAACGCGGGCGGCCTGAAGATCGTCGGCATGCTGGGCGACACGCCCGCGCCCGCGCAGCGGCTGACCATCGCCATCTACGTGCCAGAACGCGGCAATGCGGAAGCCAAGCTCGTTCTCGCCAGGGGCAAGGCGGGCGAGACGATCGCGCTGCCGGAGGGCGTCTATCATATCGTCTCCACGCTCTACGACACCTCCGGCGGGTCGACCGGCAGCGCGCTCGGCGCGCCCATCGCCACCAATTCGGTGGTGACGGCGGACCTGCGCGTCCAGCCGGGCAAGACGACCGAGGCGACGCTGCGCCATCGCGCGGCCACGATGACGCTCAAGCTCGTCAACGCGCCGGGCGGCGAAGCGCTCGCCAACACCAATTTCTCGGTGCTGACGCCCGGCGGCGACGTGATCCGAGAACTGATCGGCGCCTTTCCCCAGCTCGCGCTGGCGGAAGGCGAATACGTCGCCATCGCGCGACATCAGGGAAAGACGTATCAATCCACGTTCAAGGTCCAGTCGAATCTCGACCGCGACGTGGAGGTGCTGGCGCAGGAGACGAGCCAGACGCCGAAACCGGACCAGAAGGGCGAATAGGGGCGGGCCGCATGCAGACTTTTTTCGTCGAGATCAAATGCGCGCTCGGGCGCACCTACGATGTGGCGAGCGCGCTGGCGGAGGCCGAGATCGCCTCGGAAATCTACTCCATCGCCGGGCAGTACGACATTCTCGCCAAGTTCTATGTCGACAAGGACGTCGACATCGGCCATTTCGTCGGCGAGAAAGTGCAGACCATACCCGGCATCGTGGACACGCATACGATCATCACCTTCAAGGCTTTCTGAACGGGGAGGGCGGCGATGCGCGCCGAGGAACTCGCCCATATCGCCGACGACGGCGCGGCCCTGTTCCTGCGACGCTGGACGCCCGAGCGCGCGCCGCGCGCCGTCGTGCAGATCGCCCACGGTCTTGCCGAACATTCCGGCCGCTACGCGCGGCTTGCCGGCGCGCTCGTCGCCGAAGGCTACGCCGTCTACGCCCATGACCATCGCGGCCACGGCCATACCGCGCCGCCCGGCGATCTCGGGTTCTTCGCCGACAGGGCGGGCTGGGGGAAATGCGTCGGCGACATCGCCTCGCTCACGCGGCGCATCAAGATGGAGCACGCGGGCCTGCCGGTCGCGCTGCTCGGCCATTCGATGGGGTCGTTCATGGCGCAGGACTATGTCGCGCGGCATGGCGACATGCTGTCGGCGCTGGTTCTGTCCGGCTCCAACGGCGCGCCGCCGGCGATCGCGGCGGCGGGGCGGCTGATCGCGCGCGTGGAACGCCTGCGGCTCGGCCCGCGCGGCAGGAGCCCGCTGTTGAAGAAGCTGATGTTCGGCGATTTCAACAAACCGTTCAAACCGGCGCGCACGGATTTCGACTGGCTGTCGCGCGATGCGGCAGAGGTCGACAAATACATCGCCGATCCGTTGTGCGGCTTCGATTTCTCGACGCAACTGGCCATCGATCTTCTGGACGCGCTCGGCGAGCTTTTGGGGCCGGAAAGACTCGCGTGCATTCCCCGATCGCTGCCGGTTTATGTTTTCAGCGGCGCGCGCGATCCCGTCGGCGCCAACATCGCCGGGCTGATCGAGACCTTGCGCGCCGCGGGGCTGAACGTTTCAAGCCGGCTCTACCCCGAGGGGCGGCACGAAATGCTGAACGAAACGAATCGCGCCGAAGTCACGGCCGATCTCATCGCCTTCCTCGACCGGGCGCTGGCGCGGAGCCACGCTTGATTCAAACCAAGGCGCGGGCGATGCTGGCGCACGATCATGGATACATGAGAATGCATATGCGCATGGGTCTGGCGGCGGGCGCCGCTGTTGTGTTGCTTGCCGGCGCGCCGGCTCTCGGCGCGGACGTGCGCCGCGGCGAGACGATCTCGCAGCGCTGGTGCGCGTCGTGTCATGTGGTGTCGGCCAGCCAGAAGGAGGCGAGCGTCGACGTGCCGAGCTTCATGGACATCGCGCGGCGGCGCACCGAAAAGAAGCCGCTGGAGGTGTTTCTGTCCGAGCCGCACGGCATGATGCCCAACCTCAGCCTCACGCAGCTCGAGATCGCCGATATCGTCGCCTACATCCGCTCGCTCGCGCCGGGCGGCGATCCCTCGCCCGAGCCGCGCAAGCCGCCGGCCCTGCCGCGCAGCGGCTGAGGCGCGGTCGACCGTCGCGCACTCAACCAAGCGTCGCGCGCGATCATTCAGGCCGGCCGCTCCATCTGGAACATCTCGTCCGTCACGCTGTAGTCGGCCATGTAGCCACAGCGCGCGATGGGTTTCATCTCGGCCGTCTGCACCATGCCGTCCTTGATGTAGGCGGGGTCGAGATGCACGCCGACCACTTCGCCGATCACCAGCCAGTAATCGGAGTCGGCGCCCGCGCGCGTTTTCAGGTTCTCGATTTTCGTGACCACGCATTCCATCGCGCACGGGCTTTTGGCGACGCGCGGCGGCTTGACGAAACGCGAAGGCGCCATTTCGAGACCGGCGTGAATGAACTCGTTCTCGCCGCGCGGCAGCGTGGCGGAGGATTCGTTCATCGCGTGGCGCAGGTCCCAGGTCGGCATGTTCCACACGAATTCGCCCGTCTCCTGCGCGAAGGCGAGGCTGTCCTTCACGCCGACGGATGAAAACGCCAGCAACGGCGGGCGGTCGCCGACGGCGTTGAAGAACGAATAGGGCGCGAGATTGATCTCGCCTTTCGCGCTCGCCGTGGACACCCAGCCGATGGGGCGGGGGGCGATGAGCGCCTTGAACGGGTCGTGCGGGAGAATGGTCTTGTCGCGCTTGTGGGGTTCGTAGAACAGCAAGGGGGCCTCCCGGCAGACAGACGCCCGCGGGACTCGCGGGCGGATCGTTCATGTGTAATTCATATGCACTATAACAAGGTGCGCTCCGCTGAACGAGGGCGCAGAGGTCGCAGAAGGCGCGCCGGGGAGGGGAATGGCATGAGCGGCGCCGCGCCGGTCGGGGATTGGTCGCGCCAGCCTTGGGGCGGGCGCCGGGCGGGATCTTCGGCCTGACATGTCCCATATCGAGACAGATGCGGCCCGCTCCGCCCCGGCGGTCGTCCTGCCTGCCCGCCGCGCCCGCGCGGCCGAGGCCGCCGCGCCCGTGCGCGCCTGGACGCGGGGCGAAACGCGGGCGGCCTATGGCGCGGTCGCGCTGGCCGCGGTCACGGCCGCCGCGTTGTGGGGCCTCAACGGCATGGTCGTGCCGTGGGATTCGAAGAACCATTTCTACGCGATGTTCCGCTTCCTCGGCGACGCGCTGTCGGAAGGGCGCATTCCGTTCTGGAATCCCTATCATTTCGGCGGGCACCCGGCGATCGCCGATCCGCAATCGCTGATCTTCACGCCTTCGCTGGCGCTGTTCGCCGGGCTTTCGCCGCGCGCGTCGATGCAGGCGTTCGACCTCGCGGTGTTCGCGCATCTGGCCGGCGGCGCGCTGGCGATGGTCGCGCTCGCGCGGCGCTACGGGCTCGCCGCCGCGCCGGCCGTGCTCGCCGCGCTCGTGTTCATGCTGGGGGGCGCGGCCTCGTCGCGGCTTCAGCACACGGGCATGATCGTCTCCTACGCGTTCTTTCCGCTGGCGCTGCTGGCGCTGGAGAATCTTCTGGTGCGCGGGCGCCTTCGCGCCGGCGTCGCGTTCGCGCTCGCGGCGGGCTTGATGGCGCTCGGGCGCGATCAGGTCGCGTTCCTGTTCTGCCTCGCGCTCGTCGGACGCACGGCGACGGCGGTCGCTCTCGCGCGCGCGCCGCTCGCCTTCCTGCGCGCGCGGGCGCCGGCGCTGGCGCTCGCCGGCCTGCTCGGCGCGGCGCTGATCGCCGCGCCGATGCTGCTGACGCTGCAATTGCTTGCCGATTCCAACCGCCCGGCGATCTCCTACGGGGTGGCCGCGGCGGGCTCGCTCGCGCCGGCCAATCTGGCGACGCTGGTCGCGCCCGACCTGTTCGGCTCGCTGGGATGGAACTACCGCTACTGGGGGCCGGGCTACGAGACGATGACCGACCCGGACTGGACCGACCGGGCGGTCAACTATCTATTCGCCGGCTCCGCGCCGGCGCTGCTGCTGCTGTGGCGGGGGCTGGCGGGCGGCGCGCTCTGGCGCCGCGCCGCGCGCGGCTTCGCGATCGCGGGCGCGCTGGCGCTCCTCTATGCGCTGGGCCGCGCGACGCCGGCGTTCGACATCGCCTTCGACCATCTGCCCGGCGTCTCGCTCTACCGGCGCCCGGCGGACGCGACCTTCGCGCTCAACGTCGCATTCGCCTTTCTGGCGGCGTTCCTGCTCGACGACTGGCTCGCGCGCGGCGGCTTGCGCGCGCAGAGCGCATTCGGCGCCGCGCTGTTCGTCGCGTTCGCGGGGCTGGCGGCGGGCGCGGCGCTCGCCTTCGGACTGCCGGCGGGCGAACTCGCGGCCTCGGCCGGAAGCCTCGCCTTCGCCTGCGCCGCGTTCGGCGCGCTCGCCGCGCTGATGGCGTGGGGCGAGGCGCGCGGGCGGCGGGCGCTGGCCGCGACGCTGATGGTGGCGGCGACCGGCGGCGAACTCGTGTGGCGCAACGCCGCCAATTCGATGAACGCGGAGCCGGCCGAACGGTATTCGGTCTACGCCGGCATGCGGCCGGCCGAGCGCGAGGGGCTCGCCGCGCTCCAGCGCGAACTGGCGCTGCGTCATGCCGCCGGCGAGCGCCCGCGCGTGGAGATTCTCGGCCTGCCCGGCGCCTGGCAGAACGCGTCGATGGTTCTGGAGCTGGAGAACACGCTCGGCTACAACCCGTTGCGCATCGCCGACTACGAGCGCGCCATCGGCCCCGGCGAGAACGCCGCCGATCCCAACCTGCGGCAGTTTCCCGACACGTTTCGCGGCTACAAATGCCGGCTCGCGCAGAAGCTCGGCCTCGATTATCTGGTGCTCGACCGGCCGCTCGAAAAACTGCCGCGCCATGTGCCGCGCCCGCAGGCCACCGCGATCCATTCGGGGGAGGGCGTCCACATCTATCGGCTCGGGCGCGCGGAGCCGCGCGTATTCGTCGCCGAAAGCGTGAAGCCGATCGACGGCGAACAGGCGCTCGCCGACCGGCGCACGCCCGATTACGAGCGCGGCGTGCAGGCGCTGGTGGAGGAGGGGCATCTTTCGCGCCTCTCGCCGGCTTTGCGCGACCGTGCGCCATCGGAATACGTCGCTCCGGCCTCGGCCAGATACGCCTCCATCGCGACCTACGAGGACAACCGCGTGACCATCGACGCGGCGAGCGTCGAGGGCGGCCTCGTCGTGCTGCACGACCTGTACTATCCGGGCTGGGAGGCGTTCGTGGACGGCGTTCCGGCGCCCATCGTGAAAGCCGACCTGCTGTTTCGCGGCGTGGAGATTGCGGCCGGCCGCCACAGGGTCGAATTCGTATTCCGGCCGCTGTCGTTCGCCAATCTGAAAAACGCGGCGGCCGGATTGCTGAATTGAGCCTGCGCCCATTTCACCCGCCGATGCGCGCGAGCAGTTTCTGCGCGCGGGCCAGGTGCGGCTTGTCGAGCATTTCCCCATCGAGGCCGATGACGCCGGCGTGCGGATTGTCGGCGAACGCCTGCACGATGCGGCGCGCGCGGTCGATCTCATCGGCCGGCGGCGTGAAAACCTCGTTGATGATCGGCGTCTGCGCCGGGTGAATCGCCATCTTGCCGGTGAACCCGTCGCGCCGCGCTCTCTCGCATTCGGCGCGAAAGCCCGCCTCGTCGCGGAAGTTGGGATAGACCGTGTCGATCGGCTGCACGCCGGCCGAGACGGCCGCCATGAGCGTGAGCGACCGGGCGAGCCGGTAGGGGTCGGCGTGCGTTCCGTCGGCGAGGCGGTTGGTCTCCGCGCCGAGGTCGGCCGACAGATCCTCCGCGCCCCAGGTCAGCGCAGACAGACGCCGGCTCGCGCCCCGATAGGTCGGAAGCCCGAAAATCGCGCTCGCGGTCTCGGTCGCCACGCACATGATCTTCGTGGATCCGTCCTTCAGCCCGTTCTCGGCCTCGCGCACCGCGAGTTTGGCGGCCAGATGCTGCACGTCGATCCCGCCCTGCGATTTCGGCAGCAGGATGCCGTCCGGCTGGCCGGGCATGATCGCATCGAGATCGGCGTCGGTCAGGCCGGTGTCGAGCGCGTTGACGCGCACGTAGAGCAGCGGGCGACGCGCGGCCTTGCGGGCATTGATGAGAAAGGCGCAGGCGAGCCGGCGCGCCGCCGGCTTGACCGCGGCGGCGACCGAATCCTCGAGGTCCACGAACAGACAATCGGCGTCGCTTTCGAGGCCCTTGGCGAGTTTCTTTTCCGAGTCCCCCGGAACGAAGAGCTGGCTGCGCATCAGTTGTTCGGCCTTTTCAGCATGAATCCCTGGCGGCGGCACTCGGCGACGAGCGTGCCGTCCTGTTTATAGGCCCGGTGCAGGAAATCGACGATGCCGGCGTCGTTCCGCGATTTCGACGCGCGCTGCGCGACGATCTCCGTCTCCACCCGCACCGTGTCGCCCTCGAACAGCGGCGCCGGGAACTTCACGTCCGTCATGCCCAGATTGCCGATGGTCGTTCCGATGGTGGTGTCGTTGACCGAAATGCCGATCATCAGCCCGAGCGTGAACAGCGAATTGACGATGGGACGGCCCCATTGCGTCTCCGTCGCGCAGAAATGGGCGTCGATGTGCAGCGGCTGCGGATTGAGCGTCATGTTGGAGAACAGCATGTTGTCCATCTGCGTCACGGTGCGGGTGAGACCGTGCCGGAACACGCGGCCGACCGTGAAATCCTCGAAATAAAGCCCCCCGCGCGGATGGCGCGCCCCTTCCGTCATGACCGGTTCTCCTCTTTTTCTTGAAGCGCCCAAAGCGGGCGCTTCAATTCCCTCGCGTCAGCTCGGCGTCGCGTTCGCTCCTGGCTCCCGCCTGCGGCGGAAGCGTCCTGTCCCCGCGCCCAAAGCGGGCGCTTCAATTCCCTCACGTGGGCCCGGCGCCGATCCGCCGCATGCCTTAAAGCTCCGTTTACCATAAACGTTGATCATTGAACCACGTCAGCGATTTCCGCGTGTCCCCGGTTCCCCCTCCATGATCGTTCGCAAATTCATGCAATGGGCGGCCTCCGCCCCCGCCGCCGAACGTGCGGAAGGCGCAGGCTCCCTGGCGCGCGCCTATCTCTACGCCGGCCTCGCGCCCGCCGACAAACGCGAGGCCGAAGTCGCGCTGACCGCGCTCGTGGACGACCCCGCGCCGATGGTCCGCAAGGCGATCTCCGAAGCGCTCGCCAGCGCGCCCGACGCGCCGGCCGCCGTCGTACTCGCGCTCGCCAACGACCAGTCGGAAGTGGCGGCGCCGGTTCTCGGCGGCTCGCCGCTGTTGACCGACGGCGATCTGATCGATTGCGCGGCGATCGGCGATGCGTTCGCCCAGGCGGCCATCGCGCTGCGCGCCCCGTTGCGCGCGCCTGTCGCCGCGGCGCTGGCGGAAGTCGGCGCGCGCGAGGCGCTGATCGCGCTCGCCGTCAACGCGGACGCCGACATCCCGGACTTCTCCCTGCGCCGGATGGTGGAGCGGTTCGGCGCCGATGGCGAATTGCGCGAGGCCATGCTCTCGCGCCCCGCGCTCCCGCCTTCCGTGCGCAGCGATCTCGTGGCGGCGGCGGCCGCCGCCCTCAAGGATTTCGTGGTCGGCTGCGCGTGGCTGTCGCCGGAGCGGGCCGAGCGCGTGACGCGCGAATCCTGCGACAAGGCGCATGTCGTCATCGCGGCCGACGCCGAAAGCGCGCAGGACTGGGCCGGGGCGCGCGAACTGGCCGCCCATCTGCGCGCGGCCGGCCGCCTCACCCCCGGCCTCGTGCTGCGCGCGCTGCTGTCGGGCAACTCCTGCCTGTTCGAGGCGACGCTCGTCGAACTGTCCGGCCTGCCCGAAGCCAAGGTGCTGCCGCTCGCGCGCGACTGGCGCGGCGCCGGGTTCGCCGCGCTCTACGGCCGCAGCGGCCTGCCGCCGAAATTCCTGCCCGCGTTCCGCGCCGCGCTCCAGGCCGCCCGCACCTGCGCGCATACGATCGAGCCCGGCGCGGCCAAACTTTCGCGCGCCATCATCGCCCGCGTGCTGGCGGTCGCCGCCGACGCGCCCGAACTCGGCGCGCTCGCCGCGCTGCTGCGACGCCTCGACGTGGAAGCCGCGCGCGAGGAAGCGCGCGAGGCCGCGCGCTATATCTTCACCCCACAGGTCGAAGCGCCGGTCGTCGTCGCCATCGACCAGGGCGAATTCGGCGCCGCGCCGCGCATCATCGCCATCGACCTCAAGGCGATCGAGGCGGAGCTGGCGGCTTGATAGGAAGCGCCGCAAAGCGCGGCGCTCTTGGACCTCGCACGCGCCCGGCGGCGCGTTCGCGCCTAAACCGGCGCCCTTCGGTCGCCGGTTGACATGACGCGCCGCAAAGCGCGGCGCTTTTGGACCTCGCAGAGCTCGGCGGCGCGGTTTTCATACAAGACCGCGCGTGCGGCGTTGCGGACGGCGCAGGCGCGTGATCTCGCGCTAGGTCCGCGCGTCCCCGTCGTGCGGCCCGGTTCGTCCGAACAGGTCCTTCAGCCGCCGGGCGCGCAAACGGCCTGCCTGGCGGATCCGCCA